>NZ_CAXUPX020000002.1:0-796998 GCF_964252895.1 Aminobacter sp. LjRoot7
CCGGCGCCGACCTTGCTGCCGACCCCGACGCCACCGTCGCGGCCAGTGTCATCACCACCGATGCGGCCGGCAACCAGACCACCGCCACCGACACCCAGAGCTACAGTGTGGTATCTAGCCAAGCGACAATCGATCTTACGACCCTAACCCTTGCACAGGGCTTCGTCATCCAAGGTGAAGATCCCGGCGACAGGGCCGGTTGGAGCATATCCTCAGCAGGTGACGTCAACGGCGACGGCTTTGACGACATCATTATTGGCGCGCCTTTTGCAGACAGTTTGATTGGCGAATCCCAAGCCGGGAGAGCGTATGTCATCTTCGGCGGCGCCTCGCTGACCAACCTCGATCTGGCCAACTTGACGCCGACCCAAGGCTTCATCATCAGCGGCGATGCCGCAGCAGACACGGCCGGTCGAGCCGTTTCCGGCGCCGGGGACATTAACGGCGACGGCTTTGCAGACCTGATCGTCGGCGCACCCCTGGGCGACGATGGTGGCAATCGCGCCGGTGAAGCCTCTGTGATCTTTGGAAGTGCGGCGCCGGTCAACATAGATCTGAGCACGCTCACCCCCGTTCAGGGCATTACCGTCCAAGGCGATGCCGCCGAAGATTTTGCCGCATGGAGCGTCTCATCAGCCGGCGACGTCAACGGCGACGGCTTCGACGATCTCATCATAGGGGCGTTCAGAGGCGACGACGGTGGCTACAGTGCGGGCGAATCCTATGTGATCTTTGGCAGTGCCTCGCCGATTAACATCGACTTGACCACACTGACTCCCGTCCAGGGCTTCGTCATCCAGGGGGACGTTGCTGGGGACTATGCGGGTCGCAGCGTATCATCAGCTGGCGACGTCAACGGAGACGGCTTCGACGACATCATTGTCGGTGCACCGAGCGGCAGCAATGGCGGGGGCAGCGCGGGTGAAGCTTACGTGATCCTCGGTAGCGCCTCACCGGTCAATATCGACCTGACTACTCTGACCCCCGCCCAGGGTTTCATCATCCAAGGTGACGTCTCTCTGGACAATGCCGGCTACAGTGTATCGTCAGCTGGCGACGTCAATGGCGACGGCTTCGATGACATCATCGTTGGCGCCCCGGGTGGCGACAATGGCGGCGGAAATGCCGGTGAGGCCTATGTGATCTTTGGCCGTACGGCGCCTGTAAACATCGATCTGACTACCCTGACCCCGGCACAGGGCTTCATAATACAGGGCGACGTTGCTGACGACTCTGCGGGGCGTAGCGTGTCCTCGGCGGGCGATGTCAACGGGGACGGCTTCGATGACATTATCGTCGGCGCCCCACTGACTGACTATTTTGGCGGGCCAACGCCAGGCAGCGCCTATGTCGTGTTTGGCAGCGCTTCGCCCGGCAACATCGACCTCACTACGATGACCGCAAGCCAGGGATTTGCCATTCTCGGCGATGCCGTCGCAGACAAAGCGGGGTGGAGCGTCTCGGCGGCAGGCGACGTCAACGGTGACGGCTTCGATGACATCCTGGTCAGCGCGCCTCTTGGCGATGACGGAGGCACTGCGGCCGGTGAGGCCTACGTGATCCTGGGCGGAGCCTTTGGTCTAGGGTCAACACCAGTGACGACCATGGGCACAGGCGCTGCCGAAATGCTAATCGGCGGTCTCGGCAATGATATACTCACCGGTGGTGGCGGCGCCGACATCCTGCGCGGCGGTGCCGGCGACGATGTGCTCGGCGTTTCCAGCACTGATTTTGCCGACGTCGATGGTGGCGCCGGCACTGATACTCTGCGGCTCGACGGGAACGGCTTGTCGCTCAATCTGGCCACAACCCTTCCTGCCGAAATCACCTCTATCGAGAAAATCGACCTGACCGGCAGCGGCAACAACAGCCTGACCGTGGACCGGCTGAGCATCCTCGACCTAAGCGAAGAACGCGTCAGTGGCGTAGCCATTCTTACTGTGAACGGCAACGCTGGCGATGTTGTCAACGTCGCTGACGCGGGCTGGTTCTATCAGGGTAGCATTACCGTGGGAGGTGATAGTTACGAACGCTACACCAACGGCAATGCGGAGTTGCGGGTCGAGAACGGTGTCACGGCAAACTTTGCACGAACCATCGACCTCACCACGATGAGTGCCGCGCAAGGTTTCATTGTCCAGGGTGATGCGGCAGGAGACTTTGCGGGCTGGAGCGTTTCCTCGGCAGGCGACGTCAATGGCGATGGCTTTGACGACCTTATCGTCGGAGCGCTAGGGGGGGACAACGGCGGCGCCGAGGCCGGGGAGGCCTATGTGGTGTTCGGGGGGGCGACCCCGGTCAACGTCGACCTCACGACCATGACTGCCGCACAGGGGTTCATCATCCAGGGTGATGTAACAAATGACCAGCTGGGCCGAAGCGTATCGTCGGCGGGCGATGTCAATGGTGACGGCTTCGACGACCTGATCGTCGGAGCGCCTTATGGTGACAATGGCGGCACCAGTGCCGGAGAGGCCTATGTGGTGTTCGGCGGCGCTTCCCCAGCCAACGTAGACCTCAGCGTCCTCACGCCTGCCCAAGGTGTCATCATCCAGGGCGATATCGCAGGCGACCAGGTAGGTTGGAGCGTCGCC
This sequence comes from Aminobacter sp. LjRoot7, assembly GCF_964252895.1. Lineage (NCBI taxonomy): Bacteria > Pseudomonadati > Pseudomonadota > Alphaproteobacteria > Hyphomicrobiales > Phyllobacteriaceae > Aminobacter > Aminobacter sp. LjRoot7. The sequence goes on from NZ_CAXUPX020000002.1 coordinate 2,595, forward strand.
TCGGCGGGCGATGTCAATGGCGACGGCTTCGACGACATAATCGTGGGAGCAAAATTCGGCGATGATGGCGGCTACAATGCCGGCGAGGCTTATGTGCTATTCGGCGGCGCTTCCTCAATCAATGTAGACCTCACCAATCTCACCGCCGCCGAGGGCTTCGTCATCCAGGGCGATACATATGATGACTTGGCAGGGTTCAGTGTCGCTTCAGCAGGCGACGTCAATGGCGACGGCTTCGATGACCTCATTGTCGGCGCACCGGGCGGCAGCAATGGCGGTAACTTTGCCGGCGAGGCCTATGTAGTATTCGGCAGTGCATCGCCCGCTAACATCGACCTCACAACCCTCACGGCCGCACAAGGTTTCATCATTCAGGGCGATGTCCCGTTCGACCAGGCCGGTTTCAGCGTCTCCTCTGCCGGCGATGTTAATGGTGACGGCTTCGACGATCTGATCGTTGGTGCAGTCTCGGGCGACAATGGTGGAAGCAATGCCGGTGAGGCCTATGTGGTGTTCGGGGGGGCAACCCCGGTCAATATCGACCTCACCACCCTCACCGCCGCACAAGGCTTTGTCATTCAGGGCGATGCGGCAGGTGACTATGCGGGCTGGAGCGTCTCCTCGGCGGGGGATGTCAATGGCGATGGCTTCGACGATTTGATCGTCGGGGCGCGCTATGGCGACGATGGCGGAAGCAGTGCCGGCGAGGCCTATGTGGTGTTCGGCAGTTCGTCTCCAGTCAATATCGACCTCACAACCCTCAACGCTACGCAAGGTTTCATCATCCAGGGTGACGTGGCAGGGGATCGGACAGGGTGGAGCGTGTCCTCGGTGGGCGACGTCAATAACGACGGTTTCGACGATTTGATCGTCGGGTCCCCTTTCGGGGACAATGGCGGCAGCAATGCCGGCGAGGCCTATGTCGTGCTGGGCGGAACCTTCGGGCTTGGCTCAACACCGGTGACGACCACCGGCACGGCGGGAGCCGAAATGCTGATCGGCGGGCTCGGCAATGACGCCCTCACCGGCGGTGGTGGCGCCGACATTCTGCGCGGTGGTGCCGGCGACGATGTGCTCGCCGTATCCAGTACCGGCTTTGCCGATCTCGATGGCGGCACCGGCATCGATACGCTGCGTTTAGAGGGCAGCGGCACCGCCCTCAATCTGGCCACCACCCTTCCGGCCGAAATCACCTCGATCGAGCTAATCGATCTGACCGGCAGCGGCAACAACAGCTTGACGGTGGACCGGCTCAGCGTGCTCGACCTGAGTGAGGAGCGCGCCAACGGCATGGCTGTCCTCACCGTGACAGGCAATGCTGGCGATGTCGTCAATGTCGCCGATGCAGGGTGGTTCTATCAGGGCAGCATCACTGTCAGCGGCGAGAGTTACGAGCGCTACACCAATGGCAACGCGGAGCTGCGGGTCGAATACGGCGTCATCGCGAACTTTGCCAGGACCATCGATCTCACGACACTCACCGCCGCTCAAGGGATGATTATCCAGGGCGATACGGCGGGTGACATTGTGGGCTACAGCGTCTCCTCGGCGGGCGATATCAATGGCGACGGCTTTGACGACCTGATCGTCGGAGCACCAAATGGCGACAATGGCGGAACTGAAGCCGGCGAGGCGTATGTTGTGTTCGGCGGCGCTTTCCCGGTCAACATCGACCTCACAACCCTGACTGCCGCGCAAGGGATCATCATCCAAGGCGACGTTGCAGGTGACCAGGCGGGCTGGAGCGTCTCCTCGGCAGGTGATGTCAATGGCGACGGCTTCGACGACCTGATCGTCGGCGCGCGCGCTGGCGACAATGGTGGCGCTGAAGCCGGCGAGGCCTACGTCGTGTTCGGTGGAGCTTCCCCGGTCAATATCGACCTCACAACTCTCACCGCCATGCAAGGGATCATCATCCAGGGCGATGTAGCAGGTGACCAGGCGGGCTTCAGCGTCTCGTCAGCGGGCGATATCAACGGCGACGGCTTCGACGACCTGATATTGGGGGCGCCAAATGGCGATAATGGCGGCTTCAGTGCGGGCGAGGCGTATGTTGTGTTCGGCGGCACCAGCCCGGTCAACATTGACCTCACAACCCTCACTGCTGCGCAAGGGATCATCATACAGGGAGACGCGTCAGATGATCAGGCTGGCCGTAGTGTGTCCTCGGCGGGCGATGTCAATGGCGACGGCTTCGACGACCTGATCGTCGGGGCGCCAAATGGCGATAATGGCGGCAGCAACGCCGGCGAGGCGTATGTGGTGTTCGGCAGTGCTTCCCCAGCCAATATCGATCTTACAACCCTCACCGCCGCACAAGGCTTTGTCATCCAGGGTGATGTTTTAGTTGACTTGGCGGGCTTTAGCGTGTGCTCGGCGGGCGACGTCAATGGCGATGGCCTCGACGATTTGATCGTCGGGGCACCATTCGGCGACGATGGCGGCAGCAATGCCGGCGAGGCCTACGTGGTGTTCGGCAGCGCTTCTCCGGCTAACATCGACCTCACAACGATCACTGCCGCGCAAGGCTTTATCATCCAAGGCGATGTGGCAGGTGACGAGGCGGGCTTTAGCGTCTCCTCGGCGGGCGACGTCAATGGCGACGGCTTCGCTGATCTCATCGTCGGGGCACCGTTCGGCGACAATGGCGGCCTCGAAGCCGGCGGGGCCTATGTGGTGTTCGGCAGAGCAGCTCCGGTCAACATCGACCTCTCGACCATGACCGCTGCCCAGGGCTTCATCGTGCAGGGAGATGCGCCAAGTGACTTAGCGGGTCAAAGCGTATCTTCGGCGGGCGACGTCAATGATGACGGCTTCGATGATCTGATCATTGGGGCAGGCTCCGGCGACAATGGCGGTAGCAGTGCCGGCGAGGCCTATGTGGTACTCGGCGGGGCCTTCGGGCGAGACTCGACACCGGTAACGACCACTGGCACAGCCGCCGCCGAAATACTGATCGGCGGTCTCGGCAATGATACCCTGACCAGTGGCGGCGGGGCGGACATTCTGCGCGGCGGTGCCGGCAACGATGTGCTCGGGGTCTCCGGCACCGGCTTTGCCGACATCGATGGCGGCGCCGGCATCGATACATTGCGGCTCGACGGCTCGGGCGACATGTTCGACTTCTCTGTGATCCTTCCCGCCAAGGTCACCAGCATCGAGATGATCGATCTGGCGGGGACTGGCAACAACAATCTGGTCCTCGGTGCGCGTGATCTGTTTGACTTGTCTGACGACACGCTCGGAGGCTTCACGCGTCTCACCGTTCACGGCGATGCCGGCGACAGTGTCAGTACACTCGAGACCGGCTGGACCAATGTCGGGACGACGACGATCGACGACGATACATTCACTATATTCGAGAACGGACAGGCCCAGCTGATCGTCGATACCGACATCAACATCGCAGGAGTTTTGCCCTGAGCTTCCCGGTAGGTCCTCGCGATACCATGATCCGGCTGAGCCGGATCATGGTAGATATGTAGGTGGGTAGGTAAAAAGGGGGAGCACATGGACAAGTTGGTCAGCTCGCAATCAGATGCCAATCCAGCGGATGCTGCCAAAGCAGCCGGCGGCGATCCACTCTTCACCGTTAACACGTCACGCGGGTTTACTGCATGGCTTAAACAACAAGATACAAGCCTGGCAGTCACGACCTATCAAGTTGGCAAGCTGTTCTTCTTTGGTGTCCAGCCTGACGGAAAGCTCTGGGTGTTCAACCGAAATGTCGGCCGCTGTCTTGGCCTGGCAATCCGCGACAACGATTTGTGGGTCACCGGCGACACCCAGATCTTCAAGTTCGTAAACGCGTTCGAACCCGGACAGAAAAGCAGCGAAGGTCATGATGCGCTTTTTGTGCCGCAGGTTGGCTATTTTACCGGGGACCTTGATGCCCATGATCTCGTTATCGGATCTGATGGGGAGTTGGTCTTTGCAAATACGCTGTTCAATTGCTTAGCAACAGTCAGTAGCTGCTTTAGCTTTACACCCTTGTGGCAACCGCCGTTCATAAGTCGCATGGCGGCAGAAGACAGATGTCACCTAAACGGCGTTGCGATACGCGATGGCAAGCCTGCTTTCGTCACTGCGGTGGCCAACAGTGACACGTTCGACGGCTGGCGCGACCAGCGCCAAAACGGTGGCATCGTCATCGAAATAGAGAGCGGCAAGATCGTCTGCTCGGGCTTGAGCATGCCGCATTCGCCCCGCTGGCACCGCGAGAGGCTGTGGGTTCACAATTCCGGAACAGGCGAGTTCGGCTGGGTCGATCTAACAACAAACATGTTCAATCCGACGTGTTTTTGTCCCGGTTACCTTCGCGGCTTGTCGTTCATCGGAAACTTCGCTGTCATGGGACTGTCGAAACCCCGCGACAACAAGACGTTCTCTGGCCTCGCGCTTGATCAACGCCTCAACACACGCAAGATGGAACCACGCTGCGGCCTCTATGTTGTCAACCTCGACAGTGGGGACATCGTCCACTCTCTGACGATCGAAGGGGTGGTAAGCGAGCTTTATGATGTTGCCGTGATCCCCGGAAAGGCTCAACCCGCAGCGCTTGGGCCCATGGGATCAGAAATTCGTCGTACGCTGTCCTTTGGACCAGTTGGCTGACCCTGCTGGTCTGGTTCAGTTTGTACCCAAGGTCTTTTCGATCGACACCGGCGGTGGGTTAGGCAAAACCCGTTTCAGATTGAACGTACACGACTCTGCACGCAAGGAACCATGATCGCGATCATTCTAGGGAATCTGCGCCCTCACGACCCTTACCTGCGCTCGAACATCCGCAGGAAGAGCCGCGCTCGCCGACACCCTCGGGCGTATGCGTATGGATTGAAACGTGCCGGACGGCGTCGCGACAGGTCTCGCTCTACAGCGCCAACGGGTCGGGTCATTGCAGTGCGCTCCAGACCGGAGGCATCATCGTGTTGAAGCAGGATGTCCTTCTGTCCTTCTGCGAGTAAAGGCCATGAAGATAGCTGTGGCTGTCTCTATCTGATCGCGGCTCGTTGCTCTGAGCCTTTGCCGCACCATTCCATCACAAACTCTGATAAGCGTCGACGACGATATCGAGTTGGCGAGGATATCCAAGTCCGACCGTCCGACCCAGGCAAGGATCGGCTTTTCGAAAGCCTGCGCGAGCATGGCGAGCCCCCCGATCAAGTGCCACGACCGCTTGCGCCAGTCTTGCCGCCTACTGTCCATGGCAACGGCAATCTGACGTCTTCGAGTATCTTGGCCGATTTGGCAAAGCCGCAGAAAGCCTGCTTCGCAGCGGCAAGCGGATATCCGCTATCAAACGCTCGCTGGCACGCCCGAAGCGCTGTTTCGTAGATAGTGTCGCGGCGGTTCTTGGGCCATTCGTACAGAAATTCGAGGGCGTCCTCCAGGCAGGCAACCTCCTCGATTAGGCTGTTTCCGGATTTCACGAAAACGGGACTGTCAAACATCCGATCGCTCATCAGATTCTCCAAGTCGAACGAAAGTTTGCGTTTCTGTAAAGGCCTATGCCGACAGCGGCAGCGGCCCGCAATCGATATGTGTCGGCACATCCCCCGCTTCAAGAAGCCTTGATGAAAGTTCAACATCGACCGCTAGGCTGGTTCAGCATGAGGAGACCCGGGGATGGGTAGCCGGGCTGCTGGGTTGGTGGTCACCCCTGGAATCACAGAAGATTGGTGTTCGACCTGCTGCAGACAAGCAGAATACCACGCAACTCTTGCTAGCCTCAAAGGGCGGTCAACAGCGCGCCACCCAGTGACGTGGACTTCTTCAGCAGATGGTCCTGAACCATCCCCCTACGATCAAACCGCTGGCCGCCCATGGTCCACTCAACCAAGCCTCCCGTTCCCCGATATGATGTTCACAAAAAATCGGGTGCCAACTGCGGGTATCACTAGTTGAGTGTGTGCGGGGCGGCTTCCTGAATGGGGCCAGGATCCCGCGCACGGTCCGTGAGCCCGATGGCCAGGAGGGTAGCCACCGCAAATGCGACGGCCACAGTCATCGCGTAAATGCCTGTGTTCCTATCCATCCAGAACATCTCCTCTGGGACGCCTGGAATCAATCGTCGGCAGCCCAAACGGTTCCGACAGCGTCGGTCGAGGTGCTTGAACCGGCGAGCGGGTCGAAGGCGCGCGTCTTCGTCGATCTCGAGGGTGAGTTTGGTCAGTCCGGTGCACCGCCACACGGCATTCAGCGGCCGGCACAGTGAGCGATTGGAGGGTCACTGTGCCGGCAACGACATGGATTGTTGCGGCGAACCATGTCGCGGAACATGATTACAAGAACCAAGTCCCAAGTCTAGTGATCGACCAGGGTATCGCTGCTAAAAGGAAGCTGAGCGACGCGAAGAACCTGCTGCGCGCCCCGTCTCGTCGAGGGGCGCTGGGCTCAATGGCAGGGCACGCCCGGAGCTTGGCTGCAAATCAGCTATTACTTAAGCAGCGTCAAAAAAATGGCTTCTTGCGCATGTGGCGGTAGGGGCTCCGTCGTCCGTTCCACGCCGAAGCTTAGCTGCTGTCCCATGTGCCAGGTTCAGGTCGCAATGGCGCTGCTCATCGACAGATTTAACGATTGACGTCGTCGTCGCGGTTCGAGGGAAGCCGCCAATCTCTTCCTAAGGGAGAGCCGTGACGAATTGTAGGGCTCCAACCCGGTGAGCGTGTATTGAAAACGCGGTGCGAAAGCACCTAGACTTTTTGGACAGGCCTCCTCCGGCAGGATTTTGCTTTTCAATCCAGAAGCAGAAGTAGGCCCGGATATATTCTCTTTAGATTTGGCAGCGTTCGTTGCTGCCATACAATATTGCTATTGCCCCGAACCACCATCCGGGTCTGAGGATGACTTCGGGCTTCAATCACCAATCTTGCCAGAATATTTCTGCCGTGCGAGTTGATGAATTCCAAGTCGGACAGGTGAACTGTAATAACTGGTGGGCCTGAGGTGAGGAGGTCTCTTACCAGTGACGTGATCTCTGAAGCGGTCTTGTTCTCTAGACGCATTACCCCACTGAAATAGAGGTCAGGCCCTTCGATCCATGCGCTGTATTCGTCAGTCTTTATGTCCATGGTAGCAGCCCTCACGAGCCGTCTGACAATCTATAAAATCCAACTGCTTGTAATGTCCGCATCTTATACAGGAGAATGAAAAAGGCCAGAACAAACAAGTGAAGTTCGTCGTTTTGGATTGCTGAGAAAAGATCGTTGTACAATTGATCGCAGCTTGGTGAGTTTTCGCAGTGCCTGCCTGCAGCCATATGCCATAAGCATTTTAGCGCTTCAAAAGCCCACGACACCCCGCGAATTGCCACCGGCCACGGGTTTCTTGCGCGCGCATTTTATGTTTTTCTAGTCGATGGCGCTTTCGGCAAATTCGTCGGGTGTTCCGACAGCTTTGTCGGAATTCACTGTTGTCCGCGTGTTCCTCCGTACTATGTTGAGGTCAGATATATATTAGCCATTGCTTAAGAATTGCGCTTTGATATGGTTGCTATGTAGCGCGCGCGCCCCCAACCCCACCCTGACGCGCTCTACCAACAAGTACTTTACCTGCGAGGCTCATTTGAGACCCCGCTCCTGTCAGGGAGCGGGGTCTTCTTCGTCCGGCGCTTACCAGCACGCTTGTAAATGAATACAATCAACACTGAGTCGGCCTTGATGGCCGGATATCTATGCTAGCGGGCGACGGTGTCGTAACCACCCACCCGAAACTCTCTCAAGCGGTCGCGCCTAAGGAAGCGCTCGTTCAGTTCTTCCTTCGACAGAGGTTTAGAAAACCAATAGCCCTGCAATTGATGGCTGCCGGCATCCCGGGCAAAATCCGCCTGGTACCGGTTCTCTATTCCTTCGACTGTGACGGGGACCCCGAGAGCATTCACCAGTTTGACAGTGGCATCCAACACTGCTGCAGCCTTAGCATCGTGCTCGATATTGGCGACAAGCGACTTGTCTAACTTGACGCGATCGAAGCGGAATTGCCGCAAGGAGCCGATGCTAGCAAAACCAGAGCCGAAATCGTCGAGAGCAACCTTGATTCCCAGTGCCTTGATCTCGGAGATTGAGCGTTTCGCCTGATCGGCATCCGAAATCAGGACTCCCTCCGTAAGCTCGATGGTCAGACGGTGAGGCTCAAATGCAAACTTGTCGAGAGTGGCCTTTAGGCCTCCCGCGAAATATCGGTTGCGGAGCTGCACTGGGGAGACATTCACAGCAATCTGCAAGCCTGGCCAATGTGAGCCTTGAACTATCGCCTCTTCCAGGATTTGGGATCCAAGTATGCCAATGAGCCCGGCCCTCTCGGCAAGTGGTATGAAGATATCAGGAGCAATCGGACCGGTCTTGCTGTTCCATCTCGCCAGTGCTTCCACACCGCAAAGATCCCCGTTGCCTGCATCAACGACCGGCTGGAATGCGACCTTCAGTTCGCGCCTATCCAACGCGTCGATAAGCTGCTGTTCTAGCTTCGCTTGTTCAGAAAGTTCCGCTTCAAAATCGGGGTGAAACACGACAGTGACACCAGCTGAACCATGCTTTGCTTGATGCAGAGCCATTTCGGCCTGTCGTAACAAGTTGTGAAAATTAGCCCGTGACAACACGGCCTCGGTCACGCCAACACTGACGCTGATCTCGATCTCGCGTCGCCCAATCGTGAAGGGTTCTGCGAACGCCTCGCTCACGGCCGATTGCAAATGGGCGACCTTGCCGGCTGCGTCGACCGACACGATTGCGAACTCATCGCCGTCCAACCGAGATATCGTTGTTCCCACTGGCAAATCCTTGGTCAAGCGCGCTGCGACAGCTCCCAGCAGTTGATCGCCAATCGTCTGGCCCCACAGGTCGTTAATGGCTTTGAATCCGTCTATGTCTACCAAACACAGACCTATCATCGCCGAACTGCTCACGTCAGACGCGAGATTTTCAACATATTCGGACAATCCCGGACGATTGAGCACACCGGTCAGATGGTCGTGCAGAGAGCTTCGCCTTGCACGGGCCTCTTCCTTGGCGAGCGAACGCACCGAAAGCAGGCCAATCATTCCAATGCCTATGATCAGCAGGAGCAGGATTGCAGCCGCTCCGAAAATGAGCAGACGTACACGTTCGTAGCTGCGTGTACCCGACTTCTCCGATGGGAGGCTGAGGAAACCTACAGTACTTCCGTCAACATCTCTTATCGGGACCGCAACAGTGCTATCCACGCGGCTATCAGTCAGCTGAAGGCCACGAAGGTTGAATTTTCGAGCAGTTTCGTTGATCGTTTTGGCGTCAAGATCCTTCTCAAATATCAGAATGTAAGGATTAGGCGGCGGGATCCCTTGAATGAAGGGACGGATGCGCGCGGCTCCGATTACCGCAGGCCCGTGCACAGTGCCGATGAATTCTGCATGGACGTCTCCTTGCAGGCCATCAGCAGCGCGCGCACGCTCCACGATTCGAGCCAGGGAGCTGTCGAAAAACTCACCGGGCTGCACGCGCATTGCTTTACCATGCCGATAGTGCAGCAGCGGTTTGTCGTCGGGTCCGATCACCAGTGCCATGTCATAGAGCGGATGGTCCAGAGTCGAGAATCCCCAGTTCTCGATCAGCCAGGCATCTCGAGTTGGCGAACCCAGTTGGCGATAAGCCTCGTCCCAGAATGCGTTGTCTCTAACTGTACCGGCCATTTGCGAGCGCAGTGACTCTGCTGCAGACGCGGCTGCGCTGGTTGCCCTTGTCTCATCGAGTTCATCAGCAGTACGCACGATGGAATAGATGGCGCCGCTGACGACGACCCCTAGTGCCGCTGCCACCCCAAGCGAGAGAAGTACGGCGGTTATGATGACCGCTTTTTTATGATTGCCCGAGGAACCGCGAGGGGGGAGATGAGCACCGCCGGCCATTGAATAGCTCATGAAAGGAAAAACCGCTGCCCAATGATAAATTAAACTGAACGCTTAAGTTAAGGCTCAATAAGAAATTCCTAAACTAATTACTAAAATTGTTGATCGTATCAAGCATGGTGTGCCGAGGATCTGTCTGTGTGGGTGGTAATAATAACTGTGTAGGAAGGGTTCTCCGGGGGGGGGGGGGCAACTTTGCGGTTAGCGATGCCAACTCGAGGTATTACAGGGATCGAGTGCGTCGCGCGCCAGCTTGGCCCAGACTCATAACCAATAGCTGACGGTCGCGAGAAATTTGAGCCGACGGTTGGCCTTTGGTCGACCTGGTGGCGGATCGCATCTGAATCATAGCCTTTGTCGGCATGCAGGATGCGGGTGTCTGGTAGGCGTTTTAGAAGCTCGCCTTCCGCTGTGCAATCAGCGACCTGTCCGCCGGTGAGCATGAAGGCAAGCGACAATAGCGGTCGGTCAGGGCATTGCATTTGGTGATGCGGCCGGCCCGCGAACGCCCGATGGCCTGATGTTGCTCCCCTTTACAGCCGAGCGATGCGCCTCACTGCGTTACGAGTGATAAGAACCTGCTCGGGCGGACCTGCATTGGCAAGCGCGTGAAAGAGATCAGACCACACTCCGTTGGCCCAGCGGACATGCCGATTGTGGAGCGTCTTGCGCGGCCAGTAGTCCGGTGGCGCATCGACCCAGCGTCGCCCAACTTCAGAACCTGAAGTTACCGCTCTGATCCCACGTCGGTCGTCGACGCGTTCCTTGCGCCGCGTGTCAGCCGGAAGATGAGGTTCGATGCGGCGAAACTGCTCTTCTGTAAGCCAGAAATGGTCCCGCTTCATCATGTCTCCATTTCGGAAGTCACGAATCACACAAACCCGAAGCGATGCCAACATTTTTATGGGTCCGGGCACTACGTTGCCATGGTCAGTGGATTAAACGGCCGAGTGCGATCTCTATTGCGATCTGCATGCCCATGCCGATCTCACGGCTGAGGTGCTGATCCCCCATCGTGTCGGCGTCGAGTTTGGCGTTGGTCAGAAGCTTCAACACTTCGAGAGCCTCATCGGCGTCAAGAGTGTAAGTGAATTCCGGATCGCCCATCGCCTGCGCCAGCTCCTGGGCTTCGGACAGTTCGAGGTCGGGCATTCTACCATCCAGTTTTGGATCTGCTGTCGCAATGTAAGCGCTGCTTCAGCACTCGGCATTTTCACGAACGCAATGAACGAGGGTGTAAGTCATCATTTTTCGGCACGCGCCAGCGATACGCGCGCCCCGGGCAGGGCTTGTAATGCTGGGGTTAAGCGGGTGATTTAGCCGATCCTAACGCAGCGTCAAGCAACGCGCGCGCGTGCTCATGACTCAAGCTCAATCACCCATTGCGGGTCGCGCGCGATAATTTGCACGGTAGGGTATCAGTTTCGAGAAGGTTATGCAACCCTGATTGTATGTTGCCCTAACGGAAAGCATCGTATAGTTCATTTCGTCACATAGAAACAAACGGGAACAGAATGAAGAAAATGCTTTCTGTTAGGCGTGGAGCGGATATTTCTCATGTAGAATTAACTGCCAGGTTCGTTTCCGCTTATTTATTAAATAATGCTGTACCTTTAAGCGGCGTGGGTGATCTGATAGAAATTGTTCACAAATCATTTGTTGATATAAATATTCCCAGGGACCAATATTTTCAGTATGGGTCATTGAGACCTGCCGTCCCGATTAAAGGCTCTGTGACGGTAGATTATATTATCTGCTTGGAAGATGGACGGAAGTTTAAGTCTATCAAAAATCACATCAGCCAAAACTACAATCTGACTCCAGATGAATATCGGGCGAAGTGGAGGCTTTCTTCTGATTATCCTATGGTTGCTCCCAATTATTCAGCGTTACGCTCGCGGATCGCCAAGGAACTAGGTCTCGGCCGCAGAACCAAAAAGGCGCAGGTGCGGCAGCGCCGCGACAAATGAAGGTCCTAATATGACCCCGAAGCAACACCTCCGGTCCAAACGCCGGGAAAGGCTAGGCCAATTTGTAGGTGAATGAGACGCGGTTTCGTCCCTGCTGCTTTGCCTCATATAAGCATCGAGCCGCTTGACGCAGGCTCTGTGCTGTATCGGGCGAGCCCCGCATTTCGGCGCCACCTATGCTGACAGTCGTCCTAATGCTTCCGCGATCGCTTTTCATCCAGCGAATTGTCTCGACTTGCCGTCTTATCATCTCCGCACGCAACATTGCACTATCCTTGTCGGCGTCACGCAGGATGACGCCAAACTCTGTCCCTCCAGTTCGGCCCACAACATCGCTGGGTCGAGTTGCATACAAAAGAGCCTTTGCTATCCGATTTAAGGCCTCGTCGCCTTTGGCGTGGCCGTGCTGATCATTGATCTTTGTAAAATCATCGGCATCAATCAGGAGTAGCATGTCGCATTCTTCGTCTCGGCCTACGCGTGCCAGGTGGCCAATGAAGGCCTCTCGGTTCAGGAGTCCGGTCGCCGGATCATGGCTTGTCGAATAGTTGAGTTTTTCGTGGGTTTCGCTCAATGCCGCATGCGATCTCGCGAGCGCCTCACTGGCTTCCTTGTACATCTCAGACTGATAAAAAATATATGAGGCGACTGGCATCGCTATAACAATAGGAATCACGGTGCACTCGACCCAACTGAGCCAGTCGATCGGCATTCCAAAGGCTAGTCGGCTAGAGAATGAAAGTGCAAAAGTCGAAACAACCGCAATCGCGGTCACGACAGCTGCTTTTGCGAGAATGAAATTGCGCCGAGTCATTTCTTTATATTAGGATAGGCTCATTAAGCATCCCTTATGAAATGGCGAAAATGATTGGTCAAGCGTCAACGCGCCGTTCCTGCCTCGCCACTTTGGAATATACGTTGCAGGACGGTAAATCGGGCTACTCATATCCAGCCCTTGGTGTTTTTGCTGGAAACTTGGTGGGCCCATACTCGGCGACAACGGGGTTGACGTCGCAATCAGGAGATTAGGTCTGGGGTGTGCAGTCTGGTTTTTTAGAGACATTGATTAAACTAAATCACTATCCGCTCGGAAGAATTTAAAGGTTATCACATAGAATAAAACCACATTTTTCGAAGGGTTGAAGGCTCTGACGGTAGTAGGAGGAACCGAGCATGCCCTATGCATCGACGGCTTTTAAAAGAATGTTGGTCGGTAGCATCGTCCTGCTGTGCCTCGGCGGAGCAGCGACGGCAGCCGATACTAGTATCGGCAGCAGACCTGAGGGGCCTCGCGTCAACACCCCAGGCACAGACTTGCCCCCTGCCAGCAAAATCAATCACTGCAACGCGGTACTTGCAAATCCGCAGGCCTTTGAGAATGACCTTCATGAACTTTGCAAGCTCTTACGTTCTCTCACTAAGCCAAATCGCTCGCGGCAGCCGTCAGTCGAGTTTACCAAAGCATAGTGTATCGGCTGCGGTGTGGTGAGGGTCGCCAGGGCCTGCGACCACTGACAGTGACCACGCATTTCCAGTTGTGCTGCGCAAAGACAGTTGTAAAGATTTGCCCTGTCGAAAACCAAGTACCAGTACAGTCATTCTCTTGTTCGGCACGTTCGCCAGCAAGATAGAAATTGTTGGCTCACCATATTCGTGAATGTGAATCGAAGGCCGGCCCTGAGGTGGCCCCCTCATCTTCAGCGAATGGCAGCTACGGTTGCCAAGGGCTCCCTACGATGTGGTCCGCCTTTCTTCAAGGTGCACCGTGCGCCGCGCTTTCCAAACAGGCAATTTGACCTTGATCGGATCGAATTGAAGCCGCGGTACGCTGCAGCAGCCGCGCAGTTTCAATTGAGTCGTTCGCGGCACGAACTGGCACGGTGATGAATGATGGTTATTGCATCTCTGCCTTGAGAATCTGTTTCGCAGCCTCATAAATGGCCCCCAGAGCCGGCTCTGCAGCGTGGTGCTGCTCAAGCAGGAACAAGGCTTGCTCGTAAATCTCGTGAACATCCTCGTCAGAGAGAATACCTTTGGCCCCTAACATCCCGACTAGGGAGGCAAGTAGCGACGACGACACCAGCTCACTTGCCGCCAAGGTGTCAACACGGGGATCATCCGACATATAACGCCTTTCCGAAATCTAATTGGCAACGGATCACGCAATCAATGTCAATGACGGGCACGATCATTGCCGGAGATACACTTGGGCACAAGGAGCCTGGGAGCAATTGCCGAGCACCGGACCTGCTGCGGCAAGCCAGAGGACAAGGGTGTAAGCAGCGATGCGACGGTACTGGCCCATCTTCCGCGGGCCGACCTGGTGCCCGAAGCGTGGGCTCCCGGAGAGAAGGCGCGTGAGCTGCGCATCGCCCTTCGCGAGCGGATGTTTTACGTGCGGCTGCGCACGATGGTGAAGAACCGGATCGTGACTGTCTTCGATCGCTATCCGGAGCAGACGGCCCTGTTAAAGAAGCTCGGGGACTTATTCGGTAAGGCCGGGCACCAGCAACTCGCTGCAATCCATGTCTCCGACATCGACCGTATCCAGATTGATCGCGGACTGGCGTTCATTGGCGACATCGAGGGGCGCATCAAACAGTCGGAAGCCACCATCCGCGCGATCACCAAGACCAACGGCAATGTGAAGCTGTTGAAGACGATTCCCGGCATTGGGGAGTTCTTTGCCAGACTGCTTGACGCCGAGATCGACGACATCAGCCGCTTCCGCAACCCGAAGAAACTGGCCGCCAATGCCGGTCTCGTTCCCTCGACCTATTCGAGTGGCGGCAAAACGCACCACGGCAGAATTATAAAGCAGGGCAACAAGTGGCTGCGGTGGGCCTTCGTGGAGGCGGTCGCGCCGGCCGTTGCGACGGCCCCTCAGCTCCGAGCCCAGTATGACCGATTGAGGTCCCGCGGCACCAACAAAGCCAAGGTGGCGGTGGCGCGCAAGCTTTTGACGATCGCCTTCCAGATCCTGCGCGACCAGCGACCTTACGAGCGGCGCGGCGCCAGCGGCGAGGAAGGCGCATCGTCGACGATATCCCGACTGTCCTGATTCTCCTCTAGCGAGTCCGGCAGCGCCGGATTGCGCTCATATGGGAGCATGGGAAGCCGGGAGCCGAACGCCACTATGTGACTGAGCCGCAAAGACAATCGGCGTCAGGGCACGGATTGGAGAATGGTTCAGAGCCGCAGAGCAGCAAAAAACTGTTTTGCGAACGGGAGAGCTTTAGCCGATCGGCCGAAAGCCGATCAAAACGCAATCGAACCCAGGGAAACAGCCGGCGAAGCGCTGGATTCTACCCTTGAGTTCTTTCATTGGAGAGAAGGTGGCATGAAAGAGGCCGCTCCGACTTTCACGTAGAACTGTCTTCATGCAGGACCGGCCGAAGCAGATGAGGATGCAGTGACCTCCGTTCACGTTCGGCCAGCTTTCCGCCTCGGAGACGCGCCAGCGACATCTGTTCTGTAAGCTCCGGGCAAGCATGCTGGCCTAATCTTGCAGTGACCATAGCGGGGGAAGCCATGCGCAGCCGGG
Source organism: Aminobacter sp. LjRoot7 (assembly GCF_964252895.1). Lineage (NCBI taxonomy): Bacteria > Pseudomonadati > Pseudomonadota > Alphaproteobacteria > Hyphomicrobiales > Phyllobacteriaceae > Aminobacter > Aminobacter sp. LjRoot7. The sequence goes on from NZ_CAXUPX020000002.1 coordinate 17,989, forward strand.
CGACACCTATCATTGCTTTCCCAGTCTTTGTACTGCTGCTTCTCGCAAGCGAGAGGATAGCGACCGTCCTGCTCGGCTATTTTCCATCAGATCCTGACGTGTGGCGTATCTGGCTCTCGCTGCGGACGCAGTTTGGAGGTTTCTGGCTGCTAGTTGATCAGTTTGCGGGAGGGGCCGTGACCTTGCAACTGATTGGGCTGGGCATGGTCATGCTTGCATGCTGCAGTCTAGTCCGAGTGCGGACGCGTTTCGCAATTCCGTTCCTGGTCAATCACATAGCCCTGCTCTTTACAGCCGCCATGTTCGCCACGAGCTATCAAGCCAGAACCGCAAGCGTGTTCGCGGATCTCCCTGGCTTAGAAACCTATATGCTTCCGGTCGGTTTCTCACTCAACGGGCTGACCGGTTCGGTTCTGGCGATTGGGATTGCCGCCTGCGGCTACTGCCACTACCTTTTTCTGAGTGAAGCAAGGCGGAGTACGCGCGAAGTGGCATTCGCGCTGCAGACCTTGAAACGCGACCTCTGAACCGCTTTCGATCCTATTTGACCTTGCGATAGTAGACCTTTCCCTCGGCGTTTTCGAGCCGCTGATAAGCAGCGCTCGGCGAAGGCATGGATGCACGCCGCGACGGTGGAGGTGTGGCCAAGGGCTCTGCCGCCGCTTCGAGCGTGGGGGGAGTTTCGTCGAGCGGAATCACTTGTGGTTCGACATCAGCCGGCATCGCCTCGGCCGATGGCAGCATGCTTGCCTCTTCCCGGGACGGAACCTGGTTTTCGATCTTTTCTAGGCGCTCGCGAATCTCTGCGAGCCTGCCCTGCAGGTTACCATCCAGTGCCTCGAAGCGGCTCTGTACGCCGGTGTTGACCTTGTCGACCTTGGCAATGATCCTTCCTTCAAACTCTGAAAGCTGTTCCAGCTGCCGCTCGACTGTTCGCAACTCACCGATGCCGCGGTAGAAATAGACCGCAGCGGCAAAGTTGAGCGCGGTCACTACCACTGCCGCAGCGCCGGCAAAGACGATCAGCCGGGAGGTGCTGGTCTCGCGGTCGAGCATGGCGTCGCTGGCACCGATCGAGGGCACGCTCGAATCTATGATCGTGGTCATTCGACAATCACCTTTGCGCCGACGGCAACACGTTTGAAGAGGTCGACCACGTCGGTGTTGGTCAGCCTGAAGCAGCCTGAAGTGCCATCGAAACCCACACCCTTCGGGTCGTTGGTGCCGTGGATTCGGTAGAGCGTGTCCTGCCCCTGTCGATAGAGGTATAGCGCCCGCGCGCCGAGCGGATTGTAGGGGCCGGCCGGAACGAATTCGGGCAGGCCGGGCTGACGACCGCGCATTTCGGCAGGCGGGCGCCATTCCGGCCATTCTTTCTTGGCGCCGATTTTTACCGTTCCCGTCCAGCCAAAACCGTCCCGGCCAACGCTGATCCGGTAGCGCAACGCCTTGCTTGACGTGGTGACGAGATATAGCGCCTTTTCGTTCTTGCGGATGACGATGGTGCCAACCGCCTCGCTGGACGGAAAGGCAACCGCGCTGCGCAGGCTGGGACCCATCGCCGGCAAGGGTGGGCGGTCGGCGCTGCGCCAGCTGGCGGCTTGAGCGGCAACAGTGGCAGCCAGTGCCAGCATGGCCAGCAGGCTCGCCAACCAGGATCCTCGCTGCCTTGCAGTTCGCCAAAATCTAGCGCGCATTGCCGTCGAGCCGCTCGTGGAACATCGCTTTGACTTCCTTGTTGAAGCGCGCCCGCGCGTCCACCTCCGAGGGCAGAATGGCGCGGTTGAGTGCGTCGGTCAGCAGCGTCTGGTCGAGACTGATCGACCGGATGTTGGGAGCCTTGAACACCTTCTCCAGTTCCTTGCGCGAGAAGTGGTTGCCGAACCATTTGCGCTTCTGCTTGTTGGCCACCAGCGTAACGCTGGCGCTGTTGCCGCGCAGTTCGCGGATCTTGCCGTAGAGGCGCTTGGCCTGGCGCAGCGAGGCGAGGTTGAGCTCGAAGACGATGAAGATTTCGTCGCTGGTCGAGAGCACCGAGTGCTGCCAAGGCGTTTCGAGATTGGGCAGATCGAGGACAATGTCGTCGAAGCGGTAGGCGACGAGGTCGAGCAGCTTGAGGACGAAGTCTGCGCCGCGCGGCTCGAAGGGGATCTCCGGACGCTCGAAGGAATAGATCGTCAACTCGCGCGGGCCGGTAAGCTTGATGACGTCCATCAACTCGACGTCAAGCCGATCAGGCTGGGTGATGATGCCGCTGAGGTCGAACTTGCTGAACAGGTTGAGATAGGCGCCGCAATTGCCGTTCTGGAAGTCGAGATCGACGAGGCAGGTGGCGGCGGCGCGCTCAGGCGATTTTGCGGCAAGATATTCGGCCCCGGCGATGGCAAGGGTAGTGGCGCCGGCGCCGCCGCTCGCGGCCACAAAGCTTATGATACGGCTTTTGCTCGCCTGGCTGCCGCTGTCGTGGAATGTAACGGCGTTGATAAGCTCCTTGCCGTCGAGCGGCTTGCGCAGCCAGTCGGAGGTGTTGAGGCGGACGAGATTGCGCATCTGGTCCGGCTGCAATTCCGCCGATACCGCAATCAACGGCACGGATGGCCATGATGCGCGCGCCTCGACGAGCCCAGGGCTGCCTAGGATTTCGCCCTGTCCGACGTCAAGGATGATGATGCCTGGCCGCGTGCCCGGCACGGCTCCTTTGAGAAAGGCATCAGGCTCGGCAACCTGAACTTCGTAGATTGCCAGAGCGTCGAGTCTCGCAGCTATATCGCGCTTGAACTGCGGATCGGCCGAAAACAAAGCGATCTGCTTGCGGCGGGTGGGCAGGACCTTAGAATCGATGGCATTCATGATGCTGTGCTCTTCAAGTCTTCGCCGGTTACCGTACTCAACATCGAGGGCATGGCCATATTGGAAAAACCCATCAGCCCGCTGAGGAAGAAGAACTGGAAATTGACGTTCTGGAGGCTGACCGTGACGGTCGGCACCGGCCCGCCGAGGCGCGTCTGGAAGCCGAGTCCGGTGGCGGTGTAGGTCACCACCACATTGGCACGGGTCAGGAACGGATAGAAATGGCACATGCCCGGCCGCTGGGTGCCGGTGGGGGCTGGGCAGGCATCGTCGTTGGTGACAGCCGTGTCGCCGCGGAATATCCGACTGAAATTCGCCGCACTGTAACCTGGGCAAGAGGCGCCGCCGGCCGAGGTGCAGACGAAGGGGCCATAGGCGCCGGCGACAACAGGCGCACCCGGCGTGGCGGTCGGCGCGGCAGTTGCCAACCCGGTGGCGACCGGGTCGGAGATCGACGCCAGACGAGCCCCGACCTGCACCGCCTTGTCAGCGGCGTTCCACTGGTACAAGGCGTTGCCGAAGTCGACGAAGCCTAGCGTCAGCGCAAGCAGCAGCGTCATGACGATGGCCGCCTCCACCATCGCACCACCGCTTTCCGATTTTGAGAAACGCTTCAGCATGGTCAGAACCGTATCAGTCGTTCTTCGCGGGTGCCGGTCAGTGTCATTGGACCGATGCCGATTACCGACAGCATGCCGATGTCGCTGTAGACCTTGCTGTTGGTCACCCTGACGATGCACACTTGCGGGGTGACGGAACGATACTGCGTAACGCCGCTGACCACCGCGTCGTGGCAGTCGGCGACGTTGGCGATGTCGACGATCACGTCCGTCTTCGCCCAGCCGGCAACTCTGGGGCTGCCTGAGCCGGCAGGGTTTCCGTAGACGGCGATGTTGGCGGCGATGTCGGCGCAGTTCACAGCCGGAAAGCCGAAGTCCGTATACATCTGGCTATTGCAGCGGGCTGCAAAGCGCGCCGCGTCGTTGACGCCGGCCTGCATCAGCATTTTCTGGTGGATCATGTTGCCGAACTCGAACACACCGGCGGACAGCACAACCATCAGTGGCGCGACCAGCGCCATCTCAACAAGCGCCGTGCCGCGCTCTTCGCGGCGGAAGCGGTCTCGCAGGTGCCTCAGAACGTCGAACATAGCCGTCACCGATAGAGTTGCGCTTCGTCGCGCAGGAAGTTGTCGAGCGTGCCGCGCCCGCCCTTGCCGGTGATGTCGACCAGTTCGACGAAGATGTCCTTATCTACCTTTATCGGCTCGGTGATGAAGAAGCTGCCGAAAGCCCGGACAGGGACGTCCTCAAGACGCCCAGTGAATTTTAGCCCAGAATCCTTGATTGCCTTGCAGTCAAGGATCGCCCCATAGAGGATGCGCCTGTCTACTTTCGTCACAGGGGTTTGATTGCAGGCAGGAACCCCAGTTTCGCCGCTGACTGCGGCATCATTCACGATGCTGTCGTTGGTGGCGGGGTTGCCGTCGGGGTCGATCTCATAACGATAGACCTCATAACGTGTTGGCAGGTTGGCTCCTGTTCCAGACAATGCAGCCGGGACCCCTCGTGCCGGGTGATTGGTCGACCAATAGCGGGCGAAGTTCCAGTCGCCTTCGCCCATGCGCTGGTCCATCTTGGTGCAAGTCCCGGTGATGTGGCAGGAGTCGCGCTCCAGCCCTACCCCTTTTGTGGGGTCGGTTTCCCATGTGACTTTGCCGTTGTTGCAGTTGATCGATTTCAACCCCATGCGCACGTTTGCGGCAGGACCGTTACTTGTTCCGATATACGATTTGCTGATGCCAAACCGAGAGTTCAGGCCGTTTTCTACAGGCCCTGCGTTCTGTCCTGGCTCGGTGTCAACGCCATCCTGAGCGTAGCAGGCTAGCGGCTTGGTGCTCGCGAGCATTTCTTCCAGGGCTTGGGCTCCGTTGCCGGTCGGTGATGCCAGGAACGCGAAATTGCCCGGCATATAGGAGCCGCCCATACGCATGAGTATCTGTCGACGCCGGTACTCTCTGGTTTGGGCGGCCTGCTCCAGCGTGACGCCGCCTGTGACACTGGTGTCTTCATAGGGATTGCAGATAAAGACCGGTGTGTAGTCGCAGACGCTCGACCTGAAGCCGGCCACAGCACGAGCACCGATATTGAAGCCGTTGTCCGCTGTATTGCCACTTAGGAACGACGCCGGGATGATAGTGCTGAAAGCGGTTGGCGCGACAGTGACCTGAATGAAACCCGACTCCTTCTCGCCGACCACCGGATCGGCATTTGCGTTTTGTGCGCTGGTCACGGCCGCGCTGTCGTTTGCCGGAAGGGCCTTGAGGAAGCACCAGGAGATGCTTCCCGCGTTGTTGCAGTTCAACGCTCCTCCCGGCTGGCCGGCAGTCAGTGTCGTCCTCCCGGCGGTGGAGAAGTAACTCTCGTTCTGAACCAGTGTTGCCATGGCGCGTTCGGCGCGCGCCCATGCGCCCGCCGAGCCGTCTAGTTCGGCGGCCGCCGCAAGTGCAAAGCTGTCCGCAGCCTTTTGCAGATCGTTGTGCAGGGTGCTCGCCCTGCTCATGTCGATGACGAGGAGGGAAAGGCCGATGATCGCCGGCAGCATGATGCTGACGAGGATAAGCGCAATCCCTCGCTGGTCCTGCCAGAATGCGCGAAGTGTCCGCAACATGGCGAATGCCTTCTTCCTGCTCCTCGCGCGGCCGCCTCGTAAGCCCCGCACTTTTCGCCGCATCCTTGTCCCTATGTTCCTCCCGCGCCGGCCCCCACGTTGATCGTAACGTTCTGCGACGCTGCCGGCGCCGGCGGGATGAGGTAGCGCTTCATGACCGCGTCGGTGCGCGCGCCGCTGGTCGGAATGCGGTTGTTCTGGGCGGCCGGGTTGAACGGATCGGCGGTCTGCAGAAGCATGTTGTGCTTTTGCGTGTCGCCAGCCGCCAGAGTGACCGTGTCGTAACGGTTGAGATAGTCAGCGCAGCCCGAAAGCAGCCCGGTCATCGCAATAAGGAGCAAGGCGCTATTTCTTGGCATAGATCATCTTGTCCTTGGAATTGACGTCGAGCATGTGGCCGTAGGGGCCGGTCACGCCTTGGCCGAGTTCGTAGGCGCGCACCATGTCCTTGGTGATCTCAAGCTGGCCGAGCAGGAAATACTCCGGATCGTTGGCAGGCCGCGACTTGTCGAGCGGCGTCGCCAGTTCCTGGCTGGGTTTGGTCGGCCGCACGAGGCGAGGCGTGACAATGATGACCAGGTCGGTCTCGTTCTTGATGTAGCTCGACGAGCGGAACAGCGCGCCAATGACCGGCACCTGGCCGAGCCACGGCACCTGGCTCTGCAGCTTGCGGTTGGTCGACTGAAGCAGGCCGGCGATGGCGAAGCTCTGGCCGTCGCGCAGCTCGACAACGGTCGAGGCCTTGCGCGTGCTGAAGGCGGGAATGTCAATGTCGTTGACGCGAATAGAGACCGTCGGGTCGACTTCGCTGACTTCCGGTGCCAGCCTGAGATTGATCTTGCCGTTCTCCAGCACGATCGGTGTGAAACGCAGCTTGACGCCGAATTCCTTGAATTCAATGCTGATCTTGTTCTCATCCTGCGCCACCGGGATCGGCACTTCGCCACCGGCGAGGAAACTTGCTTCTTCGCCGGATAGGGCCGTGAGGTTGGGTTCGGCGAGACGGCGAGCGAGGCGCTTGTCTTCCAAGGCGCGGATCATCACGTCGACATTGATGCCGGCGTCGATCACGCGGGCGATCATCGAGGCGAACGGCGCGTTGCCTGTTGCGAACAGAGCGCCAGCACCTGCCAGGCCCGGGACGATCGGCGGCCCCGAAGAAAGCCCGTTGCTGGTGGTCGAGCCATCGCTCTTGGCGCGAAGAGACACCCCGAGTTCCCGCCCGGCATTGCGCGACACTTCCAGCACGCGGACCTCAAGATTGACCTGCTGGCTGTCCTCGACCTCGATGGCGTTGATGATCGCGTCGGGTCCGTATTGCTGGGCGACCTGAAGGATCTCGGCCAATTGGGCGCCGTCCTTGACGCGGCCGCCGAGCCGCACCTTGCCGTTGACCGAGCCGATGGTCACGCGCGACCGTGGCGCCACCTGCCTGATGGCCTGCGCCATGTCGTCGACATCGACACCAACCTCGACCTCGATGACGCCGAGCGAACGGCGGTCCTCGGAAAACAGATTGATCGAGGTCGTGCCGGCACCCTTGCCTATGACATAGAGTGTGCGGTCGGTCATTGGCTGGGCGTCGGCGATCTTGTTGTCTGCCACCACCATGTCACCGAGATTCTGGTTCACCTGAACTGTCACCGACTGGGACATCGGCAGGAAAATGCGGTGAACGCGCGGGCTGGAGACATCTATGCGCCGGTCGGCGGCCACAGCGTCGCTTACCCAAAGACAGGGCAGCGCGATGATCGCCAGTGCCGCTGCTGCCAAAGCCGCGCGAAGTGCTCGCATGTATCTCAATCCCCCTGGCTATGCGCCTGTCGTTTCAGCTTTCGACCCGTGCCACGGTGAGCGTTTTTCCCCTCACTTCGCCCGCGGCACATCGTAAGTCACACGCTCGACGCCTCGAAACACTCCTACTGTCGCATAGGCGGGCGGTTCGGGCTGCACGTATTTTACCACTTCCTTAATGAGCTCTTTCGTATCCGCTGAAGCTGGCTTGGCCTTGCCCAGCTCGTCAAGTCGGTTGTCGACGTTCTCAACCGCCTTCCTCAGGCCGTCGAGTTGCTCATCGTTGCGTTTGCGCTCGGCTGCCAGTCGGTCAAGCTCGGCCTGCCGCGCGGCAATATCGCTGGGCGTTTCGCCTGTGAGGTCCGAGAGGGTGACGCGCGCAGTCGTCTCGCCCTGGCTCGCAGCGACCTGGCGCAGTGCCAGCGACAGCTGGCCCGCGCCTGCGGCAAGCGTCAGCTTCTGGGCATCCTTGGTGCTGGCCTCCAGCGTTACCGCCTTGACGACCGTGGGGCTTTCCTTGCTCTCGTCGGCGACCTGGTCGACGGCCAGCACTTTCATGCTTTGCAGGAGCACGTCGACAAAGCTCTCGTCGGCGCCGTTGGCGTTGCGCACCGTGCGTGTCAGCAGCACGTCGACGCGGTCGCCGGGGAAAACAAAGCCGGCGACGCCTAGCACATCGTTGACGCGGATGGAGACGGCCTTCATACCGTCGGCAAGCACGGCCGACAGCGTCGCGCGCTGGCCGGGGCCGGTGATCTTGCTGGCCAAGATGGGTTCGTTTGTGCCGATCGCCTGCAGTGCCTGGCGACTGCCTTCCTTGGCGAGCATCTCTTCGGCGGTCTTGAAAGCGCCTGCGGGAATGGCGCCTTCCGGCCAGGGTATCTGGCGCATCTTGTCGGCGGTGACCGCGTCACCGAATTTCAGCGGAACGGACGCGACCACGATGCTCGATCGCGGCGCCTCGCTGGCGCTGGCCATCTGGTTACGCTGGTTGGCGAGCCACATATTGGCGAGCACGACGGCGAGCACACCGAAAATGCCGGCCAGCACAATCATGATGATCGAATTCGCGCGCATACGGTGCTCCTGCTTTCCCGCAACGATGTCGAATTTAGAATCCTTGCCGAACTAGGTCGATGAGCATCAGGCCCGGGGCGTGCGACCCGGGCCTGATCTTAATTTGTCAACTACCGACGCCGGAACCGCAAGTACCGGCTGCAGCAGCCAGATCAGTGCATAGATCAGTGAAGCGGCCGTTCACCCAGAGGCCGATGCCGACGATGATGAGAATCGCCGCGCCTGCAATGATACCGACAAGAATAGAATATTCGACCATGGCAGCTCCGTTTTCGTCATCGCGGAACTGCCGGGCCATCGTCATGAGCTTCTTCATGTCAATTTCTCCCCTTGGAGTTTTGAACCCGACGAGACGAGCAAAGGATGAAATCCATACCCAAGCATCCCCCGTCAGTTGTGATGCTAGGTCCGAGTTTTTTTCCAAGTCAAATCCTTTTAACGGATTTTTAACCCCGCAATACATGAGTCGCCACAGGGCTGCCGCAATTCGAAGCAGCTAACCTTCTGAATTCACGATATTTTAGCGCATCCTTAACTATAAAATCACATTCGCTTGCCCTGCGTATGCGTATTAGATGATGCGCATATGCGGTTATATACATTGATTTTAAACGGTAATTTGGTTCGAAGTATAGAGGGTAGGTTCTTGGTGCATGGATTTGTATGAGGTCTACATACTTTGCATTCAACATTTGCGGGAAAAATCATTCCCGGCAAGCAGCTTCTCTTAACTATAGGTGAAGTAATGTGGCTGCCGCGGACGTACCGCGCTTGCGCTGCCTTTGGTTACCAAATAGTTTATGGATGGCTAATGAAACTGGGCGATGGGGGATTGTCGATCAAGCGCAAGGCGGAAGCGGGCCATCATGGCGACCTCGGAAGTGGGTTGCTCTCGGCTTTGGTTTCTTGCGTGAAAGATCCGGTCTGTCTCTCGTGGGCTCGGCAAGGTCAAACTTGGGATCCGCCGATCGGCGGCGAGGGGAGCAGCGAGGCGTAGTCATGCTCGGGCGCTTTACCAGGTCGAATGCAACAGCGGTCCCCCAGGCCGAGGCCCTGGCGCCGCTGCCAGTCACTGTTGCTGCTGTCGCGCCCGCGGTGGCAGACGTCGATACCGATGCTGACAAGTTGCTCGCCCTGAAGGTGGAAATCCATCGCCATCTGATTGAGCGTTTCAATCTCGCAGCTCTCGAAACCGCTTCCAAGGACGAGATACTCAATGAGATCCTGCCGATCGTTCGCGAGTTCGTCCGGAACAAGAACATTCCGTTCAACGCGCGTGAACTCGACCAGCTGACCAGCGACACTGCCGATGAGATGCTGGGTCTGGGGCCGATCGAGCCGCTGCTCAAGGACGATTCGATCGCCGACATTCTGATCAACACGCACAGGCGCGTGTTTATCGAGCGCCGCGGCGTGCTCGAGGAAACGCCGATCCGCTTCCGTGACGAGGCGCATCTGATGCGCATCATCAACAAGATCGTCTCTGCCATCGGCCGCCGTGTCGATGAATCCTACCCAATGGTCGATGCGCGGCTGGAAGATGGCTCGCGTGTCAACGTGGCCGTCAGACCCATCACTGTCGACGGTCCGCTGGTCTCGATCCGTAAGTTCTCCAAGCATCCCTATTCGCTTGAGCGTCTGATCGAATTCAATTCGATCCGCCCGCCGATGATTGATATGCTCCGGATCGCTGTGCAGTCGCGCAAGTCGATTCTGGTTTCCGGCGGCACCGGCAGTGGCAAGACTACGCTGCTCAATGCGCTGTCGAGCTACATTTCCCACCGCGAGCGTCTTATCACCATTGAGGATGCGGCGGAGTTGCAGCTGCAGCAGCCGCATGTCGGGCGGCTGGAAACCCGCCCACCGAATGTCGAGGGCAAAGGCGAAGTGCGCCAGCGCGAACTGGTCAAGAACGCGCTGCGCATGCGCCCCGACCGCATCATCGTCGGCGAAGTGCGCGGCGAAGAAGCCTTTGACATGCTGCAGGCAATGAACACCGGGCACGAAGGCTCAATGACGACGATCCATGCCAACACGCCACGTGACGCACTGGCGCGCCTGGAACAGATGGTTGGCATGGCAGGCATGCCGATGTCTGCCGAATCCATCCGCGCGCAGATCGCTTCGGCGATCGACATCATCGTACAGACGCAGCGGCTGTCGGACGGCGGGCGGCGCGTGATCTCGATCTCGGAGCTGACCGGCATGGAAGGCAACGTCATCCAGTTGCAGGAGATCTACCACTTCATTCGCCGCGATGTGACGGACGAGGGCAAGATCGTCGGTGACTTCAGGGCCACAGGCATACGACCACGTTTCGCTCAGGAGGCCGCGACGCTCGGTCATCACTTTGCCAAGGATGCCTTCAATCCACAGGTGCCGCTCTGATGCTGACCGGCCAGACACTTCTGTACATCATCTATGTGCTGGCGGCTGCTTCGGTCATCCTGGCGATAGAAACTTTCTATTTGTCCTATGCGTCGCGGCGAGCCACCGCCGGCACCATCAATCGCCGGCTCAAGCGACTGGCCGAAGAGGCGCCCGCCGAGCAGACGCTGCGGGGGCTCTTGCGTGAGCGCGGGCTGACCGACAGCGGCGATTTTGTTTTTGGTGTCGTTTGGCTCAACCGACTTTATACGCAGTCCGGGATCACGGGAAACCTGCTCGCTTTCGCAGCGATATTCCTGCTGGCCGGGACTTTTATAGGACTGCTCTCGACTATAATCTTGGGCTATCCAGCGGCTGTCGGCCTTATCAGCATTCCGCTGGTCGGACTCGTTCTACCGCTTCTGGTGCTCAGGCGCGCGCGCAACAAGCGCATTGCCAAATTCGCAAGGCAATTGCCTGATGCGCTTGATATGATCGTGCGCTCGCTCCGTGCTGGCCATCCCACATCGGTGGCAATCTCGCTTGTCGCGCGTGAAATGCCCGACCCGATCGGCACTGAGTTCGGCATCGTGTCGGATGAGATAACTTTCGGCCTAAGCCTTGAGCAGGCCGTCAGGAAGCTGTCGCAGCGCGTCGGCTTTGAAGGGCTGCATTTGCTGTCAGTTTCGCTGTCGATTCAGGCCAAGACCGGCGGAAACCTGACGGAGATTCTGTCCAACCTTTCGTCCGTTTTGCGTGAAAGGCAGAAACTGCGTCTGAAGATCAGGGCGCTCTCTGCCGAGGGGCGTGTGTCAGCATGGATTATTTCGCTCTTCCCGATCGTGATGTTCGGTATCTTGCTGGTCATAGCCCCGAGCTACTATGGCGACATCTGGAACAGCCCGCTAGTCACCCCTGTTTTTGTCGGTTTTGGTCTTTGGGCCCTGCTCGGCAATCTTATCATGTACCGAATGGTTAATTTCGATTTCTGAGGGGAGAAAAAGATAGATCCGATCGCGAACATTGACCCAGGCCTGCTGGTCTCGGTTTCGGTTTTCCTGGCGGCGGTTGCGCTGTTCCTGTTCGGCGCGTTTATCTTGATGCCCGCCTTCCAGACCCGCAAGCTGATTGCGGAAAGCCTGATCGCCGAAGGCATGGCCAGTCGCCGCTCTCTCGCCGGGCAGGAGCAGTTGGCCAAGCTTTCGGCTCAGCGTCCGGTTGAAGCATACTTTCGCTCTGTCGAAAAGGAACGAGGCGCGCCGAACGCACTCGAGGCTAAGCTGTTCCGTGCGGGGTTCTATCAGGCGAGCGCGCCAACCATTTACACATTGTCACGCATTGGAGCAGTCGGACTGGGTTTTTTGGGCTGCTACATCGGGTTGACCTCTGTGCTGCCTCCACAAATGCCCGGGTTCCTGGCATTCGCGGGCGCCGCCTTGTTTGGCCTCGGCTGCCTGGTTATACCGAGTGTCGCATTGGATCGGTTCGAGAATGCCCAGAAGCAGACTTACCGGCGGGGCTTTCCCGACTTCATGGATATGATGATCACCTGCGCCGACGCCGGCATGAGCCTCGAGGCCGCGGTGGAGCGGGTGAGCAGCGAACTCGCCGGGACGCACAAGTGGCTCGGCATACAGCTGTCGATCATGAACCTCCAACTGCGCGCGGGAAAGCCATTGCGCGATGCGCTGCGCGACCTCTCGGACCGCATTGGCCTCGATGAGGCTCGATCTCTAGCCGTGCTGTTTCGACAGTCGGAAGAGCTAGGCACAAGCCTGACAGAGGCACTTCGGGTCTATAGCGACGAGATGAGGTCACAAAGAATCCTGCGCGCTGAAGAGCGTGCCAATGCCTTACCCGTTAAGATGATGATCCCCCTTGGGCTGTTCATCTTTCCGCTCGTGCTGATGATTGTCTTGCTGCCCGTCATTGTCAGAATGCAGGGGGTCTTCTTCTGATTCGACTGGTGGCCAATACGAATTTGCAATGGCACCCGTTGGTGCCGAGGGGACAAGAATGACAAGGCCTATCCATATCGCCATCGCCATATGCCTGATGGGCAGCGCACTTGCGGGTTGTCAGAGCAGCACTCTCGACGATGGCGTGGTCCGTACCAACGAACCGGTTTCGCCTGAATTCACTGCTTTTGGCGATGCCTTCCAAGGCTTGAAGACAGTCGCTGACGTCGAATATTTCGCCTCTGATCAGGCAATGACCGAGGCCAAGAACCAGTTCCGGCAGGAAAATTACGGCAACGCCGGCGCTCTGTTCTACAAGGCGGTGAAGCTCGCTCCGAATGACGGCGTCGCCTGGCTCGGACTTGCAGCCTCCTGCGACCGCATCCGCCGTTTCGACCTGTCGGACATGGCCTACCGGCAAGCCCTCAAGCATCTCGGTGCAACAATCGAATACTACAACAATGTCGGATATTCGTATCTCCTGCGCGGCAATCTGCAGGAGGCGCGAAACAACTTCCTAAAGGCCTACGAGTTGGCTCCCAACGATCCCACGGTGGTGAACAATCTTAAGTTGCTCTCGTCCAGCGTGAAAAGCCTCGAGCGCTGACATGCTGCCTGTTGCCTCGATCATTATGAAGCTATTGGCAGTCCCGTTGCTGCTTCGGATCGGCAAGCTCGACTTCACGACACAGCGGATTGCCAATAGCGACGTGCTGTTGTTGTTTTGCCTGGGGGTAGCGTCATTGTTCCTTGTCTCGCTCGCCGAGGGTTCGTGGTGGAGTTTCGGCCTCAGCGCGCTCGCCGGGCTCGTTCTGTTCCTGGCGCTGTTTCCATTCTGGCTGCTGCAAAAGGTAGGCGCCGGCGACGTAAAATTGATGGCCGTCGCTCCGATGGTGTCGGGCGGTGCCGACCTGACGGTCTTTGCGATCGCGCTGCTGGTCTTCGCGCTGATGACGGCTGCGGTGATCAAGAACCCAATGCTTCTGCCGTCGCCGGCGTTTCGCGTTTATGTTGAGCACCTTGATCGAAAGCGCGTCGTCCCGTTTGGCGTGCCGATCGCGGCGGCGTTGATTGTGACGATTGCCTTGCAAGTTTTTGCACAAATTTCGAGGGAAGGAATCATTTGAACTCCATCCAATCGCCGGATTGGAAAAGAGCTTTGAGAAATCCTTAGCCGCTTGTGCGTTGCTTGTAGTGACTCGCAAGTGATCCCTGCGCAACCGAGTGGGGGGAGGATTGTCGCGGTCACCCCCAGTGAGCATCGTTTGCTGATTGAACAAACCTATCAAGATCGCTTTGGGGGCGACGTTGGGCGAGGTTAACCGCTTGAAACCACGCAAGCCATCGCGGCGCCGGTTGGTGCCGCGCGATCCGGTCGTGCGGCTGCTGACGACGCTGACACTGCTGAGCGGAACACTGGTCGTCTATCTGGCGATCGACGACAGCCCGACGAGGCTGCCACGCGTTCATTCCTTCGACTTGAGTTCTGTGCCGTCCGCCGGTCACAAACCGGGCTGCAATATCAAGGGCAACATCAATGAACGCGGCGAGCAAATCTATCATATGCCCGGCCAGTCTTATTACTTCGAGACAAGAGTGAACTTGGCGCGTGGCGAGCGTTGGTTCTGCTCGCAATGGGAAGCTTGGTGGGCCGGCTGGCGCAAGTCGAAGGTCTAGCGCCTGACCCAAGGCCCCGCCACCTCACGATGGCGGGGCAAGCTGTCCGCGCTTGGCGCGCCGCGGTACTCAAACACGCCCGCCGATGCTCAGGATGCATCGTCAGCAACCAATATTACCCCTACACGGATATGTGGCGCCACCTGCTCATGCCACTACTAGATCGATGGTGGTTATCCGGGCCTTTGCGGCTGGCTCATCGCGAGCGGACCTGTCTTTGAGGCTGGCGATGGCGAGACACCGAACATGCCAGAACGCCCTTGGCGACCACTTTGCAAGGGTGATTTGAGGCTCTCGACGACTGGAGTCTGGTGCAGTCTTTCGTTCCGCCTTTTTGAGTGCAGTCGTTCACATTGACCGCTGGCCCTTCCGCCAGTGAGGTCCCACTCTGTTGGTTTCTGGGCAATGTCGCTCACAACATACGCTCGTGTTGTCCCGGCTCCCAATCTGCCTGGTTCGCCGTCATATCTCATCGCCCCTGCAGCCGGTGATCGCCCGCGAGGCGAAGTCATGCGCAGTTTTGAGTGAAGCAAACCGCTTCTCAGCCAAACATCGGAAAATTTTCAGAAACCGTTCGGGATTTCCGCGGGCCTTAGTCGCAAAAAGATGGGGCTGGAAGCCGCATCGCCCGATCGCTCCCAGCCAACGCGTGTTCCCCGGTCGCTGCATCGTCCCCGCGCTACCGCAACATCTGGTCATGGAGACAACATGATTGCCGCAGCTTTTTACAACCGCCCACTGAGGCGCCGCCTCCTTGTCGCACCGATAGCCGTTCTTACCTGCAGCGCCGCTATGGTCTGGCACGGTGCCAGCAGCGACTTCTCGAACGCCAAGCCCGCCGTACCCGCGACCAAGCTGGTCACGACAATAGCGGTCGAGCCCATACGCAATGCCGATACCCGTAACGCTATCGGCGAGATACGCCCGAGACTCGAGAGCGATCTCGGCTTCCGCGTTTCCGGCAAGCTGGTCGAGCGCACCGCGCAGATCGGCTTAGTGGTGAAGAAGGGCGAGGTTCTCGCCCGCATCGATGACCAGGACTACCGCAACCGCCTGAGCAGCGCCGAGGCCGACGTGGCGTCAGCACAGGCGGTGTTTGTCGAGGCAAGTGCCGCGGAAGCACGCATCGGTGCGTTGCTCGCCAAGGGTTTCACGACTCGTGCCGACCATGACGCGACGCTTAAGAATTTGCGCTCCGCGCAGGCCAAGCTGAAATCGGCGAGCATTGCCTTTGAGATGGCCAAGGACCAGCTCGGCTACACCGAATTGCATGCCGATTTCGACGGCATCGTCACCGCTGTTGGCGGCGAAGCCGGCCAGTCCGTCAATGTCGGGCAGATGGTGGTGCGTGTCGCCGATCCGAAGAGCCGCGACGCGGTGTTTTCGATCGCGGAAGCGGTCTTTGCGCGCGATCGTCATGGCAAAGAGATGCCGGTCGTGACGGTCTCGCTGCTCAGTAATCCGGCGATTTCAACAATAGGAACCATCAGGGAGATCGCGCCCGTGGCCGATGCCGCGACCCGCACTTTCGAAGTGAAGGTGTCACTTCAAGATGCGCCCGAGGAAATGCGCTTCGGCGCGAGCATCTCTGGCCGCGTCGACACCGCAGGCAAGCCGGTCGTTGTACTGCCTGGCAGCGCGCTGTTCGACAAGGAAGGCAAGCCAGCCGTCTGGGTTGTCACGGCCTCGTCGGCAGTAGAACTCAAGCCCATCGAGATTGCCCGCTATGAGACCGACCGCATCGTCGTCAGCGATGGGCTCGCGGAGGGCAATATCGTCGTTACTGCCGGCGTCAACCGGCTGCGGGAACACGAAAAAGTTCGTACGGTTGAAGGACAAGAAAAATGAGCATGTCGAAGACAAAGGTCCTGATCGCGGGCGCCGGTCCGACCGGTCTCACGCTCGCGCTTTGGTTGACGCGGCTCGGCGTGCAGGTGCGCATCTTCGACAAGGCTGCCGCTCCCGGCGAAACCTCGCGCGCGCTTGCCGTCCAGGCGCGCACTCTGGAGTTCCATCGCCAAATTGGCATTGTCGACGACATTCTTGCCGCGGGCGTGCGGCTCGAGCAGCTCACCGTGCACACGCCGGCCGGCGTTGAGGCAAAGCTGCCGCTCTCCGATTTCGGTCGCGACATCAGTCCCTACTCCTTCGCCTTTGCGCTGCCGCAGGACATTCACGAGCGCTTACTGATCACGCATCTCGAACGCGCTGGCGTCGAGGTCGAGCGCGGCACCGAGCTCGTCACTTTCCAGGACAAAGGCCAAACAGTCATTGCCACCTTGAGCAAGGATGGGCGAACAGAGACCGTCAGCGCCGCCTATCTTGCTGCTTGCGACGGCGCGCGCAGCACCGTGCGCCATGGCCTGAACATCGGCTTCCCTGGCGGTACCTACGAGCAGTCTTTCTACGTCGCCGATGTGATCGGCAGCGGCGACGTCACTCGCAACGGCATGGACGTAACCATCAGCTCCTATGGCTTTGCCATCGTCATGCCGGTCCGGCAGTCGGGCTCGTTGCGGCTCATTGGCATTGTGCCGAAGGAGCATGAAGCGGACGAAACGATCACCTTCGAGGCAATCCGCGCCGATGTCGAGCGCGATACCGGAGTTAAGGTCAACGAGGTCAATTGGTTTTCGACCTATCGCGTACATCACCGCGTTGCCGAGCGGTTCCGGATCGGCCGCGTTTTCCTGTGCGGCGATGCCGGGCACATCCACAGCCCGGCTGGCGGCCAGGGCATGAACACCGGGATGGGTGACGCTGTGAACCTTGCTTGGAAGCTAGCCGCCGTGGTGCAGGGCCGCGCCGATCCGCGCCTGCTCGACAGCTACGAGCCGGAGCGCATCGCCTTTGCCCACACGTTGATCGAGAGCACCGACAAGGCGTTCCGCGTTGTCACCAGCCGTTCGCGGCTGATCGGCTTGTTCCGGCGCTATCTGATGCCGAAGATAATGAACGTCGCGCTGCACACCTCGTTCGGCTCGCGGGCTTTCTTCGGATTGATCTCGCAGGTAGCGATCCAGTATCGCGCCGGGCCGATCAGCACGGGCACGGCGGGCAAGGTGAGTGGCGGCGACCGTCTGCCCTATGTCCCAGGTGTAAGGGGTGACAATTTCGAGCCGCTGCAGTCACTGGACTGGCAGGTCCATGTCTATGGCGAAGTCAATGCCGAGTTCCGGTCGATGCACGCCCCGACCGGCATTCCGGTTCACGCCTTTGCCTGGTCGGACGCGGCTCAGAAAGCCGGCCTGCAGCGTAACGCGGCCTATCTGGTGCGACCGGATGGTCATGTCGCGCTCGTCTCGCCCGTGCAGGAGGCCGCACCGTTCCAGCGCTACCTCGCCGGCCTCGCCATCAGGCCGAGAACCGCCGAGCGCGCGCCCTACCGGGTGCCCTGCACCATGCACAGCCTGGCCTGAACCCACGGCGCCCGCCGGATCGGGGGGCGACCGCCAGAGCTCTAATCGCCACTTGTCCGCCAGCCGGCGCAGCCAGCCGCGCGTCGGGATGGCGCGTGCCATGAAACGGAGATGCAATATGACCAGCTTCAACCTTTCCGACTGGGCGCTGCGCCACCGGAGCTTCGTCATCTACCTGATGATCGCAGCGGCCCTTGCTGGCCTGTTCGCCTATCAAGGCCTCGGCCGCGAGGAAGACCCGCCCTTCACCATCAAGACCATGGTGGTGAAAACGCTGTGGCCAGGAGCCACGACCAGCGACACGCTTGAGCAGATCACCGACCGCATCGAGAAGAAGCTCGAGGAGCTTCCCGACCTCGACTATGTCAAGAGCTACACCAAGCCTGGCGAATCGGTCGTCTTCGTGAATCTCAAGGACACGGTCGCGGGCGATCAGGTGCAACCGCTCTGGTACCAGGTGCGGAAGAAGCTCGACGACATCAAGGCGACCCTCCCATCCGGCGTCCAGGGCCCGTTCTACAATGATGAGTTCGGCGACACCTACTCGCTGATCTACGCGCTCACCTCCGATAGTCTTAGCCATCGCGAGCTGAAGGACTTGGCCAGCAGCCTGCGCACCGGGCTGCTCACCGTGCGCGACGTCGCCAAGGTCGACATGACCGGCCAGCAGGACGAGAAGATCTATCTCGAATTCTCGACGCACAAGGTGGCCGCGCTCGGTCTGGACGTTGGCACGCTGTCGCAGGCGTTGCAGGCCCAGAACGCGCTGACCCCGAGCGGCACGGTCGACGCGGGCCCCGAGCGCATTGCCATCCGGGTCTCCGGCAGCTTCACTTCCGAGGAGAGCCTGAAGGCGATCAACTTCTACGCCAATGGCCATTATTTCAGGCTGGGCGACGTCGCCGAGGTCAGGCGCGCCTATTCGGACCCGGCGCAGCCGATGTTTCGCTTCAACGGCAAGCCAGCGGTCGGTATCGCAATCTCAATGACCTCGGGCGGTGACGCCCTGGCGCTGGGCGAGAACGTCAAGGAAAAGATGCGCGAGATGGAGGCCGAGCTGCCGCTCGGCGCCGAGCTCGGACTGGTGGCTGACCAGTCGCATGTGGTGGAAGAATCCGTCGGCGAATTCACCAAGAGCCTTGGCGAGGCGATCGCCATCGTGCTTGCCGTCTCGCTGCTGGCGCTCGGCTGGCGCCCTGGCATCGTGGTGGCTATCGCCATCCCGCTGGTGCTCGCGATCACCTTCGTCACTATGGAGTATTTCGGAATCTCGCTGCAGCGCATCTCGCTCGGCGCGCTGATCATCGCGCTCGGCCTGCTGGTCGACGATGCGATGATTGCGGTCGAGATGATGATCTCGCGTATGGAGGAAGGCTACGACAAGATCTCGGCCGCCACCTATGCCTACACATCTACAGCCTTCCCGATGCTCACCGGCACCCTGGTGACGATCGCCGGCTTCGTGCCGGTCGGCTTTGCCAAGAGCGGCGCTGGTGAATACTGCTTCTCGCTGTTCGCCGTCGTCGGTATCGCGCTGGTCGCTTCCTGGGTCGTGGCGGTTCTGTTCACGCCGCTCACCGGCGTTGCGCTCTTGCCGGAGCGCATCAAAAGCCATGGCAGACATCAGCCCTCGCGCATCGCCCGCGGTTTTCAGGCGGTGCTCGCAGCTGCTATGCGGGCGAAGTGGCTGGTGCTGTCAGCGACTGCGGGGCTGTTTGCGCTGTCGGTCGTAGCGATGGGCTTTGTCGGACAAGAGTTTTTCCCGAAGTCCGACCGGCCAGAAGTCATGGTCGATCTCACCTTGCCGCGAACTGCCTCTATCAAGGCGACTGACGCGGTGGTTGAGCGCGTGGAAAAGCTACTCGCGGCAGATCCGGATATCGACCACTGGAGCTTCTATGTCGGCCAGGGCGCCGTGCGTTTCTACTTGCCGCTCGACGCGCAACTCGCCAACGACTTCTTCGCCCAGGCGGTGGTCGTGACCAAGGGTCATGCCGTGCGTCAGGCCGTAATCGATCGGCTGGAAAAGTCGCTCAGCGTGGGCTTCGACGACGTTATGGCTCGTGTCACGCCGCTGGAGCTTGGCCCGCCGGTCGGCTGGCCGCTGAAGTTCCGTCTGAGCGGTCCCGACCCGGACAAGACGCGTAGCCTGGCGCAGCAGTTCGCACAGGTACTGGGCAGCGATGCCGCCGTGCGCAACATCAACTACGACTGGAACGAGCCGGCCAAGATCATCAAGGTCGAGGTCGACCAGGATCAGGCGCGTGCGATGGGCATCTCCTCGCAGCAGCTCTCCGACGCGATCAACGCAGTCCTCTCGGGCTCGAAGATCACGCAGATGCGCGACGACACGTACCTCGTCGACATCGTCGCCCGTGCAGTCGAAACGGAACGCGCCAGTATCGACACGCTGCGCAGCCTCACGATCAACGCATCGGGTGGACGGCGCGTGCCGCTCGAGCAGGTAGCGAAGCTCAGCTACCAGACCGAGCCGCCACTGATCTGGCGCCGCGGCCGCCTGCCGACTGTGACCGTGCAGGCCGACGTTGCGCCGGGCAACGACGCCACTTCAGTGACGCGGAGGCTGGAGAATGCCATCGCCGCATTCAAGGCGGAGCTGCCGGCCCGCTACAGAGTCGAGCAGGGCGGCGTGATTGAAGACAGCGCCAAGGCCCAAGCCAGCATCCTCGTGGTCTTCCCATTGATGCTGTTCATCATGGCGACCGTGCTGATGATTCAGCTGATGAGCTTCCAGCGCCTTGTGTTGGTGCTGCTCACCGCTCCGCTCGCCCTGATCGGCGTCGCCGGTGCTCTTATTCTGTCAGGCGCACCGATGGGTTTCGTCGCCATCCTCGGCGTGATGTCACTGATTGGCATGGTGATCCGCAACTCGGTGATCCTGATCTCGCAGATCGACCAGCACATCGCCTCGGGCGAGGAGCCATGGGACGCGGTAATCAGCGCCACTCAGCACCGGCTGAGGCCGATCCTGCTCACGGCTGCAGCGGCCATCCTCGGCATGATCCCGATCGCTCCGACCGTGTTCTGGGGACCGATGGCATATGCGGTGATGGGCGGCCTGATGGTGGCGACCTTGCTGACGCTGGTGTTCCTGCCGACCCTCTATGTGACGTGGTTCGGCATCAAGGCGCCCGATGAGGCATTGCCAGTGGCGAAACCCGCCGAAGCGATTGCCGCCTGAACAGGCGCTCAGCCGGCCACGGCGGACTATGCCGCCGTGGTGGTCGAGCGGCAGTCACCCAAACAGAAGGATATCGATCATGACCCCATTCCGTGCAAACCACCCATTCGCATCACTGCCGGCTTCCTGGTGCTCGCATCGGCCGGTGGGCTTTCCACCAACATTGCCGGCTCGTTCTTCGGGCGCCGGCGCCGGCATCAGCTTGATCGCCTCGTACAGGCTCAGTGTCAGCTACGCGACGACTGCGGTGGTTGCCCACGTCGTGGCTGCGGCGAGATCCGCCAAGCTTGCCGCATCCTCCCACTAAACGTTGATCAGACACTTAGGAGAAAGAAAATGCCTATGAAATCGATCATGAAAATCCGCTCGGCTGCAGCTTTGCTCGCCATCGGCATCGCCGCCGTCGAAATCATCGGCAGCACAGCGCCCACCCTGTCGCTGGTCGGCGTGGCTGAGGCCCGTGTCGGCCAGCCCTGGACGCCGCGCAGCGCCGCGGGCGTCGCACGGCGCAACACGACAGGGCAGGTGCTCAGGCACACCACCGCCTGGGTCGCGACTTTGCCGGCAGGTTGCGTTCGCACCAAGGTCAAGGGCTTTGACGTCTGGCGTTGTGCCGGAACCTATTACCGGCCCTATCAGGGCCGCTACGTCGTGGTCGTCGTCGATTGACCGGCCTCAGCGATCGCCGAGGGCAAGCCGGATGCCCTCGGCGAGGTGGTTCGCGTCGGCTTGGTTCTCGAACGGTACGCCACGCAGTGCATAGTCCAGCGGCGAGAAAGGATCGCCCTCCTTGATGAGGGCGATTTGCCGCCGCGCCCGCTCAATGTCGCCCATCTGGGCATAGCAGGCCGCAAGCCTTGTCCGAATCCACGGCGCCGGGCGCGTGGCAAGCTCCAGCGCATCTGATGCCTGCCGGTATTCGCCCATCATGTAGAGCGCAAGCGCGCGGTCGAACTGGTACCAATGCGGATGCAAGGGATCGATACGGATGCCGCGCGCCAGCCAAGTCAACGCCTCCATCGGACGCCCTCGCATGGTGAGCAGCATGCCCATCTGCTCAACGCTGTCGGCATCATAGGGGTTCAGCTGCAGCGCTATGCGCATGTGGTGTTCCGCGGCTTCGTGGTCGCGCATGTAGAGGCGGATGAGCGACTGCACGCGATGTCCGGTCGGCTGGTCCGGCGATAGCGCCAGTCCCTTGTCAGCAAGGTCTTGCGCGTTTTGCAGCACAGCGTCACTGGCGCGTCCGAATTCGCCGTCGAGTGCCCGCGCCAGCGCGAGGTAAGTGAAGGCCAATCCATAGTTCCGGTCCTTGGCGATGGCGGCCTCAAACAAAGCCTCGGCGCCACGCTGGTCGGTCTGGGCCGGATCGCGCAACAGCGCAAAGCCACGCAGCGCCAGCTCGTAGGCGGCAAGGCTGGTGACTGGCTTGCGTGAGGCGTGCTCCAGTCCCACATTGGTCACCCGGGTGACCAGCCTGCCGACGATCTGCTCGACGATCTCGCGCTCGATCGCGAAGAGGCCTGTTCCTTGCGACTGGTAGCGGTCACCCCAGAGCTGGCTGGCGGTCGCGATGTCGACGAGGCTGACAGCCACCACGACATGCTCGCCCTGCCGGCGGAGCGAACCTTCGACCAAATAGTCGGCGCCAATGCGGGCGCGTATCTGAGGCCAGTCGGCGCGTCCGAATGAGGCGAAGGAGAAGCTCGAATTGCGCGCCAGAACAGTGATCGTGCCAAAGCGCGCCACGCCGTTGATGATGTCCTCGGCAAAACCGTCGACCATAGCTTCGTCGGCCGGATCGCCGCTGTCGTTGCGGAAGCGCACCACGGCGACGACCGGCTGGGCGCCGATCTCGGGCGCCGCCTCGGCCTCGGCGGCAAGCATGTAGCCACGCTTGGAGACCGTGCGCACCATGTCGTCGCCGAGAACCTTGCGGATCTCGCGGATCGACTGGGTGAGCGAGTCTTCGGTGACGTAGACGCCTGGCCAGGCTACGTCCATCAACTCCGATTTCGGAACGACCCGCCCCATGTTGCGGGCAAGATGTGAAAGAAGCGCATAAGCCTTCGGACGCAGGAACAGCGGCTCGTTGAGGCCGCGCAACGTTCCCATGGCCAGGTCGAGCGTAAACCCGCCAAATCGGAAGACCTGATGAGCAGTCGCCGTCGTCATCGGACACCTCTGCCCGGGTACAGCGCCGCGTCGATCCCATCCGACGCGGCATGGTCTAAGCTCATTATTGCCCACTACGCAAGTGCGAGCAAACTGGCCGTCCGCGCTCAGCAGAATCAGGGATCATCAATCGCGTGATCGCGCCAGCATGGTCATAATACTGCTGCAGCCTATCGTGCTTTTCCAGTCTGGTTTCGGGCAACGGCAACTGATCTCTACGCCTCTCATGTGGCGCACATCGGACGACGTGGCACTAAGAGCCAAACGGCCGGATATGCCTGTTCTGGCCGCATCAAAACAAGCAGCGCATAAAGCGGATACATCAGCGCGTCTGATAGGGCGACACTGCTGGGACGATGTCGGAGCAAATTCGCGACCGGCGGCTTAAGCAGTGTTTGGGTGGAACGGCGCTGCAAACTAATAATTCGATAGGAATGCCTATTCGGTCCAGCGGAACAAACGCGTCAGAGAGATGTTACGACACGGATGGGACCTGTTTTTTGGAGATTGATCATGAAATTCCACCCCAGGATTCTGGCGGGGACTGCACTTAGTTTGCTAATGGCATCTTCGCAATCGGGTGCTATGCCGAATGGCAACGAGTTGGCAGCTACACCGAACTTGACGACAACACAGGGGATGCTGGTTCAAGCCGATTGCCTCGAGAGCGAGACGGCAGAAGCGTGTTCATTGCGCCTGCAGCAAGGGGCTCCAGCTGAAAAGGTGCCCGCCCCGGTGCCGGAGACAGCCCCGGCGCCTGAAGCGCCGGCAACGCCGTCGCCGGAAGCTCCGGCGGCTGATCAGCCCGCGGCCGAACCCGCGCCGGTCCCGTCTGATCAGCCACCGCCCGAACAGCCTACCGCCGAACAACCAGCGCCAGAGGCGCCTGCGGCTGAACCCGCGCCGGTTCCGTCTGATCAGCCACAGCCCGAACAGCCTGCCGGTGAACAACCAGCTCCGAAGGCGCCGGCTACCGAACCTGTGCAGCCGGCTACTGGTGACCAGGCTCCGCAATCGGGCGAAACGCCCGCTGACCCTAATGCTGCACCACTCCTTGACAGCCAAAAGGAAGCCCCGGCGTCGGACGGCGCTAGCCAATCGGACCAGCCTGGGGACAAGGCAGCTCAGCCGGCCCCTGCACCGGTCGATCAGGGGCCGCCGCCCACTTCCGACGCTGCCGCCACCGAAGCTGCCCAGCCAGCGGAGATCCAGGCGGTGACGGTCGAAAAGGGCACTCGCGTCGAGCGAGCGCCCGACCAAGATATGCGCCGCCGCGAACGACCGGAAGGAGCCGATGTCGTGCGCGAGATTGGCGACCGCATCATCATCCAGATCAACAATCAGGTGATCGTCGAGAGCAACGATCGGCCGCGTATGACTCGCGGCGCGCGCGAGGTCTACTACGAGGACCTGCCGCGCGGACGGACACGCGAAACGATTGTGCGCGAGAACGGGACGCAGATTGTCACTATCCGCAATCGATATGGCGACGTCATTCGCCGCTCGCGCATTAGCCCAGATGGCCGCGAATACGTGCTCGTTTATGTCGATGAGCGTAACTACGATCGTGTCGGGGACTGGCGCGATCCGGGTCTCGACTTGGGACCGATCCGTCTAACCATTCCCGTCAACGAATACATCCTGGTGGCAGCGCAGGTCGAGGAAGCGGATGACTACTATGAGTTCCTTG
The DNA here is from genome assembly GCF_964252895.1 of Aminobacter sp. LjRoot7. Lineage (NCBI taxonomy): Bacteria > Pseudomonadati > Pseudomonadota > Alphaproteobacteria > Hyphomicrobiales > Phyllobacteriaceae > Aminobacter > Aminobacter sp. LjRoot7. The sequence continues at coordinate 42,868 of NZ_CAXUPX020000002.1, forward strand.
AAAAACCGCCCGTGGAACGGGTGCAAAGGCTCTATTCGATCGACGAGGTCAAGCGCTCAGCTCGTATCCGCGATATTGCCCGGCGCGTCGACCTCGACACCCTGACCTTCGAGTTTGGTTCCGCGGAAATCCCTCAGAGCGAGGTCGTCAAGCTGGAAGGTGTGGCGAAGGCGATGGAAAGGCTGCTTGAGAAGAACCCCGCGGAAACCTTCCTAATCGAAGGCCACACCGATGCCGTGGGTTCCGACCTCGATAACCTGGCCCTATCGGACAGGCGTGCGGAAGCCGTTGCCGAGGCGCTCACGAACAGCTTCGCAATCCCGCCGGAGAATTTGGCGCCACAGGGGTATGGTGAGCAATATCTCAAGGTGAACACCGAGGAAGCCAACCGCCAAAATCGGCGCGTTGCTGTCCGTCGCATCACGCCGCTGGTGGCGCCTGTGGCAGCAGCTAAATAAGTCCACATTACCCGCGGCTTGACAACGAGCCGCGGGTTCCAACAGGCCATCGACCTAGGACAGCGCCGATGTAATCCTGACGGATATCCAGCCTACCCCTGAAGTCGCAGTTCCGTCAGATGCTAGAGCACCGACAGATAGGCGAACAGTGAAGATCGGCGGCTGACGACCTGTCCATGGGCTAACGATCTAATTGGTGCCAGCTTGGCTGAACACAACCGTTCGGTCGCCCTTCCGCACCTCCACCGCTACGATACCTTTCTGCTTTCTACCGGAGAAGGCCGCCAGCGCGTGGTCCCGCGCGGCCTTCTCTGCGTCGACCGGGACTTTCTCCACAATGCCCTTTTTACCGTACCAAATCAGCGTGTAGGTCATCGTTGACGTTCCTTTTCAGTCGCTTTTCTCTAGCGCGCAGTGGCATCGGAGCGAAACGGACGACTTATATAAGGCACGCTCTTGGACGCGCGGGAAACATCCACCGTAACCCTTCCCGATCTTCCTGCAATGCCACGGAAAAGTCGAACTGGATTGCGCCCGCGAGGACCTGTATTTCACAATGGTCCTGCCGCTCCGCGACACCAGGCCTCCTAGCCCTGACCGGGGGGCCTTGCTGCCTTTTGCTTTGTCAATAGCGGGAGCATCGTATCGCTGGTATTGATGTCGCCTATTTCCAGCACGGGCGCGGCAGATGACATCAGATACAGATAAACCCGAGGCTGTCGAGCAACTGTTCGATACACCAGACCTTGCCACTGCGCTGGAAAGCGAACAATTCAAGAAATTCCTCGATCAGGTGCCGATTGCCATAGCGGTCTCGGACCTCAAGGCGAAGGAGCGCGTCGTCTATGCCAATCCGGAGTTTGAAAAACTCTCGGGCCTGACGGCGGCCGGCCTTACGCGGCAAAACTGGTCCGCACTTTCCGGCGTTGGCCTCCACCAGCAACAGGACCGATCGCTGGCGAAGGCCGTGATCGAGGAAACCGATTTCGTTGGCACCTTCCGGCTGGAGCGCGACGAGGATAAGCAGGCGCTTATCGACGTCTATTCCAATCTTATCGAGGACGACAACGGCAAAGTCTGCTTTCGGCTGGTGGCGCTTGTCGACGTGTCGGCTCATGGCGAGACTGAGGATCCGCGCTCGGTCGAAGAGCGCGTGCGCGAAAAGGACACGTTATTGCGCGAGTTGCAGCACCGCGTGAAGAACAACTTGCAGATGATAACCGCGTTGATTCGTCTGGAAGCCCGAAATGCTACCGAGCCGGACCAGAAGCGCTTCGAGAGGCTCGCCGGCCGCGTCGACGCCCTCGCCATCCTCTACCAGACGCTGTCCGATGACGAGCAGAAGGATGAGGTCGATCTCGGCGTTTATCTCAGCCAGATCGCGTCAGCGGTGATGACCTCGCATGCGGTCGAGGGTATTCGCCTCGACATGAAGGTGGATACCTATCCGGTCTCGATTAACGTCGCCATGCCGACAGGCTTGGTGGTAAACGAGCTGCTGACCAATGCGCTCAAACATGCCTTTCGTGGGCGTGACGGTGGCACAATAATCCTACACAGTATCGTGAACGGCGATGGTTGCAAGATCACCGTTGCGGACAACGGTATCGGACTGCCTGAAGGGGAGAGCTGGCCCAAGCATGGTAAGCTGGGCGCGCTGATTGCGCACTCGTTGACTGAGAACGCCAAGGCGGAATTCGAGGTCAACTCAAGTGCTACGGAGGGAACCAAGGTAACCATCGTTTTCAAACGGTCGGCGGCTGCCGCAGCGAACTGACGCCTTCAGTCTTGGTGACGCTGAAGCGGCGGGATTTGGCACGTGCGTTGGTAATCACCCGATATCAGCGCAAGCTACCCGACGTGCTGAGCGTGGAGGAAGCAGCGCGGCTGCTCGAAGCAGCCCTAGGCATCAAGTACAAGGCCGGACTCGGCGCCGCTTATGTCGCTGTTCCGGGTGTCCGAGGTCGCTCATCTCAAGGTCGACGACATCGACAGCACGCGCGTGCTGATCCGCGTTGAGCAAGCCAAGGGTCGCAAGGATCGCAACGCCGCGCTCTTGCCGCGGCTGCTGGACTGCTGCGGCCTTGGTGGCGCGAAGGGCAAGCGCCGCGGGGTGATCTTCCCGCATGGCTGGCTGTTCCCCGGGCGCAGCTGCGCCGATCCGATCTCTTGGCGGCAACTGCATCGCGCGGTTCAGGAGGCAGCCGAAGTCGCCGGCATCTGCAAACGCGTCGGCCCGCGCACGCTGCGGCATAGCTTCGCTACCCATCTGCTCGAACAAGACGTCGACATTCGCGTTATCCAGGCGCTGCTCGGCCACAACAAGCTCGATACGACCACGCTCTCTACACCAAGGTCTCGACCAGGACGATCCATGCGGTCGCCGGGCCCCACGCGGCGACCTTCGCATTGATGCTGGTTGCGTTTCGGAACGCAACAACGTTGCCGGTCACCGCTTTTGGTGATCCGCCGCTCGAGGTCGTAGCTGTTATTCTGCCCGACAGCGCCACAGAGCTGGCCATCGGTAATGGTCAGCATTACAGATGGCCTTGGCGCGAGGCCGTTGCTGACGTCAAATTGGTTGCTGAGGAGTCGGCGCTTCGTAAGCCATGTTGTTAGGACATCGGGACGAGGTACTCCTCAGGAGGCAGGCACTGCACCTTGACGCCAACGATATCGTCCCACCCATTGGTGATGATGTCTCTAGCCTTCTCCTGATCCTTGAGGGTCGGAAATACCGGGTCGACATCGTGCCCTTTGTGGCTGGGCTGTTGGGGGCTTCCCCGGAACTCGATAGGGACCTTTCCATTGCGCATGAGGTCTGCGAACCGGATAGGATAGCAATGGCCTTTCAACCAAGCGAGCTGCGCCTCGTCTGAACACAGATACTCCATCCATAGCCGAGCAGCGTTTGGATGCGGAGCATAGGCGCTGATCGCCTGGACATAGACACCCGCAACGACGGCGGTCCTTGGCCTGATGACTTCGATTCTCGTTGCCCCTCTAAGGCGGTCGCGGTCGCCAAGCGCGAGGTAGTCCCAGCGAACGAGGATCGGCGTGCGGCCGTCAGCAATCGAGTTGGCATCGCCGATAATGGGAACAAAATTGCCGTTATCATTGAGATCGGCGAAGAACTTCAGACCCTGATCCGCGGCTTCTTCGACGTCTCCCTTCGCCGCTGACAAGCCTGCGGCGAACACGCTCTGGATCGCTTGATTTGAAGAAATATTGCCTGCGAGGCCGACCGAGTTCCTATATTCCGGCGCGGCAAGATCCGCCCAATCCCGCGGCATCTTGGTCACCCGGTCAGCGTTGATCTCGAACGCAAGGACTCCGTAATAGCCGCCATACCAATGCCCTTGTGCATCCTTGGCCGCTTCCGGGATTGTGTCCCACGTTGACGCCTTGTACGGCTGCAACAAGCCGTCCCCCTTTGCCGATGAAGCAAAGGACATGCCAAGGTCGACTATGTCCGGTGTTTGGAGGGCGGTCTTGCCTCGCCCTGCCTTGATCGCCTCGATCTGAACGGCTGAGCTGGCACGGGGCCGGAGTTCGTTGATTGTCAGACCGTATCTCGCCTTGAACCTGTCTATCAAGACGCCATATGCGCCCCAGTCGCGCGGCAGCCCCATGACGGTAAGCTGCCCTTCTGCTTTGGCAGCGGCAACCAGGTCTTCCATTGCATCGGCGGACGCCAGGGCGTCGCAAACCGACACGGCACCCGTTGATAGGGCGGCGGCTCCGGCCAGACCTGCTACCTTGAGCGCATCACGGCGACTCAGCGGTCGCTGACCAGCGGCAGGTTCAAGCCCCATTGTGTGTTCGTCTGTCGATCCATGTTTCATGGTTCGTTTTCCTCCATCGGCTTGCGTTCGATGCAAGTTCCTCCGCGTCGATTTTCTGGCATCGACCGCGGTCTTGAAGGTGGGAGCGAGAAGCGGGTTCGCGACGTCCTATGATCCACTATGCCATATGTAGGGAGTGCGCGATATGCAGTCCCACGAGCAGAGCTGCGGTGATGACCGCAAGACCAGGACGCAATTCAAAATGGAGCAACGGCTGCAAAGGGGGCGAAGAATGAACATGACGTAATCGCGGGAGCGGTGGCCACCCGAGAGGTGGCGGCTCCGTTGCAGTCGTCGCCGTGACCCATGGCGGAAAGCCCCCGTTTGATGTCATGGGCAAGTGCGCGCTTTGTTGGAGCGGCAGCGCACACAGACGGACAATGCCCTGCGTGGCCACCTTGCAGAAGAAGGGTTAGTAGTTGCGCAGGGACCTTCGTAAATCGACCCTTGCCGAGATGGTGCAGAGCTTCAGTTTTGCAGACCCTACTGCCGTCGGCGCACTCGACAACAGCTTTCCTCGCTACAATGGCGCCCCGAGCCTGAAGTACCCGATCATCATTCAGGACGAGGCCTAGAAGGGCAGCGCCTGTTCGTGTCGGCGAAATTGTTGGTGCCAGCCTGGCAGAAGGAGGCCAGCCCGGGTCGTCCGCCCGGCCGATGCCCGTTCCGAGACCATCGCCACCAACGGCATGTTCAAGAGTGCCTATGCCTCTAAGCGCTGTCTGATACCGATCGACGGCTATTTCGAGTGGAAGGACATCCACGGCACAGGCAAGGAGAAACAGCCCTACGCGATGGCGATGAAGGACGGTTCGCCCTTCGCATTGGCCGTTATCTTCGACATCTGGCGCAACCCATCAACTGGCGAGCTTGTTCGCACATATTCTGTTGTCACCTGCGCGCCCAACGACCTGATGGCGACGATCCAAGATCGGATGCCGGTCATACTGGCCTCGACGGACTATGCCCGTTGGATCGGTCCGGAGGCCGATACTGCAGACCTAATGAGGCCGTTTCCATCCGAACTCACGACGATCTGGCCGATCTCGAGGAAGGTCGGTTCGCCGAAGAATGACACGCTCGACGACATCTAGTCTTTCTCGCCTCACGGCGGTCGAACAACGGTATGACCCGCGACGCTCTAGGGGCGAATGGCTTCGGAGAGCGTTGCCAGCCACACGCCGAGTGCGTCGATTGCGTCGGCTACGATCGCTGCTGGTTCCTCGGCGATATCCAACCAGATCGGTTTCTCATCAGCGGCAGGAGGTTCCAAGGCTTGGAATTGGCTTTCCAGGAGGGAGGCCGATGCGAAGTGATCTCTGCGGGCCAGCAGCCTTGAATTGATCAAGTCTTTTGATCCGTGAAGGAACAAAAACTGGACGTTGCCCAGTCTCTGCCGCAGGAAATCCCTGTAACTTCGCTTCAGGACCGAGCAGGCGATCACGACCGGCTGCCCCGTTTCTGCAGTTGCAGCATCGCAAACGGTGGCGAGCCAAGGCCAGCGATCGGCATCCGTCAAGCCGATGCCATTTCGCATCCGTTCCACGTTTTCCTTGCTGTGGAATTGGTCGGCCTCCACAAAGGCGCCCCCAAGAATTTTGGCAAGCCGGTGTCCGATCTCACTCTTGCCCGTCCCGGCCACACCCATGACGACAAGGTATCTAGAAGGGACGGCGGCTCTTGGCTCGTCAGAGCTTACTGGCCTGGGACTACTCGGCGTCATGGATAAAGTCCCAGCAGCCGGATCGGTCCGAGTGTGAACACCGGGAAGAGGACGAGCAGGAAGATTGCCACCGTGAGAACTGCCATTGGCGCAAGCGAGCCGCGTATGACGTCTTCCACACGCATATTGGCTACTTGAGCGGCTGCGAACAGGCAGACACCCACTGGCGGTGTCACAAGGCCGAGCGTCAGTGTCATCACCGCAACAACCAGGAAGTGGATAGGGTCGATGCCGAGAGACATCACCGGCGGCATCAGCACCGGTATGAGGATGAACATCGCCGGGATCGCCTCCATGAAGATGCCGATGATCAACAGGAAGACGAAAATGACAAGCAGTCCGGACACCGGCCCTACGCTCATGGCATCGAGGAGAACAGCAACCTTGTCTGGCAGACCTTCGAAAGCGAATATCCATGCCGCAAGCTGCGAGGTAGCAGCAATGAACAAGATGGTGCCCGAGAGACGCGCGGTTGAGATCAGGATTTCGGGAAGGGCGGACAACGGAATGGTGCGATAGACCAGCATCGCCAGCACCAGCACGTAGACAACCGCAACCGCCGCCGCCTCGGTTGGCGTGAAGGCACCGCTGGCAATGCCGGCCACCAGAATGACTGGCGTCAACATGGGAAGGATGGCTCGAAGGCCGGTGACGATCACGGTGCGAAGCACAAATGGCGAGGGTGGATTGTAGCCATAGTGCACCGAGTAGAAATGATTGAAGACCATGAAAGCGAAGGCAATGAACAGGCCCGGCACCAGGCCTGCGACCAACAGGGTGCCGATTGAAACGTTGGCGATCGAACCGGCGATGACGACGAGAATCGAGGGTGGGATGATCGAAGACAGGGTTGCGGTGCAAAGCGTCATGCCAACCGCATAGCCCTTGGGAAAGCCATGACGCTCCATCGCCTTGATCTCGATCGCGCCGACTGAGGCAATGTCGGCCACGGACGAACCGGACACGCCGGAGAATATGACTGACGAGATAACGTTGACATGGCCAAGACCGCCAGGAAGCCAGCCTACGATCGCCTCAGCAAAGTCGAAGATACGTTCGGCAACCCTGCCTCGCTCCATGACGGCGCCGACGAGAATGAACAGTGGAACAGCAACGAGCAGAAACGAGTTCATCGATGAGAACATCGTCTGTGTCAGGAGATCGAACGGCATCGGCGTAAACAGCAAAAGAGTTGCCACACCGGCCAGTCCCAAGGCGATGGCCAGCGGTACCCCGAACATGCTCATGACGAAGAAGATGATCAGCAGGAAGAGGCTCATGCTCATGGTCTTGCTCCCGTAGTCATATTGATGTCGGCATGGGCGATCTCACCGGGGGGAAGGCCGGGCTCCGGCAACGCGATCAATTCGCGACGAGTCCTGAGCGACTCGATGATGGCCAGGATGGCGACGACCGAAGACACCGGCATTACGAGCCCGATGACCCACATCGGCAAAGGCAAGGTGGCAGCGACCTCGTTCATCATGATCTGCTGGCGAACGAGCGTGATGCCGGTCCATCCCGTGATGAGGAAGAACGTCACAGAAGAGACGACATAGATCGGCACGGCAATATGGCGGAACAAACCACGGGCCATGGCCATGAAGACCACGACGCGCGCCGATTCCACGGTCCGGAAACCGGCGGCAAGCCCAAGAAAGACCATCCAGATGAAGAGGAAGCGGGTCGCCTCCTCGGTCCAGGGCAGAGGCCGGCCGAGCAGGCGGCCTGTCACCTGCATGAGCACAACGATCAGGATGCCGCCACATGCGGCACCGGCGGCGACGTCGGCTACCAGCCTGACGGCGCGGCCGAACAGGGGATCCTTGGAGTTCATCTGAACAGTCCTTGCGAAATGGTCCGGAACATCCGCAGTGCCATTCGGGGAACGACACATGGCCGCCCCTCCGGAGGTCACTGCGGTGGCCCGACCCGTCAGTTCTTGCCGACGAAAGCGAGGGTGCGGTCGAAGAATGCCTGGTCCTTGACGAGGCCCGCAAAGGTCGGAGCAAGCTTTTGCGAGACGGCAATGAAGGCCTCGCGCTGCTCTGGCGTCAACTCGTTGACCTCCACACCCTTTTCCTTCAGCGTCGCAATCGATTTTTCGATATCGGCGGCATCGTTTTCGGCCTTCCAGGCCTCGGTTTCCACGGCAGCGTCCTGCAGCGCTTTCTTGTGCGCGTCCGACAACCCTTCAAAGCGTGCGGGATTAACGCCCACCACCCAAGCATCGGCGATGTGGTTGCTGATGGTGAGGTATTTCTGGACTTCGTAGAGCTTTGCGCTGACAGGTACATTGACGGGGTTTTCCTGTCCGTCGACGACCTTGAGCTGCAGCGCATTGTAGACCTCGGCGAAGGCCATGGGCGTCGGCGCCGCGCCCATCGCACCGAAGAATTCGACCCAGAGCGGATTGTTGGGCACCCGCAGCTTCATGCCCTTGAGGTCTTCCGGCTTGGTGATCGGCAGCTTCGAATTTGTGATCTGCCTGAGCGGCCGCGACCAAAGATCGAGCCCTTTGATGCCGATCTTGTCGAGTTCGGCTGTGAGCTCCTTACCGGGTTCTCCATCGAGAAATCCCCTGAGTTGGGTCACGTCGTTGAACAGGTAGGGCACCGCAATCGCGGTGAATTTCGGATTGAAGGTGGCGTAGAGCGACGTCGCGTTCAACAGCATGTCGAGCGAGCCGCCGGCGAGCTGTTTGACGCCCGCTGATGGATCTCCGCCATACAGCGTACCGTTGGGAAAGACGCGAATCTCAAGATCGCCGTTGGTCTTTTGCTTGACGAGTTCGGCAAAATGTTTCGCAGCGAGTGTGATTTCCGAAGTGTCGGCGTCGGGCGTCGAAAGCGTCAGAGACTCTGCCTGGCTTGCGCCGACCGAAAGAAGCAGCGCGCCCACGAGCGAGCCGATCAGTTTCATTTTCATAACCTATCCTCCCTTGATTGTTGTCAGATCTGTTTCATTGCGCGACCGGATTCATGCGCCTCAATTCCAGTATGGCAGCGCTGTGATCGAGGTCGCCGCCGCCATGGTCCACCAGACTGCGGAAAATGCGGTCGACTTCTGTTGCGACCGGCAGGTGTAGCCCGAGCGATCCAGCAAGCTCCAAAGCTGTACCGGTGTCCTTGACCTGGTATTTCGCCGGACCGCCAGGTTCGAAATCGCTTTCGATCATCCGTCGACCGTGTTGGCGGAACACAGTCGAGTCAGCGAAGCCGCCTGAAAGGGCCTCTCGCACTCTTGCTGGGCTGGCGCCACCCCTTTCGGCTAGAAGCAAGGCCTCGGCGACCGCGCATATATTGCTTGCGACGATGAGCTGATTGGCGAGCTTGGCCAGTGAGCCCGACCCCGCCGGCCCGACATGCGTGACACGGCCGAGATGGGTCAGGACGGGTATCAACTCGTGGACCGTCGCTTCAGCGCCGCCCGCCATGATGGCGAGCGTACCCTCCCGAGCGCCCGTCTCACCGCCTGACACCGGAGCATCGACATAACGGATGCCTTTTTGCTTCGCCTGCGCCGCCTGGTCTTGAGCTGTGGCGACAGGAATGGAGCTCATCACGACCAGAGTGGTGCTGGGCACCATCGCTGCGACAACACCACCTTTGCCAAACAGGACCTCGTCGCAAACCGGTCCGGAACTCAGCATGCAGATGACGATATCGGCATCGCGCGCAACCTCGTCCGCGGACGATGCAGTTGAAACGCCATAGGGGGCAAGTGCCTCGGATTTGGCCGAACTGCGGTTCCAGGCCATCACGGGAAATTCGGCCTCGGCCAGCCGGCGAGCCATATGGCCACCCATGATGCCTGTGCCTACGAAACCGATACGTTGAGAATGTTTGCTCATGCCAGCGCCTCCCAACGCCAGGATGTAGTCTTTCCTAGAGGGGCTCCCTTGCCGCAAAGCGGACTTGGCTTTCCTCGACGCCAAGCGATTGCATTGCAGCTTGAAACCGCTTCAGATGCGGCGTCTGCAAGTGCACCTCGAACGCGTCCCGGTCGTCGTAGACCTCGTAGAAGAGAACCACGTTGTCCTTGTCTTCCGGGCACACGACGTCAAATTGCTGGCATCCTGGCTCGTCTGCCAAGGAGCGTTTCGCGTCGTCCATGGCGGCCTCCAAGAAGGCCGCCATGACGTCCGGTTCCACGCGGAACTCGGGGATCACAACGAAATGTGGTGTCTTTTCGCGCTCGCCCATGATCGCTCCTCCCACGAGCCGATCTCAAGCCGCAGCGCTTGCCTTGGGGCGGAACTGTTCCTCCATGTCGCGGCGAACCTTGACGACATCGAGGTCGTTCACCAGTTCCACGTCGTCAAAGCTGACGATCTGGTCTTTCTTGACCGGCCGCTTCAGCTTGACATTGTGAGCCAGGCCGATTGGCAGCGCGGCGAGATCGAGGCTGCGCGTAGCCGGAATGGCGTTCGCCCAGACTGCGTAGCCGCCTTCGCCGTCGAGCATTTCGCCCGGCTGCATGTCCTTCTTGGCTGTCGCAACGGCATCGCCGCGGAATTCCCGCGAGCAACCGGTCGGTTCGTTGCGCAGCGCAGCCGATAGCACGCTGACCGAAGTCTCGAGCCCGATGATGTGGAATGGCCGCCACATAGAGGCGTACCAGCCGGAGGGGTCGGTCAGCAGGCCGTATTGCTTGAAACAGGCGCGAGAATATTCATTGTGCGCCTTGAACGTCACGAACACGCCATAGCGGATGTTGTTGAACACCTCGCGGCCATCAGGCTCCTGACTGGCGGCAATGTCCACCAGGCCCGAGCGCGCCATCCGGCCGCCGTCGGCTGCGGGACGGAAGACCTTGGCAAGGTCGTGGAGACCAGCTGGCGGGAAGGCGAGGCCGTCATCGGGGCAGTCCAGGCCAGTGCCGTTGGCGACTGCGGCCATCTCGATCGCTGCCTTGGTGCCATCGGTGAACGAGTTGTACATTTTTGGGTTGAAGTCACCCTTGGCAACTTCTTCCTCAGTCCAGCCGAAGAAACTCCAAACGGTGTCCGGCGTCGAATAGCGGTAGCGCGGCTCAAAGTTCATGCCCTTGCCGGCGGCAGTCACTTCGAAGCCTGTGGCGCGAGCCCAGTCAACCAATTCGCAAATCAGAGCAGGCTGATCGCCATAGGCCATGGAGTAGATGACGCCCTTCTGACGGGCCTTCTCCGCCAGGATCGGGCCAACCATGACATCGGCCTCGACATTGACCATGATGACGTGCTTGCCCGCTTCAATGGCTGCCAGTGCGTGACGGGTTCCCGCGATCGGGTGACCTGTAGCCTCAATCACGCATTCGATCTCATCGCAAGCAAGCAGCGCCGCCACGTCGTCAGTGACGAAGGTTGTACCTGTCTTCACCGCTTCGCCTGCGCTTTTTGCCCGATAGCGCTCTTCTGGCCAGCCGACACGCTGCATCGACTCCCGTGCCTTGACGACGTTGAGATCAGCTACGGCAACCATATGGTATCCGGCAATGCGCTGCGCCTGGGAAAGCACCATAGAGCCGAACTTGCCGGCACCGATCAATCCGACGCGGACTGGACGTCCACGATCCGCACGCGCTGCAAGGAGTGTGTAGAGGTTCATTGCGATATCCTTCGCACGATCAATTCAAATCAAAATCACGCCACCTGAAACCAACGCGCAGAAGGTCGGTTCGCCAGCGGCTGGGCTGGCGAGGCTGAACGATGCATCGCATCTTTTCGAGAACTTCAGAGACCTCCTCCGCCCGGCTCCTCTTCCGGCGGGCCGACACTCGTCGTGTGCAGCAGCTCATTCGTAAGCGAGTAGAGATATTAGCGCAATTTAGAAGTCGGGCTCAATTGTTTAGCGGTGCTAAACGATCATGGCGCGGCAGCACCAGTATCTTGAGGGGGGGGAGTCTTTGCCACCTGCTCGTCGGTTGCGGACTATCCGGGGATTAAGGCGCGCTCTTCACGCAGCCAGTCTAGGAAGAGGCGGACCTTCTTCTGTCGCAAGTGATCACGCGGACACACGATCCACTGTGTGACGATCCGGACCGGCGGAGGTTCGGCGATCGGGCAGACCAGCGAGCCCTGGCGCAACTCGCGCTCCATCATCATCGTGCTTTCGAGCGCTATCCCCATTCCGTCGACGGCAGCGTCGATGGCCATGTGGCTGCGATCGAACAGGACTCGGCGCCATCCTTGCACGGGTTGCACGCCTGTCAGCTTGAACCAGGTCGTCCACTGAGCCTGCGACTTCACCGAGTGGATAAGGCGGAACCTTGTCAGTTCCTCGGGCCCGAGACTTCCGGCCGCCGCGATTTTTGGCGAACAAGCGGGCAAGAATGTCTCCTCGGCCATGCCTTCGACAAACAAACCAGGCCAGCGCCCATCGCCATGACGGATCTCCAGGTCGACGAGTTCGCGGTTGAAATCAGTTGGTTCGTTCGTCCCGTCCAGGCGAATGTCGAGTGTCGGGTTTCGGTCAAGGAAGGCACCGAGTCTTGGCAGCAGCCACTTGTTGGCGAGCGTCGGCGTAGCCCGCACGGTGAGGGTCGTCACGGACCTGTAGCCGCGTATGGTGCCGGTTGCTTCCTCGATCCTTTCGATCTCGTCGGTGATCTTGGCATAGTACAACTCGCCAGCCTCGGTCAGTACCACTCGACGTCCCAGCTTGGTGAGTAGAGAGACCCCGAGTTGAACCTCGAGCGACTGGATCTGCTGGGTGACGGCGGAAGGAGTGACGCCGAGTTCCTCTGCTGCGCGCGAGATGCTTCCAGCCCGCGCCGCCGCATGGAAAACCCAAATCGCTCGCACAGGAAGCTGCACACTATCCATCCTGAAGCATCGACACACCAAGGCGATATCCAGATTCACCGAACTTGGCGAGATGGTTCATGCAGCTAAGGTCGCCGGCTGGTGCTACCGCGCCTCTGAGGGTCAGTGTTCTAGCCCCGCTGGAACAAAGACGCGCTCCGGTTGCCGCAACCATTCGTCATATTTCGAACTTCCGATAATTTGGGGACTTCGACACCAATGCCAAACTGGTTCGTGGGTGACGGTACTTTTTCGTGCAAGTCGTTTGATTCTAGGGGCTGACTGGCGAGCAAAAATCGGCGATTGATGTCGACAGACGCCGAAGTATTCACATTATAATTTTTCGGCAAATCCTCAATGAAATCAACAGCGTAAGATATTGACGGCTCATGGGTCGGCATTCGGTGCTGAAAATAAGAAAAAACCCAGCTAGATCAACAACCTAGCTGGGTCAAAAACAATTGAGTGGGAGTGAGCGTGCAAACGGCGGCGACAGCGTAGTTTCGGCGGCGAATTCCGCCGTCGCGCATTGGCGTTCTCCATCTCTGCCTTGCTGGTTCGATCTGCGCCCATTTTCGAGATGATGTAAAGTCGCCTTCATGGGCGGGAGTGCCCTGGAGTAGAGTAGCGTGCGCAAAGACGGGTCTGCTTTGCGCCCATATCGGTCGTTCCGAACCTGTCGGCGATTTCCCGAAAGCTGTCATTCAGCGTCGATGGCGTTCATAATCGGGCCCCTTCCGAGTGGTCCACACTATGATAGTCGATGGACACTCGGTGGGGGCAGATCAGTCGGCGTCGGCCAAGATCGGATCGACCATATCTTCCCTCGCTAAGCCAGAGAGAGCCTAGCCCCCTCAGGTTGCACGGGGACTCCTCGTCAGCCGAATACGGTCGTATGCCGAAGAGGCTTTTCCCAACACGGCGATGGTGAGCGACGAGGGCGGACCGTCGGTTCCATCTACATAGCCAGTGGGCTAGAACTGACCTTATGGTGGACGCCAAATACTCCTTCGGTTTGTTTGTTCTTGACCCGCTGACCGGCATCCTGACGCGGGATGGCGAGCCCCTATCCATAGGGCAACGCGGTACGGCGTTGCTTGCTGCTCTAATCGAGGCGCGCGGCGAGCCGGTCTCCAAGGATACATTATTTGAGCGCGGCTGGCCGGGTCTGACGGTCGAAGAAGCCAACCTTTCAGTCCAGATTGCAGCACTTCGCAAGGTTCTGGGCCGCACCGAGAACGGAGCGGAATGGATCGCGACGGTTCCTCGGTTCGGCTACCGCTTCCTGCGAACGCTCGCTCGCGGTGACGACCACCATTCGGAACCGATACGCCCTGTCATTGCAGTGCTCCCTTTTAGAGACCCATCTGGAGCCGGCGATTCAGCTTATTTGGCGGAGGGAGTCGTCGAGGGAATCGTCGCTGCCTTGTCCCGCTTCCGAGGCCTCTCCGTCACACCCTCACTCACATCCGCTGCGGCTTTGGCACACAGCTCCTCGCCGGGGGACATCGCTGCGACGCTCGGCGTCCGGTATCTCCTCCAAGGCTCCGTACTTCGTTCGGGCGAACGGGTTCGTGTCAGTGCACATTTGCTCGATGCGCTCGACGCCACTCAGCTCTGGGCTGAGCGCTTCGAGGGGGTCGTTGCCGACCTCTTTGACCTTGAAGACCGGGTCACCGAGGCGATCGTAGGGCTGGTCGAACCCGCCATCAGTCGAGCGGAAATCGAGCGTGCTCGGCGAAAGCGACCGGAGAGTCTTGATGCCTATGACCTATACCTGCGAGCACTTCCGCTCTTTCGAACCGTTGAGCCGACGGCGCGAGCCGAGGCAATTCGCTTGCTTGAAGAATGTGTGAGGCTCGATCCAGACTTTGCTGCCGGCTTGGCGCAAGCGGCCTGGGCGTATGAGCGACAAGACACATTTGGAACAGGCATGAGCGACACTGAACGAAGACGTTCGCTCGAACTTGCCGAACGTGCCGCCGAAGTGGGACATGATGATCCGCAAGTCGTCGCCATTGCGGCGTTGATCCTCCTTATCCTCGGAGGTCAGCGTGAGCGCTGCCTTGCAATGCTTGCGGAGGCTCGCCTCGCCAACCCTAATAACCCAACTGTGTTGTCGCTCTTTGCCTTCTGCAATGTGCTGGCCGGTGACCTGGAACTGGGAAGGCAAACGTTCTTGAAGGCGTGTGAGATTTCTCCTGCGGCGCTGGTAAACTACGAAATCCTCCTCGGCATCAGCTACTCCCACATTTTCAGCAAGGAGTTTGAGGCGGCTATCGAATGGGCGCTTAGGAGCATCACAGCCAATGGGGAGTGGCTGGCGTCTTGGTACACCTTGGCGGCTGCATACGGGCACCTTGGCCAAGTTGAGAAAGCCAAACAAGCAGTCGAAAGACTTTTGGCCCTCGCTCCCTGGCTGACCATGTCGCATTTCGAAAGGCTAAATCGGCGCCCCTATCATGAGCGCTATCATATTCTTGCCGAAGGGCTTCGCAGGGCAGGCCTGCCGGACTGAGCTCGTGGATTTTCGAGAGATTTTGGCGGTCTTTTGGGACACAAACCGCCAGATGAGCCGAGACTGCCGCTGTCGCTGATCGACAGGAGGTGGCTATGTCCCAAGTCATTGGAATATCTAGTAGTTCGTTCTCGCACGCCGTATCTCGGCTTCTCGGTGCAGTTGGGCACATAATGCCCAAGTGGCGGCCTCCAGTCCAAACCGAGCTCCCTTCGACCGAGCTCCTTTCGACAATGACCACAGCCGAATGGGCTGATCTTCCAACCTGGCATCCCGCATCCCCTGAGGATTAGGGGCGGGCTCGAGTATCGGACGCGCATTAGTGGACTCTCACTCCCGACTACCCGAGCAACTGTCGAAAATCATGGACGGCTGGGGAAGAGGGCTGGCGTTGTCGGCCGATGGCGTCAGCGGTCAGCCATGATCAGACACGTTGCGCCGTTCAAAGCAGCAAGCTTTGTTCTCACGACCGGAAGGCGTGAGGGGCAGCTGGCCACACTATGAAGAAAGGCCAGGAACATGATGCCACGCTCCACGCGCTGCGTTAGCGCTTTCAGGCTCGAAAAGCTCAGCGTGTACTATTCGGATCGCCTAGCTCCTTCGGCCACCTGTCAGATGCTCGTAACGCGGCGTAGCATCAGTCATGTTCTCCTAGGGATTGGGGGGGCCACATGGGCGTGGCGCGGTTTCGGGCCGGAGACGCAATGGGGAGCCTTGTAGGCTCAGTTGTGGTTGCGATAGCCCTCTTTCCAGCGATCCATCAGGCGCAAGCCCACGAAGCTGGTACGGGTTGGACCTACCCTCCAGAATGCTGCAAGGGTGATGCTCTCAGCGGCGAATGCCAGAGGATACCTAACCGATCAGTCGAGAAAGGACCTCGCGGCTTCTTGGTCGCGCTTGGCCGCGGTGATCACCCGCGTGTGATGTGGCCGGAGTTGTTCTTGATCCCTTGCGGTGACGAGTTGCCGTCCGGCGACAGCAATTTTCACATCTGCCTCCATTCCATGGGGGGCGTCGTCTACTGCTTCTTCGCGCCTCCAGACGGTGCCTGATATGACCGCGTATCTCGCTGCCCATCTGGGAGCAATGCTTGCCGCGTCGGCGCTTTGTACACCGCAGGCAAATGCTGCTGACGTTGATGCGGCGATTGTATTCGCGGTCGACGTCTCAGCATCCATCGATCCTGCCACCGCCAACCTGCAACGCGAAGGCCATGCCGCAGCAATCTCCTCGCCTGAGGTCGTCGCAGCTATTGCCCGCAACCGAACCGGTTGCATCGCATTAACCTATTTCGAATGGGCAAGTTCCGGGCATGCTCGTTCGGTGGTGCCGTGGACAAGCGTCTGCGGGCTTGAGGATGCGCAAGCCGTGGCATCGATCATCCGCGAGGAAGGCGATAGAGGCCTCGGCTGTGAATACGAGTGCGCGACCTCCATTTCCTTCGCCATCGATTTGGCCTGCCTTCTGCTTGACAGGTACGTTGGATCAGCCGCCAGCAAGATCATCGACATCTCGGCCAATGGCACCAACAACGACGGCTTGCCCGTTGAAGTGAGCCGACGGCAGGCTATTGCCAAGGGGTACACAATCAACGCAATTGCCATTCCCGAGATGATACGTAGCGTTGTGTACGATCTCACCGAATACTTCGCTGACAATGTCATTGGCGGTCCGCAGGCATTCGTAATGGCGCTGAAGGACCCTGGCGACTATGCCGCGGCTCTCCGGCGGAAATTGGTGACTGAAATTAGCATGACCGTTGACCCACAATTTCCGTCAGAGGCGGATGAGCGGTCTTCGTCGTTGTGTCGCAATTGCTGATTGCGGTCACGGGTTAAACAGATCCGAGCGGCAGAATGTCGAGCGCGAGTACGGAAGGACGGCTGAGCTGCACGCCCTATGGGCGTGACAACGAACGGCCGATTAATGAGACTTGATGCTCGATCGTGGCAAATGCATTGGCAGGTCAAGGCGACTAATAGTCATTGAACCAGAATGATGACTGACGCCGCGTGATCGTCCCCACCGAGGGTAGGGGAAAATGTGCCGTCATGACTATGTGGCTGCTGTCTGCGCACGCCTCAAGAAATGCCCATCGGGTCCGACGAGCTTGGTCGGGGTCGGCGTCGTAGCGAAAATTCCAGTCCGGGTGGATACATTGCATCGGCCAATGCATGATATCGCCTGAAAACACGGCCTCCACTCCAAGAGACCTTATCCTGATGGCCACGTGCCCAGCGGTATGGCCGGGCGTTGGCTGCAGCCACACCTCGTCGTCAAGTGCATGATCCATCTCAACAAGATGGGCTTGACCCGCTTCAATGATTGGCAGCACATTTTCGTCGTAGGTCCGTTCCTCCGGGTCACCAGACGCTGCTAGGACAGCCTCAAATTCGCGTCGTGCGATGATGTAGCGCGCATTCGGAAATGTCGGAACCCAACGCCCGTCCACCAGTCGCGTATTCCACCCGCAATGGTCGGCATGAAGATGGGTGCAAAGTACAAAGTCGATCTGTTCCGGCGCCACTCCGGCTATCGCCAATCGGTCTAGAAAGGAGCCGTCATTGCGGTCATGCCAATGCGCAAAGTCTTTGCATGACTTGTTGTTGCCAACGCAACCATCAACGAGAATGGTGTGGTGCCTGGTACGAACCAGATAGCTCTGAATGGGAAGAATAATTCGCCCTGTCGCAGGAGATATCGATCGCGGCAATAGCCAATGAAGATGGGGCTTGATTGCTTCGACAGTGCTGTCGGGGAACCATTCCGACGGTGTCCGCAGCGGCTCACACATTTCCAGAATTCTGGTTACCTGGACATCTCCAATTCGCCACTCATCCATCGATTCGGCCTTTCTTCGGACGAACGCAGCTTGTGGCAGTGCGAAGCGCAACCTGCCTCGAAGAACGATCTCAGAAATCTATGGCGGCAGCAATGACACAGCGGTACCAAGGTTCATCTCGTCCGGTGCGCAGAACAATTCGAACGGTTAGTCTTTACCCAGGGGCCACAAAAGGACATCGACCTCGCAGCGACGCCCTGACACGGCGTGACCGGCTGTTGGAGGCTTCAGAAGTGGATTCGCGATATGCTCGTCTTCACCGCGCAGGTCGATCTCGTTCCGTGGGGGCTACTTTCTGGCTAGTTCGTTCCAAAACCGGACTGACTGCTTCCGGCCCCAGATGAGCCGCGGAAAATCATTTCCCGCATTGGAAGCAGATGTGCCAAGGTTAGCGAATTAGGGGCCGAAATCGGACCGGCGGCTTCTGGAGATTGTATTCAAGAAAGCAGAACAAGCGCGAGTTTCAAGCAGCTAAAGCGCCTTCATTCGCACCTGACGCGGACTCTTCCCATATTTGCGGGTAAAGCGATGACTGAAGTAGCCGGGATCGTTGAAACCGTTCGCGAATGCTATGTCCTGTATCGTCTGGCTGCGCTGATTTAGGCGTTGGAGAGTGCGGTAGCAGCGATCGAGACGCTCGTTTTCGATCCATTTATGAAGTGTCGTTCCTGTGGCGCTGAAAAGCTTGTGCAGGTAGCGAACAGAAATACCCGCCTTTGCCGCAACGAAAGAAACCGAAAGCTCCGGATCCGAGAGATTGACTAGCACGATGCTGCGAATGCGGCGGATGAGATGATCGTGGGATTGCGTGAGGTCATTGCCGCGCGATGAATCGTCATTGGGCTCGGAATCGGCTATGAGGTCGAGAATGGCGGCGGCCAGCGAGTATCCCGCTTGCGGGCCGATACCTGCGCGATCGGCAGCGAGCGAGCCAAGTATCTGGGAGGCGAGGCCGCTGGCACCGCTTTCCCCACGGAATACATGTCCGCACAGCCTGTCGGTACTCAGCCCCCGTTGGACGAACTCGTTGCGCGGAAACCGGACGACGACCCGCCGAACTGGACCATCGAACTCGACAGAATAGGGCAGAGTGGCGTCAACGATGGTGAAGTCCCCGGGCATCAGCCGGACATCGCGGCCTATGTGGCGGGTTACACCGCTCCCGTCTATCTGCAATGCCAGCAGATAATCCTTGCCATTGTCCCGCCCGATATTGGCAAGGCTCCGTTCGATGACAACGGATTCGCAGTCGACGAACGAACAGTCGAGGAAACCAACCCGGCTCTTTCGAATCTTGGCGTGGTAGGCGTCGGTTTCGGACCGATGCGCCGACAAATCCGCGATCTGGCAGATCGCCTGCTGGAAACTCGTAAATCGGGCGGTCGGATCGACCGCATCGGTGGATAGGACAGTAATCATCGGCACCAACAACCCTGGATACGTTACCGCAGCGATTGGTCTCTCACAAGCCCGCAGCGCTACCCATGGGAGTGCACAAACGCAGCATTTGTCGTGCACGATTGCACCAAGACATTTGTCCGCGCCGACGCTCTACTAAGGCCAGGCAGTGGTGATCACAACCACGCATTGGGGAACAACGGGATGAACGGTACTTCACGGAAAATGACAGGAGTCGCGCTGATTGCGTTCGCATTGGCCGCGACCACCGCATTGCCGGCCTCGGCCGTAGATCAGGGCGCCATCGATTTCGCCAAGAAGGTTGTCGATCAGGCCACCAACACGGTGATGTCGCGCGACCCGCTCGGTGCGGGCTCGTCGCGCTGGACCGGCGCCGAGACATCACCGAAACCCGTGAAGGACGCGACGATCGCGGTTGTTCCATGTCCTCTCGCACTCTCGGTCTGCCAGACCGCTCTTGCCGACGCCACAGCCGCCGCCGAAGCCATAGGGTGGAAAGTCATACCAATAGATTCGAAAGGCGATCCCGCCGTCACTCAAAAAGCCGTCGAGGCGGCAATCAACCGCGATGTGAGTTGCGTGCTTACCATCGGCTCACCTTCGCGAGATATCCGCGCCCAGATCCTGCGCGGGAAGGAAAAGGGGATTGCCTTCGTGACGGGCTTCGCCGACGACCCGAGGGAGTTTGGCGGCGACATCGGCTTCGGCATTGATCAGACCGCAGCGGGCAAGCTTCTTGCGGCTTATGTGGTTGCCAATGGTGGCGGCAACGTCGTCATGTTTACCGCCCCCGCCTTTCCGCAACTGGGGGAGCGGCTCCAGGGGTTCAAGGATTATCTCGCAGAACATGGCGGCGACGTCGCCAAGGTCGTGGAAGAAGTGGAGTTCAATGTCGGCGCGGGCGCTTCCGACCTGATCACCAAGACACAGGCGCTGCTGACCAAGCATCCAAAGGATAGCATCCAGTGGGTGCTGGGGCCGTATGACGAATCGCTCGTTCCGGTGCTCGCAACCGCGCGGCAACGTGACCGGACCGAGATCAAGGCGTTGGGCTTCGACGGCGAACCTGTCGCGCTGGCCTCGATCGTTTCCGGCGGCAGTCAGGTCGCGACGATCAGCTGGGGCCTGGAATGGGTGGCCTGGGCCGGTATCGACGAATGCAATCGCGCCATCAACAAGGCCGAGGTCGGCGTGAACAAGGACTTCCCGCTTCAACTGACCATCCAGTCGAATGCCGCGCCGGGCAAGCGGTACGATCCGGGCTTCGATTTCAAGGTGAAGTTCCGTGAGATCTGGGCGGCGGCTGAGTAGCCTGCGGAACAGACGCGTCAGGGCCTTCGCGGCGGACATGCAGTCCGCCGCCGGCTTCATTCGCTCGCGGAGCAAGCATCGATATGTCCCTTCTCCAGTTCTCCAATATCTCGAAGACCTTCGGTGAGACCCGTGCACTGAAGGGAGTGGATTTCGATGTGCGCGAGGGCGAAATCCACGCGCTGGTCGGTGAGAATGGCGCGGGGAAATCGACTCTCATCCGGATACTCGCGGGAGATTTCCCACCTGATGCGGGTTCTATGATGCTGGCCGGAAATCCGCTGCGGCTCCTGCATCCCAGCGATGCGCTGGCCGCAGGGATCGGCTTCGTCCATCAGCGGCCGCCCTTCATTGCCGATCTTTCAATTACCGAGAACTTTCTCATAGGCCTTCCATATCAACATCGTCGGGCCGGCCTGATCGACTGGAAAGCCCAGCATCGCGAGTGTGAGGCAAGCCTGGCATCGCTGGGACTGTCCGTCGATCCACGGACGGCTCTCGCCTCGCTGAGCGCGCATCAACGCCAGATGGTGGCATTGGGAAGGGCGTTGCTCCGCAAGCCCAGACTCCTGGTGCTCGACGAGATCACGGCGTCCCTGTCCGAACCGGAGGTCCGCACCCTTCTCGACACCATCCACAAACTGAGGAAGCGGGGCGTCAGCGTCATCTATGTCAGCCATCGCCTTGAAGAGGTCTTCCGGATCGCCGATCGCGTGACCGTGTTGCGCGACGGTCGGCGCATATCGACGACGCGGCTTGACGAGATGACCGAGGCCGGACTGGTGCACGACATCGTCGGCTCCGACATGCAGGACCTGTTTGCGCGCGAAGACGGACCGGTCGGCCAGAAACGGGAAACGCTGGTTTCAGTTCAGGGGCTCTGCGACAAGAGACTTACCGACATAAGCTTTGACATTGCCAAGGGCGAGATCGTCGGGATAGCCGGCCTTGGAGGCTCGGGCCGGTCGCGCATACTGCGGATGATTGCGGGCGCATCACCGCGAACTGCCGGCGATGTCCTTCTTGACGGCAGGCCTGCCGCAATCGGCTCGGTGCGGCAGGCGTTGCAGGAGGGCATTGCCCTCGTGACGGAAGAGCGCAGCCATGACGGTTTCGTCGAAACGCTGCCTATCTGGCAGAACGTATCCCTGCCTTGGGGAAACCGTTTTCGAACAAGGGGCTTTTTGAACCTTCGCGTCGAGCAGCGCAAAACCGAGGAAGCGACGCGACGGTTCTCTGTACGGATGCCCTCGATAAACGCCTCGATGCTGGCTCTATCCGGCGGAAACCAACAGAAGGTGATCTTCGCGCGATGGGTGCTGGGTCCGGTTCGCCTGCTCCTGCTCGACGAGCCGACGCATGGCGTCGATATCGGCTCGAAGACCCAGATCTATGGCGCCATTCGCGAGCTTGCCCATGAAGGGCGCGGCATTCTGGTGGTGTCTTCCGAACTGGAGGAACTGCAAGCCCTGTGCGATCGAGTCCTTCTCCTGAAGGACGGGACGATCATCGACGAACTAAGGGGCGCCGATATTTCCAAGGATGCGATGCTGCATCGCCTCCTGTCTTCCTCTGACAGCACAAAGGTCGCCGTATGACGATTCCGGAAACCACTGACACACCGCCCAACACATCGGCGCGCTCGTCATGGATTGGCAGTTTTGACACCGCATCCGCGACACCCGTAATTTTCCTCGTGCTGCTGATCTTGGGCTTTTCGATCGCCGAACCTGCCTATTTTCCCACGCGCGAAAATTTCGTGACGATCCTCAACGACGGAGCGCTGCTCGCCCTCCTCGCGTGCGGCCTGACGTTGGTCCTGATCGTCGGCGAATTCGATCTTTCCATCGCTGCGACCGCTTCCTTGGCGGGCGCGCTTGCAACTGTCCTGATCACGCAGCTCGGATGGCCGGTCCCGACAGCGTTCCTTGTGGTTCTCGCCAGCGCACTGATCATTGGAGCCTTCAACGGCGTCCTCGTAACGGTGCTCGAAATCCCGGCCCTGGTTGCGACAATCGGCACGGCAAGCCTGCTTGACGGCGCGACCCTCTGGGTGACCGGCAATTCGGTTATTTTCATGGGCTTCACCGACGCTTTCGTATGGTACGGTTCCTGGCGCATCGCCGGGTTGCAGGCGCCCTTCTTCTATCTCCTGGTTTTGGCAATACTGATCGCCATAGCGCTGCGCTATACGGTGACAGGGCGTCATCTATACGCGACAGGCGGCAATCGGGCGGCCAGCCGTATGGCCGGAATTCGTGTCAACCGAAACGTACTTCTCGCGTTCGTTGCCTGCGCCGTCCTGGCGAGCATCACCGGCTTCATGTACACCGCCAGGCAGGGTTCGCTTACCCCTCTGTTCGGCACGTCCATGATGCTCCCGACCTATGCCGCGGCATTCCTTGGGTACGTAACCCTTGCCAACCGGCGCTTCCACATCCTCGGCACGGTAATCGGCGTTTATATCATCGGGACCGGAACGCTCGGCCTGCTTCTGATCGGCGCTCCGGCCTACTCGCAGCAACTGTTCGCGGGAGCCGTGCTTATCGCTGCGACCGGTGGCTCACGCGTCCGCAACCTGCTGCACAAGTGAAGTCAGTCATGCCTGGTCTCGCTACAATCGAAACGAGTTTCGTCGGGTCATCGCCCCGGATAGCGGTGGAGAGCGTCGGCAAGGGAGAGCTTGTCGTCTTCATGCACGGCATCGGCGGCAACCGGCGAAACTGGCGTGACAATCTGCCGGTTTTCGGAGAGCATTTCCGCGCCGTCGCCTGGGACGCCAGGGGTTATGGCGACAGCGACGACTACGAAGCGTCGTTGCGGTTCAGGGATTTTGCCGACGACCTGGCCAGAGTCCTCGATCATTTTGGCGAGGAGCGCGCGCATATCATCGGGCTGTCGATGGGGGGGCGCATCGCTATGGATTTCGCTCATTCCTACCCTCACAGGCTTAGTACGATTACCTTGTGCGCGACCAACACTGGTTTTTCCCGCTTCACGCCGGAGGCCCGAGCGGAATTCATCCGGTCCCGCAAAGAACCGCTGATGAGTGGCAAGGAACCAGCCGATATCGCCGAACCCGTAGCGCGATCGCTGCTGGGACCGAAGGCGTCCGAGGCGGCGTTGGCGCAACTCGTAGACAGCATGTCGAGACTGCACAAGCACAGCTACATAAAGAGCATCGAGGCGCTGGTGAATCTCGACACTCATGCGGGCCTCGACCACATGACCGTGCCCGTCCATGTGATGTGCGGGGCGGACGATCCGCTCACCCCGCTCTCCATGTCCAAGGAGATCGCGCAGCTTATTGCGGATGCGACGCTGACCGTGGTGCCGGATGCCGGCCATCTTCTCAACATCGAGAATCCGGTCGCTTTCAACAATGCCGCGCTGAACTTCCTGCTTCGCCACAAGCAGACATAAAGGTCGGCCAGATCCACGCCAGAGAGCCAGGGGAAAAACAATGCCAGAACAAACAGCGCAATTCGGTGGGGAGACCGGAATCGACCCGAGGATCGCCGCCCGGATATCCGACGGAAAAGCCTGGGAACCGCTTCCCGACGACATCTTCGTCATAGATGGGGTAGCGCATACCTACAATCATGCGCCCGACAACCTGATACCCGGCTCATATGCCCCCATGATGACGCAGATGTTGTGGGGGATCCACGAGTTCTACACGCCGCGCGACGCGCCCAAATGGCTTGTCCCGCAACCGCATCGGATCATGCAGGATGCCGATCTGATCGGCCATTCGCTCTTCGGCGAGAGCCAGGTCGATGCCTGCGTCTATCACCACCTGCCGATCTTCAACCTGTTCAAGGATGGCGGCGGTCCGCTCTACGTCGGCAAGGAGATGCGCGAGCGGTGGCCCGGACGCGTCCTCATCTATGGCGGTATCAGCCCCTATCACGAGAACGTGCTGGATGAGATCGACCGCTTCCTGGACGAGGAGAAAGTGTCGGCCTTCAAGTTCTACCCGCTTGATCTCGTAGGCGGCACGGTGCGCGGCACCAGGATGGACGACGAGAAACTGATGTTTCCGCTTTACGAGCGGATGCTCAAGCGCGGCATCAAGACCGTTGCCATGCACAAGGCAATCCCGTTCGGTAACGTCGGCCACGAGTATTTCATGGTCGATGATGTCAACGATGCCGCGACCAGTTTCCCGGAGATGAACTTCGAAATCTTCCACGGTGGCTTTGCGTTCCTCGAAGATACCGTGCTGAAGGCGACCTACAACTCCAACGTGACGATCAACCTTGAGGGCACAAGCGCCCTGATCTTCTACGCCCCGGAACGGCTAGCCCACATACTGGGCTCTCTGGTTCAGGCGGGCGCTGCGGATCGCATCGTTTGGGGAACCGGCGTGCCGGTCATCCATCCCCAGCCGTTCTTGGAAGCTTTCTGGAATTTCCAGATTCCGCTCAGCATGCAGGAAGGTTATGCCTATCCAGCGCTGACTCCCGAGATCAAGCGCATGATGCTTGGAGGGACACAGGCGCGTATCCTCAACCTCGACGTGGAAAACCTAAAGCGGGTTGCCGCAACCGATGAGTTTGCGAAACGCGACCGGCTCGCCGAACCGTGGACAAGCGGCAGGGGGACGGAATGATGGATATGCGTAGCGCGGTCGAGGACGCCCTGGATCAGATCATCGATCCCTGCAGTGCCGGGATCGGCAAGCCGGTCGGGCTTGTCAGGATGGGGCTGATCAAGGAACTCGATCTTGCGATGGAGGGCGACGCTGTAGCAGTAAGATTGCATCTGCGCGTGACCTCGCCCTGCTGCATGATGGGCCCCAGCTTCACGGCGCAAGCCAAGGAGAAGCTCATGAGCCTGCCCGGCATCTGTTCGGTCGAGGTGACCATCTCCCCGGAGATCGACTGGACGCCGGGCCACATGGCCCCGTCCTATCGCGCTACCCTCAGCGGTCCGCGGATTGGCTACCCGGAGGCATAGCAAGGTCTTGCCCGATCGGATCGTCCTGGGCCAGCGCGCATGGCTGCGACGATGAGCCGTCGAGGGGCGGAAGGCATGGTGCTTGAAGCAGCCAAGGCAATCGAATCGGCACTCTCAGACTTCCATTTGGAAGCTGACCGTTAGTGTAGTCGCTAATTCGCTCACTGCTTATCGATAGACAGTCAAATGTTCGCTTTCGGGAAATCTGCGGCTGACTTGAGGGCGCTGAGCTGCTGTCGCAGGCTTGAAGGTGAATGACTGCTTTTGGGATGTCGTAATTCGACCTCTAATGTCTCAATCGGGGTCGTAAGCTGACGAGACAAATTTTGAATGATGGCGCTGACCTGGAATGGCAGCTTTTCGCCAAGTGCTTCCGAAAAGCCGACAGCCCGGAAACGGCCCCAACGCTGCCGGCCTGCTGACCCACATCGATGCCGCTGGCTGCCTCCGGCAATGTCGCCTGCCGCGGCACGCGAGTTTACCCTTTCTCAGATGTGCTCGCGTCGACTTCGGCTATCCTCAGCTCATAAGACGAGTTTGCTGCCCCTTCCGCGATGACATGGTGTGCCGGTCATGCTCTTCGGCGTTGCGCAGGGCGTCGGCAGGACCCTGCCGCTCCATGCCCGGAAAGGAAAATCGAACAGCCAGACAGAAATACCCGTTGGACCGAAAATTTCCCTGCTTCTAGCCTGACCAGAGAACAAAAACAGTCAGAGCAATGGGGAACGAAAACATGAAACTGGCAGACCTTACCTCCGTCCTGGCGCTTGCCGCCGCATCGATGACACTAGGCGGCATGGTCGTCGCCCAGGCCGCCGACATCACCGTCATGGGTTATCGCGGTGCCTTTCAGGACAATTACCAGAAGGCGGTCATCGAGCCGTTCAACGCGGCGCATCCCGACATCAAGGTGACGTTCTTCGGCGTCCAGAATGCCGCGACGTCGCTCGGCAACATGCGTGCCCAGAAGGACGCGCCGCAGGCAAATGCCGTGATCTACGACCTGTCGGTGGCAAAGATCGCGTCGGAAGAAGGCCTCGTTGCCAAGCTCGATACCACCAAGATCAGCAACTATGCCGACCTCGCCGACATCGGCAAGGAGCTCGGCGGCGCCGCCATTCCCCTGACCTACGATACGCTGTCGCTGATCTACAATCGCGACACCTACAAGGACAATCCGCCCACCAGCTGGGAGGCGCTGTGGGATCCGGCGCAAAAGGGCAAGGTGATCATCCCGGCACAGGGCGGCGGCGACATCCAGGCAATCCTTCTGACCATCATCGCCAACCGTCTTGCCGGCCAGGACGACTACAAGCAGTCGATCGAGCCAGGCGTCAAGAAGCTGGTCGAGCTTGCCCCGGCGGTGCAGACTTGGGAGCCCAAGCCCGACGCCTACACTTTGGTGGCAAACGGCACCGCCACCGTCTCGATCGGTTACAATGCGCGGTCGCAGTTCTTCCGCGACCAGACCGAAGGCCGCATGCAGTCGGTCGGCCCCGTCGAGGGCACCGCATCGCAGATCAACGTGATCAGCGCGATCGCCAATGCGCCCGACCAGGAGGCGACGGAAACATTCATCAACTACACGCTGGACCCGGAGGTCCAGGCACGCTTTGCCAAGGCGATGTTCTATGCCCCGACCAACACCAAGGCCGAGGTCGACGAAGAGACGCGCAAGCGTATCCCGCTGATGAACGCCGATCAGCAGAAGAAGCTGATCCCCGTCGACTGGATGAGCATCGGCGCCATGCGTGACGACATCCTGTCGCCCTGGCGGCGCCAGATCATCCCGGCAAGCCGCTGACATCGACGCCGGAGCGGGCATGGCACTTCATGCCCGCTCCGGCCGGTCGGCCCGTGCGGACCGCTTCAACCAGATGAAACAGAGGTAAGCTCATGCAAACGCTGGCCACGCGCCTCGAGGCGCACCCGACCGCCATTCCGCAAGCCGAGCCGAAACCGGACGACGCTTTCCTGCAGCTGCGCGGCCTGACCAAACGCTACGAGTCAGGCTTCATCGCCGTCGACAAGCTCGATCTCGACCTGCCCAAAGGCAAGCTTCTCGGCCTTCTCGGCCCCTCCGGCTGCGGCAAGACGACGACGCTGCGCATGATCGCCGGCCTTGCCCCGGTCTCCTCAGGAGAAATCCTGATCGGCGGCGACGACGTTGCCCGGCGCGCGCCGCACAAACGCGACATCGGCCTGGTCTTCCAGAGCTACGCCTTGTTCCCGCATATGACGGTTGCCGAGAACATTGCCTTCGGCCTCGATATGCGCGGCGTCTCCCGGCAGGAGGCGCGCGGCCGCGTCGAGGAGGCGCTCGAAATGGTGCGCCTGCCGGGATATGGCAGTCGCAAGCCCAAGGAGATGTCGGGCGGCCAGCAGCAGCGTGTCGCGCTGGCGCGCGCGCTCGTCATCCGGCCACGCATTCTTCTTCTGGACGAACCGCTGTCCAACCTCGATGCCAAGCTGCGCGACGACATGCGCATCGAAATCCGGGAAATCCAGAAGCGCCTGTCGATCACCACCGTGTTCGTCACCCATGATCAGGTCGAGGCGCTGACCATGTGCGACGTCGTCGGCGTCATGTCCGGCGGCAGGCTGGCCCAGCTCGGCACACCTTCGGAAATCTATGAAAAGCCTGCCTCGCTTTTCGTCGCCGAATTCGTCGGCCGCGCCAATGTCATCGATTGCGAGATCGTCGGCCGCGACCAGGCGCGCATCGGCGACCAGGTCTATCGCAGCGACACCAGGGGCCTGAGCAGCGGCAAGGCCAAGGCTGCCATCCGGCCGCATCGCATCAGCCTGACGCCGGATCGCGATCGCGCATTGGTCAGCAACGCGACCAACAGTGCGCGCGGACGCATCGCTCGCATCACCTATATCGGCGACATCGTGCAATACGAGGTCGAAATCGGCGGCGCCATGCTCAAGGTCGAGGTGCCGACCGCCAGTGCCGGCCACGGCTTCGACACCGACGACATGCTGCTTTGCGAATGGAAGCCGCAAGACATGCTGGTTTTCGGGAGCTAGGCCGTCATGAGCGCCATCACCCACATGCCGGCCGACATTGCATCGGCCGCAACCGCGCCCAAACGGCGCTTTCCGCTGACAATCGTGCTCCTGCTCGTGCCGATGGCCGTGGTCAATCTCGCCGCCTTCGTGCTGCCGGTGCTGCGTCTTGGCCAGATTTCGTTCCTGGAAAGCCGCTCGGGCGGCGTTCTGACCGATGTCTATACGTTTAAGAACTATCTCGACTTCTTCACCGACAGCTTCAACTTCGGGCTTGTCATCAACTCGCTGTGGATCAGCTTCGCCGTCACCATCGCCACGCTGGTCTGCGCCTATCCGATCGCGCTGTTCCTGCACCGTGTGTCGCCGGTCTGGCGCAATGTGCTGTTTGTCATCACCGTCTCGCCGCTGCTGGTCTCCAGCGTGGTGCGCACCTATGGCTGGATGGTGCTTTTGGGCGACCAGGGGCTGATCAACGGCTCGCTGTTGTCGATGGGGCTGATCGCCGAACCTATCCGGCTCATCAACAACACGCTCGGCGTCTTCATCGGCCTGGTGGAAATCCTGATCCCCTATATGGCGCTGGCCCTGATCGCCGGCTTCGGCAAGCTGGACCAGAGTCTGGAAGAAGCCGCAGCCTCGCTCGGCGCCAACGCCTTCACCCGTTTCCGCCGCATCATCTTTCCGTTGACGCTGCCGGGGGTGGCGCTCGGCTGCCTGCTGTGTTTCGTCCTGGCGATCAGCTCGTTCATCACGCCAAAACTTCTCGGCGGCGGCCGCGTCTTCCTCTTGGCGACCGAAATCTTCGATCAGGCCATCATCCAGCTCGAATGGCCGCGGGCCGCGGCCACTTCGGTCATCGTGCTCATCATCTTCGGCTTTGCGCTCGCGGTCTATTCGCGGGTCGTGCGCCGGTTCGATTGAGGGAGATTGAACATGATCGGCAGAATAAGCCTTCCTTTCCGCATTCTCGTCATCTTCCTCTATTTGTTCCTGCTGGCGCCCATTCTGGTGGTCCTGCCGCTGTCGTTCAGCAATGACAGCTACCTGACCTTTCCACCCGAGAGCTGGGGCGTGCGCTGGTATGTGGCGATGTTCCAGCACGCCGGGCTGATCAACGCCTTCTGGCTCAGCCTCGGCATCGCAGCGATCGTCACCGCCCTGTCGCTGGCCATCGGCATTCCGGCCGCTTATGCGATCGGCCGGCATGAGTTCCGCGGCAAGGAGTTCGTGCTCAGCCTATTCACGGCGCCGCTTCTCTTGCCCTCCATCGTCCTTGGCCTGGCGATATTGCTGGTCTTCGTGCAGGCAAGGCTGCTTGGCACCGTCACCGGCCTGATCATCGCCCATCTGATCGTGACCACGCCTTACGTGATCCGCATCGTCATCACCTCGCTTTCGACGCTGCCGCCCTCGGTGGAAGAAGCAGCGACAATGCTCGGCGCCTCGCCTTTGACCGTCTTCCGGCGCATCACCCTGCCCCTGATGGCTCCAGGCATCGTCGCAAGTGCGGCCCTGTCCTTCCTGCTGTCGTTCGACGAGGTGGTGATCTCGCTCTTCATCACCGGTCCGCGGCTGACGACGCTGCCCGTCGAGATCTTCAACTATGTCGAAAGCCAGACCGATCCGATGACGGCGGCCATCTCGGTGGTTCTGGTCACGGCGACGCTGCTGATCATCATGCTGATCGAGCGCACACTCGGCCTGTCGCGGACCATCGGCAAATAACGCTCTCGCCACCGGCGGCGCGCCGCCGGTGGGCAATCATCCCCCGAAGGAAATGAAAGTCATGGACAATATCGCGCTCTGGATGTCGCAGCCGCATTACGGCTATCTCGAAATCGCGCGCACATGCGGGGTCAAGTCGCTGGTTCTGGAGCTCGAGCACGGCACCTTCGACCTGGCCTCGCTCGATCAGTTCCTCGCCTACACCAAGGCGATCGGCATGCCGACGCTGACCAAGATCATCGCGCCCAACGCCGAGTCCATCCAGCAGGCGCTGGATTTCGGTTCGGACGGCGTCATCGTTCCGCATGTGCTCGGGGTCGACCATGCCCGCGAGGTCACCAGGGCCGCCAAATATCCGCTGACCGGAACACGGTCCTACGCCGGCGGCCGCGTCTTCGGCTACGCACGACCGGCGTCGAACGCCTTCGAGGCCGAAAACAGCCGGACCAAGTGCTTTGCCATGATCGAAACGGCGGAAAGCCTGGAAGACGTCGAAAAGATCATCGCGCTCGACACCGTCGATGGCCTTTTCCCCGGTCCCTCTGATCTCGCTCTGGCGCGCGGCCGCGGCGCCTATGCCTTCAACGATGCCGACCGCGCCGATCTCAGGCGCGTCGCCGCAGCAGCGCGCAACGCCGGCAAGAGCTGGGTGATGCCGGCCTGGACCTCCGCCGAACGCCAGTTTGCCCTCGACGAAGGGGCCGATCTGCTCGTCGTCGCCACCCAGACCATGACGCTACGGGCCGGGATCATGGCCACCATCCACGCGCTCAGGGACGAGAGGATCGTCGCCTGAAGATCCGACAATCCGAACAGGGAGAACCAACGTGAAAATCAGTCTCATCCAGACCAATCCGCAGAAGGACCGCGCCCAGAACCTGCGCGACATCGGCGACCTGATGCTCGACGCCGTCAGGACCGACAGGCCCGACCTCATCGTCCTGCCCGAATATTTCGAATATTACGGCGGCAGCATCGAGGAAAAGCTGGCGGCAGCGGAAGCCGCCCCTGGCGGGGCCGCCTACAGCATGGCGAGCGCCTTTGCCCGCGAGCATGCCGTCTATGTGCATGCCGGAACGATCATGGAAAAGGTCGAGGGCGAAGACCGGATCTACAACACCAGCTTCGTCTTCGACCGCCAGGGCAGACAGGTCGCCGCCTATCGCAAGATCCACATGTTCGACATCGTCGCCCCCGACGGCACGGCCTACAAGGAATCGGCGTCGGTGAAGCCCGGCGAGGACATCGTCACCTACGAGATCGACGGGGTGAAGGTCGGCTGCGCCATCTGCTACGACATCCGCTTCTTCGAGCTTTTCCTGCAATTGGAAAAGGCCGGTTGCGACATCATCGTGCTTCCCGCGGCCTTCACCTTGCAGACCGGCAAGGACCACTGGGAGGTGCTGGCGCGTGCCCGCGCCATCGAAACGCAGACCTATTTCGTTGCCTGCGGACAGACCGGTGCAACGGTCTTCGGCAATGAAAAGCGTCATTGCTGGGGTCACTCGCTGGTTTGCGACCCGTGGGGCCATGTCGTGGCGAAAGCATCCGACGGGGTCGGCTTCGTCACCGCCCGCGTCGATCCGGCACAGATCAAGCGCGCCCGCACGCTGATCCCGATGACCCAGCATCGCCGTCTCGCCTGCGCCTAGAGCAATTCCAGGACAAGTGCGGAGCGGTTTTCCGTCCGCAAAAACAAGAAGATAGAGCACTTCCGCGTTTCGAGGAAAAGCGGAAGCGCTCTGGGAAAGGGCCTTACGATGTACATTATCAAGGACATGCCCGAGCAGGTGCCGCAGGCCGACCTCGATCTGCTTGCCGATGTCGAGACGGCGACCGTCGGTCACTGGCGGCTGTTCGGCTTCATGGACCGGGGCATTCAGCCGCTTCTGCCGAAGCGGCGGGTCGTCGGGACGGCGGTGACGCTGGCGATTTCCGGCTCGGACTCGACGCTGCTGCATCACGCGACAGGCCTGCTGCGCCCGGGCGACATACTGGTCGTCGATCGGCTCGGCGACGACAAATATGCCTGCTGGGGCGGCGGCGTCACCGTTGCCGCAAAGGCTGCAGGCGCCGTTGCCGGCATCGTCGACGGGCCATGCACTGATCTGACCGAGATCGAGGAGTCGGATTTTCCGATGTGGTCCCGCGGGCTCTCGCCCATCACCACGCGCCTCTACGATCTCGGAGGCGGGCTCAACATTCCGGTGTCCTGCGGCGGTGCCGTCGTCATGCCCGGCGATGCCATCCTGGCCGACGAAAGCGGCGTGCTGGTCATCCCGCGCGACGAGGTCAGGGCCGTCGCCGAAAAGGCGCTCGGCATGCAGGACAGCGGCAAGAAGCGTGAGGCGAGCGTCCGCGACAAGGTCCAGAAACTCGGCGACATGTCGGGCGCCAGCGCCAAGGTCCTGGCAAAGCTCAGCGCCTGACCAGTCCACGTCCGGGCGAGTCGGCGGCGAACCGCGTCGCCGCCGACATATTTTAGCGAGTGCGCAAATTCTCGGGGACGCTGATTGCCTCGTCGCGGCCGCTGGCTAAAATGCCGGCGCGCCTGCGAAGCGGCAGCCCATGCTGCATCAGATGCTTCGCCGAAACCAGCCGAGGTCGACAATGAAGGCATTCCGGAGCTTGCAGAGCCAGTGAACATTCGTTTCCTGGAGACCGTCATCTGGTTGGCGGAACTGAGAAATTTCCGCATCACCGCCGAGCGGATGAACATGACGCCGGCGGCCATTTCCAACCGCGTCTCGGCCATGGAACAGGAGCTTGGCTTCCGGATCTTCGACCGCGACGCCCGCGACGTCAGATTGACCGAAGAGGGCGCGCATTTCGTCACCGGCGCCCGCGACATCGTCAGCCGCTACAACGCGCTTCTGCAGGATCTGGGACCGAAGGACGAACTTGAGGGCACGGTCCGCATTGGCGTGTTGCCCAGCATGGCGCTGGTGGTGCTGCGCGGCATCATGGAAACGCTGCGCGAACGCTCGCCGCGCCTGCGCGTTTCGGTTTCGACCGATTCTTCCTCCGTCCTTTTGCAACGTCTCGAAAATCGGGAACTCGACATCATCCTGGGTTTCCCCGGGCCGAACATGTCGAAGATGAACGTAACAGACCTTTGCGATCTCAGCATGTTCTGGGTGTCGTCCCCGGCCCTGCTGCAAGGCGCGCCCAACCAGCCGATGGGGCGCAGCGACCTGTTGCGCTACCCGATCATTTCGTATGAGCGGGGGACCTACAACCACGGCAAGCTGCTCGACTATCTCGGCGGCCAGGACGCCCAGAGTGCGGTGCTGCACTATTCCAACTCGCTGTCGACGACGATCAGCATGATCGCCAACGGTCTGGGCATCGCCGTGCTGCCGCCCATCGTCATCCAAAACGAGCTGCGCAGCGGCGCCCTGCACGTGCTCAACGTGCAGCCGGCCTTTCCCGTCACGCGCTACAGCGTCGTCTATCTCGAAGCCGCTTCGTCGCGGCTGTGCTCGTTGATCGCTTCGATTTCCCGCGACGTGGTCGGCAAGGTGTGCACGCTCTACGACCGCTCGCTCATCCAGCAGATCGAGGCCTATTGAGGCGCAATCGGCCGCACGGTGCGGCGACGACGCCAGGCATCGGGTTGCCGCAGCTCCGGTTCCGCCGCTGTCCGGCCGGTCATTTCAGGACACGCCGTGCGCCATGATGCGCGCGATCCGGTGAGCCCTCGTGTCCCGCCGCGCCAGCCATGCCGCGGACAAGGATCGGACAAAAAGACAATCGTCCCCGTCCTCGCCCGGTCACCATGCCCGAGTGCAACGCTCGGGCGCGCAGATGCCGCTCCGCTGTGCTGGCACCGCCCGACGGGACACGCCTCAAATACAATCAAGGATTGATTTGAAGTTGCAGTGATTACCTATTGCAGATTGTGCTTTTTTGGCTAAAAGGGCGGCCTATCCAGGCTGTCCCCCGGAGTTTAATGCGCGTGCCTGCCGAACGAACCGAACTTGCAACTGTCGTGCTTTGCTACAAGGCGTCGGAAGACGTCGTCGGTGCCGTGCGCTCCCTGCTCGACCAGGAGCAGCCGACGGAGATCGTCGTGGTCAATTCCGGCGGCGGCAATGTCGAGGCCGTGCTGAGGCGCGCAGGCATTACCGTGCCCTCACTCGAATATGCCGAGCGGCTCTATGTCGGGGCGGCGCGCAATCGCGGCATCGACAACACTACGGCGCCGTTCATCGCCTTCCTTGCCAGCGACTGCCGCGCCTGTCCCGGCTGGGTCGAACGGCGCCTTGTCCGCCACCGCGCAGGCGCAGGCGCGGTGGCAAGCGCCATCGCCAACAGCCACCCGCGCAACCTTGTCGCCTGTGCCGCCTATATCGGCATGTTCATGCGGCGCCTGCCCGGCCTGCCCGAGACCATGGCGATCCGCTTCGGCGCGTCGTTCGACCGCGCGCTGTTCGACGCCTTCGGCCGCTTCGACGAAACCGTTCCGGCAAGCGAGGACACCGAGTTCCTGAAACGGCTGCCGCCTGAGTTGCAGCCCGTCTGGGAGCCTGATGTCCAGACCATCCACCTCAACGAAACGCGGCTGATGCGGCTGTTGATCGATCAGTTCCGGCGCGGCATCCGTTATGGCCGCGACATGCACCGGATCCTGGGAAAATCCCATGCAAGGATTGCCCGCGACGTGTTGCGCCAGTGGCGGCCGGCTCAAGCCCTTGCGCGCGCCGGCCTCGATGGCCGCGACCTGACCTATGTCAGGCTGTCGATGCCGATCTTCTGGCTCACCTTGGCCGTCAAGGCCGGCGGCGTGCTGGTGTCGCAATGGTCAACCGACAGGCCCCGTCCAGCCGCCTCAGGCATGACTGCGCAATAGGCCTCCCCTGATGATCTCCTCAGAAATCAAGCCGAAACTGCCGCGGTGGAAGACGCTGTTGCGACGCAGGCAAAGGGTGATCGCCGTCTTCAGCTACCGCTTCGACGCGCATCTGGTCCCCGATCTCATCGCCAATATCGATCCGTTCGTCGACGGCTGGGTGGCCTTCGACGACCGTGCATCGACCGGCGTGTTCAGCAGCGAGGTCGGGCGCCGGCGCTGCCTGCTCGAGGCAGCGCGGCAGGCCGGCGCCGACTGGATCCTCGCCGTCGATCCCGACGAACGTTTTGAAACCGCCGTGGCGTCAGAGATCGCGGCCCTGACCCGCAAACCGGGGCGCATCGCCTGGGGGTTCCATTTCCGCGAGCTGTATGCGCCGCTGAGCTACCGCGTCGACGGCATCTGGGGCGCCAAGATCCGCCATTGCCTGTTCCGCGCCTTCGACCCGGCCGAACGCACCGACACCGGCCTGCACGATCTGTGGTACCCGAGGAACGCCGGCTTCCGCGAGTTGCGCAGCGGGCTCAATCTCTATCATCTGAAGATGATCGACCCAGCCCGGCGCAGCGCGCGGCGCGATCTCTACAGCTTTCTCGATCCCGACCGCCGCGACCAGGCCATCGGCTATGACTACCTTGCCGACGAAACCGGCGTGCGGCTCGAACCCATCCCGATGGACCGCCGCTATCATCCGCCTCACATCGACGATGGCGGCCTGTGGATGTTCGACCTCAGCGAAAGGGCGGGCGGACTGCCGGCTGGAGATTGACGGCGGCTCCGCTGGTCGGCTTTTCGCTCGCTTCAAGCCGGTTGCTCGCACAGGCAACGGGACGGAATTGTTCGGTTCGGCAGTCAACGCCGCGCGGAACCACTATTCGCTCAGTCGGAAATTGCGGATCCGGTCGAACAGCACGGCAAGCACGATGGCGCTGCCGATGAATGTGCCTTGCCAGAAGGCGTTGATGCCCAGCAGGCCAAGGCTGTTGCGGATCACCTCGATCAGCGCCGCACCGATGATCGCGCCGAAGGCCGTGCCGACCCCGCCGGCCAGATTGGCGCCGCCGATGACGGCGGCCGCAATCACCTGAAGTTCCATGCCTGCGCCGATATTGGTGGTGACGGCACCGAGCCAGCCGGTCTGGATGATGCCGGCGATGCCGGCTGACAGGGCCGAGATCATGTAGACGGCGACCTTGATCTTGCGTACCGGAACGCCCGTCAGCGTCGCTGCGTGCTCATTGCCGCCGATGGCAAAGACGTAGCGGCCAAATCTCGTCCAGCGCAGCACGAAACCGGTCAGCAGCGCCAGGACGATCATGTACAGCACTGGATTGGCAATGCCGAAGAACCAGGCGCCGCCGCCCAGCGCCAGCAGCTTGTCGTGGTCGGGGCCAAACTGGAAGACGACTGTGTTGTTGGATGCGACCATGGCCAGGCTGCGCGCGATCGACAGCATGCCGAGCGTGACCACGAATGGCGGAAAGTCGAGATAGGCGATCAAGATGCCGTTGAACGCCCCGATTACCAGCGCGGTGCCGATGGCCGCCGCAATGCCGACCTCGATGCCGTATCCGGCATGCATGACCACCGCCAGCACCATGCTGCACAGGCACAGCACCGAACCGACCGACAGATCGATGCCGCCGGTGATGATAACCAGCGTCATGCCGAGCGCGATGATCGCGACGAAGGTGACGTTGCGGGTGATGTTGTAGAGGTTTTTCGTCGTCGCGAATGAATCGGTGGCGAAGGACAGGAAGATGCAGGCCAGAATGACGGCAATGAGGACCCAGAAGGTCTGGCTGCCGAGAACCTTCGCCATCCAGCTCTGCTGTTTCTGTGAAATGGTCTGGTCAAGGGTAATAGCCATCGTCGACCTTCGTTTCGTCACTGCGCGACCGGCAGGGTTGATCATACCTGTTCGATGGCACCGGTAATAAGCCCCGTCACTTCCTCCGGCGAACTCAAGGCAATCGGCTTGTCGGCAACCTTCCGGCCACGCCGCATGACGATGACCCGATCGGCCACCGTAAAGACATCAGGCATGCGGTGGCTGATCAGCACGACGGCAATGCCGCGATCGCGCAGCTGGCGGATCAGGTTGAGGACTTCCGCCACCTGACGGACCGAGATCGCCGCCGTCGGCTCGTCCATCAACACGATCTTGGCCTCGGAAAGCATGGTGCGGGCGATGGCCACCGCCTGCCGCTGCCCACCCGACATCTGCCGGACGAGGTCGCGCGGCCGCGTCTCGGACTTCAGGTCCCTGAAGATCTCGCCGGCCCGCTTGTACATCGCCTTGTAGTCGAGGATGCGCAACGGTCCAAAACCGCGGCGCAGCTCGCGGCCAAGGAAGACGTTCGCCGCCGCCGTCAGATTGTTGCACAGCGCGAGGTCCTGGTGGACGATCTCGATACCATGCTGCCGCGCTTCCACCGGGCGATGCATGACCAGCTCGGCCCCCTCCAGCCGCATGCTGCCATGGCTCGGCCGAAAGTTGCCGGCGATCATCTTGACCAAGGTCGACTTGCCGGCGCCGTTGTCCCCCATCAGGCCGACGACCTGTCCCGCCTCGAGCGAGAAAGACACGTCGCTGACCGCCTGGATGGCGCCGAAATGCTTGGAAATGTTGGCGAGTTCGAGAACTGCCACCAGCCTCTAGCCTCCCGAAACATGCAAGCCTCGCAGCCGTCCCGCACACCCGTCCCGGTCTGGCTTCGCGAATTCGCGCTCCCGGTTTCCTCCTCGGGAAACGCGAAGACCCGCATTTATGCAAAACGTCACGACAGCGTCAATCAATTGTCGGATGGACTCGGCACAAATGTCTCAAAAATCTGTTTTGTCGGACAAATGGCATTGACGAGCACGGCGCCAGGATATTAGCTGGGCATCGGAGGAAGAGCATGCTGATCCTTGTTACCGGTGCAACGGGCAAGGTCGGGCGGCACTTCATCGCCGGGCTGCTTGACGATCCGCGATTTTCCGAGACCCGCATCCGCGCGCTTTGTCACAACCGCTCCTTCGATGAAACCGACCGCATCGAGATGGCCCGCGGCTCGATCGCCGATCGCGTAGTCGTTGCCAACGCGCTCGTCGGCGTCACCCACGTCGTGCACCTCGCCACATGCAAGGAAACGCCAGCTGACGTGATGGACGTCGCCGTCAAGGGCCTATTCTGGCTGCTCGAGGCGTTTCGGCTAAGTCCAACCGCCCGACAGTTCATCCTCATAGGCGGCGACGCGGCGATCGGTCATTTCTACTACCGCAACGAAGCGCCCCTCACCGAGGCGGCACGCTATCAGGCCTATCCCGGCAGCTATGCGCTGTCGAAGGTTCTCGAAGAAGTCATGCTGGAGCAGTTCGGCATCCAATATGGCCTCAACTGGTGCTGCCTGCGCGCGCCGTGGATCATGGAGAAGGATGATTTCAGATACACGCTGTCTTTCGGTGACGACGTCTTTGGCGGCCCGGACTGGAAGACACTGGTGCCGGAGGCAGACGCCAGGCGTCATGCCAGGGCGGGCACCGTGCCGCTGTTGCGTGATGCCGACGGGCAGCCGCTGAAACGCAACTTCGTCCATGTCGACGATCTGGTGTCGGCGATCCTTGCGGCGATCAACAATCCGCGCGCCAGGCAGCAACTCTTCAACGTCTGCATGGATCGTCCGGTCGATTATGGCGAGGTCGCCGACCACCTCGCCCGCACCCGTCACCTCGCCTCGATCGACATTGCGAGCCAGTACCACTCGAACTGGATGGACAATGCCAAGGCCAGGTCCCTGCTTGGCTGGCAGCCCGAATACGACCTCGAAATGCTCATCGACTCGGCCTGGCGGTACGAGCGTTCGGACAATGATCCTCGCACCGTCTGGTATCCGGGTTGATTTCGTCGCGGGCACGCCGTGCCCGTTTGTTCAAATGGGAGGAAACAATGAGGAAGGCATTATTGCTCGCTACCGCTGTCCTGGCACTCAGCGCTGGAAACGCGTTCGCCAAGAAGCAACTCGTCATCGTCGTCAAAGGCCTCGACAACCCGTTCTTCGAAGCCATCAACCAGGGTTGCCAGAAGTGGAACAAGGAAAACGCCAGCTCGGAATATGAATGCTTCTACACCGGGCCGGCATCGACGTCGGACGAGGCTGGCGAAGCGCAGATCGTCCAGGACATGCTGGGCAAGGCCGACACCGTTGCGATCGCCATTTCGCCTTCGAACGCCAAGCTGATCGCCCAGACCATCAAGACTGCCAACCCGACTGTTCCGGTCATGACGCTGGATGCGGATCTCGCCGCCGAAGACGCCGCACTGCGCAAGACCTATCTCGGCACCGACAACTACCTGATGGGCGCGCGCATCGGCGAATACATCAAGAAAGCCAAGCCCAGTGGCGGCAAGATCTGCACCATCGAGGGCAATCCGGGCGCCGACAACATCCTGCGCCGTGCCCAGGGCATGCGCGACACGCTGACCGGCCAGAAGGGCCTGACCGAACTGAAGGGTGAAGGCGGCTGGACCGAGGTTGCCGGCTGCCCTGTCTTCACCAATGACGACGGCGCCAAGGGCGTGCAGGCGATGACCGACATCCTCGCGGCCAATCCCGACCTCGATGCCTTCGGCATCATGGGCGGCTGGCCCTTGTTCGGCGCCCCGCAGCCCTATCGCGACCTGTTCAAGCCGATGGCCGACAAGATCGCCAAGAACGAGTTCGTCATCGGCGCTGCCGACACGATCGGCGACGAAGTGGCGATTGCCAGGGAGGGCCTCGTCACTGCGCTGGTCGGCCAGCGGCCGTTCGAAATGGGCTACAAGGCACCGACTGTCATGATCGACCTGATCGAAGGCAAGAAGGTCGATGATCCGGTCTTCACCGGCCTCGACGAATGCACAAAGGACACTGTCGATACCTGTATCCAGAAGTAGGTGCAGGTCGGAGCGCCCGGCTCGCCGGCGCTCCGACAAGCCTGCGCGGTTGATGTCGGGCGCGGACGGTTCCGCCGCACGAGCCGGCTTTTGCTGCACCAATCAGAACGGAATTGATCCAGCAGAGATCAACTCGGTCGATGGCTGACGGAACGTCCAAAAGGCCCCAGGAAACGGTCGCCGACCGCCCGCCGGCAATGCGTCGCCCCAACGCCGCGCGCATGAGCGGATCGAGCGTACACGCCTGGCTCGCCAGCGAGATCGGCCTCAGGATCGTGCGCGGCGACTATCCGCCGGGCACCATCCTGCCGAACGAGGCGAAGTGGTCCGAAACCTTCGATGTCAGCCGCTCGGCCGTGCGCGAGGCGATCAAGATGCTAATGGCCAAGAGCCTTTTGGCATCGCGCCCCAAGGTCGGCAGCTGGGTCGAACCGAAGGATCGCTGGAACCTGCTCGATCGTGATGTGCTGAGCTGGTATGCGGCCTCGCCCGATCGCGAAGCTTTTCTGCGTACAGTGCAGGAGTTCCGCCACATCATCGAGCCGGAAGCCGCCGCCTTTGCCGCGGAACGCCACAGCGAAGCGCAGATGGGCGAGATCAGCCAGAGCTGTCGCGACATGGGCCAGGCGACGTCATTGCAG
This sequence comes from Aminobacter sp. LjRoot7, assembly GCF_964252895.1. Taxonomy (NCBI): domain Bacteria; kingdom Pseudomonadati; phylum Pseudomonadota; class Alphaproteobacteria; order Hyphomicrobiales; family Phyllobacteriaceae; genus Aminobacter; species Aminobacter sp. LjRoot7. Next base: position 83,881 of record NZ_CAXUPX020000002.1, read on the forward strand.
GAACGCACCCAGGCAGACGCGCGCTTCCATCTTGCCATCCTCCGTGCATCCGGCAACGACCTTCTGGTGCCGCTGGGCGTGCTGATCGAATCCGCGCTCCATCATCTCTTCACCTTCGTGACGCAGGAGATCCAGGATGAACGAGCCCAAAGCCTGCATGAGGCGATCGAGACGAACATCCGACTGCGGCGCCCCCAAGCGGCGCGCAACGCGGTGCACAGGCTGCTGGCCAATACCGACGAAGTGATCGCCCGCTCGGGAAGGTAGACGCCTGCCTCGACCAGGTTGCATCAGGTCGTTTCCGGCGGCGTCAGGTCGACGCCGTTGATGCGCCCGATATGCGTCGCCAGCATCGGCACGTAGAGTTCGGCCCCACCGGCGGCGACGGCGCCCGCGAAGGAATTCTTGGCGGCATTTCCCAAGGGGTTCACCATTCCGACGGAATCGGCCATCGATTCCAGATAGGTCAGATCCTTGACCGCATTGGCGAGCGAGAATTTGTGGGCATCACGATCGCCTTCCAGCGTCCAGCGCATGAAAGTCTGATAAAAACCGCAATCCATGCGGCCGTTGCGAATGACGCTGTCGAAGCGGGCGGGCGAAATGCCAACTTTGCCGGCCAGCGCCAGCGCTTCGGAATAGAGCGCGGCATAGCCGAGCGACAGGAAATTGTTCAACAGCTTCATCCGGTGGCCATCGCCCGTTTGGCCGACATGGACGACGCGCCCCGCCCAGGTCTCGAGCACAGGCTTCAGCCTGGCAAACACCGCGTCGGAAGCTCCGACCATCGTGTCCAGCGTGCCCTCCCACGCCTCCTTAGGCGTGCGGCTCAGCGGCGCATCGACCAATGTGACGTCGACAGCGGCAAGCTCGGCCGCCAGTGCCATCGTCGAAACAGGGTCGGACGTCGAGCAGTCGACAACAATCGAGCCGGGCTTCAAAGCCTCGCTTAGCCCTCCTGTGCCGCGAATGACGTCTTCGACCTGGCGTGAACCAGTGACGCAGATGAACACGATGGTCGAGCGGGCGGCGACCTCCGCAGCAGTCGAAACCTCGGCAGCGCCCCGCGCGATCATGTCTTCCGCCGGGCCACGGTTCTGGCGGCCGAGAAAGGTCAGCGGATAGCCTTTGTCGACAATGTTCCTGGCAATGCCATGGCCCATCAAGCCAAGTCCGACGAAACCGATCTGCTCGATTGCTTTCGTGTTCGTTGCCATCTTCCTTGCCCTCTGTTCGCAGGTTGAATTCAGCGCCGCCGTCGATGATATTGTCTGACAATATCCACCGATCTGGCAGAATGTGGAGGACAAAATGTCGAAACGGATCATGTTCACGGGCGGCAGCGGCAAGGCCGGCCGACATGTTGTGCAGTATCTGGTCGATCTGGGGCATCAGGTTCTCAACCTCGACACCAAGCCGCTCGATAATCCGAAGGTGCGGACGCTGATCACCGACATCACGGACAGCGGCCAGGTCTTTAACGCGCTGTCGAGCTATATGGGGCTGCACGAGTTCGACCCATCGCTGCGGCCGCAGCCGGTTGACGCCGTCGTGCATTTTGCCGCGATCCCTCGCATCATGCTCACACCAGATAATGAAGTATTCCGCATCAACGCGCTGGGCACCTACAACGTGATCGAGGCGGCGGTGAAACTTGGTATTCGCAAGGTCGTCATTGCATCGAGCGAAACCACCTATGGCCTTGTCTTCGCCAATGAACCGCGGGCTCCCAGCTACTTCCCGCTCGATGAAGACTACGACGTGGATCCGATGGACAGCTATGCGCTGTCCAAGGTCGTCAACGAAAAGACGGCGCGCGCCTTTGCCCTGCGCGCTGGCGTCGACATCTATGCCCTGCGCATTGGCAATGTCATCGAGCCGCACGAATATGAGCTGTTTCCGAAATGGTTTGCCGACCCGGGTTTCCGCAAGCGCATCACCTGGAGTTACATCGATGCCCGCGACCTCGGTCAGATCACCGACCTCGCAATCAAGAAAGACGGTCTGGGATATCAGGTCTTCAATGCGGCCAATGACGACACATCATCCGACCTGCCAACGAAAGAGTTGCTCGAGAGGTTCTATCCTGACGTGCCGCTGAAGCATGAACTTGGCGAGTTCGAGACCTTGCTTTCCAACCGTAAGGCCAAAGAGGTCCTGGGTTTCCGCAGCCAGCACAGCTGGCGAAAATACGTCCTGCAAAATTGATTGGCCGGCGCCGGGAAGCGACGCTTGACACTTGGGATGGCGCACCACTCAGTTGCGAGGGCGGCCCGATCGTCAGCATCGGCAAGACGACAACAGGAAGACCAGACACCAATGGCCTCAAAGCCGACAGACGCACTCATCACCGACAAGCCGCTGGCAAGCCGCCGAACGGACGCCACGCGTATTTCGGGCGCAAGCGTGCATACGTCCCTTGCCAGCGAGATCGGCCTCAGGATCGTTCGCGGCGACTATCCTCCCGGAACGATCCTGCCCAACGAGGCCAAGTGGACCGAAATCTTCGATGTCAGCCGTTCCGCGGTGCGCGAGGCGATCAAGATGCTGATGGCCAAGAGCCTGCTGGCCTCCCGCCCCAAGATCGGCAGCTGGGTGGAGCCTAAAGAGCATTGGAACCTGCTGGATCGCGACGTCCTGAGCTGGTACGCCGCTTCGCCGGATCGCGAGGGCTTTCTGAGGACCGTGCAGGAGTTCCGCCACATCATCGAGCCGGAAGCGACGGCACTGGCCGCGGAGCGCCGGACCGAAGCGCAAATGGCAGAGATAAGCCAGGCGCTGCACGACATGGGCAATGCCCCTTCACTGCAGCAACGGACACAAGCTGATACACGATTTCACATGGCGGTCCTGCGCGCCTCTGGCAATGACCTTTTGGTGCCACTCGGTGTATTGATCGAATCCGCACTGAACCACCTGTTTGTTCATGTGACCCGCGAAGACAGCAGCCTGCTTCACGCGCAGAAACTTCACGAAAACATCGAGAAGTGCATTCGGTTGCAGAAGCCAAATGCCGCGCGCAACGCGGTCCGCAAGCTTCTGGCGAATACCGATGAAATCATCGGCCGCCGATCAAGATAGAGGTTACATTTCAGTCACATCGCTAAGCGCGGTCGTGATCGTCAATATGTCATCAGCTGTGTCTTTGAAGCCGTTGCCGCCCAATGTCGGTCATTCGCACGGTCCGGTTACTCCGCGAAAAGCGGACATCGCCGATGCTCAGGCCACAAGCTATATTGCGGACTAAGCTGACATTTGAGTGCATGTCACCCAAGGGGGCTTGAGCGTCTGCTTTCAAGAGCTCGATCAGGCTGCTGACATCGCTACGTTGGATTTTGAGAAGCGCCGTGTCTTGATGGCGGATATCGAAGCGATCCTTCAGTCGTCGGGTATCATCATCCAGCCATTCTGGCGCAAGCTGTACAACCACACCTCGCCACAGGTGAAAGGCATGGCCATGCACCCGACTTTCTGCATGTCTTTGGAGAAGGCCTGGCTCGATGCGGCTCGGTTCGAATTAGGCCGCCTGAGCAAGTTTTCGCTGCGGTAGGGCGACTTCGGCCGAAGCGAATGTCCGTAGCGGGTCAGGTTACGAAGCTGATCGCGCAGACCTGAAGGTCCGCTTTTGAAGGGCCAAATCCAGACCGTTCACACACGACCCATTACGGACAAATCAGCCAAACTATCGGAACTCCCGCGCGTGGAAGGGTGCTGTCCTGACCAGACAAAAATGAGAGGGGGGGCTCCTATCGGCGAAGTTTTCGGTCGCTGGCCCGTGCCGCCAGAAGCACAAACGCTACCGCCAATATCGAAGCCAGGAAAATCGAGCCTGACAGGGCATAAATCGTTGGCGACGCGCCCGAGTTCATCTTGCCGAACATCGCCAAAGGCAGCGTGTTTTGCCGCCCGACCAGATAGAAGGCCCGGCCGAATTCGTTCAGCGACAGCAGGAACGAGAAGATGAAGGCAGCCACCAGGCCTGGCCTGATCAGCGGCAGTGTCACATCAACCAGTTGGCGCCACCAAGACGCGCCTAGATCGGACGCCGCAAGCAGGTAGGAACGCCTGACAGCTGCCATGCTGGTCAGGATGACGGTGAATGCGAATGGCAGCGCCCACAACAGGTGGCTCGCAGCTACCGTACCCCAGAACGGCTTCAAGCCGATGCGCCCGAAGATCACCGAAAGCGACAGGCCCTGAATGATGCCTGGAACGAACATCGGCAGCAACACGAACATGAACCAGCGTGAGCGCCATTTGCCGAGGTCCATATAGGCGAGCGCCGACAACAGCGCGAGGGCCGTTGCCACCAGTGCGGTAACGGTCGCGACCAGCAGGGATTCCTGTAACGCGCTCATGAGGCTGCGCTCTTTGGCGAGAGCCACGTACCAGGTCAGGCTGATATCGGAGAGCGCCGGCAATGCCGGCTGCAGCGCCGGGTTGAACGATACGGCCACCAGATAAAGCGGCGGCACATAGATGATTGCCAGCCCTATGGCTGTCATCAGCCATATGGCGACCTTCAGCGGGCGGCTTTCGAAACTGGCTACCATGTGAAACCCTCGAACAGTCTGGTCAGCTTGAACAGACGGTTGCCGATGAAGATCAGCCCGAACAGGATGATCAGCACCACGGTCGAGATTGCGAAGGCCAGCGGGAAATTCACCACCCGCATGACGTCATTGATCATCACCGAGATCATCGATGCGGCTGCGCCGCCGAGCATCTGCACTTCGGTGGCCGATCCCGCCGCCATGACGAACACGAAGAGGAAGCCTGCGAATATGCCGGCTTGCGTGAGCGGCAGCAAAACCGAGCGGAAGGTGCGCCAGAAGCCCGCGCCAAGGTCCTGGCTGGCGGCGAGCAGCGACGGCTCGACGCGTTGCATCGACAGGATCAGCGGAAAGATAACGAAGGGCAGGTAGGATGCAACAAGCCCGACATTGACGGCAAAGTTCGAGAACAGGAGCCAGTCGAGCGGCTGGTCGATGATCCCTGTACCTGTCAGCCAGCCATTGATCAGGCCGTTGCGGCCCAGAACCAGCCGCCAGGAGAAGGCGCGGATCATGTACGAGGTGAAGAACGGGATGGTGAACAGCGCCATGAGCAGGAGCGCCGTTCGCCTGCTCGCCAGAAAATGCACCGCCATTGCCGCGGGGTAGCCAATGACCACGCAGATCGTGGCGGTCAGGAATGCCTTGCCCAGCGATCCCAGGATGACGCTCCAGCGCCCCGCCTCGAGGATCGCCTCATAACCGGCGAGGCTCAACTCCGGCCTGATCCAGTAGGTGGCGGGGTCCCAGGTCCAGAAACTCCAGACCAGGATGACGATCAGGGGCACGAAGCCGAGCAGCAGCACGATGAGTGCGGTGGGCAGTGCAAGCAAGAAGCCGGGCGATTTCATCTGGTTTCCAGAAAAAAAGCGCGGTGGGAGCGCAAATCGCTCCCGCCGCTGTTGGTCGCAATCAGGCGTTACGCAGTTTCTGCCACCATTCTTCGTAGAGCTGGAAATTGTCGGGCCGGGTGTTCTGCCAGGCGACCTTGCCGCCGAACTTGGCCTTGACGTGCTCGGCCAGCGACTTGACCTTGGTCGGGTCGAATTGGCCTGCATTCGCCTCGGCATAGGCAAGATTGCGGTCGCTGGGGACCACATAGCCGCGCTGTTCGCCGAGCGTACAGCCATAGAAGCCGTCGAGCAGCCAGTTGGCGAGCTTGTGGGCGTCATCGCCAAAGCCGCGGTCGATCGCACCCTTCAGCAGCACCAGGTTGTTGCCCCAGCCTTCGTAGCCTTCGACGGGCGCTGCATACTCGACCTGCAGGCCGCGTTTGCGGCCTTCGTAGACGATGGGCTCCCACCCCGTCATCGCCAGCACTTCGCCGTCGCCGATAAGCTGCACGCCCTGTTCCCAGCCGCTCCAGAAAGTGCGGAACTGGCCGTCCCGCTTGTGCTTGATGAGGAACTCCATCACCAGGCCAAGCTCGTCCGCGGTCAGGTTGCCCGGATTGCCGATCTTCTGGTTTTCCGATTCCTTCAGATACATGGCCGCAAAGACCGCGCTGTTGATCCAGGCGTCCTCCATCGCCACCTGGCCCTTCAGCTTCGGATCGAAGATGACGCCGTAGCTGTCGACCTTGCCCAGCTTGTCTGGGCGATAGATGATCGAGTCGGCGTTGATGACGGCCGGCAGGCCATACTGCTTTCCGTCATGGTGCAGGTAGGGAATGTCCTTCGCCCACTGCCAGACGCTCTCGTAGTTGGGGATCTTCGACAGGTCCCACGGAACGATGGCTCCCTGGACCGCGAGTTCCTTCTCGGCGCCGCCCTGCAGGCCGCCTATGTCGTAGAGGTCGTTTGCGTTGCCGGCGACCAGTCGGGCAACGGCCGGGCCAGGGTCGTTGCCATTGTCGGTGAAGGCGATGTTCAGGCCCGCATCGTCGGCTGCCCGCGACCAGGCATCGCCGATGTCGAGCGTGCCGGTTGCCCAGAAGGCCAGATCTCCCGCAGCCATCGCCGCCATCGGCCGAAACATGGTTCCGGCTGCGAGTGCGGCACCGCCGGCCCCTATGGTCTTGAGCAGGTGGCGCCGGCTCATGTTGCTCGCCATCGCTCCACTCAAAGGATTGTTGTGATTTGTCATCGTGTTACCCCTTCTTTTTATGAGATTTCTTCAGATGATCAGATGATCAGATGATCAGGTGTCACGGTTGGCCGCAGTTCCCGATGCGGGCACGGGCACCAGGGCGCCGCCCGCGAACTCGAGTCGCACTGGATTGCCCATTTCGGGCCAGGCGTCGGCGAACTCGACCGGAATCTCGGCGTCGAGCTTCTGGCCATCGCCAAGTTCGAGATAGAAGTCGAAGAACCGGCCGCGAAACTGACGCCCGGCCACGGTCGCTGCAAGTGAGCTCCCGGGCGCTGCATGTCCGTTCGCGAGCGAAATTCGGTCGGGACGAACCGCCAGGAGTCCCGTTTCCCCAACGTCGCGAGCGCCCGGCAGGACCAATCGCTCGCCGGCTATGACGGCGACCGTGTCATCGCCGCTGCGTTCCAGCCTTTCGGGCTTGAGGACGCGTTCCATGCCAACGAAGCGTGCCACAAAATCATTTGCCGGATTGGCGAAGAATTCGGCCGGCCGTCCCACCTGCTCGATCCTGCCCTTGTGCATGATGGCCATGCGGTCGCTGAGGCTCAGCGCTTCGTCCTGATTGTGGGTGACCAACACGAAGGTCGACCCGGTCCGCTGGTGCAGCCTGCCGAACTCGTCGCGCATCTGCTGGCGCAGCCTTTCGTCGAGCCCGGTCAGGGGTTCGTCGAGAAGAAGGATGCCCGGCTCCATGACGAGTGCGCGCGCGAGCGCTACACGCTGCCGCTGCCCGCCGGACAGAAGATTGACATTGCGCTCGGCAAATCCAGCCAGATCGACCAGCGCAAGCGTGCTGTCCACGCGCTTCTTGCGTTCGGGGGCGGCCATACCCTTCACCTTCAAGCCGTAGGCGACGTTGTCGCCTACGGTCATGTGAGGAAACAGGGCGAGATCCTGGAAAACGGTGTTCGACGGACGTCGGTTTGCCGGCATATCGGTGACGTCCTGGCCATCGAACAGGACGCGCCCGGTGGTGGGGCGATCAAAGCCGCCTATCAGTTTCAGCAGCGTGCTTTTTCCCGAGCCCGAAGAGCCGAGCAATGTGAAGAATTCGCCGGCCTCGATCTTGAGACCCACGCGTTCCAGGGCCTTGACTGTGCCAAAGGTCCGGGTGACGTCGTCAATTCCAATCGAGATGGCCATGGGCTAGCGGACCTCTTCGGTGATTACCATGATGCCCCGGTCAGTGACCTCCAGGACCTGCCCCGCATGAACGAGCGTTGTCGTGGTCGGCTCCTCGACAAGCAGAGGGCCGCTCAGACGCTCGCCGCAGGGCAGACCGTTACGATCATAGACAGCGCACAATTTCCAGCCGCCATCGTTGCCGAAGTAGACGTTGCGTTCGCCCTTGCGCGCCCTGGCGACTGTGCGGCCGTCATTGTCGATGGGCGGGCAGTCGATGACATTGCCGGCGATCTCGGCCTGCAGATGCAAGTTCGTCACCTCGATGCGTGCATCGGGCAGGCGGAACGAGTAGGCGGTTTCGTGCGCAAGATGGAAGGCCTCGGCGAAATCGGCGAGTTGCATCGACGGCGAGAACCGCGCCGACACGCTGTGCTCCTGCCCGTGATAGCGCATCTCGACCCCATAGCTGAAGGCGACGCCTTCCTTGTCGTCGAGCTCGAAATAGGACAGCGCCTCGCCTTCCATGTCGGCGAACAGCCTGGCCAGTTCGCCGAGCGAGGATGGGACGAGTGGCGAGAACCACGTCTTGCGAATGTCCGCGCGCGGATGCGCAGCCAGCATGCCCCAGGCCGAGAAGATGCCCGAATGCGGTGGGATGATGATCGACTTGGCGTTGAGTTCGCGGCCGAGACGGGCGCCCAGCATCGGCCCGGCGCCGCCGCTGACGATCAGCGCAAGGTCGCGTGGATCGTGACCGCGCTGAACGGTGACCAGTTTCAGGGCGTTGATCATGTTGGATTCGGCGACGTCGATGATGGCCTGGGCTGCGCCGTCGACGGACAGGCCAAGCGGTCCGGCCAGCCTGGTGATGGCCTGGCGCGCGAGTTCGACATCGAGGGTCATGGCGCCTTCAGCGAACGCGGCAGGATTGAGCAGTCCGATTGCCACCTTTGCGTCGGTGACCGTCGGCTCGGTTCCGCCCAGTCCATAGCAGGCCGGTCCGGGCGAGGACCCGGCACTTTTCGGTCCCACCCGCAGGCCGCCGGCAGCGTCGATCCAGGCGATCGAGCCTCCGCCCGAGCCGATCTCGACGATGTCGACCACCGGCACCTGCACCGGATAGCCGGGGAACGTGCGGGCCCATTCCAGCTTGTATTCGGCGTCGAGATTGGGCTTGCCGTCGCGGATGAGCGTGCACTTTGCCGTCGTACCGCCGACGTCGAGATAGAGAACGTCCTTTTCGCCAAGGATCGCGCCGATCCTTGCCGCACCTGCTGCACCGCCCGAAGGGCCGGATTCGACAAGCGTCAGCGGACTGGCGACGGCTTGCGAGAACGTCGCGACCCCGCCATTCGACAGCATCGCATAATAGGCCGAATACACGCCCTTGGCGGCAAGCGCCTTTTCGAGATTGGCGAAATAGCGCTGGATGATCGGCTGTACATAGGCGTTGAGGGCAACCGTGTTGGTGCGCTCGTATTCGCGCCATTGACGCGAAATTTCGTGGCTGGCGCAGACGGTGACATCGGGCATGAGCTCGCGCAGCAGTGCTGCGCAGCGCTTCTCGTGTTCGGGATGAGCGTAGCTGTGCAGGAAGATGACCGCTACGGCCTCGACTCCCTCCTTGACGAACAGGCGCGCAGCCTCGCGAACATCGTCTTCGTTGAGCGGTTCGATGACCCTTCCATCCGCGCCGACGCGTTCGCGGACCTCTGCCCGCAGCTTCCTGGGAATGAACGGCTCGGGACTATGGAACTGGAGATTGTAGAGGTCGGGGCGGTTGCCTCGGCCGATCTCGAGCACGTCGCGGAACCCTTCAGTGGTCACGAGCGCGGTCCTGACGCCCTTGCGTTCGGTGATCGCGTTGATGACCGTCGTTCCGCCATGGGCAAAGAACCGGACCTTGTCGGTGTCCAGGCCGCTGGCGCTCTCGGCACGGTCGATCACGTCTAGCACGCCGATCGACTGGTCCTGGGGAGTGGTCAGGCTCTTTGAGGTGAACACCTTGCCCGATTTCTCGTCATAGCCGACGAGATCGGTGAAGGTGCCGCCGACATCGGTTGCAAGTCTGATCATTTCGCCGTCATGCCCCGGTGGTTGTAGTCCGATGCCGCCCGTTCCGCGCTGATGTAGCCGGCGCGGATGTCTTCTTCGATCGCGTCCTTGCTTCTCTTAGCCGGATCGCCCCAGCCGCCGCCGCCGCCGGTGGCGATGCGCAGCACATCGCCCTTGACCACGCGGCGGTGAGACAGGCGGCCATAGGAGGTGGTGTCTGCCGTATCGACTATGTCGAGCCGGTTGAGACTGCCGGCGCCGCCGCCATCCATGCCCCAGGGCGGTGTCTTCGAGCGACCGAAGCCGCTGTGGATGTCGGCCTCGCCGGACAGGATCTCGTATTCGCGCACGACCCCGAAGCCGCCGCGCCACTGACCTGCGCCGGCTCCGTCTTCGACATTGAGCGCGTAGCGCCGGACGCGGAGTGGGAACTTGGCTTCGATCAGTTCCACCGAATAATTGTAGGTGTCGCCGTCGGTCAGGGCGATCACCGCGCTGGCCCCGTCGCGGCCGGGCGCGCCACCCCAGCCGCCATGCTGCGGCTCGATGTGGATGAACTCTTCGCCGTCGGCGGTCCGGCCATTGATGTATGTCACGCAGAGGCTCGAGTAGGAGCCGGCCGAGAAACGTTCCGGCAGCAGCGGCGCGAGCGCCTTCCACACCAGCTCCGAGGCATGGACGGAGCCCTCGTAGTACCAGCCTGTCGGCGAGGGTTTCTGCGCAGTGAAGACCGTTCCGTCGGGAGCGATCACCGAAAGCGGCCGGAACCATCCTTCGTTGGATGGCTCCTGCGGCGCCACAAGCGCCTTGAAGATGGTCTTCACAGCCGAGCTGAGCGCCCCGCGCGCGCAGTTGATCGGTCCTGCCGCGGCCGGTGGGCAGCCGGTGAAATCGACCTCCATGCGGCCACCCTCGATCCGGATGGCGACCTTCACTTCGATGGGGGTGGTGGTGATGCCATCGCCATCGATGATGTCGGTTGCCTCGTAGAGGCCGTCCGGCAGTGCCGCGATGACCTCCTTGCTGCGCCGCTCGCTGACGTCGAGAAGGTGATCGAACGCGTCCTGGATCGTGTCCGCACCGTATTTTTCGACCATCTCCAGGATGCGGCGCTCGGCGATGCGCACGGTGGCGAACTGTGCGTTGAGGTCGCCAAGCGCGACTTCCGGGAGACGGACATTCTCGCTGATGATGCGGACCATGTCGGGCAAAAGCTTGTCATTGCGGGCAATGCGGACGCAGGGCAGGCGAAGGCCTTCCTGGTAGACCGAATTGGCGTCCGGAGGCAGGCTGCCGGGCACCGCACCGCCGACATCCAGCCAGTGAGCGACATTGATGGCGAATGCGATGATGCGGCCTTCGGCAAAGATCGGGCGCATGATCGCCAGATCGCAGGAATGCGTACCTCCGGCATAGGGGTCGTTGGTGACCAGTACGTCGCCCGGAGCCATGTCGTCGGCGAACCTCTCGACCAGGCTGCGTACTTGGGTGGCGAAGGTGCCGGTGAACAGCGTGATGCCGTTTGTCTGCGCGATGAGATCGCAGTCGCGGGTGCAGATGCCGCAGGCGAAATCCAGAACCTCGTAGATGACGGGGCTCATGCTGGTCCGCGCCATCACGATGCCCATCTCGTCGACCGTCGACAGTAGCTTGCCCTGGATGATCTCCTGGGTCACGGGATCGACGGTTCGCACCTGCTGCTCCATTCCGCACCTTCATGACTTGCAGCGTGTTTATCTGCTGCCCATGCGGAAGGTTGCACCGGGGAGGGGGCTTGCATACCCGACCGATCGGGTGGGCAGGCCGATTGGGTGCCCGCCCAAAATGACGGCTAGGCTAATAGTCCTAGCTCTCGCGCGACCGAGATGGCCGAGGTGCGCGAGTGGACCTTGAGCTTCGCGAAGACATTGCGGATGTGAAACTTCACCGTGTTCTCACTGACATCCATGTGCTTGGCGATCTCCTTGTTGGAGAATCCACCGCAAATCAACGAAACGACCTTCAGTTCCTGCTGGGTAAGCATATGCGGTGCGCTCGAGGCATCCTCCGCCGGTTCGGCCGAACCTGGAGCGGACGCATCTGCCGGCGCAAGGATCTGGCCGACGCGCCGGGCGATCAGGCTGTCGGGGCCTGCCTCCTGCGCGCGCCGACGCAGCAGGGCGAGCATGTCGGGACCCTCCTCGAAAAAGGCCGCGCGATAGGTCGCGCTGGGCAAGGTCAGCAGGATTTCATCGAGCACGGCAGCGGTGCGTTCGGCCTTGCCGGTCTTCATGCCGGCCAGTACGGCCAGCAGGCGCATCCTCAGCCTTCGCGGCACGCTGAAGGGGCGCTCCTGGGCAATCTCGAGCCGCTGCAGCATATCGAGCGCGCGCTCCACCTGGCCTTCCTGTATCCAGACCCGTACCCACAGCGTTGCGGGCACCTCGCCGCGCAGCCGGAATGAAAGTCGGTTGCGCTCGATGTCGAACGCCGTTTCCGGCCCGAGATCAAAACGGTCGGCGAAACGCTTGGCGCCCTCGATGTCGCCGAAGTGGATGATCGAGCGCATCTGCTCGCGTGCCGCGAGCCTTTGCAGGCGGGGAAAGCCGCGGCGCTGTGCGGTGCGCCTTGCCTGTTCGAGCACGGCGTCCACACCGTCGAAATCGCTCTTGACCATTCTTGCGCGAATGCGGGACAGATAGGCTGCGGCCAGCAGGTCGAACCAGCAGTCGTTCTTCTCCAGATGCGGCAGCGACCATTCGAGGATGCGTTCGGCGCCATCGTGAAGACCGCGCTCCGACAGCGTCTCGGCCAGCAGGACCTGGGCGATCGCGTCGAGGTCGCAACCCTTGCCGATGGCGTTCTGGGCGTCGCGGGCCAGGCGCTCATAGGCAGCACTTGCGCCCTCCATGTCGCCGCGAAAGAACTGAGCCTGCCCGACATGGGCGTAGAGGTGCATCGCCCCGAAAAGCGCTCCTGCCTGGGTAAAGGACTGGATCGCCAGGTTGCCGTGGCGTTCGGCGCGCTCGAACTCGCTGCGCTCCAGATACTGGAAGCACAAGAGATTGTAGGTCAGCGCGCGCTGCACAGGTTCCGCCAGCTCAAGCAAGGTCAGATCGCGCTCGAGCAGCGACAGGTCGAGGGCTTCGATACGATCGTCCAGGTACAATGCCATGAGCGCACCGATCAGCCGGACCTCATTGACCAGGACGTTGTCGGAGCGGTCGATGGTCCGATTGACCAGCTCGAAATAGTGAGTTGCCAGCGCCAGGTTGCCACCCTTGGCAGCAGCGACGGCCAGTCCGAGAAAGCTGCGTGGGAACTTTGAGGCTTCCGGCTCGGGCAGAACCGCTGCCAGTGCATGAAACTGCTGCAGCAGGCCGCGGGCGCCGGCATAGACCTGCCGCCATCCCCCGGCATTCTCGGAAAATTCCCCGGCAAGGCGGAAGTCTTGCGCGTGCAAGGCGTGGCGAATGGCACTCGCCCAGTCGCGCCGCGCCGCGTACCAGTGTGCGGCATCGCGCCTGATCTGGTTGATGTCCAGCCCGCGCGCGAGGGCTTCCTGCATCAGGTATTCTTGGAACACCGCATGCAGCTTGAACTGCTTGTGTCCTTCGTCGAATGCCTCTATCGGCAGGCCGCCGAAGGCGATATCGGAGGTCAGTTCGGCGGCGGCCGAAGGACTGACGACAGCGCTCGCGAGCTCGGCGCTGAAATAGGGCAGGGCCGCAACGCTGACCAGCGCCGATTGCATTGTGACCGAGAGCGACGAAAACACCTGTTCGGACAGGTAGCGCGCCATATCGAGCTGGGTGCCGCTGAATTCCAGCAGGTCCCTGTCTGTCACGGCTCCGTCGCGCAGCAGCACGCGCGCCAGCTGCAGTGCCACGGCCCAGCCCTCGGTTTTCTGGACCAGCGCCTCGATTTGCGACTTGTCGAGCTTGACCCCGGCCATGGCGAGCAGGTTCTGGGCCTCTCCGGCCGAGAAGCGCAGGTCGGCGGCCTTGAGATAAGTGAGCTGGCCATTCAGCTGCATTGCCGAGATCGCCAGCCTCGGCTCGGATCTCGAGATGATCAGCAGCCTGAGGTTTCGTGCCTGTGGCGAAAACAGGAGGCGCGCCAGCGTCGCATCGTTTTCGTCACTCTGGGCGAAATGATAATCGTCAAGGAACAGGTATAGGGGGCGGCGCAGCCGCTGCAACTGGGTCAGGATGACGCCCAGAGCATGCTGCGGCGACAGGCTGGAATAGTCCTGGGCCGCAGCGGGAAAGACGTGTGCTGCGGTGAGAACTCCAAGCAGTCCGAGGAGGAAATGGGTGCCGTCGCGATCGTCGCCATCAAGCGCGGCCCAGGCTGCCTGGTGGCCTTGCTTGCGCAGGTCCTCGTAGCGCTGGTTCATTAACGAGGACTTGCCGAAACCGGCAGGCGCTATGACCAGTGTCAGGCGCCGGTCGCCGGCATCGTCGAGCAGCCTCAGCGTCCGGACGCGCCTGACCTGCGCCATGCGTGCATCTGCGTCGCCTTCAGAGATGCGCTTGGGTGCCACCATTCTGTCATCCAGGATCGATCGACATGCCGATATCATGAGCCGCGCGAGTATGTATACCTTGAGGCCGCCGGGCGGGCATCGGATGCGAATAGAATTCGAGATAGCGGGCGTGGTTGCGGGCTATAGAGAGCAAAGCTGCCAGTCAGCTATCGGCCCCCGACTTGCCAACGAGCTTCGTCAGTCATCCGATCCTGTGAACCTAAGAGCCTCTACACCCGAACTCATGACGATGTGGCCGCTCTCGAGGAAGGCCGGTTCGTCGAAGAACGCCTCGCTCGGACATCTGCTGCAAGCCGCCAAAAGCAGACGTCAATCCGCCGGCAAGCCTGGCACATCGAAGGACGCAGTAGAGAAGGCCGTTGGCGAGGTTGGCAACAGCCGCGCTCGACGCTGCGGAAGCGGTACTCGGTCAGGCGAATGCGCCCGGGTCGCAGTCTTAACACTTGGGCAGTCTGGGTTTGCGCGTCGCGCGGCGGTAGGTCCTTGCAGCAATTCGAGGCAGCTAGGGGACTCAGAACGAGGACTACGTCAAGAGTACCCATCAGACCCTCGGTCGCTCGCTTCCTTCTGGATATGGAATGGCGCTACGGCGACAACTGACAGCAGCTTCCTGGCTGGAAGTCCAATATCAGTTGCGACCCAACAGCCCCTCTCAAATTGTTGGTCCGCGACCCGCGGCATCCTATTTAGCTGGTAACCTGAACAAGCCCCGAGATGTCATGCGCAGTCCCCGGTTCCAACACACTTATGCCGCCGACCTCCCCGAACGGCTTTACGCCCATCCGGATCCATCCTCGGTTTCGACACCGCGTCTGCTTGAACTGAATGAAACACTGGCGACGGAACTAGGCCTCGACATCGGCTGGTTGCGTAGTCCTGACGGTATCGAAATGCTGGCCGGGAACCGCTTCCCCGCTGACGTGCGCCCCATCGCCCAGGCCTATGCGGGTCACCAGTTCGGCAACTTCGTGCCGCAGCTTGGCGACGGTCGTGCCGTCCTCATCGGAGAGTTGCTCGATACCAGCGGCCAATTGCGCGACGTTCAATTGAAGGGCTCCGGTCCGACCCGGTTTTCCCGCAATGGCGATGGGCGCGCTGCGCTCGGACCGATGATGCGCGAGTACGTCGTCAGCGAGGCGATGCACGCACTCGGCATCCCAACCACGCGAACCCTATCGCTGGTTGCCACTGGCGAGCACGTCTACCGCGAGACCAGGCTTCCCGGAGCGCTGATAGCGCGCGTCGCCGCCAGCCACATCCGCGTCGGCACGTTCCAGTACCTTGCCGTACGGGAAGACATCGACGGCCTGAGGGCGTTGGCGGACTACGCAATTGCGCGGCACTATCCGCATCTCGCCGAAATCCCCCGTCGCTACCTTGGGTTCCTCAATGCCGTTGTAGCAGCGCAGGCGAAGCTGGTGGCGCAGTGGATGCTGGTCGGCTTTATCCATGGCGTCCTCAACACCGACAACGTCGCCATTTCTGGCGAGACGATCGATTATGGTCCATGTGCGTTCATGGACGCCTATCATCCGGCGACTGTGTTCAGTTCCATCGACCATCAAGGCCGCTACGCGTTTGCAAACCAGCCCCGCATCACCGTCTGGAACCTGGCGCGACTGGCCGAAGCGCTGCTGCCCATTCTGGGAAGCAAAGCAGGCGGAGACGATGAAGGCTTTGAGCAGGCGAAAGCGATAATCGGATCGTTCCAGGCACGCTACGAGGCTGCGTTTCATGAAGGCATCCGCCACAAGATCGGACTGTTTGCCGAACAGCCAGGCGACCTTGACCTTGCTGCCGAACTGCTTGACCTGATGGCGCGCAACGGGGCGGATTTCACCCTCACATTTCGCGATCTCGCTGATGAGGTCGACGGCGCCGGCCGCGTGCGCAACCACTTCATCGACCCTACTGCTTTCGATGGCTGGGCCTTGCGCTGGCGTGAACGGCTGGCTCGCGAGCCGGAGACTGCAGCCGACCGCACTGCTCGCATGCGCACGGTGAACCCGAAGTACATAGCACGCAATCACCGTGTCGAAGCTGCCATCGCCGCCGCCACCGACGAAGGCGATTTTGGCCCTTTCCAGAGCTTGCTCGCCGTCTTGGCGCGCCCGTTCGACGAGCAGCCCGAGATGGAGGAATACGCGCGGCCACCAGCAGACGAAGAGCGCGTCCTGCAGACATTCTGCGGTACGTAATTGCGACTACGCTACAGGTGCCGAATGAGATGGGTTGCTGTCTGATCGTTTTACCATGCATGGTTCGGCGAGAATGAGTGTGGGGAATGACAGCTATTGCTGTCTGTGAGGCGGAAGCCGTCTCTGGAATCGACACGTTTTTTGCCGGCAGCTATCCCACATCAGGGGCTCAAAACCGGACTGTCTGCTGTCGGCCCTTTGCAGACATCCACACTCGGACAACGCCCCCACCGCCAGTTTGCAGTCATCAGCGCCGGACTGGTCGCGGGTCAATGAACTGACTTCAGCAGAAAATCGCGGAAGCACCGTGCGGCCGGCGAAAGGGAACGCGTCCGCTTCTGGATCAGGCTGACCTCGCGTTTGATGTGCGGCTCGGTCGGTGTGCGGACGACGAGGCCCATGGAGGTCGCAAGGCGCGTTACGGCCGAGGTCATGATAGCGACGCCGAGGCCGCCTTCAACCATGCCTATGATCGTAAGTGGCAGTGCCACTTCTTGCATCGACTTGTCCAGTGGCAGAACGATGCCGTTGCGCGCCAGTTCGTTTTCCAGCCGGTCACGGATCGGGTTGCCGCGCTGCGGGCCGATCAACCTGCAGTCGGCAAGGTCGGTCCAGCGCAGTTCGGGACGTTTCACCAATGGGTCCTCGGCATGGAGCACCACTAAGAACTCATCGGTGGAGAGCCGTGTGCCAACGAGTTCCGAATCGTCTTCCGGTACTGTGCCAAGTCCAAGGTCCACCAAACCGTTGGCGACCTGCTCCAGCACGGTTTTCTCAGCGACATCGTGCAGCTCGACCGTAATCTCGCTGTAGAGCTTGGTGAAGGCGTTGACGAGCTGTGGTAGCATCAGGGCAGCCTGAACCGTGCCGGCAGCCATCGTGACTTTGCCGCGCCGCAGCGCGGTCAGTTCCCGCGAGCTCTCCACCATGCCCTCGATATCGGCAACGGCGCGAGCTGCGATCGGCAGGATGTCCATGCCCGCCTGCGTGAGGCGCAGCAGGCGGGTGTGCCGGTCAAAGAGACGAAGACTGAGATTTTGCTCCAGTTGCCGGACCAGCGTGCTGACGGCTGATTGCGACGAGCCGAGTTTGTCGGCGGCCAGCGTGAACTGCCCGAGATTTGCCACGGTAACGAAGGCGCGAAGCTGTTTCAGCGTGATGTCCATGCTGATCCATTCATTCAGTTGTTAGATGAATAAATATGATTATGCCGATTGTTTGCTGATTTGGCCAGCCGCATGATCCCCCTTGTACGGCGTGCGGTGTAAAAACATGAGGCCAAGATGCCCCCCACCGCGCCGGAACACTATTCGCTGGGAGGATAGCGAATGTCCAATCTTGTAACGACGGATCCCGTCGAGAAGAAGTACCCGTTCCCGAGCCTTTTCGCTCTAGGCCTGCAACACGTTCTCGTCATGTATGCCGGCGCTGTCGCCGTGCCGCTCATCGTTGGCAGCGCGCTGCATTTGCCCAAGGATCAAATCGCGATGCTGGTCAGCGCGGATCTGTTCTGCTGCGGCATCGTCACCCTGATCCAAGCGCTCGGTTTCGGTCGCCACGTCGGCATCCGGCTGCCGATCATGATGGGCATCTCGTTCACCGCCGTTCCGTCGATCATCGCGACGGGCAACAATCCGGACCTTGGTATGCCCGGCGTCATTGGCGCGGTCATCGGCTCTGGTGTCTTCACTATCATCGCCGCTCCCTTTTTCGGGAGGTGGGTGCGGTTCTTTCCGCCGGTCGTCACTGGCACTGTTATGCTGGTCATAGGCCTTTCGTTGATGCGCGTCGGCGTGAATTGGGCCGCTGGTGGCCAGCCGATGATCCGTGGGCCGGAAGGCATGATCCCGAACCCCGCCTATGGCGCACCCTTTGCGCTCGCCGTCGCAGCCATCGTGCTGCTGTCGATCCTGCTGCTCACACGGGTTCTCAAAGGCTTTCTTTCCAACCTTGCGGTGCTGATGGGCATCGGCATCGGCTTTGCCATCGCGATCGCATCCGGCAAGGTTGATTTCCATGGCGTCGCCGACGCCGGCTGGGTGCGCATCATCCACCCGCTTGCCTTCGGCTGGCCGGTCTTTGAATTCTGGTCGATCCTTTCTCTCTGCGCGGTCATGACGGTCATGATGATTGAATCGACCGGGCAATTCCTGGCTGTCGGCGACATGGCCGGGCGCAAGATCACCCAGGCCGAACTCACCCGCGGCCTCAGAACCGACGGTGTGGGTAACATCATCGGTGGCCTGCTCAACACCTTCACCTATACGACCTATGCGCAAAATGTCGGCCTGCTCCAGATCACCGGCGTCTTGAGCCGCTTCGTGGTCGCGGCGGGCGGCGTCATCCTGATCCTGCTCGGTTCGCTGCCGAAGGTTGCCTTCATCAGCGCGTCGATCCCAAGCTACGTCGTGGGCGGTGCCGCCATCGTCATGTTCGGCATGGTCTCGGCGACGGGTGTGAAGATCCTGGCGAGAGTGGATTTCGTCGCCAACCGTCGCAACCTCTACATCGTCGCGGTCAGCGTCGGTCTCGCCATGGTGCCGGTTGTGGCCGACAACATCTTCGCCCAACTGCCGTCAGCAGTTGAAAAGTTCTTACACAGCGGCGTGCTCGTTGGCACCTTCGCGGCAGCACTCCTCAACATCCTCTTCAACGGCGTGCCCGCGAAAGAGCCTGAGGACAGCGAACTGCAGAACCATACGCCAGCTGCCGACCTCGCCTGAACAGCACAAACATTAGTCCGGCGGCTTGCGCGCCGCCGGAGCCCCGAGCCGCGCAGGCAAGAGGCCAAGCGGCCAGAATCCAAGAGGAATGCCATGAGGCGCTTTGAATACCATCGGGCGGACACGCTGGAGCAGGCCTCCCGTCTTCTCACCGATCTCGGTGACGACACCTTTTTGTTCAACGGTGGTACAGACCTCCTGGTCGAAATCCGCGAACGGCTGCGCCGCGTGCGCAACGTCGTCGACATCAAGCAGATCCCTGGCCTGTCCGACATCACCTATGACGAAACGCGCGGCCTGACTTTCGGCGCGCTGGTGACCGTGGGCCGCCTGGAGCGCCTGGCACTGGTGCGCCAGCGCTACCCGAACCTGTATGCGGCCTTCGCCTCGCTCGGCTCCATCCAGGTGCGCAACCGTGCAACTGTGGTGGGCAATGTCTGTCGTGCCTCGCCGTCAGCCGATACGATCCCACCGCTGATTGCCGACGGCGCGTTCATCCACATCTACAGCCGCACCAACATGCGCGTCGTGCCACTTGCCGAATTCTTCACCGGCCCCGGCAAGACGGTGTTGGCAAAGGGCGAGATCGTCACCGGCATCACCGTGCCGCCCGCCAGCGACAACTCCGGCAAGGCTTATCTCAAGCACGGCCGCCGCAAGGCAATGGAACTCTCCACCGTCGGCGTCGCCGTCAGCCTCACCATGGAAAACGGTCTCTGCAATGACATCCGCATCGCGCTTGGCGCGGTCGGCGCAACCGTGCTGCGTGCACCCGAAGCCGAGGCCATGTTGCGCGGCACTTCACTCGACGCGGCAATAGTCAAAAGCGCCGCCAACAGGGCGATGGAAGAGTGCGCGCCGATCAGCAACGTGCGCGCCAGCGCCGATTACCGCCGCGACATGGTTGGCGTGCTAACCGGCCGCGCCATCAAACAGGCATTGGAGGCTTTCGCATGAAACGGATCGTCGAACTCACCATCAATGGCGAGCCGCGCGACATGACGGTGGATACTTGCCGATCGCTGCTCGATGCGCTGCGCGACGACGTCGGCCTCACCGGGACCAAAAAGGGCTGCGATGTCGGCGATTGCGGTGCCTGCACCGTCATTGTTGATGGCGAGCCGGTCAATGCCTGCCTGATGCTAGCTGTGGAAGCCGAAGGCCGCTCGGTCGAGACGATCGAGGGGCTTCAACCAGGCGTCGACACGCTGCACCCATTGCAGGATGCGTTCATGCGCCACGGCGCCTCGCAATGCGGCTTCTGCACGCCGGGCATCCTGATGATGGCCAAGAAGCTGCTCGACGACAATCCGACCCCGTCGGACGAGGACATCCGCTTCGGCCTAAGCGGCAATATCTGCCGCTGCACCGGATACACCAAGATTTTCGACGCGATCAAATCCGCCGCGATCGAGATGGAGGCCGCAAGACAATGAACGTGACGACCCCTATCGAACAGCGCGATTTCAAGATCGTCGGCAAGAGCGTTCGCCGCGACGACGTGCTCGAAAAGGTGACGGGCGAGGCCGAGTACACCGGCGACGTCAAACTGTCGGGCATGCTGCATGGCAAGATCAAGCGCGCAGCAATCGCGCATGCCCGCATCAAGAGCATCGATGTCAGCAAGGCGCTTGCTTATCCCGGCGTCAAGGCTGTGCTGACCCATGAGAATGTGCCGCGCGTGCTGCACTACGGCTCTCCGCATCCACGCTCGGCCTCCTGCACCAAGGACCAGTACATCCTCGATGACAGGGTACGCTTCTGGGGCGAGGGCGTCGCCGCCGTCGCGGCCGTCAGCGAGGAGATCGCCGACGAGGCGCTCGACCTGATCGAAGTCGAATATGAGCCCTTGCCCGCCGTCTTCGAGCCGGAAGATGCTGCCCAGCCGGGTGCGCCGCTCATTCACGAGGTCGGCCCTGGCGGCAACTTGGTTCTCGATCCGGTGCGCATTAATCGCGGCGATGTGGACGCCGCTTTTGCCCAGGCGGATTTCGTGCTCGAAGGTATCTTTTCCGGCGGGCGGCCACATCCGGCCTATATGGAGCCGAATGTCTGCATTGCAGACTGGGACGGCTCGAACAAGCTCACCTTCTGGACCTCTACCCAAACCTCTTTCATGGTGCGCGGTATCCTTGCCGAGGTGCTCGGTCTGCCGCTCACCAAGGTGCGCGTGCTCGTCGACCATATGGGCGGCGGTTTCGGGGCAAAGCAGGATCTGTTCCAGCACGAATTCTTGTGCGCGCAGCTTGCGAAAGAAACGCGCCGGCCGGTGAAGATGGAGTTCACCCGTCACGAGACCTTCGTTGCCGGCCGCTCGCGCCACCCCTGCAAGATCTGGCTGAAGCAGGGTTTCAAGAACGACGGCACGCTCGTCGCGCGTGACATGAAGCTGGTCTACGATTCTGGCGCATATGGCTCGCATGGTCCGGGCGTCACCATAGTCGGCACGACGGCTGCCACCTCTCTCTATCGCTGCGAGAACGTGCGGCTGGAAGGGCGCTGCGTCTACACCAACACGCCGATCAACGGTGCCTTCCGCGGCTATGGCGTGGTGCAGAGCTATTATGCGCTCGATATCCAGATGGACGAGGCGGCCGAACGGCTAGGCATGGATCCGGCGGAGCTGAAGCTGAAGAACGTCGTTCGCGCCGGCGACATCGCACCGTCGGGCCACCCGATCCTTGGTCATGGCCTCGAAATCTGCCTCCAGCACGGCGTCGACGTGCTCGATTGGAAGAAGCTGCGCAACCGCGACCGCACGCCAGACCCCAAGCACCCCCACATCCGCACGGGCTGGGGCATCGGCTGCGAAATGCACGGTTCTTCCGCCTATCCCGGCATCAAGGAACAGGGCAACGCCACAGTGAAGGTCAACGAGGACGGTACTGTGACCTTGCTCACGGGGGCCGCCGGCCTGGGCACCGGCGCGCACACGGCACTTGCACAGATCGTTGCGGAAGAACTCGGGGTGCGCTTCGAGGATGTTGGCACGATCCATGGCGATACCGACGTAGTACCGTGGGACATCGGCGCGTTTGCCAGCCACACGACCTATCTCGTAGGCACTGCTGCCAAGATGGCAGCCGGCAAGGTCCGCACTGCGGTGCTCGAACGGGCAGCGATGAAGCTGCAGGTCTCGCCGGCCGAGATCGATCTTTCCGAAGGCAAGGTCTTCGTCATCACCGATCCAGGCCGCTGCATGACGGTCGCTCAGGCGATGGGTCCTTCGCGTGGTATTCCCGCCGCCAACATCGTCGCGAACGGCACATACGAGCCGACGAAATCCTATTCCTTCGCCGCGCATTTCGCTGAGGTGCATGTCGATACGGAAACCGGCATTGTCGAGGTCAAGCGCGTTATACCCGTTCACGATGTCGGCCGGGTCATCCACCCGATCGCTGCGCAGGGCCAGATCGAGGGCGGAATCCAGCAAGGCATCGGCCACACGCTGACCGAAGACTACATCATCGACAAGAAGACCGGTCGGTCGCTCAACGCCGGTCTCGTCGATTACAAGATGCCGCTCTCAATGGACATGCCGGATATCGAGACGATCATTCTCGAGGCGGCACCCGATCCGGGTGGCCCCTGGGGCGCGAAGGGCGTGGGCGAGGATCCGATCATCGCCATCGGCCCGGCCATCGCCAATGCCATCCACGACGCCATCGGCGTCCGTTTCCGCCACTATCCGATCACCCCGGAAGACATCCTGAAAGCCTTGAGGGAGAAGGGCGCATGAACATGCAAATCGAACCTGTGAGCCAGAAACTCCCTATAACGATCCTGACCGGCTTCCTCGGATCGGGAAAGACGACGCTGCTCAACTACATCCTCACCGAACGCCACGGCCACCGCATCGCGGTGATCGAGAACGAGTTCGGCGAAGTCGACGTCGACAGTGACCTGGTGCTCGCCTCCGACGAGGAAATCTTCCAGATGCAGAACGGCTGCATCTGCTGCTTCGTCGACGTGCGCAACGACCTCATTGACGTGATGAAGAAGCTTTTGAGCCACAAGGACAAGTTCGACCACATCATCGTCGAGACTTCGGGGCTGGCGGACCCAACCCCCGTAGCAACCGCCTTTTTTGTCGACAGAAGCGTTGCCGACGAGGTCGAACTGGATGCTATCGTCACGCTGGTCGATGCCATGCATATCGATCAGCACCTCTACGATCCGGTGCTCGACGGCAGTGACAACCAGGCCGTCAACCAGATCGTCGCGGCCGACCGCATCATCGTCAACAAGATCGACC
The DNA here is from genome assembly GCF_964252895.1 of Aminobacter sp. LjRoot7. Classification (NCBI taxonomy): domain Bacteria; kingdom Pseudomonadati; phylum Pseudomonadota; class Alphaproteobacteria; order Hyphomicrobiales; family Phyllobacteriaceae; genus Aminobacter; species Aminobacter sp. LjRoot7. The sequence continues at coordinate 107,409 of NZ_CAXUPX020000002.1, forward strand.
TTGCTGGCGAAGAGGCGCTTGGCTCGCTGGAGGCGTCGCTGCGCAAGCTCAACCAGACAGCACCCATCCTGCGTTCCAGTTACGGGGTGGTCGATCTTTCCAACATCCTCGGTGTCAACGGCTTCCGTCCGTCCTATGTTCGCGAGCGGGCGGAAATCCTCGACATCGACATGGACGACGACCACGATGCGCATGGCCATGACGAATGCAACGATGCGGCCTGCGACCATCCGGACCATGACCATGGGCACCATCATGACCACGGCCACGGCCGAGCATCGGTCCTGCGCCCGCACAGCCACGATGCGACGGTGAAATCCCACTCTTTCGTTTATCCCAACTCCTTCGACGGCGAGAAGCTCGCCACCTTCCTGAAGGATTATCTCGGCGAGCGCGGCGACGACATCTTCCGTACCAAGGGCATTGTTTCGGTGGCCAATGACGAGCGCTTCTTCGTGCTCCAGGCGGTGCACAAGCTGGTCGATTTCCGTCCGGATCACGGCTGGGGCGAGGACACGCGGAAGTCGAAGTTCGTCTTCATCGGCCGCAATCTCGACCGTGACGGCATAGACAGGAACTTGCGCGCATGCCTGGCCGCCTAGCAGCACTTCTCCCGTCATAGGCCGTCTGCTCAAAGTCCTCTGTCTAACACGCTCGCGCAATCTCCAACGCGGGGGCGATCGACGCCATTCTTTGAGAAAAGTCTTTTAAAAAGAATGGCTTATGCAACTTTCTTATTGACATGAAGTCGGCCTCATGGTTTCTTCAAAGCCGAGTAGAAGCGCCGACAATTGCTCACCGTCTGTTGGACGATGAGGCCGCGATGTCGATGCTCACTGCGAAAGGAACACCTGTCGGTTGCAGCCGCCCTGCGGCATCCGCACCGACTATCCTTCCCCATCATCGGCATTTCCTGAGATCGCGCATCCATGCCGGCTTTTGGCCGGCCTGGGGTTCATCGCGCGGCCCCGCATCGACCGGACCCTCTACGACAGGAGAACAAGGATGATCATTGATCTAAGCTGCTACCCCACCGATCTGGTGGACTTGGCTTGGCGCCACGACGGACCGCCGTTCACCGGCGACAAGCTTTTGAAGATGATGGACGGCCCGTACTATGTGAACGGCAAGCCGCGCCGGATCGACAAAGCCTTCATCCAGCCGCCGCAAGGCAACACCATCTACACCCATGAAGTCATGGACCTGGAAGGCAAGGCCGCCATCCGCCAGTACATGGCCTATACGGAAAAGATGGTAACGGAGCACCCGGACCGTTTCCTTGGCTGCTTCGTCTACAACCCGCGCTATGGCACGCAGAACGGCGCCGAAGAAATCGAACGCTATGCCAAGGAGTTCGATTTCAAGATGGTACAGCTGCAGGCGAATATGCATGCCTACCGCCCTGACCGCGCGCTCGACTGGCTGCGTCCGGCGATGAAGAAATGCGCCGAGCTCGGCCTGATGGTGAAGGTGCATACCGGCGACGGTCCATACTCAATCCCCACCGAGTTCTATCCGATCATCCGGGAGTTCCCGGAAGTGAATTTCATCCTCGCGCATTTCGGCGTGCAGACCGGCGGTGTCTACGTGTTCGAGCCGATGCAAATGGCGCTCGATACGCCGAGCGTCTACGTCGAATCCGGCTGGTGTCTGCAGTCGCGCATCGTCGAGTTCGCCAAGGTCCTGCCCAAGCACAAGATCCTGTTCGGCTCCGATACGCCGCCGAACGAACCAGGCATGTGGATCAACCTTCTGGAAGTCCTCTGCCACGAGCCGCCGCAGGGGCTCAACCTCGATGAGGATACGTTGGAGGATTACCTCGGCAACAACACCGCCCGCATGATCGGTCTCGAGCCGACCAGGCCGCCGGCGACCGTCGAGGAAGCCGAAGCGTATTTGCGCCAGCACGGCGTCGCGCTTGCCGCGTAAAACTGAACGGAGTGAACAATGATCATCGATACCCATCTTCACCCGACGAACCTCGTGGACGAGGCATGGCGTCATACCGGTTCGCCCTTCACGGGTGAGCGCATGCTGAAACTGATGGACGGCCCCTACATGATCAACGGCAAGCCGCGCCGGATCGACATGGGCTTCATCCAGCCGCCACCAGGCAACACCGGCTACCGGGACGGCAACCGCAAGGGCCGCGACGGCATTCGCGACTACATGGCCTATTGCGCCGAGCTTTGCCAGACGTACCCGGACCGCTTCATTGGCAACTTCAACTACAACCCGCGCTGGGGACCTGAGAACGGTGCGGCGGAGCTGGAATTCCACGTCAAGGAATACGGCTTCAAGATGCTGAAACTGCACGCCAACATGCACGGCTATCGTCCCGACCGTGCGCTCGACTGGCTGCGTCCGGCGATGAAGAAGTGCGCCGAGCTCGGCGTGGTCGTGCTGATCCACACTGGCGACGGCCCGTACACGATCCCGACGATGTTCTACCCGATCATCCGTGAATTCCCGATGGTCAACTTCATCATCGGCCATTTCGGCATTCAGACGGGCGGCAACTACTCGTTCGAATCCTTCTGGATGGCGATGGATACGCCGAACGTCTACTGCGAATCCGGCTGGTGCTTTCAGTCGCGCATCGTGGAGTTCGCCCAGCAGTTGCCGAAGAACAAGATCGTCTTCGGCACGGACAGCCCGCCGAATGATCCGGGCATGTGGCTGCGCGAGCTGGAGGTGCTCTGCAAGGACCCGCCGCACGGCATCAACCTCTCCGAGGACGACCTGGAAGGCTATCTCGGCAACAACATCGCCAAGCTTGTCGGCATCGACCCGTCCCCGCCGCCGCGCGACGTAAAGGATGCCCAGGCACGCCTCAAGGATTCCTACGCCGGCGTCGACCGCGCCACCGGCAGGCATCTGGAGTTCGCGTGATCGACCAGGGCGGCGCCCTCCGGGGCGCCGCTCTCCACCCGCAGCATCGAGGCCGAGAACATGACCCAGCATCACAAGCAAGACGTCCGCCGCTTCCTGGCCGACTACCGGGACCAGCATCCCGAGGACGTCATCACCATCGATGGGCCGGTCTCGGACGACCAGGACGCAACCGCGTTGATCTGGAACCTGGCAGACAAGGGCCAACATCCGATGCTGCATCTCAAGAATGTTAGCGGCATCGGCAGTGAGGTCGTCTGCAACATCTTTGCCTCGCGTGACCGCATCGCCCGTCTGCTCGGCTCGACCGCCGACAAGCTGCACGAGGCGTATCAGGCCCGCTCCAACCGGCCGTTCGCGCCAGAGGTGTTGGAAAGCGGCCCGATCACCGAGGAGATCATTTCTGGTGACGCCGTCGACCTGCACGCATTGCCGATGCTGAAGCACTTCGACACTGACCGTGCGAAATACATCACCAGCGGCATCATCATCGGCGAGCACCCTGAAACCGGCGCCGGCAATCTCAGCTATCACCGCGCGATGATCCATTCGAAGAATTCGCTCGCGACCTCGCTGCATTCGCGCGGCCATCTCTGGCGCCTGATGAACATGGCAAAGGAGAAGGGCGAGCCAATGCCGGTCGCCATGGTGATCGGCGGCCATCCGCTGTTCATGATCGCCGCCTCCGCCCGTCTTGCCTTCGGCGAGGACGAGCGGGATGTCGCCGGCGGACTGATGGGCGAACCCCTGCAGGTCGTGCGCACGCCGAAATACGGCATCCGTGTGCCCGCACATGCCGAGATCGTGCTGGAGGGCGTACTGGATCCCGAGGCCCATGTGGAGGAGGGGCCGTTCGGCGAGTTCACCGGCTATTCCTCCGACCGTTCGACCAACAACCTCTTCACAGTCGAAACCATCATGCGCCGGCGTGATCCGATCCTCGTCTCTGTCGCCGGCGGCAATTCAGCTGAACACCTCAACCTTGGCCGCGTGCCGCGCGAGGCGGAGGTGGTGGAGAAGCTGAAAGCTCGTTTCCCCTCCATTACAGCCGTGCACTACCCGTCGTCGGGCACCCATTTCCACGCCTATATCGCGATGAATCAGACGCGCGAGGGCGAGGCACGGCAGGTCATGCTCGGCCTGCTCGGCTGGGACCAGTACCTCAAGACCGTCGTGGTGGTCGATGCGGACGTGGATATCACCCGCGACAGCGAGGTGCTCTGGGCGCTTGCCACCCATTTCCAGCCACACAAGGATGTCGTCATCATCGAGGGCCTGCCTGGCAATGCGCTCGACCCGTCGGCGAGCGGCATCGGCACGACCTCGCGCATGGGGCTCGATGCGACGCGCGGCCCGAACTTCCACGGCGTTCGCGCCCGGATAAGCGACGAGGCCTCGGCTCGCGCTGCCGCACTCCTCAAAAGCGTGGGATAGGCCATGACGACGCGGCCAAGTCGCATGATCGTCGGCATTTCGGGCGCTTCCGGCATGGTCTACGGCAAGCGCATCCTCGAAGTGCTGCGCGACCTCGAGATCGAGACTCATTTGATCATGTCACGCGCCGCCTGCATCACGCTCGCGGCCGAGGCGGATTTCACCAAGCAGGATCTTGAGGCGCTGGCGACAGTCACCCATTCCAACAAGGATATCGGCGCCGTCTGCTCGTCCGGCTCCTACAAGACGCTTGGCATGATCGTCGCGCCTTGTTCGGTGAAGACCATGGCGGAAATTGCGACTGGTACGACCGACAATCTGCTTTCCCGCGCCGCCGACGTGGTGCTGAAGGAGCGCCGCCGCCTCGTTTTGATGCTGCGCGAGACGCCGCTCCATCTTGGCCATATCCGCAACATGGCGCAGGTCACCGAAATGGGCGGCATCATCTATCCGCCCGTTCCGGCCTTTTACGCCAAGCCGCAAAGCCTTGAAGAAATGGTCGACCACACCGTTGGCCGGGTGCTCGACCTCTTCGATCTCGACCCCGGCATCGTACGCCGCTGGCCGGGAACGCAGGGAGGGGAATGATATGGGCGCCCGCATTGCCAGCGAGCCGAAAACGCTCACGCCAGAACCCCGCGCTGCCTTCCTCTCGGACGATGCGATCGACATCCTGGCATTCGCCGCCGAAGCGCTCAAACAGGGCCAGGCCGCCGCCCTCGTCACGCTCGTTGAAATCCGCGGCGGCGCTGCCCGCGCCATCGGCGCGCAGATGGCGGTGCGCGATGACGGCCTTTATTGCGGTTTCGTCTCCGGCGGCTGCACCGAAGCGGCGGTCGCCGCTGACGCCGTGGTCGCCCTCCAGAAAGGCATCGATCGCAAGCTTCGCCTCGGCGAAGGTTCGCCGTTCTTCGACATCGTGCTGCCCTGTGGCGGCGGCATCACGCTGGCTATCCACGTCCTGCGAGATGTCACCGCACTCCGCCACATACTTGCCGCGCTGCACAGCCGTGCTCCTGGGCGCCTCCGGTACAACCCTGGCAGGCAGGTTCTTTTCTTCGAACCAGGCGAAGGCGTGAGTTGCTGGGAGGGGGAGGAATTTGTGCGCGTCTACCACCCAAAGCAGCGCATGCTTGTTGCCGGCACGCCCCTGGAGGCTGGCGTGGTGGCGCGTCTCGCGGAAGTATCCGGCTATGAAGTCGTGAAGATCGAGCGGGGCCAAGCTCCATCGCCGAAACAGCTGGACGCTGACACGGCGGTCGTGCTCCTCTTCCATGACATCGACCGTGAATTGCCGCTGCTCGAGGCTGCGCTCGCCTCATCCGTCTTCTACATTGGCGCTCTGGGAAGCCGCCGTACCCACGCGAAACGCTGTGAGGTCTTGCGCAAACGCGGTCACGGCGAGACCACGCTTGCCAGGATCAAGGCGCCTATCGGCATATTCGACAAGGCGACAGACGCAAACTCGCTTGCCCTTTCGGTGGTCGCCGACCTCGCGCAGGCAAGATTGGTCCACCTGAAGGGCAAGGTCCCGACCGACCCGACGGTCCCCCGGACGCTTGCTCTCAACACGATCGACAAGTGCTTCGACCCCATGAACGCATGTGAACTCATCACAAACGCGGTGGTCGACTAGCGATACGCCCGGGCTTTTCGCTGGCCGCAGGCCTCCCAGCTTGTCCAGCGTGTTCCCAAAGTCCGGCGTAGGCCGGCGACGCATTCGGGGGCTCCCACAACGCTCCCTTGCGTCGCCGGCTCCTTATCCTGCCCTGCATGCAGTGCCAGCAAATCGTTTGAAAGGCGAACCGATGAAGAGCGTTTCCACGCCACGAGCAAACGGCAGCATTCAAGGTGCCTGTCCGCAAGGGGCAGAGCTATCCTTCTCAAATCGCATCGAACTGACATCTCGCGCGCTGATCAAGAATGAGCGTGGCAATATCCTGCTGGTCAGATCCAAGAATTCAGCCAATCGTCTGTGGCAGATGCCAGGTCGCCAAATAGGGCGCGGAGAAAGCTGCGCCATGTCGATTGTTCGATGCCTTCACGACGATCTGGGAATCCTCACATGGCCAGTCACGGCAGTTTTCATAAATGACCAGTTTGATGACATTAGTGGCCTCCACACACTTTCGATCACTTATGCGGTTTCCATACTCTCCGGAGAACCGCGTGTAACAGCCTCTGGCCAATTGGATGAGGCGCGGTGGTTTGGTCAACCGCCCGAAGGTGTTACCGAAGAGACTGTCTGTGCGCTGGAGAGTCGCGAAATCGTAATGTTCAGAGCGTCCTGACAGGTCCAGGCCAGCCTTAGGCTCACCGAAAGCCAGGTGCCGACGACTGGATCGCACCACCTAAGTGCGACCGAGGGCGCTTGCGCCAGCGTTTTCAGGTCGCATCGCCGCCACGAAGGCCGCTTTCAAACGTTCAGCTGCCGGTGACAGGCTATGCTGGCGCCGTTGCAGGAGCGAGACATTGCGCATTACGGTCGGGTCGACGAGATCCACGGTCGTTACACGAACTGCTGACGCCAGTTGGCTGGAATTCTCCGGCAAGACGGCAACGCCCATGCCGGCGGAGATCATGCTGATGGCGGTGGTCGAGAAGCGCACTTCGTATTTTGGCTGGAAGTTGGGCACAACACGGATGAGGTTATGCTCGACAATGCTGCGAAGCGGATTCGTGGCGGCGAGCGTGATGAGTGTCTCGCCCTGCAGCTCGGCCCAGCGAACGGATTTTTGCCTGGCGAAGCGATGGTCTTCGCGGCAGACAAGCATGAGCTTGTCGCGCATGAGAGGCGTAGCGGTGATTTCGGGATCGTCTTCTGAGAGCGTGCCGATGGCGATATCGACCTCATTGCGCTTGAGCGCCGGACTGATCGCCTCTTCGGGCATGTCGCGGATGCTGACCAGAATTTCGGGATGCATGCTCACGAACGCTGCAATGATAGGGGGCACAATGGTCGCTGCGAGCACGATTGCAGCAGCGATCGTCACCTGGCCGCGTTTCAACGATGCGTTGTCGCGCATATCGCCAACTGCTAGTTCCAGGTCTTTCAGTATCTTACGGGCTTGTGGCAGGAACTCCTGGCCCACGAGAGTGAGCGAAACCATGCGGGTGTGGCGGTCAAACAGGCGTACGCCAATCTCCGATTCCAGATCTCGAATGACTATGCTGACGGCCGATTGCGTGAGGTGAAGGTTCCGGGCCGCGAGATTGAACTGGCCAAGGTCGGCCACGGCGATGAAGGCCCTGAGTTGCCGCAGGGTGATATTCATGGATGTGCGGCCCTCCTGTTCTCCAATGTCATCAAATCCTGCCGTCCCTATGCCTGTCCAGCCCGCAGCACCGGTTGTTCGGTCTCGCCTGCCATTGGCAACACTGCTTCGTGGGACCGGATACAGTCTGATACCACACCCGGCCCGACCGGTTTGAGTTCAATCCAGATAACCGTGGCGGTCGGCGAGATAGAACACCTCCAGCAGCGTGCTCACGGCAGCGCCCGATTTTGCATGGCCGAGCACCTCGAGCGCGTGGTCTAGCTCCTTCGAGCGCTTGATCAATTCACCGACGGAATAGCTGGTCATCATGCCGTAGATATTCATAGGCAGGCTCGTCTTGACCGCTCCCCCCTCGGCAACGACATATCCGCCAAGACTGTTGTCCACCTCCTTGATGGCCGCAAGCATGTCGGCCGGGTCAGCACCCATGGTGATAATGTTCGGCCGGGGTGCGGAGAAACCGATGGCGACTGCGCCGGCGTTCAACGGGAACTGCCTGATGAAGCCAGTCGTAACCTTGCGCTTGGCGCCTTCCATGGGAAAGCGCTCGATGATGGCGAAGCGTAGCAACTTCTCGCCATTCAGTTCAGGCACGATCGCGCCGTTTTCGATTGGAAGCGAGACCTCGCGGGAAAACCCTTCCGGGCCGAAGCCGAAGAAATTGAAGACCGTCACCTTGGCACTCTTGCCGTCGGTCGCCATCTCGATGGGCGTCGCCTCGAAATCGCGAGCGTTGAAACCTTCGAGGCCCTTCTTTGGTGGCGTTACCAAGGCGGAATAGTCGATATCCGCGTTCACAAGCAGCTTGCCGTCCTGCGCGACCAACTGGCCGCCCTTGAAGACGTATTTTGGCGTGAAGTTGCGCAGATCGTCGACAAGCACGATGTCGGCGAAGCGGCCAGGCGCGAGTGAGCCGAGCTTGTCCTCCAGCTTGAAATGCCGAGCTGTGTTGTAGCTGCTCATCTTGATCGCCTGGATAGGGTCCATCCCATAAGCGATCGTTTCCCGCACAGCGGCGTCGAGACTGCCGACCTCCGTCATGTGCTCCACCGACAGGTTGTCGGTCGACATCATGACGTTTTGCGTCGGGATGTGGCCGCTCACCATTCCCGGAATGATGTTGTCCACGCCGTGCAGACCGTAGAGCAGGAAAGAGGGCAGACCGATCTTGAGGTTGTTGGCGATATCGCTTGCGCTCCAGCTGTCGTGGTCGTCCATGGTGCCGAGTGCCGGGAAGAGGTTTTCCTTGTCAGCACCTACATCGCCGACATGGCCGGAGATCAGCTTGCCCTTGGCGCGGGCATAGGCGATCTTCTTGAGGTCCTCGTCGTCGTCCCTGAACAGATTGGATGGGTTCAGTTCGCCGAGGCCGAGAATGAAGTCCCAATCAAGCATCGCCTTTGTGAAATCGCCGCGCACCTTCTTGCCTGGCGCGAAGGGATAAATGCGGTAGGGCAGTTCGTCATGCTTGGCGAAGAGGATTTCGGCGGCTTTCAGCCCGTCGTCGCCAGCCGCGCTGACAAGGTCAAGGCATTCGGCGAAGACGGTGGTGACGCCACGCGGAACCATGGCCTCGGCCAGCGCGGTAGGCGTGACAAGCTGGGATTCGAAGTGGAAGTGCCCGTCGATCAGGCCAGGTACTGCATATAATCCCTGACCGTCGAACTCTTCCTTGGCCGTTGTCTTCTCCGGATCGACCGCGACAATCCGGCCATTGCTGATAAGCAGCGTGCTCGGGAAAACGCCGTCGCGATAGACATCGACGATCTTGACGTTCTTGAGCAGGAGGTCGGCTTTTTCCGTGCCCTCGATGATCCCACGCAGTGCCTTTGCCTGCGCCAGTTCGCTGTCGAAGTCAGCCGCCACGACTGGGTGACCCGCCATCGCCAGCCCGACAGCGGCGCCGAGGGCGAGATGAAGCACTCTTGTCACTGTAGCCATTGCTCGATTCCTTTCATGATGGATTGAAAGCACCACACGTGATGGGGAGAGGGAGGCGCGGCTCGCGCCAAAGGCTGAGGTTTCCGCATCCAAGCCTGCGGAAACTTTGGTCTTGGTTTTGCTGGATTCCAGCGCGGCCTAGCTTGCCAGCGCAGGCTGGTCCGTCTGGCCGGCCATCAGCAGACCAAGTTCGTCGAGGCGAGTGCGGTCAGGCGGCAGTTCACCTAGGATTTCGCCGTGGAACATCACCAGGATGCGGTCGCAGATCGCGAAGAGTTCTTCGAGTTCGGTGGAGATGAGCAGAATGGCGCGGCCGTTGTCGCGCTGTTTCAGCATCTCTTCCATCACGAATTCCATGGCGCCGATATCGATGCCTCGGGCGAGCTGGTTGACGAGGATGAATTCCGGGTTGCGGGCAAGTTCGCGCGCGACCACCAGCTTCTGCTGGTTGCCGCCGGAGAGAGCGCCGATCGGCTGATCCTCGTCGCGGCTTTTTATGCGAAACCGCTTGATGAGATCGCGAGTGTGTTCGCCGATGACCCCACGGTTCAACATACCATGGCTGGCGAAAGGCTTCTGATCGTAGCGCTGGAGGATTGTGTTTTCGCTGAGCGACATCGAGGCCACGATGCCGTGTTTGTGCCTGTCCTCCGGGATGTGAGAGAAGCTGCTGGCATTGATGCGGGCCGGGTCGAGGCCGGTAATGTCCTTGCCGTTCAGCATCACGCGGCCGCTGTCGACCGGCAACAGACCGGAAAGCGCTAACGACAGTTCCGTCTGACCGTTGCCGGACACGCCGGCAATGCCGACGATCTCGCCGGAGCGCACGTTCAGGCTTACGCCGCGCACGGCGGGAAGGCCGGTCTCGGCGCGGCAGGTGAGGTTGTCGACCGACAGCACAATGTGGCCGGGCGGTTCGGGGCTGCGCGGCAGCTCCATGCGCACGTCGCGGCCGACCATCATGCGGGCAAGCTCGCGCGCATTCGTCTCGCCGACATTGACCGTGTGCACGACACGCCCATCGCGCATGACGCTGATGCGATTGCTGACGCGCATCACCTCGTCGAGCTTGTGAGAGATGAAGACAACCGTCTTGCCGTCCTTGGCGAGGTCTCCCATCAACGAAAGCAGGCGGTCGGTCTCCTGTGGGGTGAGCACGGCTGTCGGCTCGTCGAGGATGAGCAGGTCGATGCCGTGGAACAGGACTTTCAGGATTTCCACTCTCTGCTGCTCGCCGACCGAAAGGTCTTCGATGATCGCGTCCGGACGCACGTCGAGGGCATAGCGATCCGAAAGCTCGCGGATTTTTGCGTGGACCTCGTCCATGTCGTTAATGACACGCAACGGAGATCCCTGGCCGAGAATGTAGTTTTCCGCCACCGTCAGGTTCGGCACGAGCATGAAATGCTGGTGCACCATTCCGATGCGCTGGCGGATCGCCTCGCGCGGGCTGTCAAAGCGAACTGACTGGCCCTTGAAGACGATCTCGCCTTCGTCGGGCCGAACCATCCCGCAGATCATGCTCATCAGAACACTCTTGCCCGCACCGTTCTCGCCAAGCAGCGAGTGGATCTCGCCCTCCTCGATTTCCAGTGACACGCCATCGCTGGCAACGATCGGACCGAAGCGCTTGCGGATGTTCTCGACGCGCAGGAAGGGTTTCTGAGACATATCCGTCACCTCATCTCGTAGGGCTGGCCGAGTTTGCTGGGCGCAGCGCCTTTGCCACGGACCACGACGAGCGTGACGATCGTCATGATGTAGGGAAGCGCCTGCAGCAGCTGATAGGGCACAACGATGGATGCCTGCGCCTGGAGCATCAGCTGCAGCGCGTAGAACAGGCCGAAGAGCAGCGAGACGAAGAACGCTCCCATCGGCGACCAGCGTGCAAAGACGACCACGGCGAGCGCGATGAAGCCGCGGCCGGAGGTGATGCCCTCGACGAACTGATTGGAATGCCCGAGCGTCAGGAAGGCCCCGCCGAGGCCAGCGAGCCCAGTGCCGACCAGCACCGCGGCATAGCGGTAGCTCGCAACATTGCGACCGGCGACGTCGACGGCTTTCGGGTGTTCGCCGACGGCGCGCAGCGTCAGGCCGAAGGACGTGCGGAAGAGCACAAGGCTGGCCAGGATCGCGACGAGGATCGTCGAATAGACGATGAGGTTCTGCCGGAAGAAAGCTTCGCCAAGAAAGGGGATATCGCTCAGGAAGGGGATATGCACGGGCTGCGCGATCTCGATGCCCTTGCCGGTCGAGACGTAATAGGTACGGAACAGGAAGGCTGTGAGGCCCATGCCGAGCAGGTTCAGCGCCGCACCCACAACGATTTGGTCCGCCTTGATGGTGATCGTAAAGAAGGCAAAGATCACCCCGAACAGCATGCCGCCCGCGATGCCGGCCAGTAAGCCAAGCGGGATACTGCCGGTGGCGAAGGCTGCAGCGAAGCCGCAGAAGGCACCGACGAGCATGGTGCCTTCCAGCCCGATATTGAGCACGCCCGCTCGCTCGGAAAATATTTCGCCGATCGAGGCGAAGATCAGGGGCGTCGCAAGCCTCCAGGCGGCGCCGGCAAGCGTCGCGAGAAAGGTGAGAAACATCATGTCGTCCATGGAGATACCCCTCAGGAAGGTCGCCTAGAGCAATTCCGACAAGGTGCGCGAAGTGGTCCTGCCCGGGAATTGCGCAAATGCTCCAAAGTTTTGTTTTCCCTCAGGGCTCAGTCGCCTTGCGGGAGTTTCCATTCTTCAAGCCACGATCCTGCGGATGTCGCGCAGCCTGGTGAAGGCGACGACCGAGAGAATGACGATACCCTGTATGATCAGAACGAGGACCTGCGGCACCTGCGAGGTGATTTGCAGCACCTCCGAGCCGGAGCGAAGGGTCGCGAAGAGCCCGCCCGAAACGATCGCCGCCAGGGGGTTGTTGCCGGCAAGCAGCGCGACCGCGATGCCTTCGAAACCGTAGCCCGGCGAAATGTTCTGGTAGAGGCGGTGCGTGACACCCGCCACTTCGAAGGCGCCGGCCAGCCCCGCCATTGCACCGGAAATGCACATTGCGATCATCACGTTGCGGGCGACCTGCATACCGGCATAGCGGGCTGCGTATGGATTGAGACCAACGACGCGGAGTGCAAAGCCGCGGCTGCTGCGCTGCAAGAAGATGTAGAGCGCGACTGCCAAAACGACGGCGACGATGATACCGATATGGAGGCGCATGTCGGAGACGATGCGTGGCGTCCAGGCTTCGCGGATAAGTCGGGCAGATTGAGGATAGGCAGCACTTGCATCGCGCATAGGGCCGGTGACGAGATAGCTCGTCAGGATCAGCGCGATGTAGTTGAGCATGATCGTTGTGACGATCTCGCTCGCCTGGAAGCGTACTTTGAGATAGCCGGCAACGCCTGCCCAAGCGGCACCCGCCAAGGCGCCGGCCAGCATGACAAGCGGCGCATGCACCCAGACGGAAAGCCCGTCAAAACTGGTGCCGACCAACGTGGCGGCAATCGCGCCAGCATAGAGCTGGCCCTCGGCGCCGATGTTCCAGATCGAACAGCGGAAGGCGACGCAGAGGCCGGCGCCGATAAGGATCAGCGGCGTCGCCTTCAGCAGGATTTCGCCAACCGAGCGCATGTCCTGAAAGGAGCCAAAGATCATCACCGTGACCACGTCGCTCCCATTGAAGCCGTTCAGCCACAAAAGGGCCGCGCCGCAGGCAAGCGCGACAAGGACAGCTGCGGCCGGCGTCACGGCGTTTATCACGGCTTGCCTGAGCGTTCGGCCGAAAGCTTGGGCTGCTTGAGGATACACGTTCTCACGCACTCCCTGGTTTACCTGTTCCATGGGTCCGGTCCGAATGTTGGTATGAGGCGTAGCAAGGCGCTGCGGCCGAAGGGCCGGCCGCAGCGCTCGCCAGTCACTGGGCGTCGGTCTTGATCTCACCGGCAGCGATTTTGGCGCTGATCGCCATCACCTGGGCGCGGATATCTTCGGGCACGGAGACCGGGCCGTCATCGCGGAAGGTGAATGAGATGACTTTCGGATCCTTCAGGCCAAAGATGATGTTTTCCTTAGGCGGGCTGCCGTCTTTTATCGAGCGCACGACTTCCACCACGCCCTGGGCGTAATCGGCAACGTAGAGGCCGAGAATGTTGTTGGGTGCGACCTGGGTAAAGTCGCTGAAGATCGAAAAAGAGCGCACAGCCGGCCCGGATTCCGAGATCGCCTGATAGCCGCCGACGGTCGCACCCGAAGCATTCGGCACGACGAAATCCGCACCCTGTGAAATCATGCTCAAGGCTGCTTCCTTGGCAGCGGTCGTATCGGTAAAGTTGCCGATATAGGCCTCGCTGATAGGGAATTCCGGATTGACGCTCTTGGCGCCGTTCTTGAAGCCGACAAAGGCCTGCTGGATCGGCGGGATTTCCATGCCGCCGACGAGGCCGGCCTTTTTGCCCATCTTAGCTGCGATGACGCCCATGAGGTAGAAGGGCTGGCTCGTATCGGTGTTGAGGCCGATGACATTGCCTTCGTGAATGCTGCTCGACGAGATCAGGAAATAGGTGTCGGGATAATCGAGCGCGACTTCCAGTGCGGCGTCCTGGAATTCGAAGCCATGGCCGAGGATGACCTTGTAGCCCTGGCTGGCATAGTCGCGGAACGCCTTTTCGAACGAGGCCGGATTCTGTTGCAACTCGACATAGCTGATCTTGGCACCGAGCTGTTCTTCGACGCCCTTCAGCGCATTGAAGCCGATCCGGTTCCATCCCTCTTCCGAAACGCTGCCGGGCACGAGAAGGCCCATCTTGAAGTCTTCGGCCTGTGCCATCGCCGGAATGGACACGGCGATGGTCAGCGCCGCCACTCCTTCCACGAACGTTCTGCGTGAAAGTCTCATTGCTCTTCCTCCCATTTGATAAGTTCCCAGGGACCGCGCTTATTTCGCGCGTGTCTGGATCTCACCCGCAATGATCTTCGCACTCACCTCTTCAAGGTGAGTGCGCAGGTCTTGCGGTATCGATCTGGCGGCTTCGTCGTTGAAGGTGAACTTGATGACGTCCTTATCCTTCAGGCCGAAATCGACATTGCTTTGCGGCACGGCGCCGTCCCGAATGCCCGAGACGATGCGTACGATGCCTTGACCGTAATCGGCTATGAACGTGCCGAGGATATTCTTGGGGGCGACGTCGGTGTAGTCGCTATAGACGCTGAAGGTGCCCGACTGCGTGCCTGATTCCTGCGCGGCGTGGATGACGCCCAGTCCCGCTGCATTTGCATTGGGAACGACGAAATCGGCGCCCTGGGCCATCATGCTCACGGCGGCTTCCTTGGCGGCGCTCGCATCGGTGAAGCTGTTGATGAAGACCGTGGACACGGGGTAGTCTGGGTTCACGCTCTCGGCACCTTTCCGAAAGCCCTCGAAGGCATGCGCGATGGGCGGAATTTCCATGCCACCGATAAGGCCCGCGCCCTTGCCCATCTTTGCAGCGATCACGCCCATCAAGTAGAAGGGCTGGCTGGCATCGGTATTGAGGCCGATGACTTTCCCTTCATGTACGCTGCTCGACGAGATGAGGAAAACGGTGTCGGGGAAATCCTCAGCCGTCGTGAGGGCGGCGTCCTGGAACTGGAAGCCATGGCCCAGAACGACCTGATAGCCCTGGCTGGCATAGTCGCGGAACGCCTTTTCGAAGGCGGCTGGGTTCTCGGCCAGCTCGACATAGCTGATCTTGGCGCCGAGCTCCTTTTCCACTCGCTTCAGCGCGTCATAGGCGATCCGGTTCCAGCCTTCCTCCGCGACGCTGCCGGGTACCAGGAGGCCCATCTTGAAATCTTCGGCATGGGCATGGTCTAGCCAGATCATGCCTGCAAGGGCCGACCCGAGAGTGGAGGCAAGCAGCGAACGACGTGAAAATGCAGTGCTCTTCATCCCATTCTCCCATTAGATTGAAGTCCAATCCCCCCGGAGTTGCTCTCGGCTTATGCGTTCTCCTTCAAGCGAACGGTGTCGGTTGTGCTCTGTGAGACGAGACGACCCTTCGAGAAGACGAAGGCCCGGTCCGGTCCGCCGGCAACCAGCGTGTCGGTGTCGGTGCAGTCGGTGATGACGAAGTCGGCGCGGGCGCCGGCCTTGAGGCCGTGCTCCTTGCCGAGACTCATCAGGCGGGCCGGCGACGTCGTGATCATGCGGTGGGCGGCAGCAAGCTCATCCCCCCGAAGATGGCCGGCGAGCAATGTCCAACGCGCGATTTCCAGCATGTCGCCCGAGCCCGTTGGCACAAACGGGTCCTGGATGTTGTCCGACGCCGCGGCAATCGTGACGCCAGCGCGGTAGAGCTCAGCGACGCGAGTCAGGCCGCGCGGCGGCAACATCTCGGCGTCGCGGCCCTGCAGGTAAAGGTTCGCCGCTGGCAATGTGACGACGCCGACATCAAGCGCCAGAAGACGTTCGGCGATATGCTGGAATTCCTTGCGGGGCAGGGCACTCAGCACCGAGACGTGACTGAATACGGTGCGGCCCTGCATGCCGAAGCGCTCGACCCGTTCGAGAGCTGCATCAAGCAGATGCACATCGGCCTTGAGATGTTCATCGAGATGCAGATCGACCGGTTTTCCCGCCTTGACGGCGGCGGAAAACAACATGTCGAGGTAGCGTGGTGGGTCTTCCGAGACAGCAGGCGTGCCACCCACTGCATCGGCGAGCGCCACGGCGCCATCGATATTCTCGGTCAGCCAGTCGAAGTCCTGGCCGGGATGCGGTGTCATGAAGGCCACTAGCTGCAGAGTGATGTCATCTCGTGCCCCGTCGCGCACGCCTGCCAGCGTCTCAATGCCATGGAAGCCAGCATCCTTGTCGACGTTGACGTGGCTGCGAATGGCGGTCGTGCCGCGGGAAAGACACCGCCTGATGGTGCGCATCGCCCGCTTGTGGATGTCGTCGGGACCGGCGGTTCGGGCATATTTGGCGAATGCCTCGCGTGCGCCTTGGAGCGTGCCGGAAGGATTGGGGGTAAAGCGCAGCACTCCAGTCTTGTCGAGGTGCTGGTGCACATCGACGAAACCTGGCGAAACCAGCATGTCTGTAATGTCGACGCAGGCGCTGCAGGACCTGGTGTCCAGGGACGGCCCGATTGCGACAAAGCGTCCATCCGCCCCGACTATGATGTCGCAGACCGCTTGCGAGCCGTCTGTTTGAATGACAGCTCCCCCGGTGAGTGCAAAGGGCTGTCCAGAGACGAGGTCTGCTATGGATGCAGTTGGAATATCGCGCACAGCTTGTTCCCGCATTCTTGTTATGACGGAAAGAGAGCACGGGCGATTAATTTAGACAAATTTATTATTTCAATCTTTTGATGAGCAAAAGACAATAATGCGTCGTGAGCATTCTCTGTCTTTGGCAAAAGGAAAAATGCTCCAGTTCAACAGATATCGCTCAGCATTCAGGAGGTCGGGGCTGTGTTGACGCTTGGTACCGGGCGGAAGCGGAATGTCTGATCGTGTTTTTCGTGCCAGAACCGGACGGTCCGCTCACGGCCCGTTGCAGTCGTCACCGTGACCCATGTCGGAAAGCCTCCGGCTCGATGTCATGGACGAGCGCACGAACGATTTCGCATTCGACATCGTGCGCAGTTGGCGCTGTCGTGAACTCAGTGAGCATCCGTCCGGTGCGGCACAAGAAATTTGCCTGTTAAGGGTGGTGCCGAATGCAGCCAGGAACGTGGTTCTAAATGTAGCCGAAGCGGTTCGAGCCAGGTGGCTTGTCGCCGTGATGAGTGGGCCATCGCGCCCGTGCTGACGCGATGGCCCCTGTTTCAGACCTCGCCGTCGTCGGTCCGTCTAACGGGGCGGCTATTGCGCTAACGGACGTCTGGCTCAGGCGCGATCTGGCCGCAGCCAACTCTTCAAGCCGCCTGTTCGCCGACCAGTCTGCGTTGCCCCCGGCTGCCCGAAGATACCCGGCTCACGCGCCGGTTTCGGGGCGCCTATCACCTGCCTCCGGCCCATGCCCTCCATCACGAATTACGCCTGTAGACAGCTGAAAAAAGCTTGGATATGGTTGTGGAACCGTTTCCACTAAACGCCGAAACGGATCGTGGAGGAATGACAACATGCGAAAGATTGTGGTGGCCGCCACTGCGGCCATGCTGAGTTCTGCTGCCCTGATTTCAGGGCCGGCCCATGCCGACAAGGCGAAGCCTCAGGTCTGTCTGGTGATGAAATCGCTGTCCAACGAGTTCTTCAAGGACATGAGCGAAGGTGCGAAGGAATACGCTGCCAAGCGCGGCGACTTCGACCTGAAAATGGTCGGCATGCAGTCGGAAACCGACTTCGACGCGCAGGTGAACGCGGTCGACACCTGCGTGACCGAGCAAAAGGACGTCATCGTACTCGCCCCCGCCGATAGCAAGGCCATGGTCGGTCCGGTGTCGCGTGCCATCAAGGCCGGCGCCACCGTCATCAACTTCGACGTCCCGCTCGACGACGGGGCCAAGAAGGCGGCCGGCCTGGACCTGGCCTTTGTCGGTCCCGACAATGCCGACGGCGCCAAGATGGTCGGCGATGTGCTCGGCAAGCTGCTCGGCAAGGGCGGCAAGGTTGTCATCCTCGAAGGCAATCCCGGCGCCGACAACGCCAAGCAGCGCAAGCAAGGCTTCGAGGCGTCGATCAAGGAGTATGGGCTGGAGCTGCTCGACTCGCGCACCGCGCATTGGGAAACCGAGGAAGCCAACACCGTCTTCACCACCATGCTGACGGCGCACCCTGACCTTCAGGGCGTGATGGCCGCCAACGACTCGATGGCGCTTGGTGTCGTCAAGGCGATCGAGGCCGCCGGTCTTACTGGCAAGATCCAGGTCGTCGGCTTCGACAACATCCCGGCCGTGCGACCGCTGGTGAAGGAGGGCAAGCTTCTTGCCACCATCGACCAGTTCGGCCGCGACATGGCGTCGGACGCCATCAACCGCGGCATCGAGTCCTTCAAGTCGGGCGCAAAACTCGAGGGTTGGGTGAAGACCGACATCGCGCTCGTGACCAAGGACAATGTGAAGTAGCAGGTCCTCCCGGGGTGTGGCGCGGCGGGTCACTCGGGCCTCCTGCGCTGCGCTTCCCATCATTCAGGAAGCTCTGGCATGTCCGCTGATCCCGGCCACGACGCCGTTGGCGTTGCCGCATCCGTTCTATCTGTCCGCCATATCGGCAAGCGATACCCCGGCGTCGTCGCCGTGGACGATATCTCGCTCGACTTCAAGGCCGGCGAAATCCATGCGCTCGCCGGCGAAAACGGCGCGGGCAAGTCGACGCTGATCAAGATCCTCGGCGGCATCGTCAAGCCCGACATGGGCACGATGTCGCTTGCCGGCCATGCTTACGCTCCGGCTTCGCCGCAGGCTGCCATCCAGGCGGGTGTGCGCGTCGTCCACCAGGAATTCAACCTGCTGCCCTATCTGTCCGTTGCCGAAAACGTTCTGTTCGAACGTCTGCCGCGCCGCCTCGGCATCTTCGTCGACCGTTCCAGACTGCTGTCCCATACCCGCGAGCTTCTGGCACTCGTCGGACTGCAGGACGTCGACCCGACGTTGCCGGTGGAACGGCTGGGCGTAGCGCAGCAGCAACTGATCGAGATCGCGCGCGCCCTGTCCGACAAGGCGCGTGTTCTTGTCCTCGACGAACCCACGGCGACGCTGACGCCGCGCGAGTCGGGTCGTCTGTTCGAGATCGTCCACCGCCTGCGCGCCGATGGTGTGAGCATCGTGTTCATATCGCACCATCTGGAAGAGATTTTTGAGCATTGCGACACCGTCTCGGTGCTTCGCAACGGCCGTTTCGTGGCAACGCAGAAGACGTCTGACATCACGCCCAATGGTCTGGTCAAGCAGATGGTTGGCCGCGATGTTGTCCAGAGGAAGGGCATGGGCATCGGCCGGCGTGACGTGCCGCCGGCACTGAAGGTTGCCGATTTCCAGTCGCAGGCCAATCGCAAGAGGCCGGCGCTCAATTTCGAGGTCTACCCCGGCGAGATTGTCGGCGTGGCCGGTCTTGTCGGCTCCGGACGCAGCGAGATCCTGCGCGCCATGTTCGGCGCGGACAAGCCCGACCGGGGCACCATCCTGCGTGACGGCAGGGTCGTCCGGATCGGCTCGCCCCGGCAGGCGATCGCCAATGGCATCGCGCTGGTGACCGAGAACCGCAAGGAGGAAGGCCTCGTCCTTCCCATGTCCATCCAGGTCAACACGACGCTGGCTTCCGTCTTCGACAGTGCAAAAGCGGGGTTCCTCCAGCACGGCAAGGAACGGGCGGCAGCGCAGGCAATGATGAGGTCCTTGGACACACGCATGGCCAGCCTCGACCAGCCGGTGCGCAGCCTGTCCGGCGGCAACCAGCAAAAGGTCGTGCTCGGCAAATGGCTTTTGAAGGAGCCGAGGGTTCTGCTGCTCGACGAGCCGACGCGCGGCATCGATATCGGGGCCAAGGCCGAGATCTACGGCCTGCTGCGCGGGCTCGCGGCGCAAGGGGTGGCCATACTCGTCGTGTCGTCGGACGTGCCCGAACTGCTCGGGCTGGCCGACCGCATCCTGGTCATGTCGCGTGGCGCCTTGGCCGGCGAATTGAACGCTGAAGAAATGAACGAAGAGGCTGTGCTGCAAATGGCCTACAGCGAATATCTGAAGGAGCAGGTCTCCCGTGTCCAATAACAATGTTCAAACTATTCCCGCACCGTCGAAACGTGCCGGCCTTGTCGTCTCACGCGTCTTGCGCGACGCCGGCATCGGCCTGGCGTTGCTGGCGCTGATCGCCTTCTTCAGCCTCACCACCAGTACGTTCCTGCTTCCCAACAACCTGACCAACATCATGGTCCAGATCACGCTCAACGTGATCCTCGCCACTGGCATGACCTTCGTCATCCTGATCGGCGGCATCGACCTTTCGGTCGGCTCCGTCATGGCGTTGGCGGCGGTGATTGGCGGCACGGTCATGACCGACCCGTCGCTGCCGGTTCAGGTCGCGGTCCCGCTGGCCATCCTCGTCTCCTGCGGCGTCGGCGCGCTGGTCGGCATCTTCAACGGCTTCGTGTCTGCCTGGTGGAGCGTGCCATCCTTCATCGTCACGCTTGGCATGCTGAACATGGCGCGTGGCGGAGCGCTGCAGTTCACGCAGTCGAACACGATCTACAACTTCCCACCCGGCTTCAACAATTTCGGCACCATCGATGTCGGCGGCATACCGCTGCTGTTCATCGTCGCCCTGGTCATCGTGGCGATAGGCTGGATCGTGCTCGCCAAGACAGTCTTCGGCCGCATGCTCTACGCCATCGGCAACAATGAGGAGGCGGTGCGCCTCGCCGGGCACAACACGCTGCTCTACAAGACGGCGGCCTTCGGCATTTGCGGCTTGGCTGTCGGCCTCGCCGCGATCATGTACATGGCGCGTCTGTCGATCGCCAGTCCGATCATGGGTATCGGCTACGAGCTCAATGCCATCGCCGCTGTCATCATCGGCGGCACCACGCTGAACGGCGGGCGCGGCTCGCTGATCGGCACGCTGCTGGGAGCGGCCGTGATCGGCGTTTTGTCCAACGGCCTCATCCTGATCGGTGCCAACGACTTCCTGCGGCAGATCATCACCGGTGCCGTCATCATCGTTGCCGTCATCATGGATGCCTACCGCGCCCGGTTGGCTGAAAGGTCGACAACCAGCTGACATAAAAAGTAGACTCGGCGGGGAAAACCCGCCGCAGACTCGTCAGTAAGGAAATTGGACCGGTGACCAGCAAGACAGATCCCGATGCGCGGCCGCAACGGGTGACGATCAAGGATATTGCGAAACGCGCCAATGTCGGCGTGGGTACCGTCTCGCGCGTCCTCAACGACCACCCGCTCGTCTCGGAGGAAGTCCGCGCCAATGTGAAGGCCATCATCGCGGAGCTGCGCTACAAGCCCAACTTGCTTGCGCAGAACATGCGCAGTTCAAGCAGCAAGACCTTCGGCATCGTGGTGCCCAACCTCGTCAATCCGTTCTTCGCCGAACTGGTGCAGGCGGTCGAGGAAGCCGCACGGGCGCATCATCGCCACGTCTATCTGATGACGTCACTGGACGATGCCGCCTCCGAGCAGGAATGCATCGACTCGATGGAAACCCGCCGCGTCGACGGCATCGTGCTGATCCCGGCCGACTCGCACGAAGTCAGCCGTGCCCGGCGCGGCGCGCGGATCGTGCTCGTCGACCGGATCGGCAAGGGCCAGGCCGGCATCGGTGCCAATCACTTTACAGGCGCGCGCCTGGCCGCGGAACGGCTGCTCGAGCTTGGTCATCGGCGCATCGCAATCATTGCCGGGCCGCAAAACGCAGTCACCGCTGCTGCCCGTCTCGAAGGCTTCATGTCGGTCATGGCGCCGATTTATGCCGAACTAGGCATCGACCCGGCCGACTTTGTTTTCTCGGGGCCTTTCGACATGCCCACAGGTGCGGCTGGTGCCAGAAAACTGTTCTCGTTTCCCGAGGACAGGCGGCCCACCGCGATCTTCGCCTCATCCGACCAGCAGGCGATTGGCGCCATGCGCGCCATCTTCGATCTCGGCCTTTCGATCCCCAGGGACATCTCGATCCTGGGTTATGACGGCATTCCCGTTACCGACATGGTGACACCGCGCCTGGCGACCATCGCCCAGCCGGTCAAGGAGATCGCCGAAGCTGTCGTGGCGGCCCTGGTGTCGCAATCCGCGGTGAACGACCCGCAACTGTTCGAATGTTTCCTGAAGCCGGGCGAATCTATGGCGCGGCGAGACAGCGCGATCTGACCAGCCGGGCGGCACGAGCCCGGCTGGCCTTCCAGCCTCTCATAGGCTGCTCACTGCCGGGTCGTCTTGCGCGGGCAGGGGCCTGGCCAGGCTTCACGATCCGCTCAGAACTCGGCCCAACCTTCCTGCGAGGTCGGTGGGGCTTTCGTCGGCTTGACCACGCGCAGCGACGGCTGCGGCCGGTGTTGCCGCGCCGGGTGGACTGCGGCCGGCACCCGTGCGGTGATCTCGAAATGCGCCACGCTGGTCGCAAGTGCCGTCGCTTCCTCCGCCAGCGCGTGCGAGGCGGCGGTCGATTCCTCGACCATCGCGGCGTTCTGCTGGGTCACCTGGTCGAGTTGGTTGACAGCGTTGTTGATGCCCGACAGGCCAACCGACTGCTCCTTCGCTGAATTGGCGATCTCGGCAACGAGCACGCTGATCTCCGTCACCTTGCCGGTCAGCACTTCCAGCACCTCGCCGGTCTGGCCGACAAGCCGCACGCCTGCCGCCACGCGGTCGCCTGACGAGGCGATCAGCGTCTTGATCTCGCGCGCAGCGTCCGCCGAGCGCAGCGCCAGGCTGCGCACTTCGGCGGCGACGACCGCAAAACCCTTGCCGGCGTCGCCGGCGCGGGCCGCCTCGACGCCTGCGTTCAGCGCCAAGAGATTGGTCTGGAAGGCGATCTCGTCGATGACCGAGACGATCTGGCCGATCTGCCTGGCCGAGCTGTCGATGTCGCCCATGGCGACGATCATGTCGCGCATCGCCTGGCTGCTCGACTGGGCGCTGGCCTTGGCATCCTGCGCCACGCCGTCGGCGCGCATGGCGCCTGTCGTCGTCTGCGCCGTCGCCTCGGAAATCTCGACCAGCGCCGCGGCGGTCTCCTCCAGGCTCGCCGCCTGGTGCTCGGTGCGGCGGGCCAGGTCGTCGGCCGCCTGCACCAGCTGGGCCGAGCCGTCGCGGATGGCGCCCGCATTGCCATGGATGCGCCCGACCGCTTCTTCGAGCAGTTCCATGGCGCGGTTGAAGTCGTCCCGGATCTGTTCGTAGTTTGGCGCATCGAGCCCGTCGATCCGATGGTTCAGACGGCCCTTGGCCAGTTGGTCGATGGCCTGCGCCAGCGAAGCCAGTGCGGTGCGCTGCTCCTTCTCGGCGGCGTCACGCGCGGCCTCGGCCGCAAGCCGTCGCTGCTCGGCTGCTTCGAGATAGGTCGAAATCACCAGCTCCATGTCGAACAGCGAGGCCTTGAGCAGGGCGCTCATTGCCTGCTTGGCCTTGGCCAGCCCCGGAGCCTGAATGCCGAGGGCCTTCGGCCATGACTGCTCGAGGATGACCGACACCAGTTCGTCGATGATCAGCGTGTAGCCGCCGACATACCAGCGCGGCTCGAGGCCGATGTCGGCATGGATGCGGCCGATGCGTTGCGCCGACTGGGCATAGTCGTCGCCGAAATCGGCGGCGGCGATGGCCGACCAGTGTTTCATCTGGCGCCCGCTGGCGACCTGCATCTTCTCGCGTCCGCCTGTGCCGATGCCGAAAAAGCGACGCGCCTCCTCGAATTCGGCGATATGTCCGTAGAAGCTCTCCATCACCTTGGGCAGCGCTGCTTCGATCGCCGGCCGCACTGCGTTCAATGCGGCGCGCGCCTCACCATCGAAGCGGACGAAGGCGAGGCGACGGGCAATTGCTGCGTCCGTTGTTGCGGCGTGATCGGACATGTTTCTTTTCCTTCGGAGTGGCTGGCAGTTCTCGGTTCAGCGCTTGCGCGAACCGCTGCCGGCGAATGCTGTGCCGCTCGCTAGGCCCCAAATGGTTCACAATTGGTTTCTGTCAACGCATTGAAATTACATGCGAAATAATGACGCGCCAGCGATGGTTGTCGCATTGTTGTCCTGCTCGCCATATGCTGGAAGCGTTGCGCTGCCGCCGTGCGCCGACGGCCTGGCCCGTTGCGCCGTCGACTGCTGTTGCTTATCTCTGCCAGGCCATGTCCGACCAAGAAGCTGAAAGCCCCACATCCGAACCGTCGCCCGCCAAGGGCGATCTTCGTGCTGCCTACAAGACCGACATCGTCGTCATCGGTGCCGGCCAGGCGGGGCTGTCCACCGCCTACAATCTGCGAAAGCTCGGCCTTCAGCCCGGGCGCAATTTCATCATCCTCGACAAGTCGCCGGAGGCCGGCGGCGCGTGGCAGTATCGCTGGCCGTCGCTGACGCTGTCGACCGTCAACCGCATTCACGACCTGCCAGGCATGCAGTTCGCCGACGTCGTCGAGGAGGGCGCGACCGAGGTCAAGGCGTCGGTCGCCGTGCCGAAATACTTCGCCGCCTACGAGCGCGAGTTCGACCTGCCGGTCTATCGTCCGGTGACGGTCAAGGTCGTCTGCGACCGCGGCGAGCGGCTGCGCGTCGAGACCGACCGCGAGACCTTCTCGGCCCACGGCATCGTCAATGCCACCGGCACCTGGGAAACGCCCGTCATCCCGGCCTATCCTGGCGCCGAGCGCTTCAAGGGGCAGCAGCTCCACACCCGCGACTACCGCAATGCCGAGGAGTTCGCCGGCCAGCATGTCGTCATCGTTGGCGGCGGCATCTCGGCGCTGCAGCTGCTCGACGAGATTTCACGCGTCACGTCTACCACCTGGGTCACGCGCCGCGAGCCGCAGTTCCGCGACCGCCCGTTCACGCCGGACGACGGCCGCGCTGCGGTTGCGATCGTCGAGGACAGGGTGAGGCAGGGCCTCGTCCCGGGCTCGGTCGTCTCGGTCACCGGCATTCCGTGGACGCCGGCGTTGAAGGCCGCGCGCGATCGCGGCGTGCTGAACCGCCTGCCGATGTTCAGCGAAATCACCGAGGACGGCGTGCGCTGGCCCGACGGCAGCGTGCAGCGTGCCGACGTCATCTTGTGGAACACCGGCTTTCGCAGCTCGCTCGACCACCTGGCGCCGCTGCAGATCCGCGAGGAGGGCGGTGGCATCACCATGTCCGGCCGCCTGGCGACACAGGTCTCAAGGGACCCGCGCATCCACCTCGTCGGCTACGGTCCCTCGGCTTCGACCATCGGCGCCAACAGGGCCGGCGGGGCCGCCGCGCGCGAGCTCGCCACCTATCTCGGGCTCGCCTGACGGGCTCATGCCTGCCAACATGCCGCGTTCAGTTTTGTTTTCTTCTGTTGACCTCAATTGTACTTGAGGTTTTATGGATCGTGTCGGCTCGTAAAATGGAAAGGCCGACATGGACTTCGATCTTGAACAGCCGGCTGCCGTGGCCGGCAACGCGGCGGCGGCCGTCGCACCGCAACCCGCAGGCTGGGGCGACCTCTTCAGCGGCAAGCATGGTATCTACACATTCGCGCTTGCTGGCGGCGTCACGCTGCACGCCATCAACATATACATTGCAACGACGGCCATGCCGTCGGTCGTCGCCGACATCGGCGGCCTCGACTTCTATGCCTGGGCAACGACCCTGTTCGTGGTCGCCTCGATCCTCGGCTCGGCGCTGACGGCAAAGCTGCTCAACGGCAGCGGGCCACGCGGCGCCTATGTACTCGCCACGTCGATCTTCGCGCTGGGCGCGCTGACCTGCGCGATCGCACCCAGCATGCCGGTCATGCTCGTCGGCCGTGCTATCCAGGGTCTCGGAGGCGGCTTCCTGTTCGCGCTCGCCTATGCCCTGACGCGAATCGTCCTGCCTGAACAGCTCTGGGCCCGCGCCATCGGGCTCGTGTCGGCGATGTTCGGCATCGCCACGCTCGTCGGTCCTGCCATAGGCGGCATCTTTGCCGAGTATGGTGCCTGGCGCCTGGCGTTCTCGTCGCTGCTGCCCTTCTCGGTTGCCTTCGCCGTTCTCGCTTACATGACTTTGCCCGGGAAAAGCTGGGACTCCAACGAGCGCGTCGCCGTTCCCTATCTGCAGCTTGCCTTGCTCACGGCAGCAGTGCTTGCGGTTTCCGCCGGCAGCCTGTCATCCGGGATGGCGTGGAACCTGACCGGGCTCGGCGCCGGCGTCGCCATCATCGTGCTGATCGCCGGCGTCGAGGCGCGTGCCGAAGCGCGTCTGCTGCCCAGAAGAGCCTTCAACGTCTCGACGCCGCTGGGCGCGCTCTATCTCACCATCGGCCTGATGATGCTGGCGATACAGCCCGAGATCTTCGTGCCCTACTTGTTGCAGAACCTGCACGCCCAGTCGCCGCTCTGGGCAGGCTATCTTGCGGCGATCATGTCCATCGGCTGGAGCCTGGCGTCATTCCTGAGCTCGCGCTGGCAGACCCATGGCGATCGCCTCATCGTCCTTGGTCCTGTTCTCGTGCTCACCGGCCTGCTGTTGTTTGCGCTGTTCATGCCCATCAACGGCGCCGGCGACTGGTCGCTGCTCCTGCCGATCGGCTTTGGCCTGCTGCTCGTCGGCTTCGGCATCGGCGTTACCTGGCCGGGGCTCGTCACCCGCATCTTCCAGAATGCCCCGCCCACCGAGCAGGATCTCGCCGCCGGCGGCATGACGACAGTGCAACTGTTCTTCATGGCCTTCGGCACCGCCTGCGCCGGCATGGTTGCCAATTTCGCCGGCATCGCCGATCCGGGCGGGACAGACGGTGCCGCCAACGCCGCCGCCTGGTTGGGGGTGATCTTCGCAATCGCTCCCGCGCTCTGCGTGCTGGTGGCATTTCGCGTCGTGCGCCTGACCGGAGGAAGGAGAGGCTGAGCGCTCACGCCTGATCGATCAGCACCTGTTCCAGGCCGGATTCAGGCGCCGAGCAGATGCACAGGATCGTCGCTTCACCAGTGCCGACCGAGACGTAACCGTGGCCCATTGTCGAATCGATGTAGACGCCGTCGCCGGCCGCGAGCCGCGTCGGCGCGTAGTGGTCGGTATGGATCTCGATCTCGCCGTCCAGCACATAGGCGAATTCCTCGCCGACGTGGCGCACCAGCGGGCCGAATTCCTCGAGCGAACGGGCCTGGATCCTGGCGATGATCGGCACCATGCGCTTGTTGACCAGGTCGGTGCACAGATAGCTGTAGTCGTAGTTCCGTGTCGCCAGTTGCAGTGTGTTGGTGCCTGACACGACTGAGCGCCGCGTCCGCTCCACGCCCTTTGCTGGCTCGAAGTTCAGCAGCTCGGTGACGGGGATATCCAGCCCGGCGCAGATCTGCAGGATCTTGTCGTAGGTCAGTGACATCAGGTCGTTCTCGACCTTGGACAGCGTCGACAGCGCGAGCCCGGTGCGCTCGCTGACCTCCTGCAACTTCAGCCCATGGCGCTGGCGCATGGCGCGCAAGCATTCGCTCAGTCGCGGTTGATGGGTCACATGGTCTCCGGTCTGGACGGCATGAGCTGGTTCATTTTCTGAAAATGGCAAGGATTTAGCGTTTACGCAAACGACTTGACGTATGTGAAAAGAAATCTTACCGATTGCATCACAAAAAAGCGGGAACAGCAAAAGTTTTGATTTTCGCAGGGTAGCTCCTGCGCTGCAGGACGCCTCAGGCGTGCTGCCACGGCCACTGCGGGAGGGCAGGACCATGCGTTGCGACAGGCATCAGGACGGCACGGCATCGACGCCAGTCGAGATGCGCTGCGGCAACGTCTTTCCACGCACATCCGGCGCAGTGCTGCGCACCGCCGGCAATCCGAAAACTGTAAGGGAGTGACCGGCATGACCAAGGCACCGGCCGATTTTGCCGCGCGCATCGATGCGCTGTTTCAGGATTTCACCGGCCCCGACAGCCCGGGCGCCGTCGTCGCGGTCACCGAGAACGGCCGCGAGATTTTCGCCAACGCCTATGGTCTCGCCAACATCAACAATGCGGTGCCGATGGGTCGCAAGACGATCATCCGCATCGGCTCGCAGACCAAGCAGTTCACCGTCCTGCTGATCCTGATGCTGGAGGCCGAAGGCAAGCTCAGCCTGTCGGACGAGGTGCAGAAGCACCTGCCTTACGTGCCGCGTCTCGAACAGCCGGTGACGCTCGCGCATCTGGCCTCCAACACCTCGGGCTTCCGCGACCATCTCGAAGCGATGATCTTCGCTGGCCTGTCGATCTTCACGCCGTCCGACCGCCAGACCGGCCGCGACGTCATCGCCCGCCAGGACGCGCTGAACTTCAAGCCCGGCAGTGCCATGACCTACTGCAATGCCGGCTTCTTCATGCTGTCGGAGATCATCGAGCAGATCGAGGGCGCGACCTTCAACGAGGTGCTGCGCAAGCGCATCACCGGCCCGCTCGGCATGGACGACACTTCGCTTTTGATCCGCGACGGCGCGGCGATGAAGCGGCTCGCCGCACACTACACCAAGCGCGAGGAAGGCTGGGCCAACCTCAACTGGGGCCTCGATCTCGGCGGCGAGGGCGGCATGATCTCGACGCTCGACGACATGATCGTCTGGCAGCAGAACCTGTTCAATCCCAAGGTCGGCACCGTTGAAATGTACGAGCGCATGGGCACCGCGTGCGTCTTCGACAACGGCGCCACCGGCTTCTACGGCCTCGGCCTCGTCACTGACGTCTATCGCGGCCGCCGCGCCGTCGGCCATGGCGGCACGGTTGCGGGCGGCAAGTCTGAATCGACCCGCTTCGTCGATGATGGCTTCGGCGTCGTCATCATCGCCAACAACGACCAGGTCGCCTCTTTCGCGCTCGGCCGGCGCATTGCCGACATCTATTTCGGCGACAAGTCACCGGCGCCGATAGCACTCGCTCCCGGCCGCTACAGGCAGGAGGGCGGTCCCGACGTCTTCGAGATCGTCGCCAAGGATGGCGTTGCGACCTTCCTCAACGCAGGCGGCGTCGGCGGGTTCGACTTCGGCCATCAGGGCGGCGCAAAGCCCGAGCGCGCCATCACCGACCTCGTGCTCAGCCCGCGCGCCGACGGCAAGGTCGACGGTGCCTTCTGCGGCACGCCGCGCGTCTACGCACCGCTTCAGGCCGGCGCCACCGCCGCCCGTGCGCTCGCCGGGCGCTACGTCAACAAGGCGCAGGACCTCGAGGTCGAGATCACGGGCGACGCCTCGAAGGGCGAGTTCCACCTGCGCTCCGGGCTCGGTGCGATGGCAGCCCCCATCGTCGCTGCCGACGCCGACCTTTGGTTCCTGCTGCAGCCCGGCACCGACATGCGCCCCGGCCTGCCGTGGAACGCCACGTTGGCGGTGACCGCCGACGGCTTTGAAATGAACTCCGACCGCATCAAGAAACTGGCCTTCAAGCGAGCCTGATCAACCACTCTACGGCGAGGTCCACCATGTCCCTACGCACTCTCACCTCCGAACAGTTCGACGCGCTGGCGCGCTCCTATCTCAAGCAGGCGACCCTGTCGCGTCGCGCCTTCCTTGGCGGCGCGGCAGCGATCACCGCGACAGCGATGCTTGGCATGCCCGGCAAGGCGCTGGCCCAGCAGACCGGCGGCACTTTGCGCGTCGGCCGTTCGGAGGAGCCTGACACGCTCGATCCGCACAAGACCACCTTGTCTGTGTCCTCGGCCACGATGGACATGATCTACGAGCCGCTGGCGCGTGCTGGCTACGACGGCGAGGTCCTGCCGGGTCTGGCCGAAAGCTGGGCCTTCAGCAACGAAAACAAGACACTGACCTTCAAGCTCAAGCCCGGCGTCAAGTTCCACGACGGCACGCCTTGCAACGCCGAAGCTGTCGCCTGGACCGTCGCGCGCCACCTGGCGCCCGAAGCAGCGTCGCCCAGCGCTTTCTTCCTCGGTCCGTTGGAGCGCGCCGAGGCAGTCGATCCGCTGACTGTCGCCTATCACTTCAAGGAACCCTTCGTCGCTGTCTGGGTCGGCCTGACGCTCGGCTATTCCGCGCCGATCTCGCGCGCCGCCGTCGAAGCGGCAGGCGACCAGTTTGGCCGCAAGCCGGTCGGTGCCGGTCCGTTCAAGTTCGTGTCGTGGTCAACCGACCGCGGCATGCGGCTCGAGCGCAATGACGACTACGCACCGGTTGCCGCGCCCGCGCGCATCGATGCTGTCGAGCTCTCGCACTATCCCGAGGATTCCACCCGCATCGCGGCCTTCGAAACCGGCGAGATCAACGCCATCTATGGCGGCTCCTCGGTGCCGCTCGACAGCGTGCGCCGCCTGCGCGGCAATCCCGACGCGATCATGCTCGAGCGTCCGGCCCAGATGATGCGGGCGCTGGTATTCAACCAGAAGCGTCCGCCCTTCGACAATCCGAAGGTGCGCCAGGCCTTTGCCCATGCCATCGACCAGAAGCGGCTGATCGCCTTTGCACTCGACGGTTTCGCCGTGCCGGCGACGTCGCCGATCGCAAGCTCGATCGCCGGCTATTCGCCCAAGACGGCCGAGCTGTCCTATGGCTACGATCCCGAGAAGGCCAAGGCGCTGCTGGCTGAAGCCGGCATTGCCCAAGGCCTCAAGGTCAAGCTCGTCGCCAACGACACGCCGGTCATCCGCCGCACGGCAGAGGTGGTCCAGGCGCAGCTGCGCGAGATCGGCGTCGAAATCACAATCGAAACCCTGCCGATCGCCCAATGGGCGGCCATCACAGCCCAGGGCGGGCAGGACCTGGTCATCTCGACCTATTCCTACACCGATGCCGACATCGTCTATCCGGTGCTGCACACCAAGGGCGCGCTGAACCGTGCCTTCCATGAGAATGCCGAACTCGACGGCATGATCGCCGAGCAGCGCGTTACCTCCGATCCAGCGGCGCGCCAGGTGATCCTCGACAAGATCCAGGCCAAGGTCGTCACCGAAGCCTACTGGAAGCCGCTGTTCGAGCCGCTCAACTTCGCCGTCGTTGCCAAGGACGTCGTCGACGCCCGCATGAATCCCGCCGGCGAGCTGCGCATCGACCATCTCGGCATGGCCTCGTGACCTGCGCCGACGGATGCTGAGGCTGGTCGTATCGAGGCTGCTTTATGCGGCCGTCATCCTGCTCGGGGTCATCCTTGTGGTGGCCTCGCTGGTCAAGCTCGTGCCGGGCGATCCGGTCGACGTGATTGCCGCGGGCAATCCCGGCATGAGCGTCCAGGACATGGACACGTTGCGCGAGAAGATGGGGCTGACGCGCTCCGTGCCCGAGCAATTCGTCGCCTATCTCGGCAATGCCGTGCAGGGCGACCTCGGCACCTCGATCCGCCAGGGCGTTCCTGTCACCAGCCTGATCGCCGACCGCCTGCCGGCGACCGGCGAGCTCGCTTTCTGGACACTGCTGCTCGCCTTCGTTATCGCCATCCCACTCGGCATCGTCACAGCGCTCAAGCGCGACAGCTGGATCGACTATGCCGGCACCTTCGTCGCCGTACTTGGCGTGTCGATGCCGGGCTTCCTGCTCGCCGTGCTGATGATCCTGTGGTTCTCGATCGAGCTGCGCTGGTTGCCTGCCTCGGGCTATCGCGGCTCGGCCCTTGCCAGTATCGGCCGCGCCGTCGCCGAACGCGACATCGGCATCTTCTGGAACGCTTTCCGCTACTTCATCCTGCCGTCGATCTCGCTGGCCTTCGTGCTGGTGGCGGTCAATGCGCGACTGATCCGCTCGGCGATGCTGGAAGTCCTGCAGCAGGACTACATCACCTTCGCCACTGCCAAGGGCGCACCGCGCCTCACCATCATCCTGCGCCATGCGCTGCGCAACGCGCTTCTGCCCATCGTCACCCTGGCCGGCCTGCAGATGGGCGCGCTTTTGTCGGGCACGGTGGTCATCGAGACGGTGTTCGCCTGGCCGGGCATCGGCCGGCTCGCCGTCGATTCCATTCATGTCCGCGACTATCCGATCATCCAGGCGGTGGTGCTGGTGTCGGCGGCGTTGTTCATCTCGCTCAACCTGATCGTCGACATCCTGTACCGCTTCATCGACCCGAGGGTGCGCAATGACTGAGGCCGTGATCGTTCCCGCCGCAACGAGGGCTGCCACCGAGCGCCGCTTCTTGGGCAGCCTCGGCCGCAGCGCCAAGGGCCTGACCGGCCTGTTCCTGATCGCCATCGTCGTGCTCTGCGCGCTCTTTGCGAAATCCATCGCCCCGCACGACCACGCCCAGCAGGTCATCGAATGGCGCTATGCCCCCACCGTCTGGCAGGATGGCGGTTCCGCCACCAACCTGCTCGGCGGCGACAATATGGGCCGCGATATCCTCAGCCGCACCGTCATGGGCGCGCAGGTGTCGATCCAGGTGGCGCTGATCGTGGTGTCGATCGCGCTCGTCGTCGGCTCGACGCTCGGTGCCTTGGCCGGCTATTTCGGCGGTATCGTCGACACCATCATCATGCGCATCGTCGATTTCCAGCTCGCCTTTCCGTTCCTGCTGCTCGCGCTGATCTTCATGGCCGTCCTGGGCGCCGGCTTCGCCACGCTGGTCATGGCGCTGGCCTTTGCGCTGTGGATCAATTTCGCCCGCATCGTGCGCAGCGAAACCATGCGCATCCGCACGCTCGACTATGTCGACGCCGCGATCACCATGGGCGTGTCGCAGATGCGCATCATCTTCACCCACGTCCTGCCCAATGTGCTGCCGGCGGTGCTTGTCGTTGCCACCCTTGATATCGCGCTGGTCATCATCTCGGAGGCCGCTTTGTCCTTCCTTGGCCTCGGCGTGCAGCCGCCCACGGCATCGTGGGGTGTCATGATCTCGGAAGGTCGTGACTTCCTCTACGAGCAGCCATGGATTGTCATCGCCCCTGGCATCGCGGTGCTGATCTCCTCCGTGGGCATCAACCTGTTCGGCGATTTCCTACGCGACTATTTCGATCCCCGGCTGGAGAGGATGTGACCATGACGGCCTCGCCCTTGCTCTCCGTCCGCGACCTCACCGTCGATTACCCCAGCCGCAGCGGTCCGGTCCGCGCCGTCAACGGCGTCAGCTTCGAGGTGGCGCCCGGCTCCGTGCTCGGCGTCGTCGGCGAAAGCGGGTCGGGGAAATCCTCGATCGGCTATGCGCTGATGGGGCTGACCGATGCATCGCATGCCATCCTGGGCGGTGCGATCACCTTCGAAGGCCGCGACCTGCTCGCCATGTCGAGGCGCGACTGGCGCCAACTGCGCGGCAACCGCATCGCTATGGTGTTCCAGGATGCGATGGCGACGCTCAACCCGGTCATGCCGGTCGGCGACCAGATCGGCGAGGTGTTTCGTTTCCACCGCCCCGACATGTCACGCAAGGCGATCCGCGCGGCCAGCCTTGAGCTGCTCGAACGCGTCGGCATCCAGGATGCGTCCCGCCGCATCGACGCCTATCCGCATCAGCTCTCGGGCGGCATGCGCCAGCGCGTGGTCATCGCCGCGGCAATCGCGCTGAAGCCCGCTCTGCTGATCGCCGACGAGCCGACGACCGCGCTCGACGTCACCGTGCAGGCGCAGATCCTCGGCCTTATGCAGGAGCTGAGCCGCGAGCAGGGCATGGCGATGATCCTTGTCAGCCATGACCTCGATGTCGTCGGCGATGTCTGCGAGGACGTCGTGGTGATGAAGGACGGCGTCGTCGTCGAGGCCGGTCACGTCGACGACGTGCTGAGCCGCCCAAGGCATGCCTACACCATGCAATTGCTCAACGCGCGGCCGAGCTTCGGCGCCGGTCACATGCAGGCGGAGGCCGCCCATGGCTGATGACGTTCTGCTCGAAGTCAGCGGCCTAGTCCGCCATTTCACCTTGTCCGGGCGCCTGTTCGAGAAGCCGCGCCAGCTCACCGCCGTCAACGACGTCAGCTTTTCCATCCGGCGCGGCGAGGCCTTCGGGCTCGTCGGCGAAAGCGGCTCGGGCAAGTCGACGATCGGCCGCATCATCGCCAGGCTCACCGAACCGAGCGCCGGCTCGGTCAGCTTCGACGGCGTCGACTGGCTGGCTTTGCGCGGCAAGGCGCTGCGCGACAAGCGCCGCGACGTGCAGATGGTGTTCCAGAGCCCCTATGCTTCGCTCGATCCGCGCTGGCGCGTGCGCGACATCCTGGCCGAGCCGCTCAAATCCTACACCGACCTCAAGGGCGCGGCTCTGACGGTGCGCGCGGCCGAACTGATGCAGCAGGTCGGCCTCAATCCAGACTGGATCGAGCGTTTCCCGCACCAGTTCTCCGGCGGCCAGCGCCAGCGCATCGCCATCGCCCGCGCCCTGGCATCCGGCCCGAAACTCCTGATCGCTGACGAGCCGGTGTCGGCGCTCGACGTCTCCAGCCAGGCGCAGGTGCTGCAGCTCTTGCGCAAGATCTGCACCGAGCAGGGGCTGGCGATGCTGTTCATCTCGCACGACCTGTCGGTCGTCGATCATCTGTGCCAGCGTGTCGGCGTGCTGAACCATGGCGTGCTCGAAGAGGTCGGCCCGACATCCGAGATCTTCCGCACGCCGGGCACCGATTACACCCGCCGGCTGATCGACGCCGTTCCGGGCAAGAAGCGCCGTGCCGCCGAAAGGGCTGTCCATGCATGACATCGTGATCAAGGGCGGGCGTGTCATCGACCCCGAAACCGGCCGCGACGAGATTTCGGACCTCGCCATTTCGGGCGGCAGCATCGCTGCCATCGGCGCCGATCTCGGCCCGGCGCACAAGGTGATCGACGCAAGCGGTCTGATCGTTGCCCCCGGCTTCATCGATCTGCATGCGCATGGCCAGTCCGTGCCGGCCGACCGGATGCAGGCTTTTGATGGCGTCACCACCGCGCTTGAGCTGGAAGTCGGCGCCTTGCCGGTCGGCGGCTGGTACGAGGCGCAGGCAAGGACCGCGCGCCTGCTCAACTATGGCACCGCCTCTGCCTGGGTCTTCGCCCGCAAGGCGGTGATGATCGGGCTGGAGCTCAAGCCGGGCGAAGCGCCGATCACCGTCATGGGACGCGGTTTCGACGACCCGCGCTGGTCGACCGATGCCGCCACCGAAGCGCAGGCAGCCGAGATCGTCGCGCTCACGCGCCAAGGCATCGAAGAGGGCGGCCTCGGCATCGGCATTCCTGCCGGCTACGCGCCCGGCGCCGGTGCCAAGGAAATGAGCCTGATCTGCGATCTGGCCGCGGAAACCGACACGCCGACCTATACCCACATCGCGCAGATTTCGAATATCGACCCCAAGAGCTCGATCGAGGCCTATGTCACGCTGATCGGGCTGGCAGGTGCGACAGGCGCGCATATGCACATCTGCCACCTCAACTCGACCAGCCTGCAGGATGTCGAGCGCGCGGCGGCGATCATCGCCAGGGCGCAGGCGCAAGGGCTCAGGATCACCACCGAGGCCTATCCTTATGGCACCGGCTCGACCGTCGTTAGCGCCGGGTTCTTCGTCGATCCGGCCTTTTCCGCCCGCACCGGCACCGGCTACGACGCCATCGAGCTTGTCGCGACCCATCGCCGCCTCGACGGCATCGACGACCTCAAACAGGTCCGCCAGGCCGATCCCTCGGCGCTTGTGCTCTGGCACTTCCTCGACACCGAGGACAATCCGCACCACCGCGCGCTGCTCGACGTCTCCGTCACCTATCCCGGCGGCGCCATCGCCTCCGACGCCATGCCGTGGAGCCAGCCCAACGGTTCGCCTTACGAAGGCGACGAGTGGCCACTCGGACCTGACAAAACCGCTCATCCGCGCTCGTCGGGCACCTTCACCCGCTTCATCAGGCAGTGGGTGCGCGAGCGCGACGCCATCCCGCTTGCCCAAGCGATCGCCAAATGCACGCTTATCCCGGCGCGGATCGTCGAGAGCTGCGCGCCGCTTTTCAAGCGCAAGGGGCGGCTGCAGCCGGGCTGCGATGCCGACATCGTCGTCTTCGATCTCGCCACCGTCGCCGACCGTGCCACCTTCGCCGAGATGAACCTGCCGGCAGAAGGCATGCGCCACGTGCTGGTCAATGGCCAGGCGGTGATCTCTAACGGCATCCTCGACCAGGCGGCGGCGCCAGGTCGTCCGATCAGGCGGGGTGACCGGTGAGCGTTCCTGTCCTCGTCGTTACCGGTTTCCTAGGTGCCGGCAAGACGACCTTCATCAACCAGCTCCTGCAGCGCGCCGATGGCCGCCGCATCAGCGCCATCGTCAATGACTTCGGCGCCATCAACATCGACGCCGAGCTGATCGCCGATGCCGCCGACACGGTCGTTGGGCTGAAAAACGGCTGCATCTGCTGCTCGCTGCAGGGCGACCTTCTGCGTACGCTCAAGCTCGTGCTGTCCCAGACCGTCAAGCCAGACCACATCGTCATCGAAGCCAGTGGCGTCGCCGACCCCAGAGGCATCACCGAAACGCTGATGGACCCGATCCTGTGGACCGACATTCGCCTCGACGCAGTCGTCGCCGTGGTCGACGCCGACGAGGTCGCCGCCAATCCGGCCCGCCTGCGCGACGAGCTTTGGCGCGCCCAGGTCGAGGCGGCCGATTTCATCGCCCTGTCCAAGACCGGGTTGAGCGAAAGCTCGAATGAGACCCTTCGAGCGGAACTCGTCTGGCTCAACAAGACGCTGGTCTTCGAGACCGACGGCGAGGCCTTGCCGATCGAGGCGCTGCTGGTCAGCGACCGGCCGCGGCCAGAGCCGGGCCAGGCCAAGGTCGGTGCATCGCGCTTTACCTCGATCGAATGGCAGTCGTCAGGGCCGGTCGCGCTCGACCGCTTCCAGGCTGCCATCGACCGGCTTGCGCCCAAGCTCATCCGTGCCAAGGGCATCGTCAGTTTCGTCGAGCGGCCGGGGCAGAGTTTCCTGCTGCAGCTGGTCGGCCGCCGCGCGACCTTGCGCCCGTTCCCGAAATTCGAGCCCGACTGCCGCCTCGTCCTGATCGGCGAGGCCAGCGTCATCGATGCCGAGACGGCGCATGCCGGCCTCGCCGAAATTACTGCCTCTTAATTCGCAAGCGGAGTTATCCATCATGCGTGTGTTCAGTGCCGTCCTTGCGACCGAGACCAACACCTTCTCTCCCATCCCCACCGGTTTGGGCGCCTTCGTTCGTGGCGGCGACTACTACCCCGCCGGCCAGCATCCGGATCACATGACGCTGTATGGCGGCCAGCTGTGGGCGGCGCGCGAGCGCGGGTGCCGCGAGGGCTGGACCTTGTTCGAAGGCCTGAGCGCTTCGGCCGAGCCGGGCGGCACGACGACCCGTCACGCCTATGAGACGCTGCGCGACCAGCTGCTCGACGACCTTCGCGCCGTCCTGCCGGTCGACATGGTGCTGATGTCGCTGCACGGCGCCATGGTCGCCGATGGCTATGACGATTGCGAAGGCGACATCCTCGCCCGCATCCGCGAGATCGTCGGCCCCGACACTGTCGTCGGCTGCGAGCTCGACCCGCACTGCCACATGACGTCAGAGATGGTCGACAGCGTCGATATCCTTTTGACCTACAAGGAATACCCCCACACCGATGTCTATGAATGCGGCGTCCAGCTCGTCGATCTCTGCCACCGCATCGCCACCGGCGAGATCAAGCCCAAGGCAGCACTCGTCGACACCGGCATGGTCAGCCTGATCCGCACCACCACCGAGCCCGGCCTGTCGATCATTCGCGGCATCCGCGCCATGGAGCAGAAGGACAAGGTGCTGTCGGTGTCTATCGCGCAAGGTTTTCCCTGGGCTGACGTGCCCGAAATGGGCACGCGCGTTGTCGTCTACACCGACGACAACGAGGACCTCGCGCAGTCGCTGGCGCAACGGTTGGCCAACGACCTCTACGCCATGCGCGCCGAGATCGTGCCGCCGATGCCCTCGATCGACGAGGCGCTCGACCAGGCGCTTGAAGCACCGGCCGGCACGGTCGTCATCGCCGACACGGCCGACAATGCCGGTGGCGGTGCCGCCAGCGACTCGACCTTCTTCCTCGCCCGCATGATCGCGCGCGGCATCTCGGACGCTGTCATCGGCCCGCTCTGGGATCCGATCGCCGTCAGGCTGGTGCTAGAGGCGGGCGAGGGGGCAGTAATGCCACTGCGCGTCGGCGGCAAGGTCGGTCCACGCTCCGGCGACCCCGTCGACGTCACCTGCCGCGTCGTCGCGCTCAAGCGCGACCTCGTCATGGCTGGCCTCGGCGGCGTGCCCCAGCCGATGGGCGATTGCGCCCTGATCGACTGCGGCGGCGTCCAGGTGCTGCTGGCCTCCGAGCGGTCGCAGGCGATCGACACCGACCTGTTCACCAACATCGGCTGCGACCTTGGCGCGAAAAGGATCGTCGTGGTGAAGTCGACCCAGCATTTCCGCGCGTCTTACGAGAAGGTCGCAAGTGCCGTGATCTACGCCGCTTCGCAAGGCACGCTCACCTCCAACCTCGCCAGCTTGCCCTACACCAGGATCAAGCTGCCGAAATGGCCCGTTACCGCGTAGTCTTGCTGGAACAGCGGGCGATCTAGTTTGCCCGCTGCAGCTTGTCGTAGCGCTTGACCAGCCGGTCCCGCTTCAGCTTCGACAGCCGCTGGATCCAGAACATGCCGTCCAGCTGGTCGATCTCGTGCTGGTGGCAGACGGCGAGCAGGCCGTCCGCCTCTTCGGTCCGCTCGATGCCGTCGAGGTCCTGATAGCCGATACGCACCCGCGCGTGCCGCCTGATCTCGTCGGTCACGCCGGGCATCGAGACGCTGCCTTCGGCATGCAGGATGGTCTCTTCCGAAGCCCAGTGTATCCCGGGATTGACATAGGTCCGCGCACTGCCAGGGCCTTCGAGTTCGAGCACCACCACCCGCCTGGCGATACCGATATGCGGGGCGGTGATGCCGACGCCGGGTGCCGCGCGCATCGTGTCGAGCAGGTCGGCTGCCAGCGCGCGCAGGTCGGCGTCAAAGGCCGTCACCGGCTCGGCGACAAGCTTGAGGCGCGTGTCAGGAAATTTCACGATTGTCCGGATCGTCACGTCAGTTCTCCGCCTCGAGCAGGGCTCGGCAGGCGCATAGCGCGAAAGTCACTGTGCTGCCAGCGCGGCGTGGCCGGAGAGCAGCGCACCTGCCTCGCGGCTCAACTGGTCGATCAACAGCCTGACGCCCGGCAGCATGCCGCGATGCGCTGCATAGACCAGCGAAATGTCCAGCCCCGGCCCGGCCCATTCCGGCAGCACCGGCACGGCCAGGCCATGCTCGACCATCCTCCGGCCGACGAATGTCGGCAGCCGCCCGATGCCAAGCCCAGCCTCGATCGCCTCGGCGATGGCACGCACGCTGTTGGCTGACATGCGCGGCTTGAATTCTACCTTCGCCGCCTTCTGTGTCGCATGGTGCAGCAGCCATTGTTGCGTATCACTGGGTGAAATCTGCTCGCCGATCAGCGGATAGGCTTCAAGCGCCTTGGGGCCTGACGGCAGGTCGCGCTCGGCGATCAGCGACGGTGCTGCGAACATCGAGGCCTCGGTGCTGCCGATCTTCCTGGCGATCAATGTCGAGTCCTTGAGCCTTCCGACGCGGATGGCGAGATCGTAACCCTCGGCGACGAGGTCGACATAGCGGTCGGAGACGTCGATCTCGCAGCGCAGTTTCGGGTTGGCGGCGACGAAGCGCGCGATCAGCTGTCCCAGTCCGGCCTCGACCAGCACCGTCGACATCGTCAGCCGCAGCCGTCCCGAAGGTTCCGCCACCGCTTGCGCCGCTTCGTCGGCGGCGCGCTGCAAGGCATCGACGATCAGCCGGCCGTGGGTCAGGAACCGCTTGCCCGGCTCGGTCAGCGACGATCGCCGTGTCGTCCGCGCGATCAGCCTGACGCCGAGATGCTCCTCGAGCTCGGCCACCCTCTTGCTGACGGTTGCCAGCGGCAGCCCCATCGACCGTGCCGCGGCGGTGAAGCTGCCGGTCTCGGCCACGCGGGTAAAGATCACCACGGCCTCAACCGGTGGCAGCCGCTCATCCCGGGGAGCGCCGGCGCGGTCAACTTGATTATTTCCATTCATGGATAGTCATTCCAAACTTGGCAAATTATCGGCCTGATAGGGATAATCTATCTTGTCCCCATGAACCAGATGTTTCCCCACTCCTCACCCGAAGCCGGCACGCCGGCACAACCTGCGTCGCTGATGCTCCTCATCATCTGCAGCGCCCAATTCCTGGTGGTCATCGATGCGGTAGTCCTCATGGTTGCCGGCCCCGCGCTGGCGCAAGCGTTCGGCGCCACCGAACGCGATCTGCAATGGGTCTTCAACGCTTATGCCCTGGCCTTCGGCGGTTTGCTGCTGCTTGCCGGCAGGGCCGGCGACCGTCTCGGTCACCGCGGCATGTTCGCCGCCGGCGCGGTCGTCTTCGCGCTCTCTTCGCTGATCGGCGCGTTTAGCATCTCGATGCCGACGCTGATTGCCGCCCGAGCCTTGCAGGGTGCGGGCGCTGCCTTGCTCGCGGCCAACTCACTGGCCCTGCTGACGCTGCATTTCCCTTCCGGTCCGGCGCGGCTTCGCGCGCTCGGCCTGTTTGCCTCCTCGGCCACCGTCGGCGTCGCCTCGGGCACGCTGCTTGGCGGCCTGCTCACCAGCACGTTCGGTTGGTCGTCGGCGCTGCTGATCAACGTTCCCCTCGGCCTAGCCATGGCCTGGGCGACTCGCCGCGCCACCGGCGAGACCAGCAACGAGCAGGCGCCGACAGCCCCAATGGATTGGGCCGGAGCCACCACCGCGACGCTCGGCTTCGGCGCACTCACGCTTGCCATCGCACAGACATCGCACCCGACGCCGACCACCCTTGTCCTGTGGATCGCTGCCGTCGTTCTGCTCACCCTTTTCGTCTTCATCGAACGCCGCAGTGCCGCACCACTGCTCGACCTCGGCGTGTTGCGCAACCGCCCGGTCGCCGTCGCCAATGCCCTGATCTTCATCCACTCCGCCGGCCCGCTGACCTCGCTGTTTTTCGGCTCGCTCTACTTCCAGCAGTTGCGCGGGCTCGACGCGCTCGAAACCGGGCTGCTGTTCCTGCCTTTCGCAATTGCTTCGATCGTCGGCGCCCGCCTGGCGCCCGTAGCAATGGGTTACATGCCACCACGCGGCATCGCCGCCACGGGCTTTGCCCTGATGAGCCTGTCGGCTTTTGCCTTGTCGTTCCTGCCTGTCGCTGCCGGCGAGCCTTACCTGCTGCTCACCATCGCTGCCTTTGCCATTGGCGGTTTCGGCTCGTCGTTCTCCTTCGTCAGCCTGACCGAAGCCGCCACCGCCTCGGTCCGCAAGGGCGAGGCAGGCATGGTCTCGGGACTCACCAACACCTCGCTCCAGATGGGCGGCGCCTCGATCCTCGCCTTGCTGATCACCATCACCGCCACGATGCCGGCCGGAGCCGCCGCCCACGCAACCACCTTCACCGCCGCCGCCGTCATCCTGCTTGCCGGGGCGGTCGCAGGTTTCTTCCTCTTTTCCGCCCCGTCGCGCCAGGCCGCCTCGGCCCGCCAGTAATCCACGCCACATCTCAGGAGACCAACATGCGCCTCAACCGTAGGGAACTCGCCGCCATGTCCTTTTCCGCTCTCATGCTGACATCGGCAGCCCGCGCCGATACGGTTTC
The DNA here is from genome assembly GCF_964252895.1 of Aminobacter sp. LjRoot7. NCBI lineage: Bacteria > Pseudomonadati > Pseudomonadota > Alphaproteobacteria > Hyphomicrobiales > Phyllobacteriaceae > Aminobacter > Aminobacter sp. LjRoot7. Next base: position 149,104 of record NZ_CAXUPX020000002.1, read on the forward strand.
GTCGGCACCCCAACCGGCAGCTGCTGCGGCCATCGACCCGCTGGCGCTCGTCGACCCCGAGTTGCGCCCAATCCTCGATCACATCCCGCCGCTCGATCTCGGCATGGACAATCTCCAGGCGGTGCGCAGCGCCGAGTTTCCACCGGCGCTGCCATTGCCGGCGATCCAGCCGCAGGAACGCTTCATTCAGGGCGGCGCCGGCAATCCGCGTCTGCGCGTCGTTGTCCTCGACCCCGCCCCACAGGCAACCGGCAAGCCGGCGATCCTGCACATCCATGGCGGCGGCCTCGTCGTCGGCAAGCCAGAGGTGGCCATTCCTGAACTGCAGCAGCTCGCGGCCGAGCTCGGCGTAGTCATCGTTTCGGTCGACTACCGCCTGGCGCCGGAGCATCCGTTCCCCGCTGGCCTTGATGATGCCTATGCGACGCTCGAGTGGATGCATCGTTCGGCCGGCGAGCTCGGCATCGACCCCGCGCGCATTGCCCTGCTAGGCGAAAGTGCCGGCGCCGGCCTCGCCGCTGCCGTCTCGCTTAGGGCGCGCGACCGTGGCGCATTGCCCATCCGCTTCCAAGCCTTGCGCTACCCAATGCTCGACGATCGCACTGCGCAGCAGAAGCCGCCGGCCCATGTCGGCACTTTCATCTGGAACTGGCAGTCCAACGCCTTCGGCTGGGCCTCGGTGCTCGGGCGCAAGCCTGTGATGGACGCGGCACCCGAGGGCGCCATTCCCGCGCGCGCAAAAAGCCTGCACGGCCTTCCCGAAACCTGGATCGGCGTCGGCACGCTCGACCTGTTCGCCCGGGAATCGATGGCTTTCGCTGGGCGCCTCGTCGAGGCAGGCGTGCCAGTCGAACTGTCGGTCGTGCCAGGCGCCTACCATGGCTTTGACACCATGGTTCCCGCCGCGCGCGTCTCCGCAACCTTCATCGCCAGCTGGAAATCGGCGATCCGGCGCGCCTTGCAGGTCGACTGACCAGCCCTGCCTTCCGGCGGCATCCGATGCCGCCGGCTACTCCCGCCGCTCGATGTCCCGGCGCAGCACGATCAGCGTCGTCAGGTCCTGCACGCTGGGATGCGTGGCGATGATGTCGCGCAGCGTGTTCAGCCGGTCGATCGACGGCACCTCGACCTCGACCATCAGGTCGAGCTGGCCGGTGACAGATGACACCCGCCGCACCTCCGAGTAGCGTGCCAGCTGGTCGAGCACCCCCATCGACGGCGTCGAGACCAGCGTCACCATCAGGAAGGCCGAGACCAGGTTGCTGTCCATCTGGCCGATATCGGCGCGATAGCCACGGATGACGCCGCTCTTTTCCAGCGTCGCGACCCTTTCGCTGGTCGCACTGCGGGAGAGCCCGATGCGGCCGGCGAGCGTCTTCAGCGGGATGCGCGCTTCCTTCGACAGGATGCCCAGAATGTCCCTGTCCTTGGCGTCGAGTTCCTTCATCGCCCGGTTCCAATCGCTGCCGTTAAAGTGCCGGTCCATGCAGTCATTGTGCCGGTGCAACCGACGCTTTGCCGGATGCCCGATTTTTCGGCCCGTGCCAAGCTCCAATGACAGCAAATCCGGATACTCCATGACCGACGTGACCCATCCCGCGCCCGCATTCTCCTTTGGCGAGGCCGCCGACCTGGCTTCGAGCCGGTTCGGCGTCAGTGGTCGCGTGGCATCACTCGACAGCGAGCGCGACCAGAACTTCAAGCTTTCATCAGACGATGGCGCGCAGTGGATCCTCAAGATCGTCAATGCCAGCGAGCCTGCCAGCGAAAGCGCATTCCAGGTCGCCTTGCTCGATCATCTCGCGCGCTCGGGCGTCGCCGCACCTCGCCTCAAGGTATCGGCAGATGGCGCGGCCTTGGCGGAAGCCACCAGTGCCACAGGCGAGCGCCATGCGCTCCGCTTGGTGTCCTGGCTGCCCGGCCTGCCGCTGGCCGAAGCAGCGCGAACCCCGAAGCTGCTTGAAAATCTCGGCCGCGCGCTCGGCCGGCTCGACGGCGCACTGCAGGGCTTCATCCACCCCGGCGCGATCAGGAGCTTCGATTGGGACATCCGCCAGGCCGGTGCCGCGCGCCAGCGACTGCACCATGTGCCCGATGTCACGGACCGCGCGCTTTTGCGCAGCCTGCTCGATCATTTCGACGCTGCCGTGGCGCCCCGTTTGGCCGGCCTGCGCGCGCAGGTCATCCACAACGACGCCAATGACTGGAATGTGCTCGTCGACCAGGACGACCACGACCGGGTTGCCGGCATCATCGATTTCGGCGACGCGCTCTATTCGCCTTTGATCGCCGAAGTGGCGGTCGCCTGCGCCTATTCGATCCTCGATGTCGAGGACCCGATCGGTGCCGCAGCGACGCTCGCCGCCGGTTTCCACGCCGAATACCCGCTGCGCGAGGAAGAGCTCGACGTCTTGTTCGACCTCATCGCCATGCGCCTGGTCATCTCGGTCACGCTGTCGGCGCAGCGTAAGGAAAAGACCGGCGACAATCCTTACCTCGCCATCTCGGAGGCGCCGGCATGGCGGCTGCTGCGCCGCCTCGGCGCGATGAACCGCCGTTTCGCCACCGCCATCCTGCGCCACGCCTGCGGTTTCGACGCGGTATCAGGCGCCCGAGCCGTTGCCACCTGGATCGAGGCCAACAGGAAGAGCTTCGCGCCGGTCCTCGATCGCCACCCGGCAACCCAGGTCAAGGCGCTGGTGCCCTATGGCGATCCGGCCCATCCGATGACAACCACCTCCGCCAGCCGGGAGCCCAACAAGGCCACCGCCTGGTGGGATGCTTGGTGCGCCGAGCACGGCGTCGAGCTTGGCATTGGCCCTTGGGGCGAGGCGCGCACGGTCTATACCTCCGACATCTTCTGGTCGCGTTTCGTCGAGGGTGCCCGCCGGGTCCATCATCTCGGCCTCGACCTGTTCTTGCCGGCAGGAACGAAGGTCTACACGCCGCTCGCCGCCAGGGTCAAAAGCGTCGAGATCGAGGAAGACCCGCTCGGTTATGGCTGCCTCATCGCGCTCGAACATGCGCCTGACGGCTGCCCGCCCTTCGTGACGCTATGGGGCCACATGGCGCATGAGGCGATGGCCCGGCTGAAGCCGGGCGAGATGCTCGAAGCCGGCGCGCTCGTCGGTGAAATGGGCGCGCCGGTCGAAAACGGCGGCTGGGCGCCGCACCTGCATTTCCAGATCTCGACCGACCCCGATCTCGCCGCCCGCGATATCCTCGGCGTCGGCGAGGCGCGGTATCTCGACGTCTGGGCCGAGCTGTTCCCGGACGCCGCAACGCTTGCCGGCATCCCACCCGAGACCTTCCACCAGACCGGCCGCACCCGCCCCGAGATCGTCGCCGCGCGGAAAGCCTCGCTGCTGCCCAACCTGTCGATCTCTTATTCCGAGCCGATCAAGTTCGTGCGCGGTGAGGGCGCCTGGCTGATCGACGATCGCGGCCGCGCCTATCTCGACTGCTTCAACAATGTCTGCCACCTCGGTCATGCTCATCCCGACGTCGTCGAGGCCATTGCCACCCAAGCAGCAAAACTCAACACCAACACGCGCTATTTGCACGACGCCATCGTCACCTATGCCGAGCGGCTGACCGCGACCTTGCCCGAGGGCTTGTCGGTCGCCTCCTTCGCCTGCTCCGGCAGCGAGGCCAATTCGCTCGCTCTGCGCATGTCGCGCACCTTGACCGGCAGCAACGACGCGCTGGTGCTCGACTGGGCCTATCACGGCACCACCCAGGAGCTGATCGACCTCAGCCCCTACAAATACAAGCGCAAGGGCGGCAAGGGCCGGCCGGCCCATGTCTTCGAGGCGACCATCCCCGACAGCTACCGCGCGCCTGCGGACTGGCCGGTCGAAGAGCACGCCAAACGTTTTGCGGCAAGCATCGCCGAGCAGATCGAGACGATGCGCAAGCAGGGCCGCGGGCCGGCCTTCTTCATCGCCGAATCCATCCCCAGCGTCGCTGGCCAGGTTTTTCTCCCCGAGGGTTACCTGAAAGAAGTCTACGCCATGGTCCGCGCCGCCGGCGGCTTCTGCATCGCCGACGAGGTGCAGGTCGGCTTCGGCCGTGTCGGCAGCCACTGGTGGGCTTTCGAGACGCAAGGGGTGGTTCCCGACATCGTCACCATGGGCAAGCCAATCGGCAACGGTCACCCGATGTCGGCGCTGGTCACCTCGCGCGAGATCGCCGACCGCTTCAACAACGGCATGGAGTATTTCAACACCTTCGGCGGCAACCCGGTGTCCTGTGCGGCAGGCCTCGCCGTGCTCGACGTCATCGAGCGCGACCGTTTGCGCGACAACGCTGCTGACGTCGGCGCCTATCTCGTCGAGCGCTTCAGGGAGATGCAGCAGCGCTACGAGGTCATCGGCGACGTCAGGGGGCAAGGCCTGTTCCTCGGCATCGAGCTGGTCACCGACCGCAGGACCAAGGCGCCGGCAACCGCCTTTGCCCGCAAGGTCAATGACGGCGCGCGCGCCCGCGGCGTGCTGATCGGAACCGAAGGCCCGCATGACAACGTGCTCAAGATGCGCCCGCCGATGATCTTCAGCCGTGCCAATGCCGACCATCTTGTAGGTGTGCTCGAGGAGGCGTTCGCCGCGGTATTGGCCGAAGGCGCGTAGCTCAAGGCCCGCGCGACGCTCTCGCGCGGAGGGAATTAACGACAGGGGAATTCACCAACTTCCGGCGCCATCGCGCCGGCGGCAAGCAGAGGCTTTGCCTCGAAAACCAGAGGGAGGAATACATGAGGACAATTTTTGCAACGGCACTTCTGCTCGGCTCGGCCGCTATGGCCATGCCGGCGTCCGCCGACACCTTCGACATCGTCAAGCAGCGTGACAAGCTCACTTGCGGCGTCAGCCAGGGCGTTGCCGGCTTCTCGGCGCCCGACGATGCCGGCAAGTGGTCCGGTTTCGACATCGACTTCTGCCGCGCCGTGGCCGCAGCCGTGCTCGGCGATCCGGAGAAGGTCAGCTACGTGCCGCTGTCGACCAAGGAGCGCTTCACCGCGCTGCAGTCTGGCAGTGTCGACGTGCTGTCGCGCCAGACCACCTGGACGCTGTCGCGCGATTCCAGCCTCGGCATCCGCTTCGTCGGCACTGCCTATTATGACGGCCAGGGCTTCATGATCCGCAAGGCCCTGGGTGTCGACAGCGCGCTCAAGCTCGACGGCGCCACCGTCTGCACCGAGCAGGGCACCACCACCGAGCAGAACGTCGCCGACTACTTCTCCGCGCACAAGATGAAGTACGAGCCCGTCGTCATCGATTCCGCCGACGGCATCATCAAGGCCTTCGACACCGGGCGCTGCGACGTCTACACCACCGATGCCTCCGCACTTTATGCCCAGCGCCTGAAGCTCACCGATCCGGCGGCTTATGTCGTCCTGCCCGAGATCATCTCCAAGGAGCCGCTCGGACCCGCCGTCCGCCAGGGCGACGACAAGTGGTTCAACATCGTCCGCTGGACGTTGTTCGCGCTGCTCGAGGCCGAGGAGCTCGGCATCACCAAGGACAACGCCGAAGCCGGCCTGACCTCGGAAAACCCCGCCATCAAGCGTTTCCTCGGCGCCGAGGGCGACAGCGGCCAGCAGCTCGGCCTCGATCCGCGCTGGAGCTACAACATCGTCTCCAAGGTCGGCAATTTCGGCGAGATCTTCGAGCGCAACCTCGGCCAGTCGAGCGACCTCAAGATCGACCGCGGTATCAATGCGCTGTGGAACGCCGGCGGCCTGATGTACGCCCCGCCGGTGCGCTAAGGCTCTGCTACTCGGGGTCGCGCGTAGGCGCGGCCCCGACTATGCTGCACCGCAAGATTCCCGACACATCCTGTCGGGCCGCAGCATAAGGTGTTTTGATGAGCATAGCCGATCGCGTCCGCGTCAAGGATGTCAAAGTCCTCTCCGACGACTGGTACTTGCTGAAGAGGACGGTCTTCGAATACCGCCGCAACGACGGCGAATGGCAGGTCCAGAGCCGCGAAACCTACGATCGCGGCAATGGCGCCACCATCCTGCTCTACGATCCCGCGCGCCGCACGATCGTTCTCGTCAGGCAATTCCGCTATCCGGCTTTCGTCAGCGGCCACGATGATCTTCTCATCGAAACGCCCGCCGGCCTGCTCGACAACGCCAGCCCCGAAGAACGCATTCGCGCCGAAACAGAGGAGGAGACGGGCTTTCGCGTCCGCGACGTCCGCCGCGTCTTCGAAGCCTTCATGAGCCCCGGCGCCGTCACCGAGCGCATCTATTTCTTCGTCGGCCGCTACGAGCCCGGCGACCGCATTTCCGAAGGCGGCGGCCATGAAGGCGAGGGCGAGGACATCGAGGTTCTCGAAGTCGGCATCGACGAGGCGCTCGCCATGGTCGCCGACGGCCGCATCTGCGACGCCAAAACCATCATGCTGCTGCAATACGCAGCGCTGCACCTGTTGCGTTGAGCGGAGGCTGTCATTTCCGAAACGCACCGAGCACTTTCGACGGCGGCCGCATCGACTGCGCCGCCGAGATGGCGGACAAAGCGGTGATGGGTCCTGTGGGTCAATCCGCAGTCACGTGCGCCGCGCCGGGCACTCCAGACTGTCCCCGGTCGGCTGGCTGAAATCCGGGTTAGATCTTCTACCGACGGCGGAATTGTTCAGTCTTATCGGGCTAGGAAAATAAACTTAGAATGTTCCTCTTTTGTTCATTGAATGGAGGAGGGAATGTCGCGTCAACTGCAGTTCGACTTCGGAACAACCGTGCTTGGCTCACGCCCGCCTGCCCGATTGGCAAGGCAAGCACGGGTCGTGTCAGACGCACTCATGTTTCGCTTGTATCCCGGGCAACCCGGGCAGATAGCTGCGATCGCCGATACAACTCGCCGCGCCCATGGCCTCACGGGCAACGCCCGTGATCCGGGCCACCTGCACGTCTCGCTGATGGGGCTTCAAGATGGCAGGGCGATCTGCGATACCACGCTGCAGGACGTCCTGGCGGCTGCTGCCAAAGTCAGGGCGACGGCATTCGACCTCGTCTTCGACCGTATAGTCAGCTTCCGAAACGGAGCGCGGAAGCCGCTGGTTCTGCTATGCGGTGTGGGCGCCGATCTGGTGGTCGACCTCGAGCGTCGGATCGTCGGTGCGTTGAACGGAGAGGGGATTCGGGTTCGTCGCCGCGCCGGCTTCGTGCCCCATTGCACAGTGCTCTACGACAACAGGCTTGTACCGGAAACGCCTCTCGACCGGCCCATCATTGTCCGCGTCGAGGAGTTCCATCTGCTCCGCAGCCAGGACGGCCGACGACGAAGCATCGGCAGTTGGCCGCTGCCGGGCTGAACGCTCAGACCGGCAACGGCTGCCTTGCGTTGCGCCAGAATTCCTGCGGCTCTTCGAGCAGATGTGTCAGCCCGACACGCTCGAAGGCGAGCGCTGCCTGTTCGGCCGCGTCAGCCAGGATGTCGTTCGCGTCGAGATGGTCGGTCTTGCGGCCGCGCATCAGGACCTTGCCGTTGACGATGACCGTGTCGACGTCGGCGGCATTGGCGAAATGGGCGATGCGCGTCACCGGCATGACGGGCGGATAGAGATGCGGCTTGCGCATGTCGACCAGCACGATGTCGGCCTTCTTGCCTGTTTCCAGCGAGCCCAATTCCTTCTCCAGTCCAAGTGCCCTGGCGGCGTCGATCGTCGCCATCTCGATCGTCTTGCCGGGCGGCAGATAGGCCGGATCGCGGAAGTGGCGGCGGTGGTAGTGCATGCACTGCGCCATGTGGCGGAACATGTCGTAGCCGCGGTCGGGGGCTGCCGCGTCGGAGCCCAGGCAGACATTGATGCCGGCTTCGATCAGCTCCGGCACCGGGCAGCGGCCATAGACCGACATGATGGCGCTCGGATTGTGGATGATCGACGCGCCAGTCTCCTTGAGTGCGGCAAAATCATCCTCGGTGAGGTCGACGCTATGACCCAACAGCGCGAACTCACCGAGGACACCAAGATCGCGCGCCAGCGCGATCGACCCGTCGCGGTGGCCGTCCTGGGTGAACAGCACGCCCTTGCGACGGCGCAAATCCATGACCGCCTCGCCCATCTCGATGACCTGCCGGCGGGCATCGGCATCAGCCACCTGGGCGGCATAATAGACCGGCATGACCAGGCACACGCCGGTGCCGCGGCCGAGCACATCGTTCCAGCGGTCGATCAGGATTTCACTGACCTCGAGCTGGTGCTCGAAGCTGACGGTCACATCGCTTGCCTGCCCGGTCTCCGAAAACTGGCGATAGTTCCTGGGGAAGGGTGGCCGACCGGGGCCCACCGCCATGAAGGTGCGCAGCCCGGATTCGGCGGTCGCACCGCTATGCGCGTCGCCATAGGCCGGATCGTCGGTGCGGTAGATGTCGGCGCCGCCGCCGAGCAGCGTCATACCAGTGGTGATGCCGCCACGCAGGCGCTCGAGCTGGGTCATGCGTGCCTCGGCGCGCCAGAAGGCTGGCGTCGAGCCACGCGCGTAGATTTCCTCGCAGGCGTCGAACCAGCTGTCGAGGCCGGCACCCGCATTGCGCACCAGCCCGTGGCCGGCATGTGAATGGCTGTCGATCAAGCCGGGCATCGCCACCATACCGGTGCCGTCGATGATCTCCTTTGCACCAGCCGGCTCGGCGTCGTGTTCGGTGCCGATGGCGCTGATGCGGTCGCCGGTCACAGCGATCCAGGCGCGGTCGATCACCCGGCGTTGCGGGTCGACGGTGATCGCGGTTGCGTTGCGCACGAGGATGTCTGGCTGCGTCATCTCACTGCTTTCCAAAGTCGGCGGGCTTCAGGCATGGTCCCGAAAGTCCGAAGCGGACTTGCCGAAAACCACGCCCGGCGGGGCTAGAGCCCGAGAATGTCTTCCAGGTCGCGCACGAGCACGCGTTCGCTTTCGAGGTCGAGCTGGTTTTCGATATGGGCGAGGTGGTGGTGCATGACGGCGAGTGCGGCCTTGGCATCGCGCGCGGTGATGCTCTGCACAATCGCTGCATGCTCGTCGGGACCGCAGCTCTGGATTTCCTTCTGCTGGTACATCGCCATGATCAGCGACGTCCGCGAGACCAGGTCGCGCAAAAGCGTGGCGAGGATCTGCGACTGCGCCAATTCGGCGATCAGCATGTGGAACGCGCCCGAAAGTCTTATTGCGCCGGCGAGGTCGCCGCCCTGGTGAGCCTTGCGTTCCTGGTCGACATGTTCGCCCAGCCGGGCGATGCCGGCGGCGTCGATCGTCGCGCACAGCCGCTCGACAAGCCGCTCCTCAATGGTGCGGCGGGCGAAGAACACGTCGCGCGCTTCCTCGATCGAAGGCTTGGATACGAAGGCGCCGCGATTGGGAACCAGCGTGATGAGGCCGTCGCGGGCGAGGTTCTGCAAGACATGGCGGATGCGTGCCCGGCTGGCACCGAAGATGTCCGCAAGCTGCTCCTCTTTCAGCCGCGTGCCGGGGCCAATCTGCCGCTCGGCGATGGCGCTCCAGATCTTCTCGTAGATTTCCTGGTCGGTGGCATGCCGCATGCCCGCTTCAGCGTCCATCCAATCCTCCTCCCGCTCGGCCCGATACGCGGCTTTAGCCTATTCAAACCTAAACGGCCGCTAAGTCAACAAATCTGTCGACACTCATTGTTGACAATAATTGGATACGATGTCAGCGTGAAGTGGAAAGAGCCCGGAAGCGCCCTAAAACCATGGCGGCGTGGTCCGCCGTCTGAGCCATGAGGCGCCGGCGCTTCGGGTGTATGATGGTGGTATCGGCTCTCTCCGCCATGCGGTCGGGGAAAGGCGTGGCGGCGAGCCGGTCCGCCGCGGATTGCGGTCTGAGGGAGAAAAAATGGATTTCGATTTCGCCGAGCTGCCCGAGATGGACCGTTACCGGCTGCTCACCAATTTCGTCGGGCCGCGCCCCATTGCACTCGTCACCACCATCGACGAGCATGGCTGCAACAATGCCGCGCCGATGAGCTTCTTCAATGTCTTCTCGCACGAGCCGCCGCTGCTCATCCTCGGCATGCAGACCCGCCCCGATGGCACCGCCAAGGACACCGTCGCCAACATTCGCCGCTCCGGCGAGTTCGTCGTCCACATGGTCGACATGGCGATCGCGAGCGAGATGATCGTCACTGGCATCAACTTCCCCGCCGACGTCGACGAGATCGAACTCGCCGGCCTGACCAGCACGCCGTCGAAAAAGGTCGCGGCACCGCGCATCGAGGAATCGCCCTGCGCCATGGAGTGCCGGGTGTCGCAGGTCCTCGACTACGGCCGCCGCACCATCGTCATCGGCGAGGTGGTGCAGATGTATGTCCGCGACGACTGCCTCGACGAGCGCGGCCGCTATGTCCGGCCCGAAGTCTACCAGCCGATCGCCCGTCTCCACGCCGATAACTACATCGTCGCCGCTGACCAGTTCGTGCTCAAGCGCCCGGCCGAGCTTTTTCCTCATGAGGAAGCCGCCACCAATGCCGCCCCGAAGTCGGAAAAGGTCATCGGCTGAGGCCAGGGACCGCGTCGGCCTAATCGCTCCACCGCAAGGCGTTTGCCCCCGACGGCCTTGCACAGAAAGGGCGCTCGTTTCGGGCGCCCTTTCTGTTTGGTGCGGCGTCAGTCCTCCGTCGCCGCGCCTATGTTCTCGCTCAGCACGCGCAGCACGCGTGTCGCGCTTTCGATGTCGGCCTCGTCGACACCGGTCAGCACCAGGCTGCGCAGTTCCGCCACATCGGCGAACATGCTGTCGGCCTCGCGCCGTGCCGTCGGTGTCAGGAAGATGCGCTTGGTGCGCCGGTCGCCGTCGGTGGTGCAGCGCACCACCAGCCCCTTCTTCTCCAGCCCGTCGATCAGGCCGACCAGCGAGGGCTGCTCGATCTGCATCTGCTCGGCCAGCTCGGCCTGCGTCTTGCCCTCGCATTTGGCGATCTGCATCATCAGCCGGGCGCGCGCCAGCGTCAGCCCGCGCTCCTTCACCCGCGCGTCGAACATCGTCCTGAGCTTGCGGTTGACCTTCAGCAATTCGTCGAAAAAGGCGCTCTTCAGCTCGGCGCTGCTCATGTCGATCCCCCTTTTGTTCTTTTGATTATCATTAGATACCTATGTAATTCGCGGCAATATCCTCGGCAAGAACCATCCTCCTAGTCCCTTCAGACGAGGCCGCGGCATCGATCACAATAGGTAATGTCCGTTCTCGCGCCGGATGGAGCGGCGCAGCCAGGGACGGAGGAGGTGGGGCATGGTCCTGCGCAATCTGGCAAAGCTCGACCTCAACCTGCTGCACGTCTTCGAAGCCGTCTATGGCGAGGCAAGCATCACCCGCGCCGCCGAGACGCTCAACGTCACCCAGCCGGCCGTTTCCAACAGCCTGGCGCGCCTGCGCGACATCTTCGGCGACCAGCTTTTTGTCCGCGCACGGCAGGGGATAGCGCCGACGCCGCTCGCAGAAACGCTGATCGGCCCCGTCCGCGAGGCGCTGACGGCGCTCGACCGTACGCTCGCCCGCCACGAGCGCTTCGATCCACTTGCTTCCGAACGCATCGTCTCCTTCAGCATGAGCGACTATGCCGAGGCCGTCGTGCTCGGGCCGTTCGTCGGCGAACTGAACCGGCTGGGATCGAGGCTGACGGTGCGCAACCGCTTCCTCGCCGAGCGCGACCTGTTTCCCGGACTGGCATCAGGCGAGATCGACTTTGCCGTCGAGTCGCATCCGCTGGCCGAGGATGGATTCGGCCAGAGGCTGCTGTTCAGCGACGAGTTCGTCTGCGTGATGCGCCGGGGCCATCCGGCCGCCACCGAGCCATTCACCATCGACCGCTACATGGCGCTCAGCCACCTGCACATCTCAAATCGCCCGCGCTTCTCCAATCTTGTCGATGGCGCTCTTGCCCGGATGAAGCTGAAGCGGCAGGTGGCGGTACATCTCGAACATTGCCTGGCAGCTGCCGCCATCCTGTCGCGCAGCGACCTCTGCCTGACCATCCCCACCTCCTTCGTCCGCCATTTCCTGCCCGACGACAGCTTCGTGTCGCTGCCGCGCCCGTTCCGCATGCCGGCGCTGCAGACCTGGCTCTACTGGCACCCGGCATCAGAGGGCAGCCCGGCGCATGACTGGGTTCGCGGCGTTCTCGACGATTGTTTCCCGCTGCCCGAGGCGGGGCAGGATCACTCAGGCTGATGTCGGTCATTCCGAATGGCAATTTGTCCTGGCTGACACGGCCGCCCTATAACTCAAGCCAACACCTGAGATCGAAGACCTGTCGCTGGGGCGATGGCCGCGAGGCTATCGCCGGGAGGATGGCGCATGCGTGCTGCGGCAAGCATCGAGGAGATTGTCGAGCGCGGGCTCTGCACCGGCTGCGGCGCCTGCGAAAGCCTGCTCGGACGCGACGCGTTGCGCATGGCCCTGTCGCCGGAAGGTTTCATGCGGCCACGCGGCCAGCGTCCGCTTGATAGGGTCGAGCAGCAGGCGGTGCTTGAGGTGTGCGCCGGACGCGCGCAGCGGGGCGCGGTCTCAGTCGAAGCCGAGCCGCACCGCATCTTCGGCCCTATGCTGCATCTCGCCAAGGGCCACGCGACCGACAAGGAGATCCGCTTCAGGAGCGCCACCGGCGGCGTGCTGACGGCGCTCGCGGTCTATCTTGTCGAGAGCGGCGAGGTCGACGGCGTATTGCAGGTCGGCGTCTCCAGCGACAACCCGCTGCTCAACGAAGCCAGGTTCAACACCACCCGCGAGCAGGTCGTCGCCTCGTCGGGTTCCCGCTATGGCCCGTCGGCACCGCTCAAGGATGTCGGCGCCTTGCTCGACAGCGGCCGCCGCTTCGCCTTCATCGGCAAGCCTTGCGACGTCGCCACCTTGCGCAACCTGGCGCTCGTCGATCCGCGCGTCGACCTGCAGATCCCCTACATGCTGGCGATGGTCTGCGGCGGCAATCCCAGCATCGCCGCCACCTACAACATCGTCAGGCGCTTCGGCGAGGACCACCACGACGTCGAGGAATTCCGCTATCGCGGCCATGGCTGGCCCGGCCCGACCTATCTGCGCACCAAGCAGGGCAGGGAACACAGCCAGACCTATGACGAGACCTGGTTCTCGAACCTCACCTACGAGCTGATGTTCCGCTGCAAGATCTGCGCCGATGGTGTGGGCGAGCACGCCGATGTCGTCGCTGGCGACTGCTGGGTCATGGAGGATGGCAAGCCGAGCCATCGCGAGGCCGGTGACGGCTGGAACATGCACATCGCCCGTACCGAGCGCGGCCGGCAGCTGATCGAGGACGCGGTTGTCGCCGGTTACATCCGCGAGGAGGCGTTCTCCGTCGCCGAGCTCGAGGCCATGCACGACGACCACGGCACCAAGAAGCGCTCGGTCCTTTGGCGGCTCGCCGGTCTCGCCCTGGCCGGCCAGCCATATCCCGATTACGGCGCGCTGCGCGTGCTGCAGGCCGGCCTAATCGCCAGCTGGCGCGAACGCTGGGCAGCCTTCCGCGGCACGCTGGCGCGTTCGCTCAAGCGTCGCAATCGCGAGAGCCCGATCACTTCGGGGACCTTCGTCCCGGACATCAAGACAAGCTGACAACAATCACCAAGGAGGAAACCATGTCTGTCGATCATCTGCGCGCCAAGCTTTCCGGCTCCGGCCCGGCCCTGTTCTTCCCGGATCCCGAAGTGCCGGCGATCTTCAATTTCGACCAGGGCCTGGCAGCCCCCGAGACCTTCCCGACCGAGGACCTCGTCCGTCTCGCCCGCAAGGCGCTCGACGAGCACGGCGCCAAGGTGCTCGATTATTTCGACCCGGCCACCGGCTATGAGGAGCTGGTCTTCGGCTTCAAGGGCCTACGCAAGGAAATCGCCGACCGCATCGAGCGCACCCAGGGCAAGCAGCTGGGCACGCTTGGCGTCATCCTGACCTCGGGCTCGGTACAGGGCATCGCGCTCGCGGCCAATGGCTACGTCAATCCGGGCGATGTCGTCGTCGCCGAGGCCGCGTCCTTCCCCTACGCGCTGCGCTTCATGCAGATGGCCGGCGGCGACCTGCGTACCGTTGCGGTCGACGACCACGGCATGGACATTGATGCGCTCGAAGTCCTGCTGAAAAACGTCAAGGCCGAAGGCAAGAAGGTCAAGGTCGTCTACACCATCCCGACCTTCCAGACGCCGACCTGTACCGAAATGTCGGTGCCGCGCCGCAAGCAGTTGCTCCAACTCGCCAGGGAACACGACTTCCTCATCATCGAGGACAATGTCTATGGCGACCTGCGTTTCGCCGGCGAGGAACTGCCGACCTTGTTGAGCCTCGACACCGACGACCGCGTCATCCAGTGCGGCAGCTTCTCCAAGATCGTGGCGCCGGCGCTGCGCCTCGGCTGGATCGCCGGCCCGGCCGCGGCCATCGAACCCATCGCTGCCGTGCGCCAGGATCTGGGCGTCAGCCAGTGGTACTCCCGTGTCATGGCCTCGTTCATGGCCGACGGGCTGCTTGAGGATCACATCGCCGAGGTCAACAAGGTCTACAAGAGCAAGGCCGAGACGGCGGCGCGCGCCGTGCGCGACTATTGCGGCAACTACGTCACCTTCCGCATGCCGCAGGGCTCGTTCTACCTCTGGCTTGAGATCGACGAGCGCGTCGACTGGCAGCGCGCCGCCGAACTGTCGGCCAAGGAAGGCATCTTCTTCCGCCCTGGCGAACGTTTCATGGGCGAGACCGACGGCCGTCAATTCCTGCGCCTCGCCTACAGCCACGTCAGCGAAGACATCATCGAGCGCGGCATCAAGAAGCTCGGCGAGATCCTCAGCGCCTGCGCCCGGGTTCCGGCATGAACCAAAGTGCAGGCATAGCCCGGGGTGCTGGCATGACATCGTCGTTGCACACCATCGCAACAGGATTCGTCTATCCCGAATGCCCCCGCTGGCATGACGGCCAGCTGTGGTTCGCCGACCAGCACGACGGTCTCGTCCATGTGCTCGATGGCGATGGCACGCGTCGCGACAGCTTCGCCGTTCCGGGCGGCCCCTCCGGCATGGGCTGGCGGCCGGACGGCGACCTGCTGATCGTGTCGATGAACGATCGCAAGCTGTTCCGGCGACATAGGGACGGCAAGCTTGTGCTTCACGCAGATCTCGCCGGTGTCCACCCGTTCCACTCGAACGACATGGTCATCGATGCGCACGGCCGCGCCTATGTCGGCAACATCGGCTTCGACTTCTACGCCGGCCAGCCGCCGACGCCGACGGTCTTGGCCGTGGTCGCGCCGGATGGTGCGGTCGGCATCGCCGCCGAGGGGCTCATGTGCCCCAATGGCGCTGTCATTTCGCCTGATGGCCGCACGCTTGTCATCGCCGAGTCGATGGCGGCACGTATCACCGCCTTCGACATCGCCGCCGACGGCAGCCTGTGCAGCCGCCGGCTGTTCGCGGCGGTCGACGGCCATGTGCCCGACGGTATCTGCCTCGACGCCGAGGGGCATATCTGGGCTGCATCGCCTTATGAAAAGACGGTGCTGCGCATCAGCCCGGCCGGCGAGTTCGTCGATCAGGTCGTCATCCCAGACGCCAGCCCCTATGCCTGCATGCTCGGCGGCGCCGACGGCCGCGACCTCTACATCTGTGTTGCCCCGCACCACGACCCCGAGATGACGGTGAAGCTCAGGGGAGGGCGGATCGATGTCGCCCGCGCGCCAGCACCGGGAGCGGGACGGCCATGAGCAACGTTGAACGCTTCAATCCGCCAGAGATGGCCTTCCCCGGCATGAGCCAGGCCGTCGGCTGCGGCGATTTCGTGCTGGTCTCCGGGCAGGTGGCGCTGAAGGACAAGCAGATCGTCTGCGCGGGCGATCCCGCCGGACAGACCGAGCAGGTGTTCCGCAACATCGAGGCGGTGCTGGCCGAGGCAGGTCTGACGCTCCGCCACGTCGTCTCGCTGCGCTGCTACCTGACCAGCACCGACGCCTATCAGCCCTACGCCTCGGTCAAGAACCGCCTCTTCGCCGACAACCCGCCGGCCGCTTCAGCCATGGTCGTGACCGCACTGGTCCTGCCCGAGATCATGGTCGAGGTCGAGGCGGTCGCCTGGCGCCACGCGCTTGCCAAACCGCCTGCGGTGTAGAACCTAGCCTCATGGAAACTGGCCGAGTCGGGTCCGCCCGGCCGGCCGCGCTTGCGGAGGCCCGATCTTGTCGATCACCATGTACGGCATCAAGAACTGCGACACGATCAAGAAGGCCCGGACCTGGCTCGAAGGCCATGGCGTCGCCTACGACTTCCACGATTACAAGGCCGTCGGCATCGACCGCAAAAGCCTGGAGAGCTGGGTCAAGGAATTCGGCTGGGAGACCGTGCTCAACCGCGCCGGCACCACCTTCAAGAAGCTGCCCGACGCCGACAAGGAAGGCCTCGACACTGAGAAGGCAATCGCGCTGATGCTCGCCCAGCCCTCGATGATCAAGCGCCCGATGCTCGACCTCGGCAGCCGCCGCCTCGTCGGCTTCAAGCCCGAGGCCTACGAAGCCGCATTCCCGGAGTGAAAGTCCCGGGGGGCCGTCCTCGGGGTATAGTCCCCGAGGGGATCAGCCCTGAGCCTACTTCGCCCGTGTGCCGAACCGCGCCATCGTCGCCGCCACCTCCTCGCGCAACCACGCCGAGAAATCGCGTACCTTGCGGCCGGGTCGCTCCAGCTTCGAGCTGACCATGTAGTAGCCGAGCCCGCTGGCAACCGTGATGCCGAACGGCGCCACCAGTCGTCCGTCGGCCAACGCATCGGCTGACAGCAGCTGCCAGGCCAACGCCACGCCCTGGCCGGCGACCGCCGCATCGATACCGAGGATCGGGTCGGTGAAGGACGGCCCGGCCGGCTGCACCGGGAACGGCTTTTGTAGCCCCGCCGCTTCGAACCAGCGCTCCCAGCTGATCATCGTGCTCTCGTCGGCGATGACGGGCAGATGCGCGAGATCGGCCGGCTCCTTGAGCTTCGTGGCAAGCGTCGGCGCGCAGACCGGAAACACCTCCTGCGCCAGCAAAAGCTCCGCCCGCGCGCCGGGCCAAGTGCCGTCGCCCATGCGGATCGCGAGATCGACGTCGGAATGGTCGAGATCGACCAGCCCGGTCGAGGCGTCAATCCTGAGCTTGATCTCGGGATGGCGCTGGTTGAAGCGGTTGAGCCGGGGCACCAGGAAGCGCGAGGCAAAAGCCGGCGCCACCGAAACCACCAGCACGTTGGTGGCCGCCTCGTCGGCCAGCGCCACCGCGCGGCCCAGTTCCTGGAAGCCGTTGGTCAGCCGCGCGCAGAACTCCGCCCCGAAGGCCGTCAGCGACAGTCCCGCGCCGGTGCGCTGGAAGATGGCGCGGCCCAATTGCGCTTCAGTGCGGCCGATCTGCTGGCTCACCGCGCTGGCCGACACGCCCAGCTCCTCTGCCGCCTTGACCAGCGAGCCGCAGCGCGCGACGCTCTCCACCGCGCGGAGCCCGTTCAGATGCACGCGATTGAGCGCCTGACTTGAGATTTTCTAAACTCCGCCTTCGGCATTCTTGATTGTAGCGTCAGCGTTTGTAGCGAAAATAGTGCGAAAGGATCAACGCCCAGGAGAAGTCAAATGAAGATTTTCTCAAGCCTCATCGCCCTGCTGCAAGGCCAGAACGATATCAGTGGCGTCGACAGCGAACGTTTCCTCGCCTGGCTGCGCGACCCGCTTTCTCATCCTGATATCGCGCGCATGGACGAGCGCGAGCTCGCCGACCTGCCGCTCGGCCGTGGTTTTCGCCCCGCTTTGCCGGTGCCGAGCGAGTGCCGTGCCTAGAGCAACAGAAGGGCATGGCCGAGCACGCCGATAGCGGCCGCGCCTAGGGTCAACACGCTGAGCCCAAACCCTGTCGCGCGCTGCCACTGCGCCGCCCCGGCATGGGTGAAGTGCCAGGCATGCACCGCGCGGCCAAAGGTGAAGGCCGCGCCCAGCACATGGATAGCCACTGCTGGCGCGCCGAGCGCCGCCGCGAACCCCAGCAGCACCAGCATCACGGGGATGTTCTCTATAGCGTTGGCATGCCCGCGCATCGTGCGGCCGAGATGTGCCACCCCGCCATCGCCGATCACCACCATATGCCTGCGCCGCACCAGCGCCGTCGCCGCCGTCAGCCACAACAGAATCAGCGCGTTGAGCCCGGCATAGAGTCCCGCTGCGGCAAGGGCTGACTGGTTCATTTCGTCTCCGAACTGGCTAAATGACCAAACTGTAATATTCCGGCGCGGAAAATCGCCACGATCCGGCGTGCATTGCAACAGGCGGGCGCCACGAGGGATTCCCTTGTGCCACGAAGTGTGACTTCATGCGGCCAACAGGCAATGCCACCGTCTCCGAAAGGAACCCGGAACCGTGTTCATATCGTTCTTCCCGCAGCCGAAGCTGTTTTTCACCTCGGCTGCTCTCTGGAGCCTGGCGCTTGTTCTGTTCTGGTTCTTTGGCGGGGCGCAACTGGGCGCCCTGTTTGGTTTGCCGCCGGCGGCGCCGGGTACGCCACCCATCATCGGCATCACAGTGTTTCTGTCGGCGCCGTTTGTGTGGTTCTACATCTATTATGTCGTCGGCGTTTTGCTCTTCTATGCCTTCTGGCGCTGGTATTCGCCCCATCCCTGGCAGAACTGGTCGATCCTCGTCACCTCGGTCATCCTGTTCCTGATCTATTTCAACGTTCAGGTCAGCGTCGCCGTCAACAACTGGTACGGCCCGTTCTTCGATTACGTCCAGGGCTTGATGGGCGGCACCACCAATTCGACCAACGCCGAGTTCTATGCCGGCGCGGCCAGCTTTGCCTGGCTGGCGCTGATCGGCATGAACGTCTCGGTCGTCAACGCCTATGTGGTGCAGCACTGGATCTTCCGCTGGCGCACCGCCATGAACGACTACTTCATGCAGAACTGGAGCAAGCTTCGCCACATCGAAGGCGCCTCGCAGCGTATCCAGGAGGATACAATGCGTTTCGCCCAGATCATGGAAGACCTGGGGTCCAGCTTCGTGGCGTCGATCATGACGCTGATCGCCTTCCTGCCCGTTCTGATCGAGCTGCAGAAGCACATCACCGAATTGCCGATCATCGGCGCCGTCCCGCAGCCGCTCATCCTCGCCGCCATAGGCTGGTGCTTGCTCGGCACGGTGTCGGTCATGCTGGCAGGCGTGAAATTGCCGGGCCTGCAGTTCCGCAACCAGCGCGTCGAGGCTGCCTACCGCAAGGAACTCGTCTATGGCGAGGATCACGCCGACCGTGCCCAGCCGGCGACCACCACCGAGCTGTTCACCAATGTGCGCAAGAACTACTTCCGGCTCTATGCGCACTACATTTACTTCAACGTCGTCCGCTACACCTACCTGCAGGCCGACAACATCTTCTCCTTCATCATCCTCGGGCCGTCGATCGTCGCGCACAAGATCACGCTTGGGCCGATGAACCAGATCTCGAATGCCTTCGGCCGCGTGACCGGATCGCTGCAGTTCTTGCTCAATTCCTGGTCGACGATCGTCGAGCTGCAATCGGTCCACAAGCGCCTGCGCGCCTTCGAGGCTACACTGTCGGGCGAGGCGCTTCCCGACATCGATCAGCGCTATCTCGACCGGAAGAAGACCGGTTCCGAACCGGAGAGCGAGCCGGCCTGAGCGCGGGCGCGCCCCTGTTTTCGGGGCGCGACCCGTCACTAGGGCCAGGCGTCGGCGTGGATCGAACAAGTCAGACAATTATTGCGGGCGCAAATAACTGAGGGTGCGAGTTCTGCACCCTCCTGCAGCTTCGCGGTCACGGCATGGATCCCCGGTCTCCGCAGTCGCTGGCGCTCCTGCTCCGCCCGAGGATGACGAAGGTGGGGAGGTCCCGGCTAATCGCCGATGTCTCACAAAGGGTCGCATCCAAAGGACGCGTATCCGCCAGTCGGAAAGGTTTGGAGCCAATCTCCCACGTTGAAGCAATCTTCAATCTTTGAGCCAATCGGAACGTTGGAGATTGGCGGAGACCTCCCCCGCTTTCGTCATCCTCGGGCGGAGCAGGAGCGTAGCGAACTGCAGAGACCCGGGGATCCATGCCGTGACGTTGACGACTCCTGCACGGTGCAGGATTTGTAGCCAATCAGAGGCCAGCGGCTAGCCACGAGGACAGGGGAACGTCACCTCAAGCGCGAGCGGGTCACCCCCCGCGCCGCTCACCCGCCGGTCTGCACCGGCGCCGCGTCCTTCCGCATCCCAACATAGTCGGCATAGCTGATGCATTCGACATCCGCTTTCACGCACACCTCGCCGGCGAAGCGCTCCAGTGCGCGCCAATAGGCACCGTCGTTCATCAGGGTGAAGTGGAAGCCGATCTGCAGCGGAACGCGTCCGCCTTCGTATTGGGTATCGAAGGCCCTGCGGAACGCGTCATAGGCGCGGCCTTCATACTTCGCCGCTTCCTCGGGCTTGTCGACACCACCGGAATGGCGGACGAACAGATTGTAGTCCATCGCGATGATGCGCCGCTCCGAGGGTCCCTCGGGAATCTGCGGCAGGGCAAAATCCATCATCGAGCCGTCGAGCCTGGGTTCTTCAGGTCCGCGCGACACGCCGCTGGCATTGTAGGCAAAACCCTTGTCGCGCAACGCGGCTGTCAGCCCCTTGCTGTCGGACAGATATGGCGCGCGAAACCCCTTCACCGAGGCGGCGATCCTGGCCCAGCCATCCGGCTCGGGCGAGATGCCGTTGATCTTGTAGGCATCGCGCATGATTGTCGAAAAGGCGTCGAACTCCTTGGTCCACTCGGCCTTGCTCCACTTGCCGCCATCGAAATGGCCGCAGGCGTGGCTGGCGATGTCGTGGCCCTCGGCAGCGGCAAGGTTGATCTGCCCGAGGCGGTCGACAACCTCCTGCTTGGTCATGGCGAAGCCGACATTCGACTTGCCCGCTGATCGTCCCGGCGCCTGGTAGCTGCCGCGCGTCTCGCGCGACAACAGGAACACGCAAGAGAGGAAATAAGTGAAGCGTGCGCCCGTGCGCGCCGCCAACTCGCGGCTGCGCTGCCATTGCGCCAGGTCATGCGCGCCGTCGAACGAAATCAGCACGATCTGCGGCTTCTTGACGTCCTCGACCTTGGGCGCAGGCCCGGCCAAGGCGGAAGACGCGATCAATGACGCGGATACGAGGACTGGGAACGCTTTGATCATGTCGAACTTCGATGCAATTTCGGGGGCTTGTCAGGAGGTTTGGGCGACATCAGCCGGTAGGGCCGAAATGTGGCACGGATGCGTCCCGCCGCCTATGCGCCCATTTGGGCTAGTGGGGAAAGAGTTTCCACGGTGATGAGGGCTTCTTTTGCTTTCGTGGCGTCGAGCCCTAAAGGCCACCTCACGTCATCGCCTTATTCCTTCGCACCCCTCTCTGGCCTGCCGGCCATCTCCCCCACAAGGAGGGAGATTAGTCGCTTCGCCGGCTGCGCTCCTCCTGCAACGTAGAAAGGGTAGGCCGTGCGACGTCAGCGATTGGGCGAGACGCCGATGAAGGCATGATCTCCCTCTTTGTGGGGGAGATGGCCCGCAGGCCAGAGGGGGGTGAGAAGGATCACGAGGCCAAAGGTTGGCTTCGTATGGAACGACCGCTGACGCCCGTTGTCAGTATCTCTGTCACCAACCCCCGTGGATAGCCGCCCTCGCTTTTCCACGCCCTCACTACCTCCCGTACAATTCCCCTCGCGATCTTCCACGGGACTCCGGTGCGCACCGGGCAGCGGGGGGAAGCGCCGGTGCCGGGCTGGCAGGAGGTCGGATCTCCTGCTGGGTGATGAGCCCCCAAGCCCGGGCCTTGCGGCGGCTGGCGGTGAAAGCCGAGGCGACTGAGCGGGGCAAGAACACCGAGCGGGGGCGCGAACGTCGCGCCACATACTTACTATCGGAAGGCACGGCCTCGCGCCCCGCTTCCCGAACTTTCAAACAATGGCCAGACCGGAAACGGGGCGTGGCGGTGAAAAAGCTTGGCCCTTCTCCCCACTCACTGGGAGAGGGGCTCGGCAGGGGGATGAGGGCGGCGCAAATTTTCAAAACTTGGCTCTGCCCCTCACCCGACCCTCTCCCCGCAAACGGGACGAGGGAACTCCCTCCCACCGAATTTCCGCCCCGCCCCCTTCCATGGCGGCGAAATTCCGCTAAAACGCAGGCTCAAACGGCCCCCGAGGGGCAGAGGTGATTGGATAGCATGTCGGACGACAGTTTCTTTCGTGAAGTAAACGAGGAAATTCGCCAGGAGAAGGCGAAGGCCCTGTGGGACAGCTATGGCCCCGCAGCCATCGTCATCGCCGTGCTGATCGTCATCGGCACCGGCCTGTTCGTGGCCTGGGAATACTGGGTCGAAAACAAGGCCAACAGCTCCGGTGACCGCTTCTCGCAGGCGCTGACCCTCGCCAACACCGGCAAGGCCGACGAAGCGCTTGCCGCTTTCGACGCGCTCGAAAAGGACGGCTACGGTGCCTATCCGCTGCTCGCCCGCATGCGCGCCGCCACCGTCCAGGCCGACAAGGGCGACTTCAAGGCCGCAGTCGCCGGCTTTGACGAAGTCGCCGCCGACAACTCGATTCCCAATGTCATTCGCGATGTCGCCCGTCTGCGCGCCGCACTGCTGCTCGTCGACAACGGCAGCTACGCCGATGTCTCGGGCCGCGTCGAGGCCTTGACCAACGACACCAACCCGCTGCGCCATTCGGCCCGCGAGGCGCTTGGCCTTGCCGCCTGGAAGGAAGGCAAGCTTGCCGACGCGCTCAAGCTGTTCGAGCAGATTTCCTCCGACGAAGGCGCGCCGCGCAATGCGCGTCAGCGTTCCAACCTCCTGGCCGAACTGATCCGCGGTTCCGGCAACGCGTCGTGATGCGGGCCCGATGGCTTTCAAGATTGCGATAATCGGCCGGCCCAACGTCGGCAAATCCACCCTTTTCAACCGCCTGGTTGGAAAGAAGATCGCCCTTGTCGACGACACGCCCGGCGTGACGCGCGACCGCCGCGTGCACGCAGCCAAGCTCTACGATCTCGTCTTCGACGTCATCGACACGGCCGGCTTCGAGGACGCTGGTGCTGCGACGCTCCAGGGCCGCATGCGGGCGCAGACCGAGATCGCCATCAAGGAAGCCGATCTCATCTTCTTCATGGTCGACGCCAAGGCGGGTCTCACGCCTGACGACCGTACCTTCGTCGAGATCGTGCGCCGTTCCGGCAAGCCGGTGGTGCTCGTCGCCAACAAGTCAGAGGCGCGTGGTGCTGCGGGCGGCGCGCTCGAGGCCTGGGAACTCGGCATCGGCGAGCCGGTGCAGATCTCGGCCGAACATGGTCTTGGCATGCCCGACCTGCGCGATGCCGTCGTCGAGGCGCTTGGCAAGGAAGTCGTGTTCGCCGATGACGAGGACGAGGCCGGCGACGTTGCCGAAAGCGACGTGCTGATCGGCGAGGATATCGCCGATCCCGACGCCGAAGAGGCGCCCGCCTATGACGAGACCAAGCCGCTGCGCATCGCCGTCGTCGGCCGGCCCAATGCCGGCAAGTCGACGCTGATCAATGCGCTGATCGGCGAGGAGCGCCTGCTCACCGGGCCCGAGGCCGGCATCACTCGTGATTCGATTTCGGTCGACTGGGACTGGCAGGGCCGCAGCATCAAGATGTTTGATACTGCCGGCATGCGCCGCAAGGCCAAGGTCCAGGAGAAGCTCGAGAAGCTGTCGGTGCAGGACGGCCTGCGCGCCATCCGCTTCGCCGAGATCGTCATCATCGTGCTCGATGCAACGATCCCGTTCGAAAAGCAGGACCTGCAGATCGCTGACCTGATCATCCGCGAGGGCAGGGCACCCGTCATCGCCTTCAACAAGTGGGACCTCATCGACAACCCGCAGGAAGCGCTGGCCGAGCTGCGCGAAAAGACCGAGCGGCTGTTGCCGCAGGCGCGCGGCCTGCAGGCGGTGCCGATGTCGGCTGAGACCGGCCGCGGCTTGGAGAAGCTGATGGACGCGGTGATGAAGACCCACCGGGTCTGGAACAGCCGCGTGTCGACCGGCAAGCTCAACCGCTGGCTCGAAGGCATCCTTGCCCATCATCCGCCGCCCGCCGTTGCCGGCCGCCGGCTCAAGATCAAGTACATCACCCAGGCCAAGACCAGGCCTCCGGGCTTCGTGCTGTCCTGCTCGCGCCCCGACGCGATGCCGCAATCTTACGTGCGCTATCTCGTCAACAATCTGCGCGACGCCTTCAACATGCCGGGCGTGCCGATCCGCATGGCGCTGCGGGCCTCGGACAACCCGTTCGCCGGGCGGGCCAAGAAGAAGAAATGAAACATCGAAGGGCTCGCGCAAGCGGGCCCTTTTTGCATTGCGCCAACGTTGCGCCCGTTAACGCTCCATCAAGGTTAATGCTTCATTTTCCTCTCCAGTAGGGTGTGTTGCGTCCTGGAGAGTTTCCGTGCATCGAGGTGTTGTGAAGCGGCGGTTTGCTGCTGCCCGCGAGGGAAGACGTTCGTTCTTGGCGCCGGCCGTCATCGGCCTTGGCATCTGGCTCGGCTTTCCCACAGTCGCTGCCTATCAGGACATGACCAGCCTCGTCTCCGGCCTCGAAGGCCAGAACACGCGTTGGAGCGCCTACGTCGAGAAAGCCGCGGCCGGCTCGGTCCATGCCGCCGAAATGCCCTTCGTCGATGGCATCATCACCGGCCCCATCTCAGGCTCGGGCGTCAAGATCGCCGGCGTCGGCACGGTCTCATTCCGCGGCAAGAAGTTCGGCTCGTCCGACCTGCCCGATGAAGACCGCATCGTTCGCGTCGACAAGAAGGCCCGCATCGTCAACATTTCAAGGGTCAGCCCGCCGAAGAACTTCACCGCTGGCTCGGTGTTCGAGCGCACCAGCTCGCTTCTGCGTCCGGCCCTCGATAGCGGCCTCAAGCTGACCTTCGCCAAGCCCGACATCAAGGGCAAGGAAATCCAGATCGCCGGCTCATTCCATGTCAAGGAAACCGAAAAGCGCACCGCGCGCGGGGTCCCGGCAATGCTGGCCTCACTGGTCAACAACGACAAGGCCGACATCCTGGCCACCGCCTACGCACCGGCTGCACCTGACTATGCCAAGGCCTCGCCATTCGAGGCCCTGCTGCGCGACGACGACGAAGCCAACGGCCGCTTCATCCCGCCGATGGGCAAGGGTGATCACTGGTGGCTGGCCAATCCGCTGCCGGCGAGCGTGTTCTCCAAGGCCGAGCAGGCCTGCCTCGCCAACGGCATCTACTTCGAAGCGCGCGGCGAATCGGTGCGCGGCCAGGCGGCAGTCGCCCAGGTCATTCTCAACCGCGTCCGCAACCCGGCCTATCCAGGCACCATCTGCGGCGTCGTCTACCAGAATGATGGCTGGTTCAACCGCTGCCAGTTCTCGTTTGCCTGCGACGGCATCAAGGACCGCGTCACCAGCCCCTCGCACTACAAGACCGCCCAGGACGTCGCCATGGCAGTGACGGCCGGCAAGATCTTCATCCCGGAAGTCGGCTCCTCGACCCACTACTACGCCAACTACGTCAATCCTGGCTGGGCGCGCGGCATGAAGAAGATGACCAAGATCGGCCTGCACATCTTCTACCGCACCTATGGCGGCGGCTGGAGCTGATCGTATCTGGCCGGGCTCATGGAGTCGGCCAGCCGCCAGATTGCACGCGGATTCGGCGGGTGATCATGGAGCGGAGCCACGGGCAGGATGTCGCACTTCAACAACTAGCTGATTTTCCTACATAAAATACTTAGTTAGATGGGCCTCCCCGTGGCTTGACGGGCAGGGGCCCTCTAACTATGTTGCCGGCGACTTTGAAGCGGACGAATGGATACGCTCGGACCGGGTGGGAGTTTGCAATGGCCAAGCCTTCGGGCCCAGGCGGAAATGGAAACTCCCGGCCTGAAAATCGAGCCGAGAACGATCACCGCGACGACGAACTCGAGCGCCGTCGGCAACAGCTTGAAGCAACGCTTGCGACAAGACGCCAGACTGCCCGCGAGGGGGAAAAGAGTGCAGGGTCGAATGGTGTGACCGGCTACGGCCAGGCACTGAAGCTGTCCAGCGAGTTCATCGCCGGGATCGCGGTTGGTGTCGGTTTGGGTTGGATCATCGACCGGATGGCAGGCACGTCGCCTTGGGGCTTGATCGTGTTTCTGCTGCTCGGCTTCGGCGCCGGCGTGCTCAATGTCCTGCGTTCGGCAGGAATGGTTACTGATGCCGGTATCAGGTCGCCCGACAAGAAGTCGGACGAACCGGAAAAGAAATAGCAGCGCTGCAAGGCGCAATTTAGGCGAAGGGGGGCCAGCGTGGCCAACGATCCAATTCATCAGTTTCAGATCGCGAAATTGATTCCGATCGAGATCGGCGGCCTCGACTTCTCCTTCACCAACTCGTCCGCCTTCATGGTCGCCACCGTGATCGTCGCCAGTGCCTTCCTGTTCCTGACGACGTCGAGCCGCGGCCTGGTGCCGAGCCGCCTGCAGTCGGTTTCGGAGATGTCTTACGAATTTGTCGCCTCGATGCTACGAGACGCGGCGGGTTCCCAGGGCATGCGCTTCTTCCCGCTGGTGTTTTCGCTGTTCATGTTCGTGCTCGTCGCCAACCTGATCGGCCTGTTCCCCTACTTCTTCACCGTCACCAGCCATCTCATCGTCACCTTCGCTCTGGCGCTGCTGGTCATCGGTACGGTCATCGTCTACGGCTTCATGAAGCACGGCTTCGGCTTCCTGAAGCTCTTCGTGCCGCATGGCGTGCCTGGCATCCTGGTGCCGCTGGTCGTGCTGATCGAGGTGATCTCGTTCCTGTCGCGTCCGATCAGCCTTTCGGTTCGTCTGTTCGCAAACATGCTGGCCGGCCACATCACGCTCAAGGTTTTCGCTGGTTTCGTCACTTCGCTCAGCGCATTCGGCGCTGTCGGCGTCGTCGGCTCGATCCTGCCGCTGTTCATGACGGTGGCGATCACCGGCCTGGAAGTCCTGGTCGCGTTCCTGCAAGCCTACGTGTTTGCGGTTCTGACCTGCATGTACCTCAACGACGCCCTGCACCCGGGCCACTAATTCGACGGCGGCTGCCGCCGTCTTGGATACCGCAACTAGATCTTCGATCCACAAGGAGTTGGACAATGGAAGTTGAAGCAGCAAAGGCAATCGGCGCAGGCATCGCTTGTCTCGGCATGGGCGGCGCAGGCATCGGCCTGGGCACCATTTTCGGTAACTACCTGTCGGGCGCCCTGCGCAACCCGTCGGCAGCTGACGGCCAGTTCGGCCGCCTGATTTTCGGCTTCGCCGTTACCGAAGCTCTGGGCATCTTCTCGCTCCTCGTCGCTCTGCTCCTGCTCTTCGCATAAGAGCCGCGCAAGCGAGTTGACCGGCCGCGTGTTGCGGCCGGTGGGATGACAGGGGATAGAGATGTTTGTCACGCCGGGTTACGCCGAGGAAGTCGCACCTGCGGCCGGGGAAGCTCATTCTACCGACGCAACCGCTGCGCACACGGAAACGGGTGCGGAGCATGGCGGTGGTGGTCTGTTTCCGCCTTTCGATACGTCGAACTATCCGTCGCAGCTGTTGTGGCTCGCGATCACTTTCGGCCTGTTCTATCTCTTCCTGAAGAACGTCGTGCTGCCGCGTGTCGGCGGCATCCTCGAGGTGCGCCGCGATCGCATCGCCGGGGACCTCGACCAGGCTGCCCGGATGAAGTCCGAGGCGGATGCGGCGGTTGCCGCATACGAGCAGGAGCTTGCCGAGGCCAAGGCCAGGGCAAACGCCATCGGCCAGGAAGCACGCGACGAAGCCAAGGCGGAAGCCGAAGCCAAGCGCAAGGAAGTCGAAACCGGGCTCGACCAGAAGCTCACCGCGGCGGAAGCTCGCATCGCTACCATCAAGGCAAACGCCATGAAGGAAGTGGGCACCATCGCCGAGGACACCGCTGCCGCGATCGTCCAGGCTCTGGGTACCGGCAAGGTCGACAAGGCTGACATCGCCGCCGCCGTCAAGGCAGCGAGCAAGTAGGAGAGGGGCCATGGACGCAACATTCTGGGCCACAGTCGCTCTCGTCATCTTCGTTGGCGTCGTCCTGTACCTGAAGGTGCCGGGCATGCTCTCGAAGTCGCTCGACGAGCGCGCCGAACGCATCCGCGCCGAACTCGAAGACGCACGCAAGCTTCGTGAAGAAGCCCAGCAGCTGCTCGCCGAGTACCAGCGCAAGCGCAAGGAAGCCGAGAAGGAGGCCGCCGACATCGTCGATCTGGCCAAGCGCGAAGCTGGCCTTCTCGCTGAAGAAGCTCACAAGAAGACCGAAGAGTACGTCGCTCGCCGGACCGCACTTGCCGAGCTCAAGATCGGCCAGGCTGAACGCGATGCCGTCAACGAAGTTCGCGCCAACGCTGTCGACCTCGCGGTCGAGGCAGCTCGCCAGATCTTCGCCGGCAAGGCCGACGCCAAGACCAACGCCGACCTGTTCAAGGGCTCGGTGCAGGAACTGAAGGCCAAGCTCAACTAAGTCGGGCAGCCAAGCAGATTTGAAAAGGCCGCTGGAATTTCCGGCGGCTTTTTTGTTTTCAGGATAGCCAGGGCGACTGTCGGTCGTTTGGCAGCAGCCGCTCCGGCGAAGCTTGCACCTTGCTGTGGCCGCTGCTAGCCGGGTCGCATGACCGAGATCATCGAAATCGCTAAATCCCGGATGCTTCGTTTCAGCCAGAACGGCCCGGTGTTGCGCACGCCTGCCGATGCCAATGACTTCATCAGCGAGGCATGGTCAAACGAAGCGGATTTTCTCGCCATCCCTGTGGAAAGGCTTGGCCCGGACTTTCTCAAGCTCAGCACTGGCGTTGCCGGCGAGGTGTTTCAGAAGTTCGTGAATTATGGCCTCGGCTGCGCGATCGTTGGCGACATCACACGAGCGCTCGAAAACAGCGGAGCGCTGCGTGACTTCGTGCGCGAAACGAACAAGGGCAAGTCGATCTGGTTCGTTGCGGATTTCGCCGAACTTGAAGGCAGGTTCGGGACGTCGCCTGCTGTCAGGGCTAGTCCCTGAACGGTGCGAAGGAAATGCGGTGCAGGCGAAGCGATGCGCCGTGCTCGATGATCGCCGCCCGGTGGCGGGCGGTGGCGTAGCCCATATGGACTTCGAAGCCGTAGCGATTGTCGTTTGAGCCGCAGACCGACATCATGCGGTCGCGCGTGACCTTGGCAACGATCGAGGCGGCGGCGATGGATTGCGAGCGCTGGTCGCCCTTGACCAGGGCGCGGCAGGTGCAGGCAAGACCGGGTGGCACGTCGCGGCCGTCGGCAAGGGCCGATTTGGCGGTCATGGGCAGGCCCGCCAGCGCGCGCCGCATCGCTTCTAGGCTCGCCTTGCGGATATCGCTGCGGTCGATGCTGTCGGCCGAGACGGAGGCCACGGCGACGCCAAGAGCCTTGCACAGCACCTCGTCGAACAGCGCGTCGCGCTGGGCGGCTGTGAGGCGTTTGGAATCATCAAGCCCTGAAGGGATGTTGCCGGGGTCGAGCACGACTGCCGCAGCCACGACCGGACCGGCGAGCGGCCCGCGCCCGGCTTCGTCGAGGCCGGCGCATGGCCACAGGCCACCCGATATCGCCTTCGTTTCGAAGGCGAAGTCGGGCTTGTCGATGAATTCGAAGAGGGGCGGAGAATCGGAGCGCGGGCGAGCCATAGTGCGGCGATGCTCGCATCGGCCCCGATCCTCCGCAAGTCCTCCCCGGCCGATTAGGGCGGCGGTCCGGGAAGGCACCGTCAACTGGCCACGGGGGAACGGCCGGACGGGATCTCTTGCAAGGGGCGGACGAAGGTGCCCGCCTGGATGCTCAAAGCAGCGTCAGCTGCAGCTGGTCCTTGGGGCCGGCCTCGAACAGGTCGGTCCGGAGCGGCGTGCGCACCGAATTGAGGCCGAGGCGTTGGGCCGCGATCTCGAAGCGGCGGCCGATCTGCCAGGCATAAGGACCCTTGCCCTTCATGCGCTTGCCCCACTCTGAATCGTAGTCCTTGCCGTCGCGCATCGAGCGGATCAGCGACAGCACGTGGCGATAGCTGTCGGGGTAGTGGCGCAGCAGCCAGTCCTTGAAGATCGGGCTGACTTCCAGCGGCAGGCGCAGGATGACGTAGCCGGCACTGGTGGCACCGGCGGCCTTGGCCGAGTCGAGGATGCGTTCGATCTCCTGGTCGGTGAGGCCGGGGATGATCGGCGCCACCATCACCGAGACCGGGATGCCGGCATCGGAGAGCTGCCTGATCGCTTCCAGCCGCTTGGTCGGCGTCGCTGCTCGTGGTTCCATGGTGCGCGCCAGCATGCGGTCGAGCGTTGTCACCGACAGCGCCACCTTGGCCAGGCCCTTCGCGGCCATGCGGCTGAGGATATCGATGTCACGCGTGACCATCGCCGACTTGGTGACGATGCCGACGGGATGATTGCGTGCTTCCAGCACCTCAAGCACCTCGCGCATGATGCGCCAGTGCTTCTCGATCGGCTGGTAGGGATCGGTGTTGGTGCCGATGGCGATGGTGCGCGGCTGGTAGCCGTCCTTCGACAGCTCGCGGTCGAGCAGCCGTGCCGCATCCGGCTTGGCGAACAGCTTGGATTCGAAATCGAGCCCGGCCGACAGGCCCACATAGCTGTGGGTGGGACGGGCGAAACAGTAGACGCAGCCGTGCTCGCAACCGCGATAGGGATTGATCGAGCGGTCGAAGGAGATGTCGGGCGACTCGTTGCGGGTGATGATGGTGCGCGGCTTCTCGACCTGGACCTCGGTCTTGAACGGCGGTAGCTCCTCGATAGTGCTCCAGCCGTCGTCGAAGACGTGGCGGCTGACCGGCTCGTAGCGCCCTGACGGGTTGACGCCCGCGCCACGTCCGCGCCGGCGCTCATGGTTGATGCGCAGGCCGCTTTCCTCGATCATGGCGTTGGCCATTCCGGCTCCGCCACCCTTGAAAGCGGCAATATCGGCCCGTGCTATGGGTTCCATTTCGCTATCTCCCGGAGGGAAAATGGCCGCCCGTCGATTCGTTCGGCATGAAACTATTCCTATTTTGGAAAAGAGAACAAAGCAAGAACTTTGTTGTCCGGGTGGTGAGGCTGGCGCTTCGGCCGGCTTTCCGATATGCGGCTAGATATGCTGAGCGTTCTGATCGAGACCAGGGACGACGAGGAGGGACTGGCGCGTACGCTGGCCTCGCTGGTCGGCGGTGCCGTCGAGGGTGTCGTGCGCGAAGTGATCGTTTGCAACCTCGGCTCTACCGACCAGACCCACTATGTCGCCGAGCATGCCGGCTGCGCCTATCTCGCCAAGGGGGGCATCCAGGCGGGCATCGCGCAGGCCAAGAGCGACTGGCTGCTGCTGCTCGAGCCGGGCGCGCGGCTGGCCGAGGGCTGGACCGAGGATGCGGTGCGCCACATGAGCCGGCTGACGATGGCGGCGCGCTTCACCCGTTCAAGGGCGAGCAACCGGCCATTCTGGGAACGGGTGACATCGCGGCCACGCGCGCTGGAGCAGGGGCTGGTCATCACCAGGAAGCAGGCCGCGGTTCTGGGGCGCAATGGCGCGGACGCCGAAGGCATTGCTCGCGGGCTTGCCGTGAAGACGCTCGACGCGGAAATCGTCGTCGCGCAGCGCTAGCTTCAGGCTGATTTAGCGCCGCCGCGCCTGAGGTGCTCGTCGAGGCGCGGCATGATCTCCACGAAATTGCACGGCATGTGGCGGTAATCGAGCTGCGCCTTGAGGATGCCGTCCCAGGCGTCGCGGCACGCACCTGGCGATCCGGGCAGCACGAAGACGAAGGTGGCGTTGAGCACGCCGCCGGTGGCGCGCGACTGGATCGTCGAAGTCCCGATCTTGTCGTAGGAAATTCGGTGGAACACCTCCGAGAAGCCGTCCATGCGTTTCTCGAAGATCGGCTCCAGCGCGTCAGGCGTGACGTCGCGGCCGGTGAAGCCGGTTCCGCCGGTGGTGATGATTACGTCGATCTCGGCATCGAGCGACCAGGCGGTGACGCGGTCGCGGATCTTGTCCTTGTCGTCGGTGACGATGCCGCGCGCCTTGAGCACGTGGCCGGCGTCAGTGATGCGGTCGGCAAGCGTCTGGCCCGACTTGTCGTCAGCCAGCGTGCGGGTGTCGGAGACGGTGAGCACCGCGATGCGGACAGGAACGAAGGGGCGGGGCTCACTGGCCATTGTGTTGGGCTCCTAGGTCCGGGTCGTGGTGGCGGCGCTGAACCAGCCGGGATGTGCGGCCGAGATCGCCGCTGCCGCGCGCGAGGCGGCGGCATAGGTGTCGAAAATGCCGAAGCACGTGGCACCCGATCCCGACATGCGGGTGAAAGCGGCGCCGGAGCTGCGAAGGGTGGCCAGCACCTCGGCAATCGAGGGCTCGATCGAGATCGCCGGAGGCTCGAGGTCGTTGCGGCTCATGGCCAGCCAGTCGAGCACGGTGTCGGCGCTGTCGAGTGGCGAGAGCGGCGGATTTTCACGCGATGCCAGCGCCCGGAAGACGCTCGGTGTCGCCACCGCGATGCCTGGATTGACCAGCACCATCGGCAGGCAGGGAAAATGCCTTACCGGGTCGAGCTCTTCGCCGATCCCGCGGGCGATCAGCGGATGTCCGGCCAGGCACATCGGCAGGTCGGCGCCGAGCGGCAAGGCGAGGCGGGCGAGTTCGGAGGCATCGGTCGGCAGGCGCCAGAGGCGGCTCAGGGCGCGCAAGGCGGCTGCCGCATCGCTCGAACCGCCGCCGATGCCCGAGGCAACCGGCAGGTTCTTTTCGAGCGCAATGGCGACCGGCTGGGTCGTGTGTTGGGGAAAGGCTGTACGCAGCGCGTCGCGGGCCTTGAGTACGAGGTTGCCGCCGTCGACAGGCACATCGGCGGCGAGGGGGCCATCGACGACGAAGCTGTCCTCAGCGGCTGCCGTAACGGTGATGCGGTCGCCGAGCTCGGCGAAGACGACGAGGCTTTCGAGCAGATGATAGCCGTCATGGCGCCGGCCAGTGACATGCAGCGCCAGATTGATCTTGGCCGGGGCGAGTTCGGCGAGCGGAACGCTGTTGAAGGTCACGGGCTGGGCGTCAGTCTTTCTCAAGCCGGTACTCGCCGGTCTCGGGATCCTTGACCAGCGTGCCGTTGGCGCCCGTCTGGCGCTGCTTCTCGTTGCGCCGCACCTTGGCAGTCACCCGTTCGGCCTCCTTGATGAAGGAGCGGTAGCCGACATAGGCGACCACGCCGACAAGCGCGAAAAAGATGAGCTGCGGCATTTCATTCTCCTCCCTTCGGTGCCGTTTCCGGCCAGCCGGGGCTATCCCCCGATGATAATCTGCCGTTTCGGCTTTTTCAAAGGCCGAACCGGCTCCACAATGCGCGTTCTTCCGCCGCATCCACGAGGCCGGTGGCAACGGCGCCGGCGGCTTCCGGCGTGAGGCCCAGGGCGGACGAGCCGAGGCCCAGGCGGCGGCCGAACAGGCCGCGCGGTGCCGTAATCAACTTGAGTTCGGCCTTGGCGCCATAGCGGTCCTTGAGCACCGTGCGCATATCGCCGAGCGCGTCGACGAGACCGAGTTCGAGGCCCTTCTTGCCCGACCAGAACAGGCCGGTGAACAGGTCGGGGTCGTCCTTGAGCTTGCCGCGGCGACGCTCCTTGACCATGTCGATGAAGGTCTCGTGCACTTCGAGCTGCAACTTCTTCAGCCGCTCGACGTCTTCTGGCTTTTCCGGCTGGAACGGATCGAGCGTCGCCTTGTTGGCGCCGGCGGTGTAGACGCGGCGCTCGACGCCGATCTTCTTGATCAGGTCGGTGAAGCCGAACGAGGCCGACACCACTCCGATCGAGCCGACGATGGAGGACGGATCGGCGAAAATCTCGTCACCGGCAATGGCGATCATGTAGCCACCCGATGCGGCGACGTCCTCGACGAAGACCAGCACCTTTTTGTTCTTCTCAGCGGCAAGGTCGCGGATGCGCTTGAAGATCAGGCGCGACTGCACCGGCGAGCCGCCGGGGGAATTGATCGAGATGGCGACGGCGGGCGCGTTGGAAATCGCGAAGGCTTTTTCGATCAGCCCGGCGGTCGATGCCAGCGACAATGTCGGCCGGAACTGGCTGCCGCCCGACATGATCGCGCCTTGCAGCCTGATGACGGGGATGACGATCTCGCCGCCTCGCATCGATCTCGGCAGCAGGCGGCGGAACAGGTTCTTCACGTAGTCTCTCCGGTCTCTTGTCCTGCGGGATGTATGTATTCCTGCGACAACCGCAATGCTCCGGCGTTGTTCAATCACCGAAAAGCGATGCGCGGCCGTTGCTTATGTCGTCGGCGCGTTGCGAGAACCTGTCGCCGGGATCGCGCAGGACCAGCGGCGGGCAGAGCGTCAACGGTGCGCGCGAGGCGCGAACCGCCCGCACGATGACGCGGATCGCAGCAGTGTCGGCGCGCGGATGCACCGGCACGATCTCGGCCTTGCCGAAGCGGCCGTCGAGTGCGGCGAGGATCGCTGCAAGCTGCTCCGGCCGGGCGATGATGGCGAGGCCACCACGCGGCCTGACCACGGCTGCGGCACTCCTGATCCAGCTTTCGAACAGCCCGTCCTCCATGACATGCGCCTGCCGCTTCAGCGCGTCCGGGGTCGGACGGTGATGCGCCGGATTGAAAGGCGGGTTCATGATGACGAAGTCGAGCGAGGCGTCGGCGAGACCGGCCTCGGTACGCGCCTTGCCCGAAAGGCCGACGTCGGCAACGAGCACGGCCGCGCGGTCACGCAGCGATGCATTGCCGGGATAAGCGAGCGTCGCCGCGGCGAAGCGCGCCATCTCCGTAGTGAGTTCGACAAGTTGCACCTGGGCCTGCTTGCAGCGCGCAGCCACCGCAAGACCGGCGGCACCGGCACCGGCGCCGAAATCGGCGAGTCGCCCGGAGAAGGTGCCGGGAACCGCTGCGGCCAGCATCAGTGCATCCATGCCGGCGCGGTGGCCGCTGTCGCTGGGCTGCACCAGCCAGAAGTCGCCGCGATGGAAGGCATCCACCGTGTGGGGTGGCAAGTCCAGCTGCTTTGCGGGTGGCGGCTCGGCTGTCACTTCCGGCGGATTTCGTGCTCGATGCCGGCGTCGGTCAGCAGTTGCCGCGCTTCGTCGGCATCGTCGGCGTCGATCATGATGCGGCGCGGCAGGATACCGATCGAACCGTCGAGCACGCTCATGTTCTCGTCGGCGGTGAAGCTGCCGATACCGGCGTCGCGCAGAAGCGCTTCGACGAAGGAAATGATGACGGCGTCGTTGGTGCGGATGAGTTCGATCATGTCCGGAAATTCGCAGTTTGGAGCGGCGAAGTAAACGTCACGTGTTGCACCGCGCCAATTCGCCACTTGCGGGCACGGTGCATGCCGCCTTAGAATCGCCTAAGAGCTACGCGCGCGACCACGCGCCTGTGTAATTTGGGAGTGTTGGCCTTGGGTGTCGTCCTCAACATCGAGAAGGGAAAGCGGGACGCTGCGTCGATCAAGGACCTGATCGACCTGACTTCCGCCGACATGGGTCGGGTCAACGAGCTGATCCTGTCGAAGGCCGGCTCTGACGTTGAGATGATCCCGGAGGTGGCCAACCACCTGATCTCTTCGGGCGGCAAGCGCCTGCGTCCGATGTTGACCCTGGCTGCTGCTCAGATGTTCGGCTACTCCGGCGAAAACCACGTCAGGCTCGCGACTTCGGTCGAGTTCATGCACACGGCGACGCTGCTGCATGACGACGTCGTCGACGAAAGCGACCTGCGCCGCGGCAAGAAGACGGCGCGCACAATCTGGGGCAACCAGGCGAGCGTGCTCGTCGGCGATTTCCTGCTCGGCCAGGCCTTCCGCATGATGGTCGAGGTCGGCTCGCTCGAAGCGCTCGACATCCTGTCCTCCGCAGCCTCGATCATCGCCGAGGGCGAGGTGATGCAGCTGGCCGCCGCCAAGAACCTCGAAACCACCGAAGATGAGCATTTCGCCGTCATCAAGGCAAAGACCGCTGCGCTGTTTTCGGCTGCCGCCGAAGTCGGCCCGGTGATCGCCGGAGCCTCGAAGAATGACAAGGCTGCGCTGCGCTCCTATGGCATGAATCTCGGCCTTGCCTTCCAGCTCATCGACGATGCGCTCGATTATGGCGGTTCGAGCAAGGACCTCGGCAAGAATGTCGGCGACGACTTCCGCGAGGGCAAGGTCACGCTTCCGGTGATCCTGAGCTATCGCCGCGGTACCGCTGCCGAACGCGCCTTCTGGAAGAGCGCGATCGAGGACGGCAAGACCGACGAAGCGGCGCTGGAGAAGGCTGTCGGCCTGATGGTGCGCCACGGCGCAATCGCCGACACGATCGGCCGCGCCAGCCACTTCGGCGAGATCGCCCGCGATGCGCTGGCGCCGCTCGAGCAGACGCCGCAGAAATCGGCGCTCATCGACGTCATCGATTTCTGCATCAGCCGCGTCGTTTGAGGCAGGATTTCACCTGCCGCCGGCTCGGCATTGTGAATTCGTTGAGCCGGTTGTCGGATTGTGAAGCCGGTGCGGATTGAAGCGCGACCCCAAAAAGGCCATGCTTGGCACCGACAAGCGGTTGCGACCCGGCCACCGGCTGGACGACCGTAGGACCTTGGTAGGAAGGATTTTCATGCGGCAGCGACGCGCGATCTGGCTGATGGGCCTTGCGGCCCTGGCGGGCTTCACCGCTCTTTCCCAGCCTGGATATGCCAAACAGCTCACCGAACCGGTCGAGATCAGTTCGTTTTCCGGCGCCTATCTCGCGGCACGCACCGCCGAGGCCGACGACGACCTGGACAGCGCCATCGCCTACTACAAGCGCGCCCTGGCCTTCGATCCCGAAGACGCAGCCCTGCAGCAGAGCCTGATGCTGGCGCTCATCGCGCAAGGCCGCTTCGATGAATCGCTGCCTTATGCCGAGATGCTGAAGACCGTTCCCGACGTGGAGCGCTTCTCGCGTCTGGCGCTGGCCGTCGATACCTTCCGAAAGAAGGATTATGAAGGCGCGGAGAAGTGGCTCAAGCTTGCGCTCGAGTCCGACCTCGACCGGCTGATAACCGGCGTCATGACCGCCTGGGCCAAGCAGGGCGAGGGCAAGGCCGGCGACGGGCTGCAGTTCCTCGACAAGCTCGAAGGACCTGAATGGTACGAGCTGTTCAAGACCTACCACCGCGCCATGATCGCCGAGACGGCCGGCCAGAAGGACAAGGCGGACGAGATCTATCGCGCCACCATCGATAATCTCGGCGCCGGCAGTGCGGCACCGGAAACCTGGATGCGCGCCGCCGAATCCTATGCCGGTTTCCTGGCGCGCACTGGCAAGAAGACCGAGGCGCTGGCCATCCTCGACCGCGCCGACGAGTTCGCTCCCGGCAAGCTGCCGATCGCTTCCTTGCGCGAAAAGATCACCAAGGGCGAAAAGATCAGCCCGCTGGTCGCCAACCCACAGGACGGCGCGGCCGAAATCCTGCTCAACCTGTCGACCGCGCTGAACCGTGGCGGCGGCGAGCCCTTCGTCAGGCTCTATCTGCAGTACGCGCTTGCGCTGAAGCCGGAGAGCGACGAGCTTCTTGTGCAGCTCGCGGCGATTGCCGAGCAGCAGCAGAATGGCGAAGAGGCGATCGAGCTTTACCGCCGCGTGCCGGCGTCTTCGCCGCTCAAGCGGCTGTCGGAATTGCAGCTCGGTCTCAACCTTGCCGATCTCAAGCGCCACGACGAGGCGATCAAGCATCTGAAGGCACTTGTCGACGCCAACCCGGACGACATGCGCGGCTATCTCGCGCTGGGCGGGGTCTATGCCGCGACTGACAATTACCGCGCCGCCGCCGATATCTATGACAAGGCGGTCAGCGTGCTGAAGACGCCAACCAACACCAATTGGAACGTCTTCTACCAGCGCGGCATCGCCTATGAGCGGCTGAAGGAATGGCCCAAGGCGGAACCGAACTTCCGCGAGGCGCTGAAGCTGTTCCCCAACCAGCCGCAGGTTCTGAACTATCTCGGTTATTCCTGGGTCGACATGAACATGAATCTCGAGGAAGGCCTCGGGATGATCAAGCAGGCGGCCGATCTGCGCCCGAGCGACGGCTACATCATCGATTCGCTGGGCTGGGCCTACTACCGCCTCGGCAAGTTCGACGATGCGGTGCGCGAGCTCGAGCGCGCGGTGTCGCTGAAGCCTGACGATCCGGTGCTGAACGACCATCTCGGCGATGCCTACTGGCGCGTCGGGCGCAAGCTCGAGGCGACCTTCCAGTGGAGCCATGCCCGCGACATGAAGCCGGAGCCGAAGATCCTGGCCGATGTCGAGCAGAAGCTCGCCAAGGGCTTGCCGGACCTGCCGGAGAAGCCGACCGCGCTCGAAGCGCCGGCAAAACCGATCTCGGTCCAGCCGACGGCTCCCACGCCGGACAGCCAGAAGAAGAGCGAACTGGAAACACCTGCGGTCGAGCCTGTCGCCCAGGTGATCCCCGCCGCCTACAAGGTGCAGCGCGGGCAATCGCTGTGGTCGATCGCCAACGACGTTCTCGGCAATGGCGACCGCTATCGCGAGATCCTCGATCTCAACCCGCAACTGCGTGGCGATCCCGCGCGGCTGG
Source organism: Aminobacter sp. LjRoot7 (assembly GCF_964252895.1). Taxonomy (NCBI): domain Bacteria; kingdom Pseudomonadati; phylum Pseudomonadota; class Alphaproteobacteria; order Hyphomicrobiales; family Phyllobacteriaceae; genus Aminobacter; species Aminobacter sp. LjRoot7. Next base: position 187,702 of record NZ_CAXUPX020000002.1, read on the forward strand.
CACCGGGCCAGGAACTCCAGCTGCCGGGCAAGTGAGCCGCACGCTGCTTGACCCATTTCTTCGGGCAGAATAGGACGGGGCCTCTCTGGCCCCGTTTTGCTGTGGGGCTCCAATGAACGAGCTTTGCCCGTGACCAACACCATGCCCGTCCACATGCACCCCAGCCGCTCGTTCCAGGGCCTGATCCTGACGCTGCACAATTACTGGGCCGAACACGGTTGCATCATCCTGCAGCCCTACGACATGGAAGTGGGCGCGGGCACGTTCCACCCGGCAACGACGTTGCGGGCGCTTGGACCCAAGCGCTGGAACGCAGCCTATGTCCAGCCTTCGCGCCGCCCCAAGGATGGCCGCTACGGCGAAAACCCGAACCGGCTGCAGCATTATTACCAGTACCAGGTGATCCTGAAGCCGAACCCGTCCAACCTGCAGGAGCTTTATCTCGGCTCGCTCAAGGCGATCGGCATCGATCCGCTGATCCATGACATCCGCTTCGTCGAGGACGATTGGGAGAGCCCGACCCTGGGCGCCTGGGGTCTTGGCTGGGAGTGCTGGTGCGACGGCATGGAAGTGTCGCAGTTCACCTATTTCCAGCAGGTCTGCGGCATCGAATGCGCGCCTGTGGCCGGCGAACTGACCTACGGCCTCGAACGCCTGGCGATGTATGTGCAGGGCGTCGACAACGTCTACGACCTCAACTTCAACGGCCTCGAAGGCGACGACAAGGTCACCTATGGCGATGTCTTCCTGCAGGCTGAGCAGGAATATTCCCGGCACAATTTCGAGCACGCCAACACGGCGATGCTGCTCAAGCATTTCGAGGATGCCGAAGCCGAGTGCAAGGCGTTGCTCGCTGCCGGCGCGCCAGCCGAGGGCGGGAACCTGGCCCAGCACAAGATGGTGTTTCCGGCCTATGACCAGTGTATCAAGGCGAGCCACGTCTTCAACCTGCTCGATGCACGCGGCGTGATCTCGGTCACCGAACGCCAGAGCTACATCCTGCGCGTCCGCAACCTGTCCAAGGCCTGCGGCGAAGCATTCCTGCTGACGGAAGCCGGCGGTCTGGCGGCTTGACGGCTTTCGCCAACGTCATCGTCCACATCAATGGCTGGCCCGGCAGCGGCAAGCTGACGATCGCCCGGCAGCTTGCGCCGATGCTCGGCGCCAAGCTTGTCGACAACCACACGCTGATCAATCCAGCGGAGATGCTGTTTTCCCGCGGCGATCCGCTTTACCGGTCGCTGCGGGCAGCCGTGAGGGAGACGGTCTTCGATCATATCGTCCGGGCCGAGCCTGCGGCTTCGTACGTCTTCACCGACGCCCTGTCCGATGACGAATTCGATACCGCCCAGTTTGAGCACTATCGGGTGCTTGCAGAGCGAAGGCAGGCACGTCTGGTGCCGGTTGTGCTGGACTGTTCGGAGGAAGAAAACCGCCGCCGCCTCGTATCCGCCGGCCGCGCGGAACGGCACAAGCTGGTCGATGTCTCCGTGCTCGACTGGCTGAGGGCGAAGCATAGCTTGCAGCGTTTCGAACATGCGCTGGCGCTCGACGTCACCGACCTGACTGTTGATGCCGCAGCGACACGGCTTGCGCGGTTGATAAGCGAGAGCCTGAGCTAGGCGATCATGATGATGGCCAGGTTGTTCGACTGTGGGGCCTGAACCGCCTGGCCGTCCATCGTCTGCAACGCCTTGCGCACGCCGGGCATCCTGAATTCGGCCGGGGCCGCCACATGCATGGCGAGCAGGGCGCTGAGGCTGAGGATCTGGAGCAGGGCGGAGGCGGTTTTCATCGTCGTTCGGCCAATAGGTGTCTGTCTGAGCGTGGGTCGCTCCAGCGCAGCATCGGGTTCATGGAAATCTTCATCCTTAGGACGATTGTCCCGCCCGCGGTCCGACAGCTGGATGGAATTTTGCCGATCGCGCTCGGGAAGGTGACAGCGGGCGGCTGAGTTGCTATGCCGCGCGGACCATTTCCGCGTGAGCCCGTCCGATGCCCGATCTGCTTTTAGAGTTGCGTTCCGAAGAAATCCCCGCGCGCATGCAGCGCAAGGCGGCGGGCGACCTCAGGAAGATGCTGACCGACGGTCTTGTCGAGGCGGGTCTGACCTATGAGGCGGCGCGCGAATACTGGACGCCGCGCCGGCTGACGCTCGACATCAGGGGGCTGACGGCCCGCTCCAAGGACATTCACGAGGACCGCAAGGGCCCGAGCACCAAGGCGCCGGAAGCGGCGATCCAGGGTTTTCTGCGCAGCGCCGGCCTAGCCTCGATATCCGAGGCTCATGTCCACAGCGATCCCAAGAAGGGCGATTTCTACGTCGCCCATATCTCGAAGCCCGGCCGCTCGGCCGAAGAGATCATCGCCGAACTGGTGCCGGCGATCGTCAAGAGCTTCCCCTGGCCCAAGTCGATGCGCTGGGGCCCGGCCTCGGCCAAGCCGGGCAGCCTGCGCTGGGTGCGTCCGCTGCAATCGATCGTCTGCACCTTCGGACCTGAAACCGAAGAGCCCGTGGTCGTCGACTTCGAGGTCGACGGCATCCGCTCCGGCAACATCACTTATGGCCACCGCTTCCATGCGCCCGAGGCGATCACCGTGCGCCGCTTCGACGACTACGCTGCCAAGCTGGAAGCGGCCAAGGTCGTCATCGACGCCGAGCGCCGCAAGGAGATGATCTCCGCCGACGCACGCAACCTTGCCTTCGCCAACGGGCTCGAGCTCGTCGAGGACGAGGGGCTGCTGGAAGAGGTTTCCGGCCTCGTCGAATGGCCGGTGGTGCTGATGGGCACGTTTGAGGATACCTTCCTCGGCATCCCGGCCGAAGTCATCCGGCTGACCATCCGCGCCAACCAGAAGTGCTTCGTCACGCGCCCGCAGGGCAGCGAGGACGCGCTCTCCAACCATTTCATCCTGACCTCGAACATCGAGGCCAAGGATGGCGGCAAGGAGATCGCGCATGGTAATGCCAAGGTGGTGCGCGCCCGCCTTTCGGACGCGCTCTATTTCTGGAAGACGGACCAGGGCGACCTGCCTGACCTTGATACGCTGAAGCAGTCGGCCGAGGCTTTCGGCCTCGACCTGAAGAAGCCGCTCGACCAGCGCATGGCGCGCCTCGACCATCTCGGCGTGACCTTCCACGCCAAGCTAGGCACGCAGGGGCAGCGCGTCCAGCGCATCCGTGGCCTCGCCCGCGAAATCGCGCCGCTGGTCGGCGCCGAACCGAAGCTGGCCGATCGTGCTGCGGTGCTCGCCAAGGCGGACCTGCAGACGGAAGTGGTCGGCGAGTTCCCCGAACTGCAGGGCGCCATGGGGCGCAAGTATGCGCTGCTGCAGGGCGAGAGCCCGTCGGTGGCTGCCGCGCTCGAGGAGCACTATAAGCCACAGGGGCCGTCTGACCGTGTGCCCGCCGATCCGGTTTCGGTGTCGGTGGCGCTGGCCGACAAGCTCGACACGCTGGTCGGTTTCTGGACCATCGACGAAAAGCCGACGGGTTCGAAGGACCCCTATGCGCTGCGCCGTGCGGCACTTGGTATCGTCAGGATCATCCTATCGGCGCGTGGTCCGTTGCCGTTGCAGACGCTGTTCAATGCAGCGCTGCGGCAGCTCGACGAGCGCTCCATCGCCAAGAAGCTCGCCGCATTCGAGGCGAAGCAGGACGCGATCGACAGCGGCGATGTCGACGGCGAACAGGACGTCGACAATGCGCTTGCCGCCTATGAGGCAGAGCTGCGCAAGGAAACGATCGACCGTGCCGCGCCGCTCAAGGCCGACCTGATCGCCTTCTTCCATGACCGCCTCAAGGTCTATCTGCGCGAGCTCGGTGCCCGCCACGACCTGATCGACGCCGTCATCACGCCCGAGGCCGACGACCTTCTGACCATCACCCGCCGGGTCGAAGCGTTGGGTCATTTCGTCGACAGCGAGGACGGCAAGAACCTGCTCGCCGGCACCAAGCGCGCAGCCAACATCCTGGCCGCCGAGGAGAAGAAGGGGACAGCGGTTGCCGAAGCCGTCGACCCGGCACTTTTCCGCGAGGAAGCGGAGAAGGCGTTGTTCGCGCCGATGAACCAGGCCGTCAGCGAAGCTGCCCAAGCGATTCGGAACGAAGACTTTTCCGGCGCCATGCGCGCACTTAGCGTGTTGCGTGAACCTGTTGATTCATTCTTCGAGAAAGTTCTCGTCAACGACGAGGATCTGGCCGTGCGCGCCAATCGCCTGGCGCTGCTCGCGCGTATCCGCGCGGCGACCGACCAGGTCGCCGATTTCTCCAAGATCGCTGGATAGGACGGGGCGGCGCGAGCCGCCCTTTCCATTCAATCGAGCAGGCGAACCTTGACGCTCTGGCGGTAGACCTGGACCTCGATCAGCGGCTCGCCGTGGAGGATGGCGTTGCGGGTCGAGTTGTTCATCGCGCCTGGCTTGTTCAACAGCTGCTCGAAGCGTACGCGCTTGGCTTTGGTGGTGAACCAGCCATCGATGTCGTCTTCCTCGTCGGTCTGGATGTGCTGGTGCACATTGGCGCGGTCCTGCCGCACGACCTGGGCGGCGCTGTCGAGGGCATAGCCGTCGCTGGCCTGATGATCCTTCTCGGAGATCCGCGCGACATAGGTGCCGAGGAGCTGATCGGCCTGTGCTACGCCGGTTCCAACGATGAGCGCAGCGAAAAGGCCCGCTGCGACGGTGCGCATTGTTTTCATGGATCAAGACCTTGCCCAGATTTGCCGATGTGTTGCCGCGACGGTGCACAACGGCGGCGTGACGGTCAAGCCAGCCTATTCGGTTTCGACAGGTGCGCTGGCCGGGTCGATCGCGGCTCCGTCGGGTGCGACAGGCAAGGGCGCCTGATCGCCGGTCGCTGCTTGCTGGGCGGGTGCGGCTTCAGCCGCGACAGGCGTGGCAGCCGACGGCTCCGGCGATGCGCTGCCAACCTCGCCGCCGCGAATGACCATCAGTTCAGGTCCCATCTCGTGGTTCGTGCTCGCTGGTTTGGTTTCGATGGCCGCGACTTTGCCGGTGTCGACCGAAGGAGCGCCGAGCGCGACGATGGACCTGGTGGCCGATTTCGGGGCGTCGACGTTGACCGATGACGGGCTTACCGCAGTGGCTTCGACAATGACGATCGAAGATGCGTGAGCCAATCCGGCCACGGCGATGCCGGCAACAAGAAATGCAGCAAACAGACGCATTTGACCCCCAGAGTTGAAATCAACCTTGAGGCGCAATGTATCTGATGGGCGGTTGCAGCCCGATTTCGAAGATGTCGCGCATTTTAGGCAATGGTTGAAATCTTGCGGGCGGCGCACTTGTCGCATAGGGCCGCGCGGGGTAGGGACCGGGCATGCAACAGGAAGCTGAGACGTGGCGGAACTGATCGCAGCCGACAAGGCGCTGGAAGCGGCACTGACGCTGCTCCGCGCCGGCGAGGTCGTCGCCATTCCGACGGAGACCGTCTATGGCCTCGCGGGGGACGCCACCAATGGCGAGGCCGTCGCCCGTATCTTCGAGGCCAAGGGCCGCCCGCGCTTCAACCCGCTGATCGCCCATGTCGCCGACATGGCCATGGCCGAGCGCATCGGTGTGTTCGACCCGCTGTCGCGAAAGCTTGCCGAAAAATTCTGGCCCGGACCTTTGACGCTTGTCGTGCCGCTGCGCGCCGGTTCGGGTATCCACCCGCTGGTGACGGCAGGGCTCGAAACGATTGCGCTGCGCATGCCCAAGGGTTTCGGCGGCACATTGATCGCCAGACTCGGGCGGCCATTGGCAGCACCCAGCGCCAACAGCTCGGGCAAGATCAGCTCGACAAGTGGCGAAGCGGTCGCGAGCGATCTCGGGGCGCGCATCCCGCTCGTCGTTGACGGCGGCGCGACGCCGGTCGGGCTGGAATCGACGATCGTCAAGGTCGAGGACGGTCGCGCGCGGCTGCTGCGCCCGGGCGGTGTTCCGGCAGGCGAAATCGAACAGGTGGCCGGCGCGCCGCTGCTGCGCGGCATGACCGCCGGCATCGAAGCGCCTGGAATGCTTGCCTCGCATTATGCGCCGGGCGCTGCGATGCGGCTCAATGCCGACAGCGTCGGTGAGGGCGAGGCGCTGCTGGGGTTCGGCCCGTACCGTGCCGATGGCTGGCAACAGGCGCGCGCCTTTCTCAATCTGTCCGAAGCGGGCGACCTGCGCGAAGCCGCGACAAATCTCTTTGCGCATCTTCAGGCGCTAGACCGCAGTGGCGCTGAACTGATCGCTGTCGAGCCGATCCCGTTCGACGAACTTGGCGAAGCGATCAACGACAGGCTGGCGCGTGCCGCTGCCCCTCGTGACAATCCTCACGTCTGAACTTAGCTTCCGTCACATGACCCAGAATCTTCCCGGCCTCGATCCCGCGCTTGCCGAACGCTTCGCTGCCATCGTCGGCGCGCGTTATGCGGTTCGCGCGGAAAGCGACATCGAACCTTACGTGCATGAGCCGCGCGGCCTGTTCACCGGCGCCACCTCGCTGGTGCTGCGCCCTGCAAACGTCGAGGAGGTGAGCGCGATCATGACGCTTGCCACCGAGACCGGCACGCCGATCGTGCCGCAGGGCGGCAATACCGGCCTCGTCGGCGGCCAGGTGCCTGACCGCTCCGGCGGCCAGATCGTGCTGTCGCTGTCGCGCCTCAACCGCATCCGCGAGATCGATCCGGTTTCCAACACGGTGATTGCCGAGGCCGGCGTCGTGCTCGACGTGCTGCACAAGGCAGCCGACGAGGTCGACCGGCTCTATCCCTTGTCGCTGGCGTCGCAAGGTTCTTGCCAGATCGGCGGCAATTTGTCGTCCAATGCCGGCGGCACCGGCGTGGTTGCCTATGGCAATGCGCGCGAGCTGTGTCTCGGCGTCGAGGTCGTGCTGCCTACCGGAGAGGTGCTCGACGACCTGCGCAAGTTGAAGAAGGACAACACCGGCTACGACCTGAAGAACCTGTTCGTTGGTGCCGAAGGCACGCTCGGCGTCATCACGGCGGCAGTGCTGAAGCTCTATCCCAAGCCCAAGGGCCGCGAAGTCGCCTGGGTCGGGCTGGGGTCGGCTGAAGCCGCGCTCGCTTTGTTCGATCGCGCCCAGGATCTTGCCGGCAGCGCACTGACGGCTTTCGAGCTGATCGGCCATTTGCCTATGGAATTTGCCATGCGCCACATTCCCGATGCCCGGCCGCCGCTGGAAGGCGACTGGCCCTGGCAGGTGCTGATGGAAATCTCGTCGGGCCGTTCGGCCGAGGACGCGCGCGCGCTGATCGAGGATGTTCTTTCGGCTGGCTTCGAGGCGGGGCAGGTTGGCGATGCGGCGATTGCCGCAAGCGTTGCCCATGCCAACGAGTTCTGGCGCCTGCGCGAGATGCTGCCGGAAACGCAGAAGGTGGAAGGTGCCTCGATCAAGCACGACATCTCTGTGCCGATCGCCGGCATCCCTGCCTTCATTGCACAGGGCGCGATTGCCGTGGCAAGCGTCTGCCCCGAGGCGCGGGTGGTCTGCTTTGGCCACATGGGCGACGGCAATCTGCACTACAACGTCTCGCAGCCGGTCGGCATGGCGGCTGACGCGTTCCTCGCGCTCTACCGCGACATGAACAAGGCGGTGCACGACGTCGTGCGCTCCATGAACGGCTCGATCTCGGCCGAGCATGGCATCGGCCAGCTCAAGCGCGACGAACTCATTGCGACGGCGCCGCCCATCGCCATCGACCTGATGCGCCGGGTAAAGAGCGTGTTCGATCCTGCCGGTATCATGAACCCCGGCAAGACGATTTGAAGGTCTCTGGTGGTATTCCGATAACCATCGCTGAGATCAGCAAAATTTAACCCAATTTCTTAAGCGGGGCGGTAAGGTCACCCCGCTAGTGTCCTTCCTAACGAGACCGGGAAAACTGGTCCGGAGAGACCGGAAACCGGCTCTCAGGAGATAACAGGAAGGCACAACATGAACACCGGACTGAAGCCAGTCTGGGCGGGACGCAACATGCGCCTCGACCCGTTCCGCTTGCCACAGATGGTCAGCTACGCAACGCGTGACGACCTTGGCGACGTCACCTTCACCATCGATCACCGCGGCGCGGTGATCCGCCGCCTGCTGGCGCTCAGCGGCCTGCCGGCGACGATCGCGCTGCCGGCACGCGCTTTCCGCGGCGTTGCGGCTCGTGCGATGGAAGACGAGGATCTCAACGTCACGGTGACGCTGGAGCTGCTGCACAACGATCCGATGCTTTCGGTGCCGCTGCTGGTTGCCGACGATCTCGACGACGTTGCCGCCGACTGGCGCGCCTGGGCCGACTATTACAGCCTGCCGATGCTGCTGATCGAGGCGGACGGTGTGGCCCGCACGCTCGAGGAGTCGCTCGGCGCGGCGATCAAGACCCTGCCGGCGCAGGACCGCCGCAAGGGCCGCGTCTCCAGGATGCGCAGGCCGCGTTTCCTCGCCCGCCGCAAGTCGGGCACGCTTGGTGTCCGCCTCGTCATCGACGGCGAAGAGATCATCGCCCGGGCATAGGCAAATCTAGATCAGCGGCTTCAGCGCCACCCAGGCGCCGCCGCAGATCAGGCCGATAAAGATGATCCAGCCGACCTGGCCGTTCGACCTGAACAGCCGGAGGCACTGGTCGGGATCGTCGATGTCGAGCACGGCGATCTGCCTGATCATGTGCGCGCCGGCAGCGACTAGGCCGGCGAGCGCCGGCATCGGCACCTGGGCGATGGCAAAGGCCGTCGCAAACAGCATCAGCGCCCCGCCGTAAAGCCCGACCAGCCACGACTTGGTGTTTTCGCCGAAGAAACGAGCGGTCGACTTCACGCCGACGAGTGCGTCGTCTTCCTTGTCCTGGTGGGCGTAGATCGTGTCGTAGCCGATCACCCACATGATCGAGCCGAAATAGAGCAGCACGGCCGGGCCGTCTATGTCTCCGAACTCGGCCGCCCAGCCCATCAGCGCGCCCCAGGAAAAGGCGAGGCCGAGCACGAATTGCGGCCAGTTGGTGATACGCTTCATGAATGGGTAGATCGCAACGATCGCCAGCGACGAGATGCCGAGCAGAACGGCGAAGCTGTTGAACTGCAACAGCACCACCAGTCCGACAAGTGCCTGAAGCACGAGGAACACCCAAGCCTGGCGGCGGCTGACCTGGCCCGAGGGCAGTGGGCGCGAGCGCGTGCGCTCGACCTGGGCGTCGATGCCTTCGTCGACAATGTCGTTATAGGTGCAGCCGGCGCCGCGCATGGCGATGGCGCCGATGAGGAACAACACCAGGAACGATGGCGAAGGCAGCAGCGACATCAGGCTGTCGCCCGGCCGCGCATAAGCGCTCGCCGCCATCGCTGCCGACCACCAGCATGGCCACAAAAGCAGCACCCAGCCGATCGGCCGGTCCCAGCGCGCGAGCTGGGCATAGGGCCACAGGCCGCGCGGCAAGGCGCGGTAAACCCAGTGACCCGATGGTGCGTCGGCGACCCGGCCCTGGCCGGCTTTTGATTGGATCTGTTCCATGTCATGGGAGTGCCAGCGGCGTGGGCAGGCGTCAAGCGGACGATTTGTCCGCGATTGGCTGCGCTGCAGCTTGACCTCGCCCGCCTCGGCCACTAGCGGGTGCATCACATCAAGCATCGGCAAGAGGTCAAGCGCATGAACATCCTGCTCATCGGTTCCGGCGGCCGCGAACACGCGCTGGCCTGGAAGCTTGCGGCGTCGCCGATGCTGACCAGGCTTTATGCCGCGCCGGGCAATCCCGGCATCGCCCAGGAAGCCGAACTGTTGGCGCTCGATGTCGCCGACCACGCAGCGGTCGTCGCCTTCTGCAAGGACAAGGCGATCGACCTCGTCGTCGTCGGCCCCGAGGGGCCGCTGGTTGCCGGCATTGGCGATGACCTGCGCGCTGCTGGCATCCGCGTATTCGGTCCCTCGAAGGTGGCGGCGCAGCTGGAGGGATCAAAAGGCTTCACCAAGGATCTTTGTGCCCGCTACGGCATTCCGACGGCTGCCTATGGCCGGTTCGACAATGCGGGTGACGCCCGCACCTATGTCGAGAAGATGGGCGCGCCGATCGTCATCAAGGCCGACGGCCTGGCCGCCGGCAAAGGCGTGACGGTGGCGATGACGCTGGACGAAGCGCTGGAAGCGATCGACGCCTGTTTCGAGGGCGCTTTCGGCGGTGCCGGGGCATCTGTCGTGGTCGAGGAATTCATGACCGGCGAGGAGGCGAGCTTCTTCTGCCTTTGCGACGGCAAGACGGCATTGCCTTTCGGCACGGCGCAGGACCATAAGCGTGTCGGCGACGGCGATGTAGGGCCGAACACCGGTGGCATGGGCGCCTATTCGCCGGCACCGGTCATGACGCCGGAACTGATCGAGCAGACCATGCGCGAGATCATCGAGCCGACGATGCGCGGCATGGCTGAGATGGGCGCACCGTTCTCGGGCGTCTTGTTCGCCGGCCTGATGCTGACCGACCAGGGGCCGAAGCTGATCGAATACAACACACGCTTCGGCGATCCCGAATGCCAGGTGCTGATGATGCGACTGAAGGAAGACCTTCTCGTGCTGCTCAATGCCGCCGCCGATGGCCAGCTGTCGCATGTCTCGGCGCGTTGGCGCGACGAGGCGGCGCTGACGGTGGTGATGGCGGCCAAGGGTTATCCGGGCACGCCGGAAAAGGGCTCGGTCATCTCGGGCATCGACAATGCGGAAGCCGCTGGCGCCCAGGTTTTCCACGCCGGCACAGCGACTAACGACGGCAAGATCATCGCCAATGGCGGGCGCGTGCTGAATGTCACGGCGACGGGCAGCAACGTCAGCGAGGCGCAGCAGAAGGCCTATGCGGCCGTCGACAGGCTCGATTGGCCGGAAGGGTTCTGCCGCCGTGACATCGGCTGGCGTGCGGTCGAGCGCGAACAGCAGAAATAATCGGCTGGGCGCTAGGGCGACTGACTAGCGCTCGGCGCGGTCGCTCTCGGTCGAGGCGGTGGCGACCGGATCGAGCCTTGTGGCGTTCTGGCTGGCCACGCGCATCAGCTCGTCGCGCCTCAGTGCTGCGAATTCCGCCATGCCGTTGATGTAACGGCTGGGTGCCGGCTTGAACGCCGGAAGCGCGCCGAGCACAGCCTTGTCCCAGCTCGAGCGCAGTGTTTCGGCAAGCAAGTCGAGACGCACGGGATAGGCGACCGAGGCATAGGTGATGCGGCTTTCGCCCTTCAGCCCGTCATCCCTGGCGATCGGCACCGGAACATTGAGCATGAAGTCGTCTGTCGTTTCGACAAGCTGGCCGAATGGCCAGACGTTGCGCAGGCCTTCGGCGTCCATTGGCGCGACGTTGACATCGATGTCGTTGGGGGTGCCGGCGACGCGGTAGGGGCAGCGGCGTTCGCCGCAATTGGCCTGGGCCGAGAATTGCCACAGCGAATAACGCTGCCAGTTGCCCTTCGGGAAATGAATGCCGATCTCGGGCTTGTAACGCGCATACCACAGCGGCAGCCGCGACAGCAGCCGGTAGCGGTAGCGGTTGTCGGCGATGTACTTGGAGGTCGTGCCGTTGGTGTAGAGGATCGGGTAGCGGCCAGTGCGCAGGAAGATGTGGCGCACGAACAGTTCGGCGTCCTCGAGCGACATCCATTTGGTCGGGTCGTTCTCCTCGATGTCGATCGCCATCAAGTCGTCGGGGCCGGGTTCGGCGAAGTCGAGGAAGTTTTCGGCCTGCTCGATCGGATTGCCGGGGCGGGCGAGATGGTAGGCGCCCCATTTTAGGCCGAGCGCCTTGGCGACGACCTTGCGGGTGTGAAACAGCTCGCGGGCCACCGCATGGCGTTTCCACAGCGCCTTGCACAGCCTGTAGGCGGTTTCATCGCCCGAGCAAGCGTAAGCCGGCGGCAGGCCGTCGGAGGCCTTGTTGATGAAGCCGACGATGCGCTTGTCGCCTGCCAGCTTCTGCCAGTCGATAGAATTGTATTCGTAGGCGTCGATGACGAGCGCTCGGTCGGCCTTCTTCCATGGTTCGGAGAAGTCGGAAGCCGCGGCAGGCGCGGGGACGTGGCTCACCCAAGCGGCAGTGAGCGCTGCAAGCGCGAGGCGATGAAATCTAGACGCCAGTCCCCTCAAAAGGCGATCCTCGGTGATCGATGTCCGATCGTGGACCGCCATGGTTAAGGAAATGCTGATGCGTCTCCACCGCCTTCAGGTTGAAAGCGATAGCTTTTGAGGCCGATTGGGGCGCTATTCGAGCGGATTCGGCGCGGGCGAGGCTGCTGGCGTGCATTTAACTCGCGTGTTTCCGATGGTGGGCAAGCCGACGGCTTCGGCGAAAAGGCTGGCCAGAAATTTGACGTTTACGTAAAAAGTCACTTCCCCTTGCCTCGGGAAGGCGGCTAGTGTGCGTGCCAAGCGGTGGTGAGGCCGCACAGCAGATCGTCAGGTGCAGGAGGAAGCATCATGTACCGCGCCCCGGTGGAAGAGATAGCGTTCGCGCTGAAGCATGTTGCCGGCCTCAAGGCGGCCATCGATGCCGGCACCTTCGGTGACCTCGGCGAGGATCTCGTCGATGCCATCCTTGGCGAGGCCGGGCGCTTCGCCAGCGACGAGGTGGCGCCGCTCTACAAGGTCGGCGACCAAATCGGCGCCAAGCTCCACGATGCCGCCGTCACCATGCCTCCGGGTTGGAAGGAGCTCTACAAGCATTGGACCGAAGGTGGCTGGAACAGCCTGAACGGCCCCGAGGAATATGGCGGGCAGGGCCTGCCGACGATGATGGGCGTGGCGACGCTCGAAATGTGGAACTCGGCCTCGATGGCCTTCGGCATCGGCCCGACGCTGTCGATGGGCGCCGTCGAGACGCTGGAAAAGCATGCATCGGAAGACCTGAAGTCAGCCTATCTGGCAAAGCTCGTCTCCGGCGAGTGGATGGGCACAATGAACCTGACCGAACCACAGGCCGGGTCCGATCTCGCCGCGTTGCGCACCCGTGCCGAGCGGTCGAGTGATGGCACCTACCGCATCTTCGGCCAGAAGATCTTCATCACCTATGGCGAGCACGATTTCACCGACAACATCGTCCACCTGGTGCTGGCCAGATTGCCCGATGCGCCGGCCGGCACACGCGGCATTTCGCTGTTTCTGGTGCCGAAATTCCTGCTCAACGATGACGGTACGCCGGGTGCGCGCAACGACGTGTTCTGCTCGGGTATCGAGGAGAAACTTGGCATCCACGCTTCGCCGACCTGCACGATGATCTATGGCGACGGCTTCGCCAAGGGCCGCGAGCCCGGCGCCGTCGGCTGGCTGATCGGCGAGGAAAACCGCGGGCTCGCCTGCATGTTCACGATGATGAACAATGCCCGCCTGCTGGTCGGCATCCAGGGCGTGGCGGTTGCCGAGACGGCGTTCCAGAAGGCGCTCGCCTATGCCAATGAGCGCCGTCAGGGCAAGGCGTCGTCCTATTCCGGCGAGGGCATGGCGCCGATCGTCCATCACCCCGACGTGCAGCGCAACCTTTTGACGATGAAGGCGCTGACCCAGGCCGCGCGCGCCATCGCCTATTCCTGCGCCCATGCCATCGACATGGCGCGGGTGTCGACCGGCGCCGACAAGGCGCACTGGCGGGACCGCGCCAACCTGCTGACGCCGCTGGCCAAGGCATTCTCCACCGATGTGGGCGTCGATGTCGCCTCGCTTGGCGTGCAGATCCATGGCGGCATGGGGTTCATCGAGGAGACGGGTGCGGCAGCCCTTCTGCGCGATGCCCGCATCGCCCCGATCTATGAGGGCACCAACGGCATCCAGGCCATCGACCTCGTCACCCGCAAGCTGCCGCTCGGCAATGGCGAACATGTCTTCGGCTATATTGGCGAACTCGATGGCGTGGCCATTGCTGTCGCTGCGATGAACAGCGAAGCCTATGGCCGCACCGCACTTATTCTCGAGCAGGCGCTCGACGATCTTCAGGGCGTCACGCGCCATCTGCAGAGGCAGCTTGGCGACGGCCGAACGGACGATGTGCTGGCCGGCGCCACGCCATATCTCAGGCTGTTCTCCTTGGTCGCCGGCGGGGCCTATCTGGCGCGCGCGGCACTCGCTGACGGCGACGAGCGGCGCATCGCGCTGTGCCGCTTCTTTGCCGAAAACCTGCTTGGCGAGACCGCAGCACTCAAGGACCGCATCACCGGCGGCACGGCAAGCCTTGCCGCCGCCGCCACGGCGCTGATCTCGGCGTAATTTTTCTGGGGGACTGGACCGACGTGACCGACCACATTCTCATCGAACGGCAAGGCGCCGTGCAGATCATCCGGATGAATCGTCCGGACAAGAAGAACGCCATCACCCGCGCCATGTATGCCGAGATGGCGGCGGCACTTGTCGCCGGCGACAAGGACGCAGCCGTGCGCTGCCACGTCTTTCTCGGCGTGCCCGGAGCGTTTTCGTCGGGCAACGACCTGGCCGACTTTATGGTGATCGCATCGGGCGGCGAGGGCGGCGGCGAGGTGTGGGATTTCCTGCTCGCTTTGGCCAGAACCGAAAAGCCTGTCGTCTCGGGCGTCGACGGCATTGCGGTGGGCATCGGCACGACGATCAATCTGCATTGCGACCTGACCTTCGCCACGCCGCGCACGATCTTCCGCACGCCCTTTGTCGATCTTGGGCTGGTGCCCGAGGCAGGCTCGAGCCTGATCGCGCCGCAGCTGCTTGGCCTGCAGGGCGCCTTTGCGCTGCTCGGGCTGGGCGAGGGCTTCCCGGCCGAACGCGCCTTGGCTGCCGGACTGATCTACAAGGTCGTTGCGGAAGACGAGCTGGAAACAGCGGCCTTGGCGGCCGCAGCGGACATCGCCGCCAAGCCGCCGGAGGCGCTCAAGATCGCGCGTGACCTGATGCGCGGCGACCGGACCCAACTCGTCGAGCGCATCAAGGAAGAGGGCGCGCATTTCCGCGCCCGGCTCAAGTCCGACGAGGCGCGTGCCGCACTCGTTGCCTTCATGACACGCAAGAAGGGCTGAAGGTCGCGCTTAGCCAGTGTCTGCAGAAGTGGCACGGGCGCTGCGGGCAGCTGTCTTCTCCCCGGCCTTCACGGGGAGAAGATGCCGGCAGGCAGATGAGGGGCAGCGCGAGCGCGTAAGATTGCCCCTCACCCTTACCCTCTCCCCGTGAAGGACGGGGCGAGGGGGACATCCACCTTGCGCTCAGCCTCCGAAAAAGTGCCTTGCTCATTCGAGGCAGGCTAAGCCCTCACGGATAGAGCCGATCCTTGTCCCAGCCGCCATCGGCAGCGCGGGTGAAGACGACGCGGTCGTGCAGGCGGAAGGGGCGGTCGTGCCAGAACTCGATCTGGCTCGGCACGATGCGGAAACCCGACCAGTGCGGCGGGCGCGGGATTTCGCCGATGACATGGCGAGCCGTGTACTCGGCCACGGCCTTTTCAAGCGCGAAACGGCTTTCGAGCGGGCGCGACTGCTTCGACGCCCAGGCGCCGATGCGGCTGCCGCGCGGGCGCGAGGCAAAATACTCGTCGGCTTCGGCATCGGTGACGATTTCAACCGGGCCGCGCACGCGGACCTGGCGGCGCAGCGATTTCCAGTGGAAACACATCGCTGCTTTCATGGTCGCGAGGATTTCCCGACCCTTGGCGCTTTCGAAATTGGTGTAGAAGACGAAGCCATGTTCGTCGAATCCCTTGAGCAGCACCATGCGCACGTCAGGCAGTCCGTCGGTATCGACGGTCGCCAGCGCCAGCGCGGTGGGGTCGTTGGGTTCGCTGGCCGTGGCGTCCTTCAGCCACGAGGCAAAGAGCTGGAAAGGCTCCGCAGCCTCCGTGAAGTCACCGCTTGTTAACTCTGAGTCCGTCATAGCTCTTACTCGACCTGCCAATTACGACCGGGAGAATGCCTATTGTCGCGCTTCGCGCAAGCCTTTGAGGGCCATTGCCTCCCACAATTCGGGTTCCGATCCTTCAAGGTGCTGCTGCTGCTTGGCCTGACGACGATCAGCGCATGCGGTGCCGGTGGCTTCAGCCTCGAAAAGGCGGAAGTCGACCGCAGCCTCGTTACAAGCAAGGTTCCCGACGACGTCAACAGGACCACCGACGCGAATCGACTGTCCGACGAGACGACGATCCGCAACGCGGTTTCGTCCGCCGACGTCGACGAGCTGAGAGGGCAGGCGATTCCCTGGGCCAATGCCGAGACGGGCTCGCGCGGCGCGATCACGGCCCTTGTCGAGAGCAAGGAACGTGGCGTGCTGTGCCGCGAATTCGCCGTTTCGCGCGAGAGCTTCGACGGGGTCAGCCTGTTCAAGGGCGAGGTCTGCGCCGCCGGGTCCGGTACCTGGCAGATGCTGTCTTTCTCGCCGGCCTGACGGTTGCGGCTTTCAGCCTCTGGAATTTCTTCCTAGCCAAGCGCATATAGGAAGGAACAAACCCTTTTCTCTGTTGTGGATTGACGCATGCGCGACCCCTATGAGGTGCTGGGCGTTGCCAAGAACGCCTCGGCCAAGGACATCAAGGCGGCTTACCGCAAGCTCGCCAAGAAGCACCACCCGGACCAGAATCCGGACGATCCGAAGGCGAAGGAACGCTTTGCCGCGGCCAACCAAGCCTATGAGATTCTCGGCGACGAGAAGAAGAAGACGGCTTTCGACCACGGCGAAATCGACGCCGAGGGCAAGGCGCGCTTCCATGGCTTCGAAGGCGCTGCAGGCGGCGATCCATTTGGCGGCTTCCGCCGCCAGCAGGCTGGCCCAGGCGGTTCGCGCTTCGAATTCCGTTCCGGCGGCCCGGGCGGTGGGTCCTTCGATGCCGGCGACATCTTCAGCCAGATTTTTGGCGATTCCTTTGGCCAGCGCGGCCCCGGTTCTGCTGCCGGCGCCGGCATGGGCGGTGGCCCAGGTGCCCAGCGCGCTCAACCGGGCGGCGACGTCAATGTCACGCTTGATGTCACCATCGAGGAGGCGGCGACCGCGCCGAAGGTAACGGCGATGTTCCCCGATGGCCGCAAGATGGCGGTGAAACTGCCGGAATTCGTCGAGGACGGCCAGACGATCAGGCTCAAGGGGCAGGGTGAGCAGGGCCTTGGCGGCGCCGGCGACGCGCTGGTCAAGATCAGGTTTCGTCGCCATCTACGCTACCGCGTCGAGGGCAGGGACCTGCATGTCGACCTGCCGGTGAGCCTCAAGGAGGCGGTACTTGGCACCAAGGCGGCGGTGGAAACGCCAACCGGCCGGCTGGCGGTGAAAATCCCCGAATGGTCGAGTTCCGACAAGGTGCTGCGCCTCAAGGGCCGTGGCCTGCCCGAGAAGGCAGGTGGCCATGGCGACCTTTATGCCCATGTCCGCGTCATGCTGCCGGAAGGCGGCGATGCGGCACTTGAGGAATTGCTGCGCAAGTCCCCCGACTGACGCAAGGCTTGCGTCATCTTCACAGTCCATGGCCCTGGCTGCGACGAAGGTCGCATGAAAGCTTGAAGGTGCAGGTTGCCTATGCGATAGGCTCTGCAAAACAGTCAAAGCATTGGAGTGCGCTCATATGGCGGGTGGACAGGGCCTGATGGCCGGCAAGCGCGGCCTTATTCTCGGCGTCGCCAACAACAGATCGATTGCCTGGGGCATTGCCAAGGCCTGCGCCGACCAGGGTGCCGAGCTTGCGTTCACCTATCAGGGCGATGCCCTGAAGAAGCGCGTCGAGCCGCTGGCCGCCGAAATCGGCGCTTTCGTCTGCGGGCATTGCGATGTCACCGACATGGCGACCATCGACGCCTGCTTCGAGACGCTGGAAAAGAAGTGGGGCAAGCTCGACTTCGTCGTCCACGCCATAGGCTTCTCCGACAAGGACGAGCTGACCGGCCGCTATGTCGACACCAGCCATGCCAACTTCCTGCGCACCATGGACATCTCGGTCTATTCCTTCACGGCTGTCGCCCAGCGCGCCGAGAAGCTGATGACCGATGGCGGCTCGATGCTGACCATGACTTACTACGGCGCCGAGAAGGTGATGCCGAACTACAACGTCATGGGCGTTGCCAAGGCAGCGCTCGAGGCGAGCGTGAAGTATCTCGCTGTCGACCTCGGCCCGAAGGCGATCCGCGTCAACGCGATCTCCGCTGGCCCGATCAAGACGCTTGCTGCGTCCGGCATCGACGACTTCCGCTACATCCTGAAGTGGAACGAGTACAACGCGCCGCTGCGCCGCACCGTTTCGATCGAGGAGGTCGGCGATTCCGCGCTCTATTTCCTGTCGAACCTGTCGCGTGGCGTCACCGGCGAAGTGCATCACGTCGATTCCGGCTACCATGTCGTCGGCATGAAGGCCGTGGATGCGCCTGACATCGCTGCCGTTAAGGACTGATCCTTCCCGAACAGCATCGCCATGACCCCGCTTCTCTACGTCGTCCGACATGGCCAGACGCCATGGAACGCCGAGCAGCGTCTGCAGGGGCAGGCCGATATCGACATCAATGCGGTCGGGCGCGAGCAGGCCGACCGCAACGGCGGCCGGCTCGCCGAGCTGATCCCTGATCCCGCGGCCTTCGACTTCGTTGCGAGCCCGATGCGGCGCACCCGCGAGACCATGGAGCGGGCGCGCAGGGCGATGGGGCTCGATCCCATGGCCTACCGGACCGACCCGCGCCTCGTCGAAGTCAATTTCGGCGACTGGCAGGGCTTTACTTTCGCCGAACTCGAAGCGCGCCTGCCGGGCGCCAGCACGGCACGCCAACACGACAAATGGGATTTCGTCCCGCCCGGCGAAGATGCCGAGAGCTACGAGATGCTGGCCTGCCGCATCCGCCCGTGGCTGGTCGAGATCAGCCAGCCGACGGTCTGCGTCACCCATGGCGGCGTGATGCGGGCGGTTTTCCGGCTGGTGGAAGACCTGCCCAAAAACAAAGCCGCGGCCCTGGAGATTCCCCAAGACCGCGTGCTGAGAGTGCAGGATGGCCGCCTCGACTGGCTGTAAAGCCGGCGGCCCGATTTCTATTACTGCGGCAGTTCCATGTCGGTGATCAGGTTCTCGCCCTCGACGACGTCGTAAGCGAGCAGGATGTCCATACCCGGCTTGATGTTCTCGACATCGAACTCGCCCGGCAGCTTGTAGGACTTGCCGTTGGAAAGCGTGATGGTGGACTTTTCCTTGTCGACCGACTTGACCTGGCCTTCGGCTTCGGCAGCGAGCGCAGCGCCAGACATGATGAGCACGGCGGCAACGGCGCCAATAAGGGTACGCATTGTCGTCCTCTTTTTTCTGCGCCCCGCAAGGCGAGGCAAAAACGTTAACGAGCGGTTGGAAGGAAGCAGAAACCAACCGAATGTGTCAAAACTAAAACTGCTGCGATCACGGTTTGACCACTGCTAATGCAGCCAATTGACCGCGCCGAGCCCATGCCGATGCGCAAAAGATGCCCGTCGGTGGAGGGTTCGGGGTCGAAAAGCAATTTTACTTTTCAGGGGCATGCGTTAGAACGCGGCCATATCCGGAAAGGTCCGCCTGCATGTCGCACAACACCTTCGGCCATCTGTTTCGCGTCACCACCTGGGGTGAGAGCCATGGGCCGGCGCTTGGCTGTGTCGTCGACGGCTGCCCGCCCGGTATCCGCTTCACGCTGAAGGACATCCAGGACGAGCTCGACAAGCGCAAGCCAGGCCAGTCGCGCTTCGTCACCCAGCGCCGTGAGCCCGACGAGGTCAAGGTGCTGTCGGGCGTCATCACGGACGACGACGGCGAGACCCTCGTCTCGACGGGGACGCCGATCTCGATGCTGATCGAGAATGTCGACCAACGTTCGAAGGACTATGGCGAGATTGCGCGGCAGTATCGCCCTGGCCACGCCGACTACGCCTACGACGTCAAATATGGCCTGCGCGATCATCGCGGCGGCGGACGCTCGTCGGCGCGCGAGACGGCGGCGCGTGTTGCTGCCGGCGCCATTGCCCGCAAGATCGTGCCGGGACTGGTGGTGCGCGGCGCGCTGGTGTCGATGGGCACCAAGTCGATCGACCGCGCCAACTGGAACTGGGATTTCATCGGCAGCGCCGAAAATCCATTCTTCACGCCTGATGCTGCCTCGGTCCAGGTCTTTGCCGACTATCTCGATGGCATCAGAAAGTCGGGCTCGTCGGTCGGTGCCGTGATCGAGATCGTCGCCGAAGGCGTGCCGGCAGGCCTTGGCGCCCCGATCTATGCCAAGCTCGACCAGGACATCGCCTCCAACCTGATGTCGATCAACGCCGTCAAGGGCGTCGAGATCGGCAACGGCTTCGAGGCTGCGCGGATAACAGGCGAGGAGAATGCCGACGAGATGCGCATGGGCAATGACGGCACGCCCCTGTTCCTGTCCAACAATGCCGGCGGCATTCTGGGCGGCATTTCGACCGGACAGGACGTTATCGCCCGTTTCGCCGTCAAGCCGACCTCCTCGATCCTGACGCCGCGCAAGTCGATCGACAAGGACGGCAAGGACGTCGACGTGATGACCAAGGGACGCCACGATCCGTGCGTCGGCATCCGCGCCGTGCCGATCGGGGAGGCGATGGTTGCCTGCGCGATCGCCGACCATTACCTGCGCCACCGCGGACAGACGGGCAGGATTTAGGCGCGTAGGGCACGACGTCAGCAGAGCAATTCGCTCTGCCTACAAAAAAGCCTACTGCCTCACTGCCTTAATGCCCTAATCTGCCCCACAACAACCACACGCACCGAGTGACCACGCCATGCCATACGACCAGAAGAAAGTTGTCGAAGCGCTGCGCGCTTTCGAGCGCGGCGAGATCGTGGTCGTCATGGATGATGACGGGCGCGAGAACGAAGGCGATTTGATCGTTGCCGCCGTCCACTGCACGGCAGAGAAGATGGCCTTCATCGTGCGCCACACCTCGGGCATCGTCTGCACGCCGATGCTCAAGGAAGACGCTCGGCGCCTCAACCTGACGCCGATGGTCGCCGATAACGATTCCGCCCACACCACGGCCTTTACCGTCAGCGTCGATTTCAAGCACGGCACCACGACAGGCATCTCGGCCGACGACCGCACGCTGACCGTGCGCAACCTTGCCAATGGCAATGTCGGCGGCTCGGATTTTGTCCGCCCAGGCCACATCTTCCCCCTCATCGCCCGCGAAGGCGGCGTTCTGATGCGTTCGGGCCATACCGAAGCCGCCGTAGACCTCTGCAAGCTCGCCGGCCTGCCGCCGGTCGGCGTGATCTCCGAACTGGTCAATGACGACGGCACGGTCATGCGCGGTCCGCAGGTCGCGGCCTTTGCCGAGAAGAACGGGCTGCAGCAGGTCTCCGTCGCCGACCTGATCGCCTATCGCCAGCGCCAGGAAACGCTGATCGAGCGCGTCAGCACCTTCGACATCGACACCCCGGCCGGCAAGGCCAAGGCCATCACCTACACGCTGCCGTGGGACTCGATGCACCATCTCGCCATCGTCTTCGGTGACATCCGCGACGGCGAGGAAGTGCCGGTGCGCCTCCACACCGAGGACGTCGTCACCGACGTGTTCGGCACCAGCAACAAGCTTGCCGATATCATGAAGACCTTCGGCGAGTGCAAGCGCGGCGTCATCGTCTATCTGCGCGAGGGCTCGGTCGGCGTCTCCAATCTCGGTCGCAACCGCCCGGTAGCGGAGCGCGAGGATCACGAAGAGGCGCGCCGCCGCGAAGACGAATGGCGCCAGATCGGCCTTGGCGCACAGATTCTCAAGGATCTCGGCATCTCGTCGATCAACCTGGTCGCTTCGCGCGAACGCCACTATGTCGGCCTCGAAGGCTTCGGCATTCGCATTTCCAAGACCGAAATCCGCTGATTTCGGCAGCGACCAGCGGGGGTGATTGATCCACCCCCGGGATGATTGACATCCGCCGGCTGCGGCGCATCCTCCTGTCCATCTCTTAGGGGAGAGTCGGGTATGTGGGATTTCAGCATAGGCCAGAGCCTGGCGATCATGGCACGCACCTGGCCGTTCATCGTGCTGCGCATGGTCGTCTATTTCGGCATCACGCTCGCCTACATCGTGGCGATGGGAGCCGGCGCCGGCGTCGGCTACGGCGTCGGCCATATCGCAACGGACCCTGACGGGCCGGTTTCATTCGCCGTATGGGGTGGCATCGCCGGCTTTGGCGTGGTGTCGGTCGCGGTCTACTGGATCCGTGAGTATATCCTCTACATCGTCAAGGCCGGGCATATCGCGGTCATGGTCCATCTGATCGACGGCCGCGACATTCCGGGCGGCCAGAACCAGATCTCCTATGCCCGCGAGGTCGTCACCGAGCGCTTCACCGAAGCGAGCGTGCTGTTCGTTCTTGACCAGCTGGTGAAGGGCGTGATCCGCACCATTACCGGACTGATCGGTGGCATTGCGGCCTTTCTGCCGATCCCCGGCCTCGATGGCCTGGTGCGGTTTCTCAACACCATCGTCCGCATGTCGCTGACCTATGTCGACGAGATCATCCTCGGCTACAACATCCGTATCGGCAGCAATTCGCCCTGGCAGAGCGCACGGCAGGGCGTCGTGCTTTATGCCCAGAACGGCTCGACCATGATCAAGAATGCGGTCTGGCTGTCGCTCGTCGTCTGGGTGGTGTCGCTGTTCATCTTCCTATTCATGCTCGCACCCGCAGGCGCCATTCTCTACTTCATGCCTGGCGAAATGGGCGGCTGGGCTTTCGTGCTGGCGATCGTCTTTGCCTGGGCGTTCAAGTCAGCGCTGATCGAGCCGTTTGCCGTGGCATCGCTGATGCAGGTCTACTTCAAGGTCATCGAAGGCCAGGTGCCCAATCCGGAATGGGACAGGAAGCTGGAAGAGGCGTCGTCGAAGTTCCGGGAACTCAAGGAAAAGGCCTTCGGCTCGGGCGAAGCGTCGCGCTGGGACGGGTCTGCAAAGAACGTCTGAACGTGAAAGGTACGGCCCGCTTTCGCGCGCCGTGCCTTGATCCGTTTACTCGGCCGGAGCCGGTACGAGGCTCGATGTCGAGCGCCGGAAGGTGCCTTGCCCGACAAGGGTGATCACCAGGGCGATGAAGCCGGCGAGCATCGAAACGAAGAAGCCGCTGGTCGGGCCGAGGTTGTCGATGAACCAGCCCGATGCCGAGGACCCTGCCGCCATGCCAATGCCGATGCCGGTGATCGCCCAGGTCATGCCTTCGGTGAGCTTGGACGACGGCACGATCTTTTCCACCAGCGCCATCGAGATGATGATGGTCGGCGAGACGGCAACGCCCGCGACGAACAGCACCACTGCCAGGGTCTGGATGCTGCCGACGATCATCAGTGGCAAGGTGGTGAGCGCTGCCAGGGCAATTGCCAGCAGCAGCTGGCGCGGCAAGGCAAGCTTGAGCTTCAACGCGCCGAAGGCGAGGCCGGCGACCAGCGAACCGGCGGCATAAGCCGACAGTGCAAAGCCGGCGGAGGCCTTGTCGCCCTGGGCTTCGGCGAAGGCGACCGCAGTCACTTCGGCGGTGCCGAAGATGGCGCCGATGGCGATCAGCGTCAGCACCAGGATCTGCATCGAGCCGAGCCAGATGACCGATTTGCCGCCTGATTTGTCCTGGGCGTGGACCGGCGGTTCCGTCGACTTCTGGGCAGCAAAGAGGAAATTGCCGATCGCAAGAAGCGTCGTGGCCACAAGCGGGCCTGCTTCCGGAAACAGCCCGACACTGAGGCCGATGGCAACGATCGGGCCGGTCATGAAGATGACCTCGTCGACGACGGATTCAAAAGCAAACGCCGTGTGCAGTTTTGGCGAGCCGCGATAGATCTGGGTCCAGCGTGCGCGTACGAAAGCGCTCATGCTCGGCATGGTGCCGCCGAGGATGGCAAACAGGAACAGCGTCCAGTTCGGCGCCCGGTAGTGGGTTGCAAGCATCAGGCTCGAGAGCGCCGCGACGGCGACAATGGTGCCGGGGATCAGGATGCGGCGCTGGCCGTAGCGGTCGACGAGTCGCGATACCTGGGGTGCGATCAGCGCGTTGGAAAACGCAAATGTCGCGGCCACCGCGCCGGCGAGCCAATATTCGCCGTGGGTTTCCGACAGCATCGTGACGATGCCGAGCGTGATCATCGCGAGCGGCAGCCGCGCGATGAAGCCGGTGGCGGAGAACGCCTTGGCGCCGGGCGCCTTGAAGATTTCGTTATAGGGATTACGCATAGGATTCACCGGAAGGGGAGATATCTGAAATTTCATATACAGTCGAGCCGCCTGAAGAGGCGGCTCGTTGGTACAGACAGGAGCGGTTTTGACTGGGCGTGTGTTGCCTCATTCCGCTGCTTGTGGTGCCGCTTGCGGCAGCTCGACTTCGTCCTCGCCAGCAAGTGCTTTCTGGCCGAGAAGGACGACCAGCAACGAGATCGTGCCTGCAGCCACCGACACCCAGAAACCGTTCTGCGCACCGAAATTGTCGACCACCCAGCCTGCCACGAAGGCACCTAGCGCCATGCCGATGCCGATGCCGGTCATCACCCAGGTGATGCCTTCGGTCAGCATGGCTTCCGGCACCCGCCGCTCGATCAGGCCGAAAGCCATGATGAAGGTGGGCGAGATCGCTACGCCGCTGACGAAGATGGCGAGTGCCAGCAGCGGCACCGTGTCGGCGGCCAGCAGGGGTAGCGTGGTCAGGGCGACGATGGCGATCGATATGGCAAGCAGGCGCTGCTTCGGGGCCTTGAGGTTCAGCGCGCCGACGATCAGGCCGACAATAAGCGAACCGGCGGCATAGACGCCGATGACGAGACTTGCCGCGGTCGGCTGGCCGAGTTCCTTGGTGATCGCCACGGCGCTGACCTCGGCAGTGGCGAAGATCGCACCGACGAAGATGAGCGCCAGCGTGATGATCTGGACCGGGCGCAGCGCGATCGCCGAACCGATACTTGCAAGTTCAGGCGCTCTGACCTTGGGCTCGCTCGACCGCTGCAGGAGGAAAGCTGCCATGCCGACGGCCAGCAACAGCGTGCTGACCAGCATGCCGGCTTCCGGGAACAAAGCGACGCTCAGACCGACCGAAATCGAGGCGCCGGCGATGTAGACCATCTCGTCGGCGACGGATTCAAAGGCGAAGGCGGTGTTGAGTTCGGGGCGATCGCGGAAGATTTCGGTCCAGCGGGCCCGCACCATGGCCGGCATGCTGGGCATGGCGGCGGCGATGAAGGCCGAGACGAAAAGCGTCCAGGCCGGCCAGTCATAGCGGGTGGCAATGAGCAAGACGGCAAAGGCGAGGACGGAGATGATGGTGGTGGGGAGGGCCACTGATGTCTGGCCGAGCCTGTCGATCCGGCGCGAGATCTGCGGGGCCGCAAAGGCGTTGGTCAGGGCGAAGGTGGCCGAGACGGCACCTGCCAGCCAATATTCGCCGCGCGTCTGCGACAGCATCGCAACGATGCCGATAGGAGCCATGGCGATCGGTAGGCGTGCAATGAATGCCGCCGCCGCGAAGCCTTTGGTCCCGGGAACTCTGAATATCTCAGCATAAGGATTGTGCATCGGAGCACTCCTGGAATTTCGAGGGTGCGCCACTTACATACGTGGCGTATGTCAATGAGATAATTGCATACGCCGCGTATGTCAATTACCATGGGTGTCATGTCGAGAAAAATATACGCGACGTATGTGAATGACGGCGCGACAAGGAAGAGGCGATGAAGGCAGCACACAAACCCCGAAGCGAGATGATTGCCGAAACGCGCGCCAAGCTGATCGCTGCCGCGCGCCGGGCATTTGCCACGACGGGCTATGCGAATGCGTCGATGGACGATTTCACCGCCGAGGCGGGGCTGACGCGCGGCGCGCTGTATCACCACTTCGGCGACAAGAAAGGGTTGTTCGAGGCCGTGCTTGCCCAGATCGACCAGGAAATGTGTGTGCGCCTCAATGAGATCTCGGCCAGGGCCAAGACGCGCTGGCAGGGCTTCCTCGACGAGAACATCGCTTATGTCGAAATGGCGCTCGAGCCGGAAATCCAGCGCATCGTCCTGCGCGATGGGCCGGCGGTGCTCGGCGACCCGGCGCAATGGCCCAACGCCAACGCCTGTATTTCGGCCATCACGGCGAACCTCGTCGCGCTGAAGGCGGAAGGCCTTGTCCGCGACATCGATGCGGAAGCGATGGCGCGGCTGATCAGCGGTGCCTCGCTTTATGCCGCCCAGTGGATCGCCAATTCCGAAGACCCTGGCGCGACGTCGATCAAGGCGGTGAAGGCGTTTCGCGCGCTGATGGAAGGCCTGCTTGTGGCCGGCAAGCCCGCCGGCTGATCTTTTCTGCCGTGGACAGACATGCCGGGTGCTGGGACCCTCGGTTCCTCTTGCCACCCGGCCATGGGATTCGTCCGTCAGCAGGCTGCCGTTTTCCCCAGGGCTTTGACGGCTATGCGTGGTCTGGCCGGCCATTGCTGATAAGGTGCGGCGATGACCACGCGGCTCTACACGCATCCGATCTACCTCGAACACCTGACGACGCCCGGGCATCCCGAGCGGCCCGACAGGTTGCGCGCCATCGAGCGCGCGCTCGACGACGAGGCGTTCGAGATGCTCGATCGCGTCGAAGCGCCGATGGGTGACGAACGCACGATTCTCTACGCGCACCCCGAGGGTTTTGTCGAAAACGTCCGCCGGCAGGTGCCGGTGGAAGGCTTCGCCAGGATAGACGGCGACACCACGCTGAGCCCAAAAAGCTGGCAGGCTGCACTGACCGCGATCGGGGCGGCCAATGCCGCCGTCGACGACGTCTTTGCCGGCAACGCCGCCAACGTGTTCGTCGCCTCGCGACCGCCTGGGCACCATGCCGAAAAGACGACGGCAATGGGCTTTTGCCTGTTCAACAACGCGGCGATCGCAGCACGTCATGCCCAGCGCGACCATGGCGCCGAGCGGGTGGCGATCGTCGATTGGGACGTGCATCACGGCAACGGCACCCAGGACATCTTCTGGGACGATCCAACCGTGCTCTACTGCTCGACACACCAGATGCCGCTGTTTCCGGGCACAGGTGCGAAAAGCGAGACCGGCGTCGGCAACATCGTCAATGCGCCGCTTGCGCCTGATACCGGCAGCGACCATTTCCGCGAGGCGTTCCGCTCGCGCGTTTTGCCGGCGCTCGACAGATTCGCCCCTGACCTGATCATTATCTCGGCCGGTTTCGACGCGCACCATCGCGACCCGCTGGCCGAGATCAACCTCACCGAAGCCGATTTCGACTGGGCGACCGGGCAATTGATGGACAGCGCCGCGCGCCATTCATCAAATCGTCTGGTCAGCCTGCTCGAGGGCGGCTACGACCTGCACGGGCTGGCCTTCTCAGTGGCCGCCCATGTTTCTCGCCTCATGAAAGGATAAGCCATGGCCGCCGAGCCCAACGACGAAATCAAGGCGCTGAGCTTCGAGCAGGCACTCGCGGCGCTGGAGAAGATCGTCGACGATCTCGAGCGTGGCGACGTGCCGCTCGACCAGTCGATCAAGATTTACGAGCGCGGAGAGGCGCTGAAGGCGCATTGCGACCGCCTGCTGAAGGCCGCCGAAGACAAGGTCGAAAAGATCCGCCTGTCGCGCGACGGCAAGCCCGTGGGCACGGAGCCGCTCGACGGCGAGTAAAAGCCGTCCAGTTCAGTTCGCGGCGGCATCGCCGTCGCGGACGTCGAAATCGCCGGGCCGGGCCGCATAGAAGCGATCCGGCGGCGTCCAGCGGTCAGGCAGCTGGGTTTCGCCCCAGCGGGCGAGTTCCTGCACCACAGGAATGAGTGCTGCACCCGTGGCGGTCAGTGCATAGGCGCCGCGGATCGAACCCTGGCGCGGCAGAGATTGCCTGATGAGGCCGGCATCCTCCAGCCGGCGTAGCCTTTCGGCCAGGATGTTGGTCGAGATCTTTTCCGGCGTGGACAAAAGGTCCGAATAGCTGGTCGCCCCCATCACCATCGCCCTGACGATCACCAGCGACCACTTGTCGCCGATGATGTCGAGCGCTGACGCGATGGGGCAGCCGGAGCGGAACTGGGTCATGGCGGCATTTTGGACTTTTAACTTGCAAAATGCAAGTTAAAAGTGGTTAGCTGCCCCAACGCTCGTCGGGGAGGACTTGTCATGTTGCCGATAACATCTATGACTGCCGCACTCGCCGCTGTGGCTCTGGTCGTCCTCAGCATCAGGGTAAGCCTGTATCGCAAGAAGGTCGGGGTCAAAATCGGCTTCGGCGAGGACGTCGCCCTGATGCGGCGCATCCGTGCCCAAGGCAATTTCATCGAATACGTGCCGCTCGCCCTGATCCTGCTTGCTTTGGCCGAATACCGTCAGGCGCCGACGGCGATGCTCTGGACGATCGCGGGATTGCTGATCGTCGGCCGTGGCCTTCACGTCGCGGGCATACTGACGGCGCGGACGCCATTGAGCGCGCCCGGCATGGTCGGCACCTACAGTGCGTTGCTCGTCGGCGCAGCGGCGCTTGCCTTTGGATGAGGGGCGTCCGAACCGCTTGACCTCGTCGCGCGTTGCGCCCAGTTATGGGAAAGCCATACCGTTGGTGAAAACCCCGGAGCAGCCAATGTGCCGTAACATCAAGACATTGTTCAATTTCGACCCGCCGGCGACGCATGACGAGATCCGCGACGCAGCCTTGCAGTTCGTCCGCAAGCTGAGCGGTTCGAACAAGCCTTCGAAGAAGAACGAAGAGGCCTTCAACCGCGCCGTCGACGTGATCGCCGAGGCCGCGCACGAGATGCTGCATGCGATGGAAACGCACCACCACCCGCGCAATCGCGACGAAGAAGCCGCCAAGGCAAAGGCACGTTCGGCGCTGAGATTTGCCTGAGTGCCAGCTCTGGTGACCAACGCACTGCAAACATACTCCAGGATGCGACCATGAGCTTCTTTCCTGCCGAAGACCCGACACCGGGCGATGCCTTTTCTTGTGACCAGCTCGAACTGATGGTCATCCCCAACGCCAAGGATATCGACGGCTTCCAGGTGCGCCGGGCATTGCCGACGGCAAAGCGCCGTCTGGTCGGGCCGTTCATCTTCTTCGACCGCATGGGACCGGCGATCCTGAGGGCAGGGCATGCGCTGGATGTGCGCCCGCACCCGCATATCGGGCTTGCGACCGTCACCTACCTGTTCGACGGCAAGATCAGGCACCGGGATTCGCTCGGCACCGAGATGGTCATCGCTCCGGGCGACGTGAACCTGATGACGGCAGGGCGCGGCATCGTCCATTCCGAGCGCACGCCGGAAGAGCTGCGCGGCGCGCCGATGTCGGTTTCCGGGCTGCAGACCTGGCTGGCGCTGCCCGACGGCAAGGAGGAGGTCGCGCCGCTGTTCGAGAATACGGCGGCAATGGAGCTTCCGACCTTCGAAGCCGATGGTGTCAGCGGCAGGTTGGTGATCGGTGAGTTCAAGGGCCTGAAGTCGCCGGTGCGCCAGGCATCCGACACGCTCTACGCCGACATCAGGCTGGCGCCGGGTGCCAGGATCAAGATTCCGGCCGACGCCGAGGAGCGTGCCATCTACACGCTTGGCGGCGAGATCGACATTCTTGGTGATCGCTTCCCGATCGAGCGGTTGCTGGTGTTCAAACCTGGCGACGAGATCGTCGTGAGCTCGGAGACGGGTGCGCATTTCATGCTGTTCGGCGGCGCCTCGCTCGGTTCCAAGCGCTACATCTGGTGGAACTTCGTCTCGTCGTCGCGCGAGCGCATCGAAGAGGCGAAGAATGAATGGAAGACCGGCCGTTTCGATATCGTGCCGGGCGACGAGGAGGAGTTCATCCCGTTGCCCGAGGGGTGAGGGGTGCCCGCGTCACCGCCACGCATTTACTTTCCAAGCATGCGGTCGTATCTGCCGGGTGGTTAACCGAGTTAGTGCGGATTGATGAACGCGAAACCTGAAACGCCCCTGCTGGACAAGGTCCGCGTGCCGTCCGACCTGCGCACGCTTGATGAGGCCCAGCTGCCGCAACTGGCAAGCGAACTGCGCGCCGAGCTGATCGACGTGGTGTCGCAGACCGGAGGCCATCTTGGCGCGGGCCTTGGCGTCGTCGAGCTGACGGTGGCGCTGCACTATGTCTTCGACACGCCCGACGACCGCATCATCTGGGATGTCGGCCACCAGGCCTACC
This sequence comes from Aminobacter sp. LjRoot7, assembly GCF_964252895.1. NCBI lineage: Bacteria > Pseudomonadati > Pseudomonadota > Alphaproteobacteria > Hyphomicrobiales > Phyllobacteriaceae > Aminobacter > Aminobacter sp. LjRoot7. The sequence continues at coordinate 217,769 of NZ_CAXUPX020000002.1, forward strand.
CGCACAAGATCCTGACCGGCCGCCGCGACCGCATGCGCACGCTGCGCCAGGAGGGCGGGCTCTCCGGCTTCACCAAGCGCTCGGAAAGCGAGTACGATCCGTTTGGCGCTGCGCACTCCTCGACGTCCATTTCTGCCGGCCTCGGCATGGCGGTGGCGCGCGATCTCGATGGCGGCCGCAACAACGTCATAGCTGTCATCGGCGACGGCGCCATGTCGGCAGGCATGGCCTATGAGGCGATGAACAATGCCGGTGCGCTCGACGCCCGCCTGATCGTCATCCTCAACGACAACGACATGTCGATCGCCCCGCCGGCAGGCGCGATGAGCGCCTATCTGGCGCGCCTTGCCTCGGGCCGCACCTATGCCGGCGTGCGCGAGCTCGGCAAGAAGCTGACCTCCTATCTCGGCCGCCGCGTCGACCGCGCCATCACCCGCGCCGTCGAGCATGCGCGCGGTTTCGTCACCGGCGGCACGCTGTTCGAGGAGATGGGCTTTTTCCATATCGGCCCGATCGACGGCCACAATCTCGAGCACCTTGTGCCGGTGCTGAAGAACGTGCGCGACAACGGCACCGGTCCGGTGCTGATCCATGTCGTAACCCAGAAGGGCAAGGGTTATGCCCCGGCCGAAGCGGCTGCCGACAAGTATCACGGCGTCAACAAGTTCGACGTGATCACCGGCGCCCAGGCCAAGGCGCCAGCGAACGCGCCTGCCTACACCAAGGTGTTCGCCGAAAGCCTGATGCAGGAGGCGCGCGACGACGACAAGATCGTTGCCGTCACCGCCGCCATGCCGTCGGGCACCGGCCTTGATCTGTTCGGCGAGGCGTTTCCGTCGCGCACCTTCGACGTCGGCATCGCCGAGCAGCATGCGGTGACCTTTGCCGCGGGCCTCGCGACCGAAGGCTACAAGCCGTTCGTCGCGATCTACTCGACCTTCCTGCAACGCGCCTATGACCAGGTCGTGCACGACGTCGCCATCCAGAACCTGCCGGTGCGCTTTCCGATCGACCGCGCCGGCTTCGTCGGTGCCGACGGCGCCACCCATTGCGGCGCCTTCGACACCGCCTATCTCGCTTCGCTGCCCGGTTTCGTCGTCATGGCGGCGGCCGACGAGGCGGAATTGCGTCACATGGTTCGTACCGCCGTCGAGTATGACGACGGTCCGATCTCCTTCCGCTATCCGCGCGGCAACGGCGTCGGCGTCGACATGCCCGAGCGTGGCCAGGCGCTCGAGATCGGCAAGGGCCGCATCGTGCGCGAGGGCACCAAGGTGGCGCTGCTGTCCTTCGGCACACGCCTCAAGGATTGCCTGCTCGCCGCCGAGGAACTCGGCGCTGCCGGGCTGTCGACGACTGTCGCCGACGCGCGCTTCGCCAAGCCGCTGGACGAGGACCTGATCCGTCGCCTCGCGCGGTCGCACGAAGTGCTCGTCATGGTCGAGGAAGGTTCGGTCGGTGGCTTCACCAGCCAGGTGCTCGATTTCCTCGCCCGCAATGGCCTGCTCGACAACGGCCTCAAGGTGCGGCCGCTGACAATGCCGGACAGCTTCGTCGACCACGCCAACCCAGACAAGATGCATGCAGACGCCGGGCTTGATTCCGCCGGCATCGTGCGTGCCGTCTTCGCAGCGCTCGGCAAGTCGGCCCAGGCGGTCCGCGCCTGACATAATCGCGCGAGCGCTTGCCATGCAGGCGCGCATTCGCCATTGAAAGCCATGGAAATCTCAAGGCAAGCCACCGCCAGCCTGCGGCTCGACGAATTGCTCGTCAGCCGCGGTTTCTTTGCCAGCCGCTCGCGGGCTCGCGACGCTGTGGCGCGCGGTGCCGTGACCGTCGATGGCCAGCCGGCGAAGAAGCCGGGCCAGACGGTTGGCGTGGGTGTTGCGATCGAAGTCGACGACCCGGCGCAGGCCTATGTCTCGCGCGCAGCGCTGAAGCTGATCGCCGGGCTCGACCATTTCGGGTTCGATCCAGCTGATTGCACGGCGTTGGACATCGGTGCCTCGACCGGCGGCTTCACGCAGATCTTGCTGGAACGCGGCGCCGCGCATGTGATTGCCATCGATGTCGGCCATGGCCAGATGGACGAGCGGCTGAAGTCCGATCCGCGTGTGACCTGCCTCGAGGGCCTCAATGCCCGCAACCTGACGTCGGATGACCTTGGCGGACGGACACCCGATATGCTGGTCTCCGATGTCAGCTTCATCTCGCTCAGACTGGCTTTGCCCAATGCGCTCGGACTGGCAGCCACAGGCGCCAGGGGCGTGTTCCTGGTCAAGCCGCAATTCGAGGCTGGGCGCGAGGCGATCGGCAAGGGCGGCCTGCTCAAAAATGCCGAGGACGGCCCGCGCATGGCTGAAGAGCTGCGCGCGTGGCTCGACGCCGTTCCGGGCTGGCGTTCGCTCGGCATCTGCCCGTCGCCGCTCGAAGGCGGTGACGGAAATCGTGAATACCTGCTCGGTGGAGTAAACGACCGATGACGACACGTTTCGAAATTGCGCGGCTTGGCGCGCATGGCGACGGCGTCGTCGATGCCAATGGTGGGCATATCTTCATCCCGTTCGCGCTGCCGGGCGAGGTGGTGACGGCCGCGCGCGAGAAAGATCGTGCCCAACTGATTTCGGTCATCGAGCCATCGCCGCAACGCATCGATCCTGCCTGCAGGCATTTCACCGAATGCGGCGGCTGCGCGATCCAGCATCTCGAGGATCAGGCCTATCGCGACTGGAAGCGTGGGCTGGTCGCCCATGCGCTGAAGGCGAGAGCGATCGATGTCCCAGTAGCCGAACTGGTTGCATGTCCGCCGCACAGCCGGCGGCGGGCGGCTTTCACCGCGCGCAACACCGAGTCAGGGCTGCATCTCGGCTACAACAAGGCGTTCTCCCACACCCTCGTCGACATCGAGGAATGCCCGGTACTCCTGCCTTCGATAGTCGAGGCGGCCGGTATCCTGCGGCACCTTGCAGGCATCATCGCCAACACCTCGAAGCCGTTCCGGTTCCTCGTCACGGCCACGGAGTCGGGCTTCGACGTGGCGGCCAGCGACTGCGGCAAGCCGACCGAAGCGATCCGCCGCGCCGCGACCGATTTTGCCATCAAGTCGAAGATAGCCCGGCTTTCCATCGACGGCGAGATCATCGTCGAGCCAGTCAAGCCGATGCTGACCTTTGGCGCAGCGACGGTTAGCCCGCCGCCGGGCGCTTTCGTCCAGGCCGTGGCCGAGGCGGAGGGCACGATGGTCTCACTCGTCACCGGCCACATGCGCAAGGCCAAGAAGGTCGCCGACCTGTTTTCGGGCTGCGGCACCTTCGCGCTCAGGCTCGCGGCGAACTCGGAGGTCCATGCGGTAGAGGGCGATGGGCCAGCGCTGGCCGCACTCGACCGTGGCTTCCGCTTCGCCAGTGGCCTGAAGCGCGTCACCGTCGAGCGCCGCGACCTTGATCGCCGGCCGCTGACCTTCAAGGAACTGAACGCCTTCGACGGCATCGTCTTCGATCCGCCGCGTGCTGGCGCCGAGGACCAGTGCAAGCAGATTGCCCGCTCTGATGTGCCTTACGTGGCGGCGGTGTCGTGCAATCCGGCGACGCTCGCGCGGGACCTGCGCATCCTCATCGATGGCGGCTACGCGCTGAAAAGTGTTGTGCCGATCGACCAGTTCCTCTGGTCGCATCATGTCGAGGCTGTGGCGCTGCTGGAGAAGCCGAAGAAACGTCGTTAAGGCGGCTGCGTTCGATCCGGACGCGATCGGGAGACCAGCGGCTACTTATCGGCCAGCCAGGATATGCTCGACGAACTCGGGCACGATTTCGGTGGCGCGGCCATTAATGGCCTGATCGAACAGGTCATGGCCTTCCGACGGTTCGAGATTGAGTTCGATCGTACGCGCCCCGGCGTGGCGCGCCTGCTCGACGAAGCCGGCGGCGGGATAGACATTGCCGCTGGTGCCGATGGAGACGAAGAGGTCGCAATTCGCCAGTGCCTCGTCGATCTCGTCCATCAGGTAGGGCATTTCGCCGAACCAGACCACGTCCGGCCGCAACTGACCGATCTCCTGGCATGACGGGCAGCGCGAGGCCCGCGACATGGCGCCGTACCAGGGATGCCTGGCGCCGCAATGGGCGCACAGGGCCTTGGTCAGTTCGCCATGCATGTGGATCAGCCGCTGCGAGCCGGCCCGCTCGTGCAGGTCGTCGATGTTCTGCGTGACGAGCAGGAACTTGCCCCGGAAGGCGCGTTCGAGCCTGGCCAGTGCCACATGCGCGGCATTCGGCATCACACCGGCAAGTCCGCTCCGGCGTTGGTTGTAGAACTCGTGAACCAGCTCCGGATTACGGGCAAAGCCTTCCGGCGTCGCCACGTCGCGATAGTCGACCTTCGCCCAGATGCCGTCCTTGTCACGAAAGGTGTCGACGCCTGATTCGGCCGAGATGCCGGCGCCGGTAAGCACGACGATCGAGGTGGGGCGATGCAGCGGCATTTCGTTCTGTCGATGCGAAACCTAGACCCGCGTGCCGCCAACCGTCATCTGGTTCATCCTGAGATGCGGCTGGCCGACGCCGACAGGCACGCCCTGGCCGGCCTTGCCGCACATGCCGATGCCGTTGTCGAGCTTCATGTCGTTGCCGACCATCGTCACGCGATGCATGGCGTCGGGGCCGTTGCCGATCAGCATGGCGCCCTTGATCGGCTGGGTCACCTTGCCGTCCTCGATCATGTAGGCCTCGGTGCAGCCGAACACGAACTTGCCCGAGGTGATGTCGACCTGGCCGCCGCCGAAGGAGACGGCATAGATGCCGTTCTTGACCGAGGCGATGATCTCTTCCGGCGCCATGTCGCCCGAGGTCATGTAGGTGTTGGTCATGCGCGGCATCGGCTGGTGCGCATAGGATTCGCGGCGGCCGTTGCCGGTCGCCTTCATGCCCATCAGGCGGGCGTTCTGGCGGTCCTGCATGTAGCCGACGAGCTTGCCATCCTCGATCAGCACGTTGCGGGCGCTGGGCGTGCCTTCATCGTCGACGGTGATCGAGCCGCGGCGTTCGGCGATCGTGCCGTCATCGACGACGGTCACGCCCTTGGCGGCGACCTGCTGGCCGAGAAGGCCGGCGAATGCGGAAGTCTTCTTGCGGTTGAAGTCGCCTTCGAGGCCGTGGCCGACGGCTTCGTGCAGCATCACACCCGGCCAGCCGGACGACAAAACGATGTCGAAGGTACCGGCAGGGGCGGGGATAGCTTCGAGATTGACCAGCGCCTGGCGCAATGCTTCGGTCGCGGCATTCTTCCAGCTTTCGTCGGTCAGGAACTCGTCGAAGCTCTTGCGGCCGCCGGCACCGTAGGAGCCGCTTTCCTGGCGGTCGCCGTCGCCGACGATCACCGAGACGTTCATGCGCACCAGCGGGCGGATGTCGCGCACGACCTGGCCGTCGCCGCGCAGGATCTCGACATGCTGCCACGACGAGGCGAGCGACGCCGTCACCTGGCGAACGCGCGGGTCCTTGTCACGCAGCCATGCGTCGATTTCCTGCAAAAGCTTGGCCTTGGCCTCGAAAGAGGGCGACGAGATAGGGTTTTCCTCGCCGTAGAGATGGGTGTTGGTGCGGGCAGGGGCGGCGGCGAGCGTGCCGGAATAGCCGCCCTTGACGGCCGAGACCGCGTCGGAGGCGCGCAGCAACGCCTGTTCCGACAGGTCGCTCGAATGGGCATAGCCCGTGGCTTCGCCAGCAACGGCGCGCAGGCCAAAACCCTGGTCGGTGTTGAAGCTCGCGGTCTTCAGCCGGCCATTGTCGAACATCAGCGCCTCGCCCTCGCGATACTCGAGGAACAACTCGCCATCGTCGGCACCATCGATCGTCTCGGCGACGATCTTGCGCACGCGGTCTTCAGTGATGTTGAACTGGCTGAGAAGGCTGGTCATGGCGCGTCGCCTCATATTCCAAGGTGAGTGTGTTCACCCCGATGTAGGCGACGCAGAGGCTCCGGACAATGTCTCCGGTGCCAAACGCTTACGGTAGTGCTGCGAAGCCCTCGCCGAAGCCGTTGAGGTCGACCGGGATGCCGATGCCTTCTTCGGGCGTCTGGAAGACGATGAAGGTCGCCGACTTGCCGGTCTTCAGCGTGTCGAGCAGCGTCTTGTCGAGGATCACCTCGGCGTAGCAGCCGTCCTGGAAGCAGCGCACGAAATAGGCGCGGCCGATGTCCTTCTGGTCGACATTTAGGCCGAGACCGTTAGGAAGGAGCACGCCGAGCGGCGCCAGCACGCGCAAGATCTCGGCCTTGTTGTCGGCGGTGCGCAGGATGACCACCGAAAGCCCCATCTCGGGACGGTCCTCGGCGATGACGTTCTGCATCATCACGCATTGTTCGTTGGTGGCGCCCGCAGGCGTGTCGCAGATGATCGACCACGCGCCATGGGTGGACTTGACCGTGCCGCTCTGCTGCGCGCCGGCTTGCATGGGAACCACGCAGGCGGCAGCGACGAGCATCTTGGCCACGGTTTTGAAAAGCCCAGACTTCATGACGGCTCCATTGCGAATCACGACTATCAGGCCGTGCAGGCAGCAAGTAAATAACAAGACGGCGCCTTCGCCATCCTGCAATCTCAGGTTTTCCAGACATTCGAAGCCAATTTGGCCCGAATTGCGACGCCTTTTGAGGGCATGGCTGCACAAGCGGGGCGATTGCCCTTTCGCCTGCGCGTTCTTCACCTAGCGCCAAACGCGTCGCGGCGCCAGCCTCTGTGCCTGCGCGCAAAAATGCCGCACGGGTTAAGCCTCTGCTTCCTTGCGGTTATAAAGAGAGTATGGTTTGAACCTCCGAACGTCTCTGGGATTCCCGTCCCGGAGCGGCACGATGTCCTTGCGGCTACGCCCGCACGGAAATGGGAGATACAGAGGGCGATGAGAAAGATCTTTGCTAGCGCCGTCGCGGCGACTGCTTCCCTTGCCAGCGTCGCGGCCTATGCGGCTCAGCCGACGCCTTGGCAAACCACTTTCCAGCCGGCCGCGACCGGCATCATGGAACAGATCACCTGGTTCGAGCACTACACGCTGTGGTTCATCGTTCCGATTACGCTGTTCGTTCTTTTCCTGCTGGCCTATTGCATCTGGCGGTTCCGCGCGAGCGCCAACCCGGTGCCGTCGCGTACCAGCCACAACACGCTGATCGAGGTCATCTGGACCGTCGGTCCGGTTGTCATCCTGCTGTTCCTGGCAATCCCGTCGTTTCAGCTTCTGACGGCGCAGTATTCGCCGCCGGAAGACGCGAAGCTGACGATCAAGGCGACCGCCAACCAGTGGAACTGGGACTACGAGTACCAGAACGCCGAGCCGCTCTCCTTCAACTCGGCGATGCTCGCCGATGCTGACCGCGCAGCGGCTGGCAAGGAAGACAGGGGTGCATATCCGCGCCTTCTCGCCGTCGACAATGAAGTCGTCGTTCCGATCAATACGCTGGTCCGCGTGCTCGTCACCGCCAGCGACGTCATCCACGCCTTCGCCATGCCGGCCTTCGGCGTGAAGACGGACGCGGTGCCGGGTCGTATCAACGAGATCTGGTTCAAGGCTGAGAAGGAAGGCCTCTACTACGGCCAGTGCTCCGAGCTTTGCGGCAAGGACCACGCCTACATGCCGATCGCAATCCGCGTCGTCACCGACGCACAGTACAATACGTGGCTTGCCGCCGCTAAGACCGATCTGCCGGGTGCCAACAAGGCGCTGATGGCCGAGACGGACGGTGCGGCCAAGGTCGCGGCCGCTGGCAACTGAGCCACGGTAGAATAGGGATCAGGGAACGGAGCGGAACATGGCAGGCGCTGCAGCTCACGACCATCACGACCACAAGCCGAAGGGCTGGGTTCGGTGGGTGTACTCGACCAACCACAAAGATATTGGAACGCTCTACCTGATCTTCGCGATCATGGCAGGCTGCATCGGCGGCTTCCTGTCCGTCATGATGCGCTGGGAACTCGCCGAGCCGGGTATCCAGATCTTCCACGGCCTGGCCTCGATGGTCTATGGCGTTGAAGGCGATGCGGCGATCGACGCCGGCAAGAGCATGTTCAACGCGTTCACGACGGCCCATGGCCTGGTCATGATCTTCTTCATGGTCATGCCCGCGCTGATCGGCGGCTTCGCCAACTGGATGGTTCCGATCATGATCGGCGCGCCTGACATGGCGTTCCCGCGCATGAACAACATCTCGTTCTGGCTGCTTCCGCCCGCGTTCCTCCTGCTGATCCTCTCGGCCTTCATGCCGAGCGCTCCCGGTGCGCATGGCGTCGGCGGCGGCTGGACGATCTATCCGCCGCTCTCGACCTCGGGCCAGCCTGGACCGGCAATGGATCTGGCGATCCTGTCGCTGCACATCGCCGGCGCGTCGTCGATCCTCGGTGCGATCAACTTCATCACCACCATCTTCAACATGCGCGCTCCGGGCATGACGCTGCACAAGATGCCGCTGTTTGCCTGGTCGGTGCTGATCACCGCCTTCCTGCTGCTGCTTTCGCTGCCGGTCCTGGCTGGTGGCATCACCATGCTGCTGACCGACCGCAACTTCGGCACGGCCTTCTTCGCCCCTGAAGGCGGCGGCGACCCGATCCTGTTCCAGCACCTGTTCTGGTTCTTCGGTCACCCGGAAGTGTACATCCTGATCCTGCCGGGCTTCGGCATCGTCAGCCACATCGTGTCGACCTTCTCGCGCAAGCCGATCTTCGGTTACCTCGGCATGGCTTATGCCATGGTCGCCATCGGTGCCGTCGGCTTCGTCGTGTGGGCTCACCACATGTACACCACCGGCCTGTCGCTCGACACGCAGCGCTACTTCGTGTTCGCCACGATGGTCATCGCGGTTCCGACGGGTGTGAAGATCTTCTCGTGGATCGCCACCATGTGGGGCGGCTCGATTTCGATGAAGACGCCCATGATCTGGGCGATCGGCTTCATCTTCCTGTTCACCGTCGGTGGCGTCACCGGCGTGCAGCTGGCCAATGCCGGTCTCGATCGTTCGCTGCACGACACCTACTACGTCGTGGCGCACTTCCACTACGTGCTGTCGCTGGGTGCCGTGTTCGCGATCTTCGCGGCCTGGTACTACTGGTTCCCGAAGATGACCGGCTACATGTACTCGGCGGCGATCGCCAACACCCACTTCTGGGTGACGTTCGTCGGCGTAAACCTGATCTTCTTCCCGCAGCACTTCCTCGGCCTCGCCGGCATGCCGCGCCGCTACATCGACTACCCGGATGCTTATGCTGGCTGGAACGCGGTGTCGTCCTACGGCTCGTACATCTCGGCCATCGGCGTGCTGATCTTCCTGTTCGGCGTCTTCGAAGCCTTCTCCAAGAAGCGCGTCGCCGGTGCCAACCCCTGGGGCGATGGTGCGACCACGCTCGAATGGCAGCTGCCTTCGCCGCCGCCCTTCCACCAGTGGGAACAGCTGCCGAAGATCAAGTAAGGCACTGACTGAACTACGAAGCCGCCGGCATAACCGGCGGCTTCGGCCAAACGGAACGACTGGACGTAAGTACGCATGGCCCTTGTCCACAACCGGTTTGACGATCAAACCATCCGCATGTCGGAAGCGACGGCGGGCGATTTCTTCGCCCTGCTGAAGCCGCGCGTCATGTCGCTGGTGGTCTTCACCGCCTTTGTCGGCATGGTTGCCGCCCCTGTCACCATCAACCCGTTCCTTGCGGTCGTCGCGATCCTTGCGATCGCCATCGGCGCGGGCGCTTCGGGTGCGCTCAACATGTGGTACGACGCCGACATCGACGCCGTCATGACGCGTACGGCCAGCCGTCCGGTGCCGTCGGGCAAGGTGACGCCGCATGAAGCGCTGACCTTCGGCCTCGTGCTCTCCGCCCTTTCGGTGATGACGCTCGGCGTCCTCGTCAACTGGCTTTCGGCGGCTCTGCTCGCCTTCACCATCTTCTTCTATGCCGTCATCTACACGATGTGGCTCAAGCGCTGGACGCCGCAGAACATCGTCATCGGTGGCGCGGCCGGAGCGCTGCCGCCGATGATCGGCTGGGCCGCCGTGACCGGCTCGGTCAGCCTCGAGAGCGTCGTGCTCTTCATGATCACTTTCCTGTGGACGCCGCCGCACTTCTGGGCGCTCGCGCTGTTCAAGTCGCAGGACTATGAGCGCGCCGGCATCCCGATGATGCCGAACGTCGCCGGCGAAGCCTCGACGCGTCGCCAGATCTTCGCCTATTCGCTGTTGCTCGCGCCCGTTGGCGTGGCGCCCTGGCTGCTCGGCTACACCACCATCGGCTACGGCGTGGTTTCGCTGGCGCTTGGTCTCGGCTTTGTCTGGTACGCCTGGAAGGTTCTCCAGATGCCGGACAGCGACCGCGTGATGAAGCCCGCCAAGCAGCTCTTTGCCTATTCGCTGCTTTATCTGTTCGTGATCTTTGCGGCCTACCTGGCCGACAGCGTCATCGAGCGTGTCTTTGCGCTTGGAGGTGCATGATGTCGGACAATGACCTGGTGACGCTCACCGAAAAGCAGAAGAAGGCGCGTCGCAGCCGCAACGTCGCCATCGGTCTGGCGCTGGCGGCACTCGTCATCATCTTCTACCTGGCGACGATCGCCAAGTTCGGCCCGGCCATCCTGGATCGGCCGCTATGAGCAGTGGCATGACCAACGACAAGCAGGCTGTCGACGCGAAGAAGCAGAGCTCCAACCGGATGGTTGCGGGCATGTGCGTCGCTTTCGTCGGCGGCATGGTCGGCATGGCTTACGCTGCGGTGCCGCTCTACGCCATGTTCTGCCAGATCACCGGTTATGGCGGCACGACCCAGCGCGTCGAGCAGTATTCCGACAAGATCCTCGATCGCGAGATCACCGTCCGCTTCGACGCCAATGTGTCGGGTGGCCTGCCATGGGACTTCCAGCCCGTGGCCCGCGACGTCCAGATCAAGATCGGCGAGACGAAGCAGATCCATTACACGGCGAAGAACGTCTTCGACACGCCGACCCAGGGCCGTGCGACGTTCAACGTTACGCCGGAGATCGCCGGCGCCTACTTCAACAAGGTCGAGTGCTTCTGCTTCACCGACACGACGCTGAAGCCGGGCGAGACGCTCGACATGCCGGTCGTCTTCTTCGTCGATCCGGAAATCGTCAACGTGCCTGAAATGAAGGACGTCAAGACGATCACGCTGTCTTATACCTTCTTCCCCATTGCCGGGGAAAAGCCTGTAGCTGTCGCGCCCAAGGTTGACGGCGAAGCGAAAAATGTTAATTCCGACGGAAAAGCCGGGGGCTGATATGGCAGACGCACACGCGAAACCAGAACACGACTATCACATCATCGATCCCAGCCCGTGGCCGTTCCTCGCCTCGCTGGGCGCGCTGATCATGGCATTCGGCGGTGTCGCCTGGATGCAGCATCTCAAGGGCGGCAGCTTTCCGATCTTCGGCTACAACATGGCCGGCGCCAACTACTGGATCTTCCTGATCGGCCTGCTGATCGTTCTCTACACCATGTTCGGCTGGTGGTCGGATACGATCAAGGAAGGCAACGAGGGCCATCATACCCGCGTCGTCTCGCTGCACCTGCGCTACGGCATGATCATGTTCATCGCCTCCGAGGTGATGTTCTTCGTCGCCTGGTTCTGGGCGTTCTTCGACGCGGCACTGTTCCCGAATGAAGCTCACCAGGTCCTGCGCGCCGAGTTCACCGGCGGCGTCTGGCCTCCGAAGGGCATCGAGATCCTCGATCCTTTCCACCTGCCGCTCTACAACACGATCATCCTGTTGCTTTCGGGCACCGCCGTGACCTGGGCGCACCACGCGCTGCTGCACAATGACCGCAAGGGCCTGGTCAACGGCCTGGCGCTGACTGTCGGCCTCGGCATCCTGTTCTCGTTCGTCCAAGCCTACGAGTACATCCACGCTCCGTTCGCCTTCAAGGACTCGATCTACGGCGCGACCTTCTTCATGGCGACGGGCTTCCACGGCTTCCACGTCATCGTCGGCACGATCTTCCTGCTGGTCTGCCTGTTCCGCGCCATGGGCGGCGGCTTCACCCCGAAGCAGCATTTCGGCTTCGAGGCGGCTGCCTGGTACTGGCACTTCGTCGACGTGGTGTGGCTGTTCCTGTTCGCCGCGATCTACATCTGGGGTTCGGTTGGCGGCACCATCGCTCACGGCCACTGACCGATCCGGTTTCTGATGCAAGGCGGTCGCGGCAACGCGGCCGCCTTCTCTTTTTGGGCGCTTTCCCAGTGCAATCATCCGGCATGCCGACAAGCCGCTTCGCCTCTCTCATGATTGCTCTGTGTGCCTCGACGATGACCGCATATGCGAGCGAGGTCGACCTCGTGCGGGTCGACAAGTCGGAACGCCGGCTGGAGCTGCTTTCGGGCGACAAGGTGGTTCGCAGCTACGCCATGGCGCTCGGTGCGAACCCACTGGGACACAAGGCAAGGGAAGGCGACGAGCGTACGCCCGAAGGCCGCTACGTGCTCGACTGGCGCAATCCAGTCAGTGGCTACTACAGGTCGATCCACATCTCCTATCCCAACGCCGACGACGTGGCTGCGGCAAAGAGGGCAGGTGTCGAACCTGGTGGAATGATTATGATCCACGGCCAACCGAACGGGTATGGCTGGTGGTCCTGGCTGATGCAGATGTTCGACTGGACGAACGGCTGCATCGCCGTTACCGACGAGGACATGGCAGAGGTCTGGCAGATGGTCGCAAACGGCACTCCCATCGAGATAAATCCATGAGCGAGGACAAGGCAATCTGGCCGCCGGTTGAACCGATTGCGGCCGGGCTCAAGGGGCGTTGTCCGCGTTGCGGCGAAGGCCGGCTGTTTTCCAGCTTCCTGTCCGTCGGCAAGGAATGCGGCGTCTGCCGGCTCGACTATTCCTTTGCCGACGCCGGCGACGGACCGGCGGTGTTCGTCATCCTGATCATCGGCTTTGTCGTGGTCGGGCTCGCGCTGTGGCTCGAGGTCAACTTTGGACCTCCGCTATGGCTTCATCTGCTGTTGTGGATTCCGTTGACCGTGGTTCTCAGCCTTGGCTCGCTGCGCCTCATCAAGGGCGTGCTCATAACGCTGCAGTATCGCAACAAGGCAGCCGAAGGGCGTTTGGACAAGGGCGAATGATCCAGGAAAAGACCATGACCGCCCCGGCGCGACGTTCCGGGCATGTGTTGATGCTCGTGCTCGGCACGATTGCCTTTGCGCTGCTGCTGGCGCTTGGCAGCTGGCAGGTCCAGCGCCTTTATTGGAAAGAAGAACTGATCGCGCAGATCGCCGAGCGCACGAAGTCGCAGCCGCTGCCACTGGCTGAAATGGAAGTAAAATACCGCGCTACCGGCGACGTCGACTATTGGCCGGTCACGCTTTCGGGCACCTTCGTGCATGAAGGCGAGCGGCATTTCCTGGCGACATGGGAAGGCCAGTCGGGCTTTTACGTCTACACGCCGCTGAAGCTGGACGACGGCCGCTTCGCGCTGGTGAACCGTGGCTTCGTTCCCTACGATCTCAAGGATGCGGCCAAGCGGCCGACCGGCCAGGTGACGGGACCTGTCAGCATCGTCGGGCTGGCGCGCAACCCGCTGGAGGGCAAGCCGGGTTCGCTGGTGCCTGACAATGATCTGGTGAAGAACGTCTTCTACTGGAAGGACCGCGACGCCATGGCGGCAAGCGCCGGGCTGCCTGCGGGTGCCGCCGTGCTGCCGTTCTTCATCGATGCCGACAAGACGCCAAATCCTGGCGGCCTGCCGGTCGGCGGGGTGACCATGGTCGACATGCCCAACAACCATCTGCAATACGCCGTGACCTGGTACGGTCTCGCTGCGGCACTGCTGGGCGTCATGGGCGTCTGGCTGCTGCGCCGCCCCGAAGGCAAATGAGTCCTGTGGATGGTCTCGGAACCTATTTCGGGATCATGCACAACTTCGAGATGCTACAGCATTCTTTGCGCGTCATGGTACGCGCGGCGCAATAGCCTCCCTTGACAGCAAGGGGGTGCAGACATCATTTCGGCACCTGAACGAAGAAGCGGATTAGATGCTCCAGATGATTGCCAAACCGCCCCTGACGATCAGGCTCTGCCAGCCGCGCGGCTTTTGCGCAGGCGTCGACCGGGCGATCCAGATCGTCGTTCTCGCGCTTAAGAAATACGGCGCGCCGGTCTATGTCCGCCATGAGATCGTGCATAACCGCTATGTCGTCGAAGGACTTCAGAACCTTGGTGCGGTGTTCATCGAGGAGCTCAGCGAGATCCCTGACGAGCATCGTGATGCGCCTGTTGTCTTCTCCGCCCACGGCGTGCCGAAGTCGGTGCCCGCGGATGCGGTCGCGCGCAACCTGTTCTATCTCGACGCCACCTGTCCGCTGGTCTCCAAGGTGCACAAACAGGCCATGCGCCACCAGCGCAAGGGCCGCCACGTGCTGCTGATCGGTCATGCCGGCCACCCCGAGGTGATCGGCACCATGGGCCAGCTGGACGAGGGTGCGGTCACGCTGATCGAAACCGAGGCCGACGTCCGCAATTTCACACCGGTCGATCCCGCAGCGCTTGGCTTCGTCACCCAGACGACGCTTTCGGTGGAGGACACCGCAGGCATCCTGAAGGCGCTGCAGGAAAAATTCCCGGCGATGGAGGCGCCTGCCGCCGAATCGATCTGCTACGCCACGACGAACCGCCAGGACGCGGTGAAGGAGACGGCGCCAGGCTCAGACCTCTATCTGGTCGTCGGTGCGCCCAACTCGTCCAATTCGCGCCGCCTCGTCGAAGTCGCCGAGCGGGCAGGGGCCAAGATGTCGCTGCTGGTTCAGCGCGCGTCGGAGATCCCGTGGAACGACATCGGCGGTATCGCTACGCTGGGCCTGTCGGCGGGAGCTTCGGCGCCCGAGATCATCGTCGACGAGATCATCAACGCTTTCCGCGAGCGCTTCGAAGTGAACGTGGAACTCGCCATCACGGCGACCGAGACGGAGGAATTTCCGGTGATGCGGGTATTGCGCGACGTCGAGCTGACGCCAGCCGACATGGCCTTCGTCAACGGAAACGGCTGATGGCTGTCTATACCGACGTTGGCGAGGGTGAGCTCGAAGCGTTCCTGCGCAATTATCCGGTTGGCGAGCTGTTGTCCTACAAGGGCATTGCCGAGGGCACCGAGAACACCAACTTCCTGCTGCACACGACGACAGGGGCATACATCCTGACGCTGTATGAGAAGCGCGTCGAGAAGGCCGACCTGCCATTCTTCCTCGGCCTGATGCAGCATCTCGCCCACAAGGGAATTTCCTGCCCGCTGCCCGTCGACGGCAAGGATGGCAACGTCATCGGCACACTGGCCGGACGTCCTGCCGTGATCATCACTTTCCTCGAAGGCATGTGGCTGCGCCGGCCCCAGGTCGTGCATTGCCGCGAGGTCGGCAGGGCGCTGGCCGAACTGCACATCGCAGTCCAGGATTTCGCGATGACGCGGCCGAATTCGCTCGCCATCGACGGCTGGCGCAAGCTCTGGGACGCGGCTCATCCGCGCGCCGACGAGGTCGAACCGGGGCTGGCCCGTGAAGTCGACGCCGACTTTGCCGAGTTCGAGAAGAACTGGCCGAAGAACCTGCCGTCGGGCGTCATCCATGCCGACCTGTTTCCGGACAATGTCTTTTTCCTCGGCGACAATCTGTCGGGCCTGATCGACTTTTATTTCGCCTGCAACGACGCCTACGCCTACGACCTCGCCACCTGCCTCAACGCCTGGTGCTTCGAGAAGGACTTTTCCTTCAACCTGACCAAGGGCACGGCCTTGCTGGACGGCTATCAGAGCGTCCGTCCGCTGAGCGAGGACGAGAAGGCCGCACTGCCGATCCTGGCGCGCGGGTCGGCGCTGCGCTTCATGCTGACGCGGCTCTATGACTGGCTGACGGTGCCGGATGGCGGGCTGGTGATGAAGCGTGACCCGTCGGAATACATTCGCCGCATGCGCTTCCACCGGACGATCAAGTCCGCCCAGGAATACGGACTGAAATGAAGCAAGTTGAAATTTTCACCGATGGCGCCTGCTCGGGCAATCCGGGGCCGGGTGGCTGGGGCGCGATGCTGCGCTACAAGGCCAAGGTCAAGGAGCTGTCGGGCGGCGAAGCCGAGACCACCAACAACCGCATGGAGCTGCTGGCCGCCATATCTGCCCTGAACTCCCTCAAGGAGCCGTGCGAGATCGACCTGCACACCGACAGCAAATACGTCATGGACGGGATCTCGAAATGGATCCACGGCTGGAAGAAGAATGGCTGGAAGACCGCCGACAAGAAGCCGGTCAAGAACGGCGAGCTGTGGCAGGCGCTTGACGAGGCCAACAAGCGTCACAAGGTGACGTGGCACTGGGTCAAGGGCCATGCCGGTCATCCCGAGAACGAGCGCGCCGATGAGCTCGCGCGTGAGGGCATGGCGCCCTTCAAGGGCGGGCGAAAGGCCTCAGCCTAGGCCATTGCCAATCGAGTGAGGCGCGCCGCCGGAAGGCCGCGCGCCCTTGTCAGTCTCAGAGCTGTTCGAGAATGCGGGCGGCGCCCGAATCGACGGCCTGGCCGGGTGCGCCCTCGAGGTTGAGCTGGGCAACCTTGCCGTCTTCGACGATCATCGAATAACGCTTCGAGCGCAGGCCCATGCCGGCAGCCGAGAGGTCGGTGTCGAGGCCAATGGCACGCGCGAAGTCGCCGCTGCCGTCGGCGAGGAACTGCACCTTGCCTTCGCCGCCGCTGAAGCGGGCCCAGGCACCCATGACGTGGACGTCGTTGACCGAGACCACCGCTATGGTGTCGACGCCGCGCGCAATGATCGCGTCATGGTTCTCGACATAGCCCGGCAGGTGGTTGTTGCTGCAGGTCGGCGTGAAGGCGCCTGGCACGGCAAACAGCACGACCTTCTTGCCAGCAAAGATCTCATCGGAGCTGACGCTCTTGGCGCCATCTGCGGTCATCGTCTTGAACGTGGCCGCAGGCAGCTTGTCGCCGATCGAAATGGTCATGAATTTCCTCGTAAGCGTAGTGTTCGAGTTGAAATCGGAAGGACGCGCAACTCACCTAGCGCAGATGTCGCCCGCGTCCAATGGCCAGCTGGATATAGGAAGCTGGACAGCCCTTGTCAGGGATAAGGCAAAAAGTCAGGGATAAGGCAAAAATCCTTCGACCGCTCCAGCAGCACTTGTCAGCGTGTAGGGCAGGCCCTTGCCGGAGGGTTTTGTGTCAGGGCGTTCGAGCAGCTTGACGTTGAACACCGCCTTGCCATTCTCGATTTGCCGCTCGGGGGTGCCAAGCACATAGCCGTCCACGCCGGCAACGAAGACGTCCAAAGCGTCAGCGGGGCCGGGCGCTGTCGCCACGATCGAGACGTGCTCGCTTTCGGCCGGTTCCAGCGTGGCGCCGAATTCCGGCTGAGCTGTGCCGGGGAGGGCGGCGAGGGCCGTCTTTACCAGGATGGCATCGCCCGGATTGTCGGGATCGGCGGCAGGGGCGACCTCGAGCTTGGCCTGCACCGGCACGCAGATCGTCTCGCAGACGCCGAGGAACACGTTTGCGGTGATTGTCGCCGGCTCGCCCGGGGCCGTGACGGTGAAACTGACAGGCAGGCGCACCGAATGGTCGTAGCCGGCCCATTTGGCATAGCCGTCGTCGTGACGCTTCGGGGCAGGGTAGGAGAAGTCGGCGCCTGATATGTTGCGGCTTGCCGAGACGTCGATCTGCGGCGGCACGCCGGAATTGCCGGGATCACGCCAGTAGGTCTTCCAGCCGCGCTTGAGCTCGATGTCGAGCACACCCTGGAGCTTGCCGGAAGCATCCGGCACCCCTGACGTGACGAGGCGGAAACGGCCGCCATCGGCTTCGAACCAGGCTGACGAGGAGGCATGGGCCGGGGCGGCGGCGAGCAGTGCCGCGCAGAGGCCGATCGCGGAGTGGGGCGCAATTTTCATGGCGGTGATTTGATAGCCTCCCGCAGCGTCCGCAACAGGGGGCGCCAACACATCGCATCATTTTTGCGTGACGTTGCCTGTCAAAAGATGAATGCGCCGCGCTGTGCCCCATCTTTCAAGACGGCAGGAAACGCGATACCTTCAAGCCATGGACCTCTTACGCCAGAAAAAGGGCGCCTCGCAGCGCGGTTTTCTCGACGATCAGTTCCTCATCGCCATGCCGGGGATGAAGGACGACAGGTTCTCGCGCGCCGTCATCTACATCTGTGCCCATAGCGACGAAGGCGCCATGGGCCTGATCATCAACCAGGTCCAGCCGCTGCTGTTTCCCGACCTGCTGGTACAGCTCGGCATCCTCGACGAGCAGGAAGCGATCCGGCTGCCGATGAAGGCCAAGGACTTCATCGTCCGTAATGGCGGGCCGGTCGACCGCAGCCGAGGTTTCGTGCTGCACACCGACGACTACAAGGTCGAGTCCTCGCTGCCCGTCTCGGAAGAGATTTGCCTGACGGCAACTGTCGACATCCTGCGCGCCATTTCCGCCGGGCGCGGGCCGCGCCACGCGCTGATGGCGCTGGGCTATTCAGGCTGGGGTGCAGGCCAGCTCGAAAGCGAGATTGCCGAGAATGGCTGGCTGACCTGCCCGGCGACGTCGGAGCTTCTGTTTGACACCGACATCGACCGCAAATACGACCGCATCCTGGCCACGCTCGGCATCGACCTTGCGCGGCTCAGCAGCGCTGCCGGTCACGCCTGAGCAAGCGGATACTGCTCTTTCAGCATCTTCAGCGCCTGATCGCCGGGAACCGGCGCGCCGAACATGAAGCTCTGCACGTATTCGCAGCCCATCTGCCGCAGTTCGAGCGCGTCGCTCTCATCGGAGATGCCTTCGGCAACCACCGATAGGCCGAGCTCGTGCGCCATGTTGACCATCGACTTGAGCAGCACCGCGCGCTTGGGCGAGGTGTCGTCGACGAAGCTCTTGTCGATCTTGATGGTGTCGAAGGGGAAGCGGGTCAGATAGGCGAGCGACGAATAGCCGGTGCCGAAATCGTCGAGCGACAGGCCGATGCCGAGCTGCTTGAGCTTGGTCAGAACGTGGTTGGTCTGCTCGGGATTGTCCATGACCAGCGATTCCGTCAGCTCCAGGCGGAAGCAGCGCGGCTTGAGATTGGCCCGGGCGATGACCGAGCGCACGTCGCTGACCAGGTCGCGCCGGATGAGCTGGCGGCTCGACAGGTTGACCGACACCGATAGCGGCGCGTCGCTGATCTGCTTCTGCCATTCGGCCAGGTCTTCGGCGGCGCGCTGCATGGCAAACAGGCCAAGCTGGACGATCAGGCCGCAACCTTCGGCAACGGGGATGAAATCACCAGGGGGGATCATGCCGCGACGCGGGTGATCCCATCTGAGCAGCGCCTCGAAGCCGGCGACACTGCCGTCTTCAAGCCGCACGATCGGCTGGTAGGCCAGGGTGAATTCCTTCCGCTCGATGGCGCGGCGGAGGTCCGATTCGAGCTGCAGGCGATCGGTGCCGACGGTCCTGAAGGCGGGACGGAACGGTTCGATGCGGTCGCCGCCGAAACGCTTGGCCTGATGCATGGCAAGCTCGGCGTCCTTGACCATATCCTCGGCGGTCGCCTGTGCCGTAGTCCAGGTGATCAGGCCGACGGAAGCAGTCAGCACGATCTCGCGCTTGGCAAAGGTGATCGGCGCCTTGATAGCCTGCTTGATGGCGTCGGCCACGGCAGCGATGCGCGACGGATCCTGTTCCGACAGCAGCATCAGCGCGAACTGGTCGCCGGCAAAGCGCGACAGCGAGTCCTTGGGCTTGAGCAGGCGGTGCAGGCGGCGCGCGATGGTCAAAAGGATCGTGTCGCCGGCCGAAATACCAAGGCCGTCATTGACCTGCTTGAAGCGGTCAATGTCGATGACGAACACCGACGGCCGCACCTTTTCCTCGGTGCGGGCGATCGAGATGATCGCCTCGAGCCGGTTCATGAACAGCTCGCGGTTGGGCAGGCCGGTCAGGTTGTCGTGCACGGCGTCGTGCAGCAGCCGCTCTTCGGATTTCTTCTGCTCGGTGACGTCGACCATGGTGCCGACGCAGCGGATCACTTCGCCATCGGAGCCGATGACTGGCCGTGCCTTGAGCGAGAACCAGTGATAGTGGCCGTCGGCGCCGCGCAGGCGGAAGCTCTGCGAGACACGGCCACGGCGATGCTCAAGCACCACGTCGAGGGTGGTGCGGAAAGTGTCGCGGTCGTCGGAGTGCAGCACCGGCAGCCAGTTGCGGGCGGCACCGCCCAGGCTGTTGGGCGCGAGGCCGAGCTGGATCGAGACGTCGGGACGGGTGACGACGCGGTCGCGCAACACGTCCCAGTCCCAGACGATGTCGCCGGAACCTGAGATGGCCAGCGCCTGCCGCTCCATGTCGCTGAACAGGCCCTGGTGCGCGCCGCCGCCGGCGAAGGCGTGCTGCATGACGGTGAAGCCGATCAACAGGATGATCAGGATCAGGCCGCCGCCAAGTGCCGGCTGGACGATGTCGTTGTCGAGGACGCCCGTTATCGCCATCCACGATCCGCTGAGCCATATCAGCACCATCGCCCAACTGGGCACCAGCATGATGGCGCGGTCGTAACCGCGGATGCTGAGATAGACGATCAGGCCGAGACCGGTGATGGCGGTGGCGGCAAAGGAGATGCGCGCGATGCCGGCAGCGACCGCCGGATCGATGATCGCGACACCTGCAATGAGCAGCAGGCCAATGACCCAGACGAAGGCGCCGTAGCTGAAATGGCCGTGCCAGCGATTGAGGTTGAGATAGGCAAACAGGAACACGACGAAGGTGCCGGCGAGCGCCACCTCCGTGCCCGCTCGCCATATCTGCTCGTTGCCGGGCGAGACCTCGATGACCTTGTTGAGGAAGCCGAAGTCGACGCAGATATAGGCAAGCACCGCCCATGCAAGGGCTGCTGTCGCGGGGAACATCGAGGTTCCCTTGACCACGAACAGGATGGTCAGGAATAGCGCCAAAAGGCCGGCGATGCCGATGACGATGCCGCGGAACAGCGTGTAGGAGTTGACCGTGTCCTTGTAGGCCTCGGGTTCCCACAGATAGACCTGCGGCAGCTTGGGCGAGGCGAGTTCGGCGATGAAGGTCACCACCGAATTCGGGTTGAGCGTGATCAGGAATACGTCGGCGTCGGGACTGGCCTGGCGGTCGAGCGCGAAGCCTTCGCTCGGCGTGATGGCGGCGATGCGGCTCGAGCCGAGATCGGGCCAGAACAGGCCGGAACCGACGAGACGGAAATGTGGGGCGACGATCAGACGGTCGATGACCTGGTCGGTGGTGTTGGCAAGCGCAAAGACGGCCCAATCGCCTGTCGAACGGCGCTTGTCGTTGGCTTCGACCTCGATGCGACGCACGATGCCGTCGAGGCCCGGAGCTGTCGAAACCTGGAAGTTCTCGCCCTGATTCCTGTAAATCTCGACGGCGCCGGTGAGGTTGAGCGCGACGTCGTCACGGGAGATCTTGATCGGCTCCACGGCCAGGGCCTGCGACACCGCGCAGACGCTCGCGACAATGGAAACGATGAGCGCAAACAACGGCGCCAGCAGGAAATGCTTCGACAAGTTCAGGCCTTCATGGTGACAGCTTGCGGGTCGTCCGCAATCAGTGCGTAGAGGTAGTGGTCATGCCATTCGCCGTTGATCCTGAGGTAGGATCGTAAAAGTCCTTCGCGCCGGAATCCGGCTTTTTCAAGCACGCGTACGGAGCGTGCGTTGTCGGGGATACAGGCAGCCTCGATCCGGTGCAACCGAAGCGTATCGAAGGCATGTCGCACGACGAGTTTGAGCGCGTCGACCATCAGGCCCTGGCCGGCATAACGCTCGCCGATCCAGTAGCCGATGTGCCCGGTCTGGGCGACGCCGTAGCGTATGTTGCCGAGCGTGATGCCGCCGACGAGCTTGCCGGTCGAGTTCTGATAGATGAAGAAGGCGAGCGCCGTGCCCTGGATGAATTCATCCTGGTAACGGGCCAGGCGAATGCGCCATGCCGAGCGGTCGAGCTCGTCCGGTGCCCAGCGCGGCTCCCAGGGTTCAAGGAACGAGCGGCTCTCCGCGCGCAGGGCAACCCATTCGTGATAATCGCGCCAGTTCGGCAGGCGCAGGTTCACGCGTTCGCCTTTTAGTGCCGGGGTATCGCGGCGAAAAAGCGAGAGCGAGAACATGCGTGCAAATGCGGCTCAGACGGCGAGCTTGCGGGCGGTTGCCTGTGCGCCCGGCAGCGAATCCAGGATTGATTCGTAAGGCGCGAGCGTGCCGACGGGACCGACCGCGGTAATGGTCGGGCGCGTCGAGAACAGACGCGACGACAGGTCGGTCAGGCGGTCGACGGTAAGAGCGCCGAGCCGTTCCATCAGCTCTTCCTTGGCGATCGGACGGCCGAACAGGAGGAGCTGTCGGGCGATCTGCGAGGCGCGGCTGGAGCAGCTCTCGGCCGACATGATCAGGCCGGCGCGATATTGCGCGCGGGCACGGTCGAGCTCTTCAAGCAGGATGCTTTCGCCGGTCCGCTGCAACTCGTTGATGATGACCGGGATCAGTTCGGCGATGTCGCTCTGGCCGGTGGCGGCATGGATGCCGAAGATGCCGGTGTCGGAGAAGCCCCAGTGGAAGGCATAGACCGAATAACAGAGGCCGCGCTTCTCGCGCACTTCCTGGAACAGGCGCGACGACATCCCGCCGCCGAGGATCATCGACAGCACCTGCGAGGCGTAGAAGTCGCGCACATGATAGGCGCGGCCTTCGAAGCCGAGCACGATCTGCGCGTCCATCAGGTCGCGGTCCTCGCGGAAGTCGCCGCCGACATACTGGGCGTATTGCGGAATGGCGCTTTCGGCCTTGGGGCGGAAATTGCCGAGACGTTTTTCGACCTGGCGCACGAACTCGTCGTGCTTCACGTCGCCGGCAGCCACCACCACCATGCGCTCGGCGCCATACTGGCGGGTCATGAAGTCGTGCAGATGCGCCGAGGTGAAGGATTGCACCGTCTCGGGCGTGCCGAGAATCGAGCGGCCGATGGTCTGGTGACGGAAGGCCGTTTCGGTGAAGCGGTCGAAGACGATGTCGTCGGGCGTGTCGTGCGCGGCGCCGATCTCCTGCAGGATGACGTGCTGCTCGCGCTCGAGTTCGTTCGGATCGAACTCGGAATCCTGGAGAATGTCGGACAGAATGTCGACAGCAAGCGGAATGTCGTCGGACAGCACGCGGGCGTAGAAGGAGGTCGTCTCGACAGATGTCGCGGCGTTGATTTCGCCGCCGACATTTTCGATCTGGGAGGCAATCTGGAAGGCGGTCCGGTTCTTGGTACCCTTGAACGCCATGTGCTCGAGCAGGTGGGCCATGCCATGTTCGTCGTCGCGCTCGTTGCGCGCGCCGGACTTGACCCATGTGCCGAGAGCGACTGTCTCTACGCTTGGAAGTGTTTCAGTGGCCACTGTCAGGCCGTTCGACAGACGGCTTACCTCAACACCCATATTACGCGTACTCCCTAATCCGCCACTCGTGTGCGGCGGCTAATGTAATCTTCCACCATTTTTATCTCTGATGGAAGTACCGTGAACTTTTCCTTACGTTCCATCAGCCCCGACAGCCATTTTGGCAAAGCGGGCTCGATGCCGCTGGCTGCAAGCACCGCGGCGGGGAACTTTGCCGGATGAGCGGTGGCAAGCACCACCATTGGCACATCGCTTTTGGGCAGGCTGGATGCGACATGCACGGCTGTCGCGGTGTGGGGATCGAGCAGGTAGCCGCTCTTGTCGAGAGTCGCGCGGATGGTCGCCGCGGTTTCAGCCATGTCGGCGCGGCCGGCACCGAACTCGCCGCGGATCGCGGCTAGCGCCTGCGTCTCGATCGTGAAGGCGCCGGACTGCTTGAGGCTGGCCATGTAGCGGCGCACGACCGCTGGATCGCGGTTGGAGGCCTCGAACAGCAGGCGCTCGAAGTTGGACGAAACCTGGATGTCCATCGATGGCGAGGTGGTGGCCACCACACCGGTCTGGCGGTATTCGCCGCTCTTCAGCGTACGGTCGAGAATGTCGTTGTCGTTGGTGGCGATAACCAGCTGGTCGATCGGCAGGCCCATCTTCTTGGCGGCATAGCCGGCGAAGATGTCGCCGAAATTGCCGGTCGGTACGGTGAACGACACCGGCCGGTCCGGCGCGCCGAGCGAGATGGCAGAAGAGAAGTAGTAGACGATCTGGGCCATGATGCGGGCCCAGTTGATCGAGTTCACGCCCGACAGCTGGACACGGTCGCGGAAGCCGTGGTCGTTGAACATGTCCTTCACTAGGCCCTGGCAATCGTCGAAGTTTCCTTCGATCGACAGCGCGTGCACATTGGCGGCGTCGGACGTCGTCATCTGGCGCTGCTGCACCGGCGAGACGCGGCCATGCGGGAACAGGATAAAGATGTCGGTGCGTTCGCGCCCGGCAAACGCCTCGATGGCAGCGCCGCCGGTATCGCCCGAGGTGGCGCCGACGATGGTCGCGCGCTGGCCGCGTTCGGCAAGCACGTGGTCCATCAGCCGCGCCAGCAGCTGCATGGCGACGTCCTTGAAGGCAAGCGTGGGGCCATGGAACAGTTCGAGGACGAAGCTGTTGGCGCCGGTCTGGACCAGCGGGCAGACTGCCTCGTGGCGGAACGTCCCGTAAGCCTCGCGAACCAGGCGTTCGAACACGTCCTGTTTGATTTCGCCGCCGAGGAACGGCGTCAGCAATTTGATCGCAAGATCGGGATAGCTCAGGCCGCGCATGGCCCGGATTTCGGCGGCGCTGAAAGTCGGCCATTGCGCCGGGAGGTAAAGGCCGCCGTCGCGTGCCAGGCCGGCAAGTACAGCATCAGAAAATCCGAGCGTGGGCGCTTCCCCACGGGTGCTCACATAGTGCATATCTATCCAATCCAAGGCTATGCGACCTGCTGCCTGTCGGCAGGACGGGAAAACTGCGCTCCGTCAGTCGCATTTTTGCCGCGCGGTTGATATAGAACGACTGCTTTGCGAGAGGGAAGTGCAGTTCATGGTGTTTCGTTTGATCGACGGCCGTTTTCTGACGGCTTTGGCGACCGCCGGCTTTATGCTCGCCGTCACAGGCTGCCAATCAGGCGGCAGCGGCGGCTTTTTTAGCCCTCCCGCCCCGAAGGATCCCAAGGTGATCGCGGCCGAAGAGGGCAAGATCCTGGCCAGCGAGTTGCTTGCCTACTGCCCGAACATCACTTTGCGTGACGGCACGGCCTTCTTCAACAGCTATGCCAAGGGCGGCCAGGACGATCCGGCAAAGCTCGTCCATCAGTCGGCCATCACCGACGTCACCCGCAGCTGTACCCGTGCTGACGGCACAATGACCATCAAGGTCGGCGTCGCCGGCAAGGTCGTTGTCGGTCCCGCCGGCGGTGCCGGTGCGATCACCATGCCGATCCGTGTAGCGGTGACCCGTGGCGAGGAGGTGCTCTATTCCGAGCTGCACAAGAACGCCGTGCAGGTGACCGATCCGTCGACGGCGACCCAGTGGGTGTTCACCGTTCCGAACATCAACATCCCCAATCCGACCGCGCGCGACATCGTGATCTATGTCGGCTACGACGAAGGTCCGGCCAAGAAGCCCGCGAAGCAGTAAGGCAGCACTCAGCTGTCCTTGTGGCGCTGGTAGTAGCGCGCGACGCGCATGCGGTTGCCGCAGCGCGCGGCAGCGCACCAGCGCCGGCGGCTGCTCGCCGGCAGAAACAGCATCGTGCAGTCCTCGGCCTCGCATTTGCGGATGGTGCTGACGCCAGGGTCAGTCAGCACCAACGCCACCGCTTCGGCCAGGTGCGCGGCGAGATCGGCGATGACCGAGCCGGTTCGCCTGGCCTCCGCCGCCATTGAAGACCCAACCCATCGAAGCTCGAGATGAACCGGTGCTGCCGAAAGCGTCCGGTTGAGTTCGCGCAGGTTGGCGTCTGACGGCGCTCTGCCATGCCTGACATGATCGACGAGCTGGCTCGCACATTCACGTACCGAGCGAATGGCTGCTAGGTCGGCTTGCGACACGGTTGCCAGAACATCACCGCCGAACTCTTTCAGCCGCTCGCCCTGTAGTGCCACCCACATCCGCAAGCCGTCAGGCGTCGACAGACGGTCGATGCTGTCCGTACCACTGCGCGCGCGGGTATTGATCAGATCGAGCCCCAGAAGCTCGCCAGTGAGCGGGGGGATATCGGTGCTCATGCTAATTCCAAAAATCGCCATTGACGCATTAGGTATTTTGCCGGATGTTGCTAATGCATAATTCTACATTGAAGGCATGTGAAATGACAATCCTGGCTTTTCCTCGCGTGGCCCATCGTTATCTCGACGTTGATGGCGTGCGCGTCTTCTATCGCGAGTCGATCCCGACCCAGGCTGGCGCGGACGCGCCTGTTCTGTTGTTGCTGCACGGCTTTCCCTCGGCTTCGCATCAGTTCCGCCGGCTGATCGACGCCATCGGCAATAGCTACCGCGTCATCGCGCCCGATTATCCCGGATTTGGCCACAGCGACGTACCGTTGCCGGCCAGCGCCGGCGGCACGTTCGACTACAGCTTCGACCGTCTCGCCGACACGATGGAAGGCTTCGTCAAAGGATTGGGGCTGGACCGCTTCGTCGCCTATCTCTTCGACTTCGGCGCACCTGTCGGTTTCCGCCTGGCGGCGCAGCATCCCGAGTGGATCGCCGGACTGATCGTGCAGAATGGCAATGCCTATAAAGAGGGTCTGTCGGACGGCGCGCGCGACTTTATCGCATTGCGGCCAGACCAGCCTGATGCGGAACGGAAGATCCGCGATCTGCTGACGCTGTCAGGCACGCGCTTTCAGTACGAGACCGGTATCGGACAGCCGGAGCTGTTGGCGCCGGACGGCTGGACGCTCGACCAGCATTTCCTCGACCAGCCCGGCCGCAAGCAACCGCAGGTCGATCTGGCGTTCGACTATCACAGCAATGTCGCGCGCTACGGCGAATGGCAGGCCTGGCTGCGCCAGCATCGGCCGCCAACGCTGATCGTATGGGGCAAGGACGATCCGTTCTTCCCGGCGTCCGGTGCCCATGCCTTCCTCCGCGACGTGCCGGAGGCGGAACTGCACCTGTTCGAGACCGGGCACTTCGCGCTTGAGGAGAAATTGCCCGAAATCGTGCCGCTGATTGGCGATTTTATCGATCGGACGTGGCGCTGAAGCTGAAGCACAAAGCTTCTAGAGCCGGCAGGTCAGGCGTGCTCCGACCACATGCTGAGCGCCTGGATCACGCCGCCGAGGTCGGCCCAGCGGCGAATCACCGTCTCGGCGCCGGCTTCGGTCAGCGCATCGGCGTGGCCGGGATAGCTGTGGGCGCCGCCGGTGAAGCCGATGACGCGCATGCCGGCCGAAACCGCGCCTGAAATGCCGTGCACCGAATCCTCGATGACGAAGGTCTTGGCCGGATCCGCACCGTAGGTGTTTGCGGCATGCAGGAACACGTCGGGCGCCGGCTTCGGCTTCTTGCTCGGCGTTTCCAGCGCCGAAAAGATGCGGCCCTTGAACAGCGGCAGGATGCGGGTGCGGTCGAGCATCATCTCGATGCGTTCGCTCGTCGAGTTGGAGCAGATGCAGCGCGGTGCGGTGACGCCGGCGACCGCCTCGTGCACGCCGTCGATGGCGTGCACGTCGGTCTTCAGCTTGCGGTCGACAAGTTCCTCGGCCTGGCTGATCAGCGAGGCCTGGAAGGGGATGGCCGCCTTCTCCTCGATCTTCAGCATGATGTCCTTGAAGGTCAGCCCGGCATAGCTCTCGGCGATCTCTTCAGCGGAAATTTCGAAACCGGCTGATGTCAGCAGTTCCGCTTCGACGCGGGCTGCGATGATTTCGGAATCGACGAGCACGCCGTCGCAATCGAATATCACTAGGTCTGGCTGGGTCATGGCAGTCCGGGAAGCTGGGGGCGCAATCGGGGCGCGGACGGAAAAGTTCAAGGCGCGGCAACTACACCATTCTGGCCCGATCCGCAAATTAGAACGCCCGCTTCATCAATTGTTTACGCTGATCGGTAACCATAACGGCGAGTAAATAGTAACGCGTCATCCCGGGTATCAGAATGTCAGCAGTGCGTCCTCTCGACCAGCTTTCCCGCACGCCCAAGCCGTCCGAATGGCTCGACACCATCATCAAGGGCGACTGCGTGGCGGCGCTCGACAAATTGCCGGCGAACTCCGTCGACGTCATCTTCGCCGACCCGCCCTACAACCTCCAGCTCGACGGCGACCTGCATCGTCCGGACCAGTCGAAGGTCGACGCGGTCGACGATCACTGGGACCAGTTCGAGAGCTTCGCCGCTTACGACGCCTTTACCCGTGCCTGGTTGCTGGCCGCCCGTCGCGTACTCAAGCCCAGCGGCACGATCTGGGTCATCGGCTCCTATCACAACATCTTCCGCGTCGGCGCGACGATGCAGGATCTCGGCTTCTGGATCCTCAACGACGTCGTCTGGCGCAAGACCAACCCGATGCCGAACTTCCGCGGCCGCCGTTTCCAGAATGCCCATGAGACGATGATCTGGGCGTCGCGCGACCAGAAGGGCAAGAACTACACCTTCAACTACGACGCGCTGAAAGCCTCCAACGACGACGTCCAGATGCGCTCGGACTGGCTGTTTCCGATCTGCACCGGCGGCGAGCGCCTGAAGGACGACGACGGCAACAAGTTGCATCCGACGCAGAAGCCGGAAGCGCTGCTGGCACGCGTCATGATGGCTTCGACCAAGCCGGGCGACGTGGTGCTCGATCCGTTCTTCGGCTCGGGAACGACGGGTGCGGTTGCCAAGCGTCTTGGCCGCCATTTTGTAGGCATCGAACGCGAACAGGCCTATATCGACGCCGCCAATGAGCGCATCGCTTCGGTGCGCCCGCTCGACGGCCCGTCGCTGACTGTCCTGACCGGCAAGCGCGCCGAGCCACGTGTCGCCTTCGGCAGCCTGCTCGACATGGGCCTGCTGGCGCCAGGAGCTACGCTTTACGATGCCAAGAAGCGCTGGGCGGCCAAGGTTCGCGCCGACGGCACGCTGTCGATCGGCGACACCGCCGGTTCGATCCATCGCGTTGGCGCCTCGGTGCAGGGGCTCGATGCCTGCAACGGCTGGACCTTCTGGCACTATGAGCGTGCCGGAGGCCTGACCCAGATCGACGAACTGCGCCGCATCGTGCGTGTCGGCATGGAAAAGGCGGGCGCCTGAAGCTTCACCCGCGCCGGATTGCCCGGCGCGAGCGTGCAGGCATCATTGGTCGCCGGTTCTGGACCTTCAGAGACCGCGCCGCGCCTGCCATAGAGATCGAATTCCGGCAGCCAATCTAGCCAGTCCGGGTTCGTCGATCGGCCGGTTTCCAGTCACCGTCCGATCCCGAGACGCTCGAGGTCCGCCTCGAGCGTTTTCGCATTTGTGAACAGCACCGCCTGCCAACCGGCATCGATGGCGGCATTCACGTTCTTCTGGCTGTCGTCGATGAACAGCGAGGCCTTCGGGTCGAGCCCGAAGGTTTCGACATGCAGGTCGTAGATGCGCCGGTCCGGCTTGATCAGGCCGACATCGCCCGAAACCGTGACGCCACGCGGCGTTTCGAGGAACGGGAAGCGCCCGCGCGCTTCGAGGAACGTGTCCGAGGCCCAATTGGTCAGCATGGTGACGTCGTGGCCGGCGTCGACGAGGCCCTCCATCAGCGCGACGCTGTCTTCATAGTGATGCGGCACCATGTCGTGCCAGTGCTGGCGGAAGGCGCGAATGTTCTTTTCATGCTCGGGGAAGTCGGCGATCAGCAACGCCTCCGCTTCTTCCCAGCTTCGGCCGCGATCCTGCTCGATGTTCCAGTCGTGGGTGCAGACATTGTCAAAGAACCAGCGCCGCTCGACTTCATCGGGAATGATGCGGCTGAAGGGGATATCCGGGTCGTAGTGGATCAGAACTTTGCCGATGTCGTAGACGATATGGCGGATCTCGCTCATGACTTTCCCTGGTGTGCTCGTTTCGTTGCGCCCGGTATGGCAGCTTCGATGACTTTTTTCATGACGGTTGGCAAGGCTTCGCCGTTGAGCTCGGCTGCCGCCGACCAGAAGTGTCCGTCGAGTATGGTTCGCGATGCGACGTTGGCGCGAAACACGTCCAGGTCGAGCGAAAAATGGGTGAAGACGTGGTTGATGCTGCCGGCGCGCCGCCATTGGGCAGGGAAGGGGGCGCTGTCTGCGCCGGTCGCGCCGTCGATGCGTGAGGTCCAGCCCGTCGTCGGCACTTCGGTCATGCCGCCGAGCAAGCCCTTGCCGGGGCGCTTGCGCAGCAGCACGGAACCGTCAGGCGTGACGGCGACGAAGGCAGCGCCGCGCCGCATGGGCTTCTCGGTCTTGGGCGGCTTGACCGGATAGAGCTCGGGGTCGCCGTTGACAATTGCGCTGCAATCCTCGCGCAGCGGGCACAGCATGCAGCGCGGCCGGCGCGGCGTGCAGATGGTGGCGCCAAGGTCCATCATCGCCTGGGCGAAGTCGCCGGGCCGGGCGGCGGCCAGCATGCGCTCGACATGGGCGCGGATTTCCGGCTTGGCCTCGGGTAGCGGCGTCGAGATCGAGAACAGCCGCGTGACCACGCGCTCGACATTGCCGTCCACCACCGCCGCCGGCCGCATGAAGGCGATGGAGGCGATGGCAGCCGCCGTGTAGGGACCAATGCCAGGCAAGGCGCGCAGGCGGTCCTCTGTATCCGGAAACCGGCCACCGGGCAGGGCGGCTACCGTCTCGGCGCAGACCTTGAGATTGCGGGCACGGGAATAGTAGCCGAGGCCGGCCCAGGCTTTCATGACGTCTTCGGTTTCTGCTGCCGCAAGCGCCGACACGTCAGGCCATTTCTCCAGGAAGGCCCTGAAGTAAGGTTTCACGGCTTCGACGGTCGTCTGCTGGAGCATGATTTCTGACAGCCAGACGCGGTAGGGATCGGGTCTCAAGCCCTTTGCGAGATCACGCGGCGGCATCCGCCAGGGCAGTTCGCGATGGTTGGCGTCGTACCAGGCGAGCAGATTGGTGGCGATCCTGTTGTCGGCGTCGTCGGCATGCTTGCGGGTTGGTGCTGGGGATGCCATTGGTGGTCGGAACTGCCTTCGGCGTTACGTGTCGACAAGGTTATCTGGAGAACGACATGGCAGGGAAAAGGTGGACGGGCAATCCCGTTCCGGTCAGCGATCTGGCAAACGCCATTCTCGATCCCGTCCTGCGCAAGCGCACCGGCATCTCCGTCGGGCTTGTCCAGTCATGGGAAGAGATCGTCGGTCCCCGCCTTGCCCACAACACACGGCCCGAGAAGATCCAGTGGCCGCGCCGCATGCACGAGGAGGACCCGTTCGAGCCTGCCGTGCTGATCGTCGCCTGCTCAGGACCGGCAGCGCTGCATCTCCAGCACGAGACCGGAGAGATCATCGGCCGGGTCAATTCCTATCTCGGCTTCAACGCCATCGGTCGCATTCGCATTGTGCAGAAGCCGGTGGCGAACACGGGCGCCAAGCCGCGTCCGCGGCTGCGCAAGTTGACCGATGCGGAGCAGGGCAAGCTTACCGGTGCAGTAAGGTTCATCGAGGACGAAGGACTGAAAGCATCGCTCGAAAAGCTGGGCGCGAGCATCCTGGGCAGCCGAAAGTAGAAAATGCCGGCTTTCTCGCGCTTTCGTGATTGAAAGTGCGGCAAATTGCGATTGGTTTGGGGACAGCCATGCCTTAATTCGCGCCAACTATCGCTTTCACGTAACCGCACATTGCAAAATCCAACCATCGTCAGGTGATTCGTATGCTTCGTTCGATTTCTCGCAGGACCGCACTTACCGGGCTCGCAGCCGTCTCGGCAGCGGCGCTGCTTTCCGCTTGCAGCGATTCCGGTGAGCAGGCCAACGCAGCAACGCCCAAGCCTGCCGAGCCGGCGACGCCTGCCGCAACGCCAGCTGCTCCGGCAACTCCCGCCCAGGCGGTGAAGGTGCCCGAAGCACAGGGCTCTGTCGACATGGCCAAGCTGCTTGAGGCTGGTACCTTGCCTGACATGCAACTCGGCAAGGCCGATGCCCCGGTCACCATCGTCGAATACGCCTCGATGACCTGCCCGCACTGCGCGCATTTCCACGAGACGACGCTGCCGGCGCTGAAGACCAAGTACATCGACACCGGCAAGGTGCGGTTGATCTATCGCGAGTTCCCCTTCGACCCGCTGGCCGAGGCAGGCTTCATGCTTGCACGCTGCTCGAAGGACAACTACTTCCCGATGGTCGACGTGCTGTTCAAGCAGCAGCAGAGCTGGGCCGGTTCGCAGAACCCCAAGGATGCGCTGCTGCAGATCTCCAAGCTCGCCGGCTTCACACAGGAGTCTTTCGAGGCCTGCTTGACTGACCAGAAGCTTCTGGACGATATCAGGGCAGTGCGCGCCCGCGGCGAGAACGATTTCAAGGTCGACTCGACGCCGACATTCTTCATCAACGGGAAAGTCTACAAGGGGGCAATGACGATTGAGGAAATGTCGGCGGTTATCGACGGCATGCTCTGATAGGCTCATGGCACCGAGGCAACACGGCTTCGGTGCACCCTTCCGTGCGGACTGGCGCGAATGAAGTTTTCGCGCCTCCGCCTTCTCGGTTTCAAATCCTTTGTCGAGCCCGGCGAGTTCGTCATCGAACGCGGGCTCACCGGCATCGTCGGGCCGAATGGCTGCGGCAAGTCCAATCTCGTCGAAGCCTTGCGCTGGGTGATGGGCGAAAGCTCATACAAGAACATGCGCGCCTCCGGCATGGACGACGTCATCTTCTCCGGTTCCGGCACGCGCCCGGCGCGCAACACCGCCGAAGTCACGCTGTTCCTCGACAATACCGACCGCACCGCGCCCGCCTCCTTCAATGACGCCGACGAGTTGCAGGTGTCGCGCCGCATCGAGCGCGAAGCCGGTTCCGTCTACCGCATCAATGGCAAGGAAGCCCGCGCCAAGGACGTGCAGCTGCTGTTTGCCGACCAGTCGACAGGCGCGCGCTCGCCGTCGATGGTGGGGCAGGGCCGTATCGGCGAACTCATCCAGGCAAAGCCGCAGGCGCGCCGCGCGCTGCTGGAAGAGGCGGCGGGCATTTCGGGCCTGCACACGCGCCGCCACGAAGCCGAGCTTCGCCTGCGCGCCGCCGAACAGAACCTCGAACGCCTCGACGATGTCGTCGGCGAGCTGGAAAGCCAGATCGAAAGCCTGAAGCGCCAGGCGCGCCAGGCGTCGCGCTTCAAGAACCTGTCGGCCGACATCCGCAAGGCGGAAGCCACGCTGCTGCATCTTCGCTGGACCCTGGCCAAGGCGCAGGAAGGCGAGGCGCAGTCGGCGCTGGCAACCGCGACAACGCTCGTCGGCGACCGCGCCGCGACCCAGATGGCGGCCGCAAAGGACCAGGCCGTCGGCGCCCATAAATTGCCCGAGATGCGTGACGCTGCCGCTGCGGCCGCCGCGACCTTCCAGCGCCTGTCCATCGCGCGCTCGCAGCTCGAGGAAGAAGCCGGCCGCATCAATTCGCGCCAGAGCGAACTCGACCGCCGCCTGCAGCAGCTCGATGCCGACATCGCCCGCGAACAGCGCATGATCGGCGACAATGCCGCGATCCTTTCGCGTCTCGATGCCGAGGAAAAGGCGCTCAACGACGAGAATGCCGGCGCGACCGATCGCGAGACGCATACGCGTGCCGCCTTCGAGGAGGCGATGGCGACGCTGGCGCTGACCGAGGCTGAGCTTGGCCGCCTGACCGCCGAACGCGCTGAGGCGGCTGCCGGCCGCACCCAGGCCGAACGCGCCATGCGCGACGCCGCCGAACGCCGCGACCGCTTTGCCCGCCAGCTTGCCGAACTCGACCGTGAGGCCGGTGAAATTGCGGCGCGCATTTCGGCACTCGCCGATCCGGCGGAAAAGCAGATGCTGGCCGAGGCAGCACAGGAAGCGCTTGAGGAAGCCGAGTTTGCGGCAACCGAGGCCGAGCGCGCCGTCACCGAGGCACGGCAGGCCGAGGCGTCGTCGCGCACGCCGCTGCAGGAAGCCAAGGCCGAGCTTGCCCGCATCGAAACAGAGGCGCGTACGCTGGCCAAGATCATCAATGCCGCGTCTGGCGATCTTTTCCCGGCGGTGCTGGAGCAGATCGGCGTCGAACGCGGATTTGAGACAGCCCTGGGTGCTGCCCTTGGCGATGATCTCGAAGCAGCGCTTGATCGCGCAGCACCGGTGCACTGGGGCGACGCCAAGGTGGCCGAGAGCGACCCGAAGCTGCCCGAAGGCGTGCGCAGTCTCGCCGAAGTCGTTCGTGCCCCGCATCAATTGGCGCGTCGTCTGGCGCAGATCGGCGTCGTTGATGCCGCCGATGCGGCAAGGCTGCAGCCGCTGCTCGCACCAGGCCAGAGGCTGGTGAGCAAGCAGGGCGGGCTGTGGCGCTGGGACGGACTGACGGCAAGCGCCGATGCACCGACAGCCGCAGCACAGCGCCTGGCCCAGAAGAACCGACTTGCCGAGCTCGATGCCGAAGCAGTCCAGGCGACGCTTGTGGTGCGCTCGGCCGAAGAGGCGCTGGCACGCGCCGAAAATGCCGTTCGCGAAAACACCGAAGCCGAGCGCCAGGCGCGCCAGGCGTGGCGCGATGCGCAGCATCTGGTGAGTGCCGCGCGCGATGCTCTGGCCCAGGCCGAAAAGGCCGCAGGCGAGCTAACCAGCCGTCGCGCAGCGCTGGATGAGGCACGCGCCCGCGTCGCCGATGCGCATGAAGAAGCGCAGGCCGGCTATGTCGAAGCCGAGGACATGCTTGGCTCGGCACCCGACCTCGCCGACCTTCAGGCACGGCTCGAACAGCTTTCCGGCGCCGTCGCGAGGGATCGCTCTGCGGTCGCCGATGCCCGTGCGGTGCATGACGGCCTCAATCGTGAAGCTGAGGCGAGGGGACGTCGCCTGACGGCCATCGCGGCCGAGCGCCAGAGCTGGGTGCTACGTGCCGAAAGTGCCGCCGAGCAGGTCGAAGCGTTGGCCGAACGGCGCGAGGAAGCCGCCGCCGAACGCGAGGTGCTGGCCGAGGCGCCTGATGAGCTTGACGCGCGTCGCCGCACGCTGATGTCGCAGCTGACGCAGGCCGAGGCCCTGCGCAAGGAGGCGTCCGACCGTCTCCAGGATGCTGAAAATAAGCAATCGGTGCTCGACAAGGCCGCAACCGCCGCGATCCAGGGATTGGCCGAAGCGCGTGAAGCGCGGGCGCGCGCCGAGGAGCGCCTGACCGCAGCCGACGAACGCCGTCGCGAGGTCGAGGCGCGGATCCAGGAAGTGCTTGCGACGCCGCCGCACCTGGTGATCCGCCATACCGGCCTCGAAGCGGACGATCCCATGCCCGATCCCGTCGAGGTCGAGAGGACGCTGGAGCGCCTCAAGATAGAGCGCGAGCGGCTTGGTGCCGTCAACCTGCGCGCCGAAGAAGAGCAGAAGGAGCTGTCCGACCGGCTCGAGGCAATCGTCTCCGAGCGCGAAGACATCATCGAGGCAATTCGCAAGCTGCGCCAGGGCATTCAGGGCCTGAACCGCGAGGGCCGCGAGCGCCTGCTGGCTGCCTTTGACCTAGTCAATGGCCATTTCAAGCGCCTGTTCACCCATCTGTTTGGTGGTGGCACCGCCGAGCTTCAGCTGATCGAGTCGGAAGACCCGCTCGAAGCCGGTCTCGAAATCCTCGCCCGCCCGCCCGGCAAGAAGCCGCAGACGATGACGCTGCTGTCAGGCGGCGAGCAGGCGCTGACGGCGATGGCGCTGATCTTTGCGGTGTTCCTGACCAATCCAGCGCCGATCTGCGTGCTCGACGAGGTGGACGCGCCGCTCGACGACCACAATGTCGAGCGCTTCTGCAACCTGATGGACGAGATGTCGGCGTCGACCGAGACACGCTTCGTGGTCATCACCCACAACCCCATCACCATGGCACGCATGGACCGCCTGTTCGGCGTCACGATGGCGGAGCAGGGGGTGAGCCAGCTGGTGTCCGTCGACCTGCAGGCCGCTGAATCGCTGCGCGAAGCGAGCTGATCCGACCGCTCCGCGAAGCGAGCGGACCCCGACCGGCTCTATTTGAGCTTGAGGCTGTAGTGCTTGCGGTGGCGCCGATAGTTGATCTGGCGCAGCGCGGTCTGGCCGAGCGCCTTGACCGATACGGTCCAATGCCGCTTCAGCTTGACCTCATTGCGATCAGCTTCGATCAGGCTGCCGCCGAGTTCGGCGCTGACGTCAGTCACGAGGTTGGGCTTGACCGACAGCACCCTGAGCTTCAGCTCCCAGAAGAACTTTATGTCCTCGTCGATCTGGCGATAGACGGTGGCCCGGCTTAGGAAGCTCTCCGCACCGCGCCGCGTGATCAGGTAGCCGACCATGCCGGCGGTCGGGCTGCCATGCGATACGATGGCAATGTCGGCCACCGGGACCGAATCCACGACCGGCCGATCCTGGAAGTCGAACAGCTTGAGGATGTCCCACTCGACCGGGGCCTGCTGCAGCGCTGAGATGCGCGCGGCAAACGCTGCCGGCTCCAGCAGGCGGAAGTCGTCCTCGAGGATGAGAGCCATCGGCTCGTCGGTGTCCAGAAACGCGCGCATCGCCTTGCGATGGCTGGCATAGGCCGCAACCTCGGCAGGCGCCAGCGGACGCTTCGAGCGCTTGCGGTTCTGCTTAGGGTCGTAGAGGCTGGTCGTTTCAGCGCATTGAGGAGTAAGGCCTTCGACGAACGCGAAGGGCCACGAAAGTGCTGAAAGCTGTGCGTGCGCCGACTTTCGACGGGGCCCAGCTTCGGCATCCACTGTCACGATGAGCGTGACCGGCAACGACGAAGTCATATAGTGGCTCACTTATATGCGTGTACCGCTAAACTACGCGCAACCATTGGGCAACATGGCCAAGCGTCCGAATGCAACGATATTTTGTGCGATGGTTGCATCTCATAAAGTAGGTGCAACGTATAGTAGGAAAATGACGGATACCGCAAAAGCTGCGTCCTGGTCGCGCCGGACCTACGAGCCGGCAGCTTCGGCGAGCAGGTAGGAAAGCGCCATGTTGCGCTCGTCGTCGTGCAATATGTCCATGTCGAACAGTTTCATGCTGCGTAGCCCTTCGATGACCAGGAACGCCACGATTAGCTTGGCGGTATCTGGCGTTTCCGACTTCAGCCTGTCGAGCAACTGACGCTTGAAATCCCTGACGGGATTGAGAAAATCAGGGTCTTCGGCAAGTGCTGCGAGCACTCCGGCCGCTGAAGGCTGCTTCTGTTCGCACTCCCGTGCCGACAGTTCAATGTAGGCGGTCAGACTATTTTTGGTAGTATCGCCGCGCTTGGCCGCTTCCTCCTCGAGCGCATCCTCGAAGGTCTTGAGATAGTCCTGAACCAGCGCCTGCATGAGCTTGGCCTTGGTCGGGAAATTGTACAGCAATCCGCCCTTCGATACGCCGGCACGCTGGGCCACCGCATCGAGTGACAGATTGCCCGGACCGACGATGTCGGCCAATTCGCTGGCTGCGGCGAGGATTTTTTCGCGAGAGCTTGGTCTGTGGCCCGACATTGTGGTGCCTCCTTGGGATCACATTATCGTGGATTGACAATACCGTCCAGACGGTACAGTAAGCCCGCCGCTCTTGGGTTTTCCAAGAAACAGGTCCAATGTGCATCACGGCCTCCCGGATGCCGATTCCTTACCGATTGGGGATCTCCTTTGAAAAAGCGTCTCTTTATCGCTCTCGTACTGCTTGTTGTCGTTTGCGGCGGCATCGTCGGGTTCAACATCTTCCGCGACAATGCGATCCAGCAATTCTTCGCCAATATGCCGGTTGCGTCGGTAACGGTGGCGACCGCCAAGGTCGAGCCGGCTCCGTGGACGCCGGGCATTGAAACGATCGGCACGGTCAATGCCTCGCAGGGCGTCGACCTGACGGTCGAGCAGGCAGGCATCATCAAGGACATCAATTTCGCCGCCAACCAGCGCGTCAAGCAGGGAGATGTGCTGATCCAGCTCGACGACACCGTCCAGCAGGCGGACCTCGCCGCATCCAAGACGCAGGCCGCACTCGACCAGCAGTCACTCGACCGCGCCATCGAGCTGCAGCGCCGCGGCGTCGGCTCGGAAGTCGCGCTCGACGCGGCCCGCGCGACGGCATCGACGTCGGCATCGCAGGTGCAGAAGCTGCAGGCCGTGCTCGACCAGAAGCAGCTGCGCGCGCCGTTCTCCGGCACGATCGGCATTCCCAAGGTCGATGACGGCCAGTATCTCGCCCCCGGCACCATCGTTGCCACCTTGCAGGATCTCGACACGATGCGGGCCGACTTCTCCGTTCCGGAGCAGCAGCTTGCCTCGCTGAAGATGGGCCAGCCGGTGGCGTTTGGCGTGACCGCCGACGACATGGCTTTCAAGGGCGCCGTTGTCGGTATCGATCCGAAGGTCGACCCGCAGAGCCGCCTTGTTTCGGTTCGTGCTGAAATCACCAATCCGGAAGGCAAGCTGAGCCCCGGCCAGTTCGTGCGCGTGCGTGTCGAGCTACCCAGGGAGGACGGCGTGCTGGCCGTGCCACAGACGGCGCTGACCACCAGCCTCTATGGCGACTATGTCTATGTCGTGCGTCCGGCCGAAGCCAAGCCTGCCGCCGAAGGTGCGGCCGCTCCGGCAGCCGCAGCCGCAGCGCCTGCAGATGCATCGGCCGCTCCGGCGGAGGCCAAGGCCGAGCCGGCACTCACGGTCGCCCAGGTCTTCGTCAAGGTCGGTCGCCGTTCGGAAGGCCGCGTCGAGATCATCGAAGGCGTCAAGGCCGGCGACGAGCTGGTCATCGCTGGCCAGAACAGGCTGACCAACGGTACGCCCGTCAAGGTCGACAACACGGTCTCGCCGGTAACCTCGGCTGACGCCAAGGCGGCTGCAAAATGAGTTTCTCAGACATCTTCATCCGCCGCCCCGTCCTGTCGACGGTGGTCGCCCTTATGATCCTGCTCCTGGGCTTCCAGGGGCTGTTCAACCTGTCGGTGCGCCAGTACCCCAAGGTCGAGGAGACGGTGATCACCATCACCACCGTCTATCCCGGCGCCAGCGCCGACCTGATCCAGGGCTTCATCACGGCACCGATCGCCGCCGCCGTGGCGACGACCGAAAACATCGACTACGTGACCTCGCAGAGCCGGCCGTCATCGAGCACGGTGACCGTGCAGATGGAGCTCGGTTCCAACCCCGACACGGCATTGACCGAGGTGATGTCCAAGGTCCAGCAGGTGCGCGGCCAGCTGCCGTCCGACGCCAAGGACCCGACCATCGTCAAGGGCACGGGGCAGCAGTTCGCCATCATGTATCTGGCGATGCAGAACCCGAACATGAGCTCGGAGGAGCTGACCGAATATATTCAGCGCGTCATCCGTCCACGCATGTCGACGATCGAGGGCGTTGCCGAGGTTCAGGTCTTGGGTGCCGCCAACTATTCGATGCGCGTTTGGGTCGATCCGGTGAAGCTCGCCGCGCGTGGCCTGACCGCCGCCGAAGTGCTGCAGGCCATCAACAAGTCCAACTTCCTTTCGGCGCCGGGCAAGACCAAGAACGAATACGTCGCCTATTCGATCACCATGAAGTCGACGCTGCAGACGCCGGAAGCATTTGGCGAACTGCCGCTCAAGTCGGACAACGGCAACGTCGTCAGGCTGCGCGATGTCGCGCATGTTGAGCTCGCCGCCGAAAGCACCGACACGGTCGTCAATTTCAACGGCCAGCCCGGCACCTTCATCGGCATCTTCCCGACGCCGTCGGCCAATCCGCTCAACACGGCGGCCGCCGTCATCAACGAACTGCCGGCGATCAGTGCCAGCCTGCCGCAGGGCATGACCATCACCATGGTCTACGACTCGACCGAGACGATCAGCGCCTCGATCGACGAGGTGTTCAAGACCATCGCCGAAGCAGTGGCGATCGTCGTCGTTGTCATCCTGCTGTTCCTGGGCTCGTTCCGTTCGGTGCTGATGCCTGTGGTGACGATCCCGCTGTCGTTGATCGGCGTCTGTTTCATCCTGTTGATGATGGGCTACTCGATCAACCTGCTGTCGCTGCTGGCCATGGTGCTCGCCATCGGCCTTGTCGTCGACGACGCCATCGTGGTGGTGGAGAACATCCATCGCCACATCGAGGACGGCATGTCGCCCATGCAGGCGGCGTTCAAGGGCATGCGCGAGATCTTCGGGCCGGTGGTCGCCATGACCATCACGCTTGCCGCCGTGTTCGCCCCGCTAATGTTCACCGGCGGCCTGACCGGTTCGTTGTTCCGCGAGTTCGCGGTCACGCTTGCAGGTGCGGTCGTCCTCTCCGGCTTCATCGCCGTGACGATCACGCCGATGATGTCAGCGCGCATGCTCAAGGCCGGCAACCACAGCCGCTTCGCGCAGGCCGTCGACCGCACGTTCGAGCGCATCGCCAACCGCTATGAGCGGCTGGTCGCCGGCTCGCTGAAGTACCGGCCGGTGACGCTGCTGATCGTGGTCGCGCTCGTCGGTGTCACCGGTTTCATGTTCTTCAAGACGTCGAACGAACTCGCGCCGGAAGAAGATCAGGGCGCGCTGTTCGCGCTGGTGACTGCGCCACGCTACGCGACGACGGAGTACACCACACTTTATACCGACCAGATCCGCGATCTGACCAAGGACCTGCCGGAGCTCAAGACCAGCTTCTCGATCGTCGGCATGGGCGGCGCCACCAACTCGGGCTTCTCCGTCTGGGTGCTCAAGGACTGGGCCGACCGCACGCGCTCGCAAAAGGAGATCCAGACGGATATCCAGGCGCGCCTGTCCAAGGTCAGCGGTGTCGAGGCACTGGTGTTCGCACCGCCCTCGCTGCCGGGCGCCGGCGGTGGCTTGCCGATTTCGATGGTCATCCAGTCGACCGGCGATCCGAGCCAGGTCTTCGAGGTGGCCGAGCAGATCAAGCAGAAGGCGCAGGCCTCCGGACGCTTCATCGTCGTGCAGAACTCGCTGTCCTTCGATGCGCCGCAGGTGACTGTGACCATCGACCGCGATCGCGCGGCAGCGCTCAACCTGTCGGTCAGCGATATCGGCACGACGCTGAGCCTGCTTGTCGGCGGTGGGTCGATTGCCGAGTTCGACCGCGATTCCAACAGCTACGACATCATCATGCAGGTGCCGGAAGAGTACCGGAACAACCCGGAGAAGCTCGGCGAGTTCTTCGTCCGCAGCGTCAACGGCCAGATGGTGCCGCTGTCGGCAGTGGTGTCGATCAAGACCAACTCCTCGCCCGCTTCGATCGAGCAGTTCAACCAGCTCAACTCGGCGACGATCGCGGCACTTCCCGTGCCCGGTGTCACCACCGGCGACGGCCTGAAGGCGATCGAGGAAATTGCCCGGCCTCTGCTGCCGGCCGGTTTCTTCATCGACTATGCAGGCCAGTCGCGCCTGGAGAGCGAGCAGGGCAGCACGATCCTGATCGCCTTCGGCCTGGCCATCGTCGTGATCTACCTGGTTCTGGCGGCGCAGTTCGAAAGCTTCCGCGACCCGTTCATCATCATGATGTCGGTGCCCCTGTCGATCTTTGGCGCCATCGTGCCACTCAATCTCGGACTGGGTACGCTCAACATCTACACCCAGGTCGGTCTGATCACGCTGATAGGCCTGATCACCAAGCACGGCATCCTGCTGGTCGAGTTCGCCAATCAGCAGCGTGAGGAACATGGGCTGTCGCGCAGCGAGGCGATCATCGCTTCGGCCAAGGTTCGCCTGCGGCCGATCCTGATGACAACGGCGGCGATGGCACTGGGCGTCGTACCGCTGATCATCGCCTCGGGTGCCGGTGCTGCTGCGCGCTACTCGATGGGCCTGGTGATTTTCTGCGGCGTGATCGTCGGCACGATCTTCACCCTGTTCGTGGTGCCGATGTTCTACACCTTCATCTCGCGCAAGGACCTCGCCGCTCACGTCGAGGAGCCGGATGTCGCGCAGATGGCGGAACCCGCCCACCATCACTGAGCGGACGATTTGAAATGAAAAAGGCCCCGGAGCGATCCGGGGCCTTTTGCTTTGGTAGCCTGAAGCATTTTTGCGTTGCACAATGACGGCCGGCGCGCAAAGAAGAAGAGCATGAAGACCGCCGCGCTCCGGGTACTCGTCATCGACGAAAACCGCATCCGCGCCTCGATCATCGAGGCGGGGTTGCGCGAGGCCGGGCATGAGGACGTCACGCTGGTTCACGACGTGGCGGGCATCGGGCGGCGCATCGCCGAGACCAATCCCGACGTCATCGTCATCGA
Organism: Aminobacter sp. LjRoot7; assembly: GCF_964252895.1. NCBI lineage: Bacteria > Pseudomonadati > Pseudomonadota > Alphaproteobacteria > Hyphomicrobiales > Phyllobacteriaceae > Aminobacter > Aminobacter sp. LjRoot7. The sequence goes on from NZ_CAXUPX020000002.1 coordinate 260,068, forward strand.
TCTCGAAAATCCCAACCGCGACATGCTGGAAAACATGTTCCAGCTTTCGCGCGCGGTGAAGCGGCCGATCGCCATGTTCGTCGACCGTTCCGACAGCGCCTCGATCGAGGCCGCGGTCGATGCCGGCGTCTCCGCCTATGTCGTCGACGGGCTGAAGCGCGAGCGCGTCAAGCCGATCCTCGACATGGCCGTCAGCCGTTTCAACGCGTTTTCGCGCCTGTCTCGCGAACTGGAGGAGGCGCGTAGCGAGCTCGAGGACCGCAAGGTGATCGACCGCGCCAAGGGCATCCTGATGAAGTCGCGCGGCATCTCCGAGGCGGAGGCTTATGGACTCATGCGCAGGGCGGCGATGAACCAGAACCGCAAGCTGTCGGAGATCGCGCAAAGCCTCGTGACCGCCGCCGGGCTTTTGGGAGACGACGCATGAGCGATGCCCGCTTCGAGATTTCAGCCGGTTTCCTGCCGCTGCTCGACAGCGCGCTTCTGGTCACGGCCAGGGAGAAAGGGTTTGCGGCAGCTGAAGGCATCGAGCTCACTTTGGTGCGCGAAACCTCCTGGGCCAACATCCGCGACCGGCTCGCCGTTGGGCATTTCCAGGTGGCGCATATGCTTGCGCCGATGCCGATTGCCTGCAATCTCGGCCTGACCCCGCTGGCTGCGACCACGGTCGTGCCGATGGCGCTCGGCCTCGGCGGCAATGCCGTCACCGTGTCGAATGCGCTGTGGCACGACATGGCAGCCCATGGCGCGAGCGGCGATCTTTCGCCGCGCGCCGCCGGTGACGCGCTCAGGGCCGTTGTGGCCGACCGTGCCCGCAGCAACGCTTCGCCGCTGCGCCTCGGTGTCGTTCATCCGCATTCCGGCCACAACTACGAACTGCGCTACTGGCTGGCTGCCTGCGGCATCGATCCCGACCGCGATGTCGAGATCGTGATCCTGCCGCCGCCGCTGATGGCCGACGCCCTGGGCTCGGGCGCGCTCGACGGCTTCTGCGCCGGCGAACCCTGGAACACCGCCGCCGTTTTGCTCGGCCATGGCCGCATCGTCACGGTGAAGGCCAAGATCTGGCGTTCCAGCCCGGAGAAGGTGCTGGGCGCCGACGCCCGCTGGAGCGACGCAAATCCCAATGCGCTGTCGGCATTGCTTCGCGCCATCCATCGCGCGGCGCAGTGGTGCGCTGAGCCGGCCAATCACGCCGAGCTTGCCGGCATCATGGCGGCACCTGCCTATGTCGGGCGGCCCGCCGAATGGATGCTGCCGGCACTTTCGGGGCATCTCGGCACCTCGGCGAACAGTGTCGTCGATGTCGACGACTTCTTCGTGCCGCAGGCCAAGGCGGCGACATTCCCGTGGAAGAGCCATGCCTTGTGGTTCTACAGCCAGATGGTGCGCTGGGGGCAAGCAGAGCATTCCGCCACCAATGCCGCGATCGCCCGCGAAACCTACCGACCCGACCTTTACCGTACAGCGCTGAAGCCGTTAGGGGCGGCGCTGCCCGGCGCCAACGCCAAGGTCGAAGGCGCATTGCCGGCGCCGACGCCTGTCGGCTCGGCGGGCGCCAGCCTGGTGCTTGGGCCGGACGGGTTCTTTGATGGTGGCCTGTTCGATCCCGACGATCTCGACGGCTACATCGCCGCCCAGCGGCACCTGCAGGACTGATCGGTCGCCAATTTTTGTGCACTGCACATCATTTAGGCAGATGCCGACGTAAGTTGGCTATCGATTGATCGCCGGCATTTCGGCAGCCAATGCGGCCGATATTGCATAAGCATCTGAAAATAAAAGAAAACGCAGTGACCGGCCAAACTGGCACGGTTTGTGCGTTGCAATAGGCAAGGCCGAGAGGCCAGACATATCGGCGTCCAATGGCGGGCGCCCCAGGCGAAGCTGCCGACCAGATGACCGCGATCCCGGATGTACGGACGCGCGACCCTGGCCGGCAGCTTTTTTGTTTTCGCGATCCAGATCAGCGCGGCGCCTCCCACGCCGCACAACGGAGCCGACAATGACCACCACCCTCCCAGCCGCCCCCAGCCAGGACAATGCTCCGGTCAGGGCGCTTGCCATCTCCACCATCGCCTTCACCGTCTGCTTTGCCGTGTGGACGATCTTTTCGATCATCGGCGTGCGCATCAAGCAGGAGCTCGGCCTCTCCGAAACCCAGTTCGGGCTGCTCATCGGCACGCCGATCCTGACCGGCTCGCTGGTGCGCATCGTGCTCGGCGTCTGGACTGACCGTTTCGGCGGGCGTCTCGTCTACACCGCGACCATGCTGGCGGCGGCCATTGCCACCTTTCTGCTCGCCTTTGCCCAGACCTACACCCAGATGCTGATCGCCGCCCTCGGCGTCGGCCTCGCCGGCGGCTCCTTCGCCGTCGGCGTTGCCTATGTCTCGCGCTTCTTTCCGGCGAGTAAGCAGGGCACTGCACTTGGCATCTTCGGCGTCGGCAATGTCGGCGCCGCCGTCACGAAGTTCCTCGCACCCTTCGTGCTGCTTGCCGGTGGCTGGCAGGAGGTGGCTCTAATCTGGGCCGCCTGCCTCGGCTTCATGGCCTTCATCTTCTGGTTCGGCAGCGAAGACGATCCAGTCATCCGTGAACGCCGCATCCACGGCGGTCAGCCGAAGGCCTTCTGGAGTGAGTTCGCGCCGCTCAGGAATGTCCAGGTTTGGCGCTTCGGCCTGTACTACTTCTTCTCCTTCGGCGCCTTCGTCGCGCTGGCACTGTGGCTGCCACGCTACCTGATCGGCGTCTACGGCTTCGACATCGTAACTGCCGGCATGATCGGTGCCGCCTATTCGATCCCGGCCAGCATCTTCCGCGCCTATGGCGGCGTGCTGTCGGACAGGGTCGGCGCTCGCACCGTGATGTACTGGACCTTCGGCGTCTCGGCGCTCGCCACGCTGATCCTGTCGCTGCCGACGGCTGACTATGTCGTGCACGGTATCGCAGGCCCGATGGCCTTCCACTTCGAGGTCGGTCCGATCGCCTTCATGGTCGTCGCCTTCGTGCTCGGCTTCTTCATGAGCCTGGGCAAGGCGGCGGTCTACAAGCACATCCCCGTCTATTATCCCGAAAACGTCGGCGCTGTCGGTGGCCTTGTTGGCATGATCGGCGGCCTTGGCGGCTTCATCCTGCCCATTGCCTTCGGCGCACTCAATGACCTCACCGGCCTGTGGTCGAGCTGCTTCATGCTGCTTTTCGCCATCGTCGTCGCTTCGCTCGTCTGGATGCACCTGTCGATCCGCAGGATGTCGCGCGACAGCGCCGATGAGCCGTTGACCTTCGCTGCCCCGTGATACCGTCGAGGAGTACCACAATGACCGAGAGACTTGTCATCATCGGCAACGGTATGGCCCCCGGGCGCATGCTGGAGCACTTGCTGGAAGCGGCGCCCGACCGCTATCAGGTCACCATCTTCAACGCCGAGCCGCGCGTGAACTACGACCGCATCATGCTGTCGCCGGTCCTGTCGGGCGAGAAGGCCTTCGAGGAGATCGTGATCCACGGCGACGGCTGGTACATCAAACACGGCATCACACTCTACAAGGGCCACAAGATCGTCGCCATCGACCGCGCAGCGAAGACTGTCACGTCAGACCATGGCGTCACCGAGCCTTATGACAAACTGGTCGTCGCCACCGGTTCGGTGCCCTTCATCATTCCGGTGCCGGGCAAGGATTTGCCCGGTGTGCTGACCTATCGCGACCTCGACGACGTCAACGCCATGCTGCTCGCGGCCCAGTCGCGCGCCAAGGCGGTGGTGATCGGCGGCGGACTGCTCGGCCTGGAGGCAGCGGCGGGTCTCAAGGAGCAGGGCATGGATGTGACGGTGCTGCACGTCATGCCGACGCTGATGGAGCGTCAGCTTGATCCGGCCGCCGGCTATCTGCTGCAGCGGGCTGTCGAAGCCCGTGGCATCAAGGTGATGACCAAGGCCAACACCAAGGCCATTGTCGGCAATGGCAAGGTCGAGGGCGTGGAACTCGCCGACGGTACAATCATCCCGGCGACGCTGGTGGTGATGGCGGTCGGCATCCGGCCCAATGCTTCGATCGCCAGGGATGCCGGCATCGACATCAATCGCGGCATAACAGTCGACCACGGCATGCGCACCTCCGATCCCGACATCCTTGCGCTCGGCGAATGCGCCGAGGTTGGCGGCCAGGTCTACGGGCTCGTGGCGCCGCTCTACGAGATGGCGCGCGTCGCAGCCAGCCATCTTGCCGGCGACAACACTGCCCGTTTCGTCCACTCGGACACGCCGACCAAGCTCAAGGTCACAGGCATCGACCTCTATTCGCTCGGCGATTTCGCCGATGGCGACGACCGCGAGGAGATTGTGCTGCGCGATGCCGCGGCCGGCATCTACAAGCGCCTGGTGCTCAAGGACAATCGTGTCATCGGCACGGTGCTCTACGGTGAAACGGGTGACGGTGCCTGGTTCAACGACCTCAAGAAGAAGCAGACCGATATCTCGGAGATGCGCGACACGCTGATCTTCGGCCAGGCCTATCAGGGAGGATCGCCGCTGGACCCTATGGCGGCCGTTGCGGCACTGGCGGATGATGCGGAAATCTGCGGCTGCAACGGCGTCTGCAAGGGCAAGATCACCGGCACTATCACCGAGAAGGGGCTGACCTCGCTGGACGACGTCCGCGCCCACACCAAGGCGTCCGCTTCCTGCGGCACCTGCACTGGGCTTGTCGAGCAGCTGATGTCGCTGACTTTGGGCGACAGCTACAACCCCACAGCCGTGCAGCCGATGTGCAAATGCACCGAGCTCGGCCATGACGACGTGCGCCGCCTGATCAAGGCCAAGGGGTTGAAAACGATCCCCGAGGTCATGCAGGAGCTGCAGTGGAAGACCTCCTGCGGCTGCGCCAAGTGCCGGCCGGCGCTCAACTACTATCTCGTCTGCGACTGGCCCGACGAATATGCCGACGACTACCAGTCGCGTTTCATTAACGAGCGTGTCCACGCCAACATCCAGAAGGACGGCACCTATTCGGTGGTGCCGCGCATGTGGGGCGGGGTGACCAATGCGAATGAATTGCGCGCCATCGCCGATGTCGTCGACAAGTTCGAGATCCCGCTCGTCAAGGTCACGGGCGGCCAGCGCATCGACATGCTGGGCATCAGGAAGGAGGACCTGCCTGAGGTCTGGTCCGATCTCGGCAAGGCCGGTTTCGTCTCGGGCCACGCCTACGCCAAGGGCCTGCGCACGGTGAAGACCTGCGTCGGCTCCGACTGGTGCCGTTTCGGCACCCAGGATTCGACCGGACTCGGCATTCGCATCGAGAAGTTCATGTGGGGTTCGTGGACGCCGGCCAAGCTCAAGATGGGGGTGTCGGGCTGCCCGCGCAACTGCGCCGAGGCGACCTGCAAGGACATAGGCGTGATCTGCGTCGACAGCGGTTTCGAAATCCACTTCGCCGGCGCTGCCGGCCTCGACATCAAGGGCACCGAAGTGCTCGGACTGGTGAAATCGGAGGACGAGGCGCTTGAGGTGATTGTCGCGCTGACGCAGATGTATCGCGAACAGGGCCGCTATCTCGAGCGCATCTACAAATGGGCCAAGCGCGTCGGCGTGGCCGAGATCAAGCGCCAGATCCTCGACGATGCCGAGAAGCGCAAGGCCTATTACGAGCGATTCGTCTTCAGCCAAAAGTTCGCCCAGGTCGACCCATGGTCGGAGCGCGTCTCCGGCAAGGACAAGCACGAGTTCCGCCCGATGGCCTCGGTCGGTTTCGCGGAGGCAGCGGAATGAGTGAGATGGACTGGATCGCGATCGGCACTTTGGCCGACATCCCGGTGCGCGGCGCGCGCTGCGTGAACACGCCCCAGGGCAAGATCGGCGTGTTCCGCACCGCCGAGGACCAGGTCTTCGCCATCGAGGACCACTGCCCGCACAAGGGCGGGCCGCTGAGCCAGGGCATCGTGCATGGCGCCTCGGTGACCTGCCCGTTGCACAACTGGGTGTTTTCGCTGGAAACCGGCAAGGCGCAAGGTGCCGACGAAGGTTCGGTCAGGACCATCCCGCTCAAGGTCGAGGACGGGCGCCTTTTCATCGCGCTTGAGCTTCTCGCTTCGAAGGCTGCCTGACCATGACGGATGCACGCGAGGTGAGGACCACCTGCCCCTATTGCGGGGTGGGTTGCGGCGTGCAGGCGCGAGCCGCCGCGGACGGCATGACGTCCGTGCGCGGCGACCCCGGCCATCCCGCCAATGCGGGCAAGCTCTGTTCAAAGGGGTCTGCGCTCGCCGAAACGCTCGGCCTCGACGGGCGCGTGCTCCATCCCGAAATCGCCGGCCGCCGTGCCTCCTGGGACACAGCGCTCGATCTGGTGGCCAAGCGGTTCTCCGAGACCATAGCCAGACATGGCCCGGATTCGGTCGCCTTCTACGTCTCGGGGCAACTGCTCACCGAGGACTACTACGTCGCCAACAAGCTGATGAAGGGGTTCATCGGCTCGGCCAACATCGACACCAATTCGCGGCTGTGCATGGCCTCCAGCGTCGCCGGCCACAAGCGCGCCTTCGGCGAAGACATCGTGCCCGGTGTCTACGCGGATTTCGAACAGGCCGATCTTGTCGTGCTTGTCGGTTCCAACACCGCCTGGTGCCATCCGATCCTCTACCAGCGCCTGCTCGCCGCGCGGGCCGAGCGCGGAACCAGGATCGTCGTCATCGATCCGCGCCGCACGGCAACGGCTGCGGAATGCGACCTGCACCTGCAGCTCAGGCCGGGCACCGACGTGGCGCTGTTCAACGGCCTTTTGGCGCATCTCGCGGGCAGCGGCGCCATCGACCGAGACTATGTCGCCGCCCATACGTCTGGCTTCGATGCTGCGGTTAGCCTCGCTTGCGCCGACGCGCCGACGCCGAAGCGTGTCGCCGAAAGCTGCGATCTCGACACGGCCGACGTGGCGGCCTTCTACGACTGGTTCGCGGCGACGGAGCGCACCGTCACCGTCTACAGCCAGGGCGTCAACCAGTCGGCCCACGGCACCGACAAGGTCAATGCCATCCTCAATTGCCACCTCGCGACGAGCCGCATCGGCAGACCGGGCATGGGGCCGTTCTCAGTCACCGGCCAGCCCAATGCGATGGGCGGGCGCGAGGTCGGCGGCCTTGCCAACCAGCTTGCAGCGCATATGGGCTTCGACGATCCCCAGGCCCCGGATCGCGTCGGCCGCTTCTGGCGCGCGGCTGCTATCGCCCGCAAGCCGGGCCTGAAGGCCGTCGACATGTTCGAGGCGGCAGGCGACGGCCGCATCAAGGCGCTCTGGATCATGGGCACCAACCCCGCCGTCAGCATGCCGGATGCCGGCAAGGTGCGCGCGGCGTTGAAGGCATGCGAATTCGTCGTGGTGTCGGATGTCACCCGCACCGACACCAGCCATTTCGCCGACGTGCTCCTGCCTGCCGCCGCCTGGGGCGAGAAGGACGGCACGGTGACCAACTCCGAGCGCCTGATATCGCGCCAGAAATCGTTCCTGCCGATGCCGGGCGAGGTCCGCCCCGACTGGTGGATCGTGTCGCAGGCCGCCCGGCGCATGGGCTTTGCCGAGGCTTTCGGCTACGCCAACCCGGCGGCGATCTTTCGCGAGCATGCCGCACTTTCCGCCTTCGAGAATGACGGCGCCCGCCTGTTCGACATCGGCGGCCTCGCCGATATCGAGGACAGCGAATACGAGGCGCTCGCGCCGTTGCATTGGCCATTGCCCACCGGTGCCTCAGCCGGGGTCCAGCGGTTGCTGGGTGACGGGCGCTTTCCCACCGCCGATGGGCGCGCACGTTTCGTCGCCGTCCGCCAGGAAGGCGCGGCACTGCCGGTCAACGCCGCTTTTCCGCTTGTCCTCAACACCGGCCGGCTGCGCGACCAGTGGCACACGATGACCCGGACGGGCAGGGTGCCGCGCCTGATGGCCAATGCGCCGGAGCCGGTGGTCGAGCTGAACGCTGCCGACGCCATCGCACTGGGGATCGCCGACGGGGATCTGGTCCGCATTGAAAGCCGCTATGGCGGCGGGCGGGCCAAGGCTGCCACCAGCGCTGGCCAGCGGCGGGGCGAGGCCTTCCTGCCGATGCACTGGAGCGGCCGCTTTGCCGCCAACGCCGCCGCCGGATCGTTGTCGGCGCCGGTTACCGATCCATTTTCCGGCCAGCCGGAGCTCAAGCACGTCCCTGTGCGCCTTTCCCGCGAGCCTGTCGCATGGACCGGCGTGCTGATGACCCGCCGCGACATCAGGCCGACGGGCTTCGTCCATTGGAGCCGTGCGGCGGTGGCAGGCGGCTGGATCTACGAACTGTCCGGCACCGAGCCGCCCGAACAGGGCATCCTGCTCGCCCGCCGTCTGGTCGACGTGGTGCCGGCCGACCAGTTGCTCGAATACACCGACCGGCGGAGCTCGACCTTCCGCGCTGCCGCGACCGACGGCGAGGGCAGGCTCGCCGAGGCGCTGCTGGTCGCGCCGCACGGGCATCTGCCCGAGCGCGACTGGCTGTTGTCACTGCTCGCTGCTGGTGAGCCGCTGACGGCACTCGATCGCCGCGCCCTGCTGTCGGGGCGCGCGCCGGTGCCGGTACCATCAGTCGGCCGCATCGTCTGCTCCTGCTTCAATGTCGGCATGAACCAGCTCACCAGCGCGATCTCGGGCGGCTGCGCCAGCCTCGACGACATCGGCAAGGTGTTGAAAGCCGGCACCAATTGCGGCTCCTGCCGGTCGGAGATCAGGACGATGCTCGAGGCGTCACGGCTGATGGCGGCGGAGTGAGCCCTCAGGGCTGGGCGGATAGGCGGCGCCTCGGAGTACGTCGATATCGGCCTATCGCACCTTGAGTGCTGCAACGGCCGCTTCGCTGCGATGGATGTGGTCGTTCGCATCGGCCTGGCGCTGGACGAGCAGGATGAACAGCAGGTCGGTCAGGGCCAGCTGCGCGTCGCGGGCGGTGATCGACGACGAGCGCACATTGTCCTCGTCGCTGACCGAGTGAAGCACGACATCTGAAATCGCACTCAAGGGATTGTCCCTGAGCGAGGAGATGACGACGACCGCAGCGCCCCGCTCCTTGGCGAGTTCGGCGATGCGGACTGTTTCGATGCTGGTGCCCGAATGCGAGAATGCCAGCAGCACGTCGCGCGCACCGAGCGATGCGGCGCTGGCGAGCTGCACGTGGCTGTCGCTGTCGTGCAGCACGTTGCGGCCGAGCTTCATCAGCTTGATGGCGAAGTCGCGCGCGACGAGCGATGAGGCACTGACGCCAGCGAGGTGGATGCGCTCGGCCCGGTCAAGCAGGTCGAGAACCCGCCCCACGGTCTGTTCGCTATTGACCGACATCGTCTGCTGCATCGCCGCGAGCTTGCCGGCCACCAGCTTCTGCTGCACGGCGACATAACCGTCGGCGCGGTCGATGCTGCCATGGACCATGCCGGGAGGCGCCTGCCATTGCTGTGCCTTGGCCTCGCTGACCGCGAGCTTCAGCTGCTGGTAGCTGGGATAACCAAGCTTCTGCGCGAATTTGACGACGCTGGACTGGCTGCGGCCCGTCTGTTCGCCCAGCGCCACCGACGACAGGCGCAGCATTTCATCTGGATTGTCGACGATGAACTGGCCGATCTGCCGGTCTGCCGGCGCCATGGTGTCGAGCGTCGCAATGATTTTCGTGAGAACCGACATGAAGCTCCTCGGGGCTCTCTCATCCAGCTGACATCAAGGAATAGAATATTCCAGGCAAGGTTGACAGAGAAGAATATTGCGATCAACTCTCTTGTCAGTTCGGCCGGTTCGATCGGCTGTTGAACGGATTCTTTGATATGGACAAGTTGCGCATCGTCGGCGGGCAAAGGCTGCAGGGCGCGGTCGCCATTTCAGGCGCCAAGAATGCGGCCTTGCCGCAGATCGCAGCCTCGCTGCTGAGCCCGGAACCGCTCCACCTGACAAACCTGCCTGCGGTGAGCGACGTCGAGAACATGCTTGGCGTCATCACCCAGCATGGCGCCGAGATCAGCCGCCAGGGCCGCTCCGTCCATGTCGACGCGAGCAAGGCCTCGTCGCGGGAAACCAGCTACGACACGGTGCGCAAGATGCGCGCCACGGTGCTGGTGCTGGGGCCGCTGCTTGCCCGTTTCGGCAGGGCCGAGGTGTCGCTGCCCGGCGGCTGCGCTATCGGCGCGCGGCCCGTCGACATGCACATCAAGGCACTCGGACAATTGGGCGCCGACATCGGCATTCGCGGCGGCTCGATCGTCGCCGCCGCGCCCAAGGGGCTGACCGGCGCACGCATCGTGCTCGGCTCGCCTTCGGTGGGCGCGACGGAGACGGCGATGATGGCGGCAACAGCGGCACAGGGCGAGACCGAGATCGTCAACGCCGCCCGCGAGCCCGAGGTGATGGACCTCGCCGCCTGCCTCGGCGCCATGGGCGCAAACATCGAAGGGGCGGGCACGCACCGCATTCTCGTCCAGGGCGGCACGTCCTGGCGCTCGGCCAGCCATCACACCATTCCCGACCGCATCGAGGCGGGAACCTATGCGATTGCCGCAGCGATTACAGGCGGCCAGCTCGAGCTGACCAATGCGCGGCTCGAGCACATGGCGTCGGTGGTGCAGGTGCTGGAGGCGGCGGGCGTCAGCGTCTGGCCGGGCGACCGCGGGCTGATCGTCTCGCGCGACGGCCCGTTGGCGCCGGTCGACGTCACCACGGAGCCATATCCCGGCTTTCCGACCGATCTCCAGGCCCAGTTCATGGCGTTGATGTGCTGCGCGCCGGGCGCTTCGCTGTTGCGCGAGACGGTGTTCGAGAACCGCTTCATGCATGTGCCCGAGCTGGTTCGCCTCGGTGCCAACATCACCTTGCAGGGCACGACGGCGCTGGTGCGCGGCGGCACACCGCTGCGCGGGGCGCAGGTCATGGCCACCGACCTCAGGGCGTCGGTATCGCTGGTGCTCGCAGCCCTGGTCGCCGAGGGCGAGAGCATCGTCAATCGCGTCTACCACCTCGACCGGGGCTACGAGAGCCTCGACCGCAAGCTCCAGATGTGCGGAGCGACAATCGAGCGGCTACCCGGATGAGTTCGGTGGCGCTCCCCCGTTTCTATCTCGGCGTCGATGGCGGCGGCACCGGTTGCCGCGCCCGCATCGTCGACGAGGCCGGCGATGTGCGCGGCCAGGGGCTCTCGGGTCCGGCGACGACGCGGCTCGGCATCGACGTCGCCTGGGCGTCGATCGCCCGTGCCTATGGCGCGGCGGTCGAGGAGGCCGGTTTCGGCGCAGCCGAGCTGGCGCGCACCTTTGCTGGCATCGGCCTTGCCGGCATTGGTCGAAAGGGCGCGCTGGAGGCGCTGCAGGCGCTGGACCATCCCTTCGCCGCCATCGGCTTCACCAGCGACGGCATGGGCGCCTGCCTTGGCGCCCATTCGGGCAAGGACGGCGCCATCGTCATTGCCGGCACCGGTTCGATCGGGCTGGGTTTCGTCGAGGGACGCGACCTCAGGGTCGGCGGCTACGGTTTCCCGATCTCGGATGAGGGCAGTGGCGCAGATCTCGGCCTGAAGGCGGTGCAGCTGGCGCTGCGCGCCAATGACGGCCGGCATGATCGCTCGGCCCTGCTCACCGAGGTCATGCAGCGTTTCCACAATGATCCGATGGAAGCTGTGGCCTGGATGGACCGGGCAACCGCCACTGATTACGCCGCGTTGGCGCCCACCGTCATGCGCCATGCCGACCAGGGCGATGCCGCGGGGCGCCGCATCGTGCAGGCGGCGGCAGAGCAGATCGACACCATCGTGCGCACCCTGTTCGACAAGGGCGCGCCGCGCGTCACCCTGCTCGGCGGCCTCGCCAGCCCGCTGGAACCCTGGCTTGCGCCCGACGTTCGCCGTCGCCTCAAGCCGACGGATGGCGACGCCGTGTCGGGGGCGATCATCCTTGCCCGACAGCTCGACCGGATGCTCATTGCCAAGGAATAATCCATTCCAAAATTTATTGACAACAGGAATATGTCATTCTAGAAAGTTAATGAAAGCCTAGGAGAACCGGCTCCGCAGGCTCTTGCATCTTGAGAACCGGGCAGGTGGCGACAAGTGTCAGAACAAGCCTTGATTTCGGAACTGGGGCGTTTGGTTTCCGAGGAGCGGAACCCGCGCACCATGGATATCGACCTTTTGCCGACCATCGACGTCCTCAGGAAAATCAACGACGAAGACAAGCTTGTCGCCCATGCGGTCGAAAAGGTGATGCCCGAGATCGCCGCTGCCGTCGACCGCACCATCGCAGCTTTCCGGCAGGGCGGGCGCCTGATCTATATGGGCGCCGGCACCAGCGGCCGCATCGGCGTGCTCGACGCCTCGGAGTGTCCGCCGACTTTCAGCGTGCCGTCGACCATGGTTGTCGGCCTCATTGCCGGCGGCTACAGCGCGCTGCTGAAGGCCACCGAAGGGGCCGAGGACAGCCAGACCAAGGGTGCGGAGGCGCTGGCCGACATCGAGCTGACATCCAGGGACGTCGTCGTCGGGATCGCTGCAAGCGGCCGCACACCCTACGTCATTGGCGGCCTGAATTATGCGAAGAAGGTAGGTGCCACCGCTGTTGCGCTGTCGTGCAACCCGCAGTCAGCCATCGCCGAAATCGCCGAAATCGCCATTTCGCCTGTTGTCGGCCCCGAGGCGCTGACCGGTTCGACGCGGATGAAATCGGGCACGGCTGAAAAGCTTGTGCTCAACATGCTGACCACCGCCAGCATGATCGGCATCGGCAAGACCTATGAAAACCTGATGGTCGACCTGAAGGCTTCGAACAAGAAGCTCGTGGCGCGTGCCGCCCGCATCGTCATGCAGGCAGCCGAATGCACGCTGGAAGAGGCGCAGACAGCGCTCGCCCAGACCGACAACGACGTGAAGCTGGCAATCCTCATCGTCATGACGGGGATGGAACCTGCCGCTGCGCGATCAGCGCTGGACGGTTCCAAAGGCTTCTTGCGGCAAGCAATCCGGGATGCGAAGCAGGCATCCATATGATCAGGGCAACTGAGTGATCCGGGCGGCCATTCCGGCCGCCGGCGAAAGACTAACAGGGAGGATGAAATGACCAGCAAATTCAGATATTTCCTTGGCGCGACGACGGCCGTGATGATCGGTCTCTCGGCGGTCGCCGGCCATGCCGATGCAGCGAACCTGCGCATGGCCTGGGCGCAGGACGCCACCGGCCTCGACCCGCACAAGCAGACCGCGTTTTCGTCGCTGCGCCTGCTCGAGCTGATCTATGAGCCGCTCGTGCGCCTCGACGCCGATCTCAAGATCATCCCCGGCATCGCGACGTCCTGGGAATTCGCGGCCGATGGCAAGCAGCTGACCTTCAAGCTCGACCCCAAGGCCAAGTTCCAGAACGGTGCCGCCGTGACCTCGGCCGACGTCAAGGCATCGTTCGAACGCATCCTCGACGAGAAGACCGGTGCCGCCAACCGCGCCAACTATCTCTCCATCGAGAGCATCGAGGCGCCGGATGCCGGCACCGTCGTCTTCAAGCTGAAGCAGCCCGACGCGCCGATCCTGACCGCCATGACCGACACCAATTCGTCGATCGTCCCGGCAAGCGAGATCGCGGCCGGCACCATCGGCACTAAGGCTGTCGGCTCGGGTCCGTTCAAGCTCGAGAAGTGGGATCCCAATTCCAAGGCCGCACTTGTCGCCAACAAGGACTGGGCCGGCGGTGCTACCGGCGTCGACGGCATCGAGATCAGCGTATTGCCCGACGAAACCGCGATCCTCGCCGCCATGCGCACCGGCCAGATCGACTTCGCGCTGCTCAACGATCCGCTGATTGCGACGCTGGTGCCCAACGAGCCGAAGCTCCAGCTCAACCGTGCGCCGCTGCTCGCCTATCACGTGCTGCAGCTCAACCCGGCGCGCAAGCCGATGAACGAGCTGGCCGTGCGCCAGGCCATCTCCTGCGCCGTCGACCGCAAGGCGGTGCTCGACACGGCCTCCCTCGGCGAAGGCCAGGTGACCGGGCCGATTACCGCGCCGTTCTTCGCTTCCGATCCGAATTCGCTGTTCTGCTACAAGCAGGACGTCGAGAAGGCCAAGAAGCTGATGGCCGATGCCGGTTTTGCCGATGGCTTCAGCGCCACCGTGATCGCTGCCACCGGCGAGCCGCCGACCGCTGCCGCCGAAGCGCAGGTGCTGCAGTCGCAGCTGGCCGAGATCGGCGTCAAGCTCGACATCAAGATGATGGAGCTCAACGTCTATGTCGACACCTGGCTGAAGGGCGACTTCGACATGGCAGTGGCGCTGAATGGCGGCCGTCCCGACCCCTACACCATGTACAACCGCTACTGGACCAAGAACGGCAACCTGCAGAAGGTTTCGAACTTCGCCGACGACACGCTCGACAAGCTGCTGCAGGACGGCCGCGCCGAGACTGATCCGGAAAAGCGCAGGGTGATCTTCGCCGAGTTCGACAAGCAACTTGCTGAAAAGGCGCCGTGGATCTGGCTCTACACCGGCTATGGCTACACCGCCCAGCAGAAGAACGTGCAGGGTTTCGTGCCGATGCCGACCGGCTCGCTGGTCAGCCTGGGTAAGGTCACCATCCAGTAGCAACTGCGTTTTGGGCGGCGGGCATCTCCCTGTCGCCGCCCGAAGGCGGTCGCCGTTGAGCCGATGGCGACCGCCCTTGAATCCGCGACCGGCCTTGGCCGGTCCAGCCCGGGAACCGCAACGGCTCCCCAACTCCAGATGGTCCTTACGCCATGAGTTACGTGATACGTCGCCTGCGGGCCTTTCCCCTGGTGCTGATCGGCGTCTCGATCATCGTCTTCATCGCCATCCGGCTGGTGCCGGGCGATTCCATCACCGCCATGCTGGGAACCGAGGCCGGACTTCTGACGCCGCAGCAGCGGGATTCGCTGGCCATCTATTTCGGCATCGACCAACCCTGGCCGGTCCAGTATTGGCGCTGGTTCACCGGCCTGTTCAGCGGCGATCTCGGCATATCGGTGACCTACGGCAAGCCGGTGCTGTCGGTCATCCTCGAACGCTTTCCGCTGACGCTTGAACTGGCGCTTCTGGCCATGCTGATCGCGCTGTCGATCGGCGTGCCGGCCGGCGTCTTCGCTGCCACCCGCAACGAACGTCCCGCCGATCTCGGCGTCCGCATCGCCGCCATGATCGGCCAGTCGACGCCGAGCTTCGTGGTCGGTCTGGTCATCATCTACATCTTGTCGGCCGGCTTCGGCGTGCTGCCGACGATGGGCGCCTTCACACCGTTCTGGCAGGATCCGCTGCAGAATCTCGGCCAGATGATCCTGCCGGCAATCACGCTTGGCTGCGCCTTTGCGTCCTCGGTCACCCGCGTCACCCGCTCGGCGATGCTCGACGTGCTGAGCGACGACTATGTCCGCACCGCGCGCAGCAAGGGCGCTTCCGAGCGCAGCGTCATCTGGCGCCACGCTCTGCCCAATGCGCTGGTGCCCGTCGTCACGCTGAGCGGCATCGAATTCGGCTATCTGCTCGGCGGCGCTGTCATCGTCGAACAGATCTATGCGCTGCCCGGCCTCGGCCGCATGGTGCTCGAAGCCATCCTGCAGCGCGACTATGCGCTGGTGCAGGGGGCTGTGCTGTTCATCGCCCTCAACTTCATGATCGTCAATCTGCTCGTCGACCTCGCTTATGCCGCGCTCGACCCCCGTATTCGCCTGGAGAGCCGTTGATGCGTGTCGTGAAGGCCATCTTTTCGCATCCGAGCGGCCGCATCGGCGGCGCCATCGTGCTGGCCTACCTGCTCGTCGCCTTGGCCGGCGCCGCCGGCCTGACCCCGCATGACCCGCTGATGCAGTACCGCATCGACCGCCTGCATGCGCCGACGTCGTCCTACTGGATGGGCACCGACCTGTTCGGCCGCGACGTGATGAGCCGCCTGATGAAGGGCATCGGCCAGTCCTTCACCGTGGCGTTTTTCTCCGTCGCACTTGCGACGCTCGCCGGCACCGTGCTCGGCCTCATCGCCGCCTGGTTTGGTGGCCGCTGGGACACGGTGATGATGCGCTTCATGGACGTGCTGCTGGCCTTCCCGGCGATCCTTCTGGCGCTGCTGATCGTCACCATCATCGGCCCCGGCACCTGGACCAGTGTCGCTGCCATCAGCATCGTCTACACGCCGATCTTCACCCGCGTCGTGCGTGGCCCGGCGCTGTCGCTCAAGGCCCGCGATTTCGTCGATGCCGCCCGCACCTTCGGCTCGAGCCGCACCTATATCCTGACCCGGCACCTGCTGCTCAACCTGGTGGCGCCGCTCACCGTGCAGGTGACGCTGGCGCTCGCCTGGGCGCTGCTGACCGAAGCCGGCCTGAGCTTCCTCGGCCTCGGCACCCAGCCGCCGGCCTCGTCGCTCGGCCTGATGCTGAGCGATGCGCGCAACCTGATGGAGCAGGCGCCGTGGCTGCTGGCCTTTCCGGCTGTTGCCATCATGCTCTCGATCCTCGGCTTCAACCTTCTCGGCGATGCGCTGCGCGACATCCTCGACCCCAAGACGAGGAGGGCGTGACCATGGCATCAGAGATGAAGCCGATCCTTTCGGTCCGCGACCTGCATGTCAGCTTCGGCCCGGCGGCCAGCGCCAAGGAAGTCGTGCATGGCGTGAGCTTCGATCTCGGCGTCGGCGAGGTGCTGGCGATCGTCGGCGAGAGCGGCTCGGGCAAGTCGGTCACCGCACTGTCGAGCAACCGCCTGATCGACTATGCCGGCGGCCGCATCACCAGCGGCAAGATCGAACTGCTGCGCGCCGACGGCAGCGTGCTTGACGTCACCCGCGCCGGCAAGCAGGAACTGATCGGCATTCGCGGCGCCGAGATCGGCGTGATCTTCCAGGAGCCGATGACCTCGCTCAATCCGGTGCTGACCATCGGCGCCCAGATCGAGGAATCGTTCCGCCTGCATCGCGGCCTGACCGGCGCGCAGGCACGTGCCGCGGCGCGCGACGCACTCGAGCGGGTGCGTATTCCCGACGCCGAGCGTCGGCTCAAGGCGACGCCGAACGAGCTGTCGGGCGGCATGCTGCAGCGTGTGATGATCGCCATGGCGCTGGCCTGCAATCCGCGCCTTTTGATCGCCGACGAGCCGACGACCGCACTCGACGTCACCGTCCAGGCGCAGATCATGGCGCTGCTGGCCGAGCTTCGCCGCGAAACCGGCATGTCGATGATCTTCATCAGCCACGACATTGGCCTCGTCGCCGGCATCGCCGACCGCGTGATGGTGATGCAGGACGGCAGGGTCGTCGAGCAGGGCGAACTGAGCCAGATCCTCGACAAGCCGCAGCACCCGTACACCCAGCATCTGCTGCATGCGGTGCCGCATTTCTCCAGCGGCGTGGCTGTGAGAACCGACGGAGCACGCGCGGCAGCGCCGCTGCCCAGGGCGACGCTCGAGGTCGACGATCTCGTCGTGCGTTATCCGCTGAAGGGCGGCTGGTTCAGCAAGCCGGTGGGCGCGGTGCATGCCGTCGATGGCGTCGCCTTCGATCTGATGCCTGGCGAAACGCTGGCGATCGTCGGCGAAAGCGGTTCGGGCAAGTCGACCACGGCGCGCGCCGTACTCGGCCTGGTCTCGCCGACGCGCGGAGCGTTTTCAGTGGAAGCCCAGGCGGCGCGACCCGGCCAGAGCCGGCTGCCGGTGCAGATGGTGTTCCAGAATCCCTATGCCTCGCTCAATCCGCGTCTTAATGTCGAGCAGCTCCTGGCCGAGCCCGTGATCGCCACCGGCACGCCTGTCGACGTCAAGGTTCGCGACAGGATGGCAGCGCTGCTCAAGCGCGTCGGCCTGCCCGAGGACAGCCTTGCCCGTTATCCGCACCAGTTCTCCGGCGGCCAGCGCCAGCGCCTGTGCATTGCGCGTGCGCTGATGCTCAATCCGTCTGTCGTGGTGCTCGACGAAGCGGTCTCGGCGCTCGACGTCTCGGTCCAGGCGCGCGTGCTCGAGCTGTTGGTCGACCTGCAGCACGAATACGGTCTCGCTTATCTGTTCATTTCGCACGACATGGCAGTCGTCGAGCGTATCGCGCATCGTGTCGCGGTGATGTATGCCGGCCAGATCGTCGAGATCGGCGATGCGAAATCGGTGCTGTCCGACCCGCAGCACCCCTATACGAAGAAGCTCATCGAGGCCGTGCCGACAATCGACCGCCGCAAGCAGCATTTCGAGCTCGACACCCGCCAGGTGCCGTCGCTGGTGCGTCCGGTCGGCTACGAGCCGCCGGCCGCGACATGGATGCAATTCGGCGCCGACCACAAGGTCCGCGCCGAGGCCTGAGGAAAGCGAACATGGCCAGCCACGACATCGCCCAGCGTTTCGAGCGTGCATTCGTCCCGCTCGAACATGCCGTCGCCGCTGGTCGGATTCCCGGCGGTGTGATGGGGGTCGTCGACAAGGACGGCCGGCGGTTCTCCCGCGCCATCGGCCATGCGCAACGCCTGCCATCCGAGCGCCCGATGCAGCAGGAGACCTGGTTCGACCTGGCATCGCTGACTAAGGTCATTTTCACCACCCCGCGCATCCTGGCGCTGGCCGAGGCCGGCAGCGTCGACCTCGATGCGCCGCTGACGACTGTCTTGCCCGACCTGCGCCAGTATGACCCCGACGCCTGGGAGCGGCAGGTGACCTTCCGCCAGTGTCTCGGCCACCAGACGCCGTTCCCGGCGGTCGAGCCGATCTACAGCTATGGCCGCGATCCGGATCTGCTGCGGACCTTCATCCTGCAGCGCCAATGGCGAAAGCTCGATGCGCCTGTCTATTCCGACATCAACTTCATCCTGCTCGGCTTTGTCATGGAGCGCCTGTCGGGCACATGGATCCGTGACATGGATGCCGGCAAGGGCTTTGCCTTTTCGGCCGATCCGGAACAGTCGGCGGCGACCGAGGACTGTACCTGGCGCCACCGGGTGCTGTCGGGCGAGGTCCATGACGACAATTGCTCGGCGCTGCAGGGGGCGGGCCATGCCGGCCTGTTCGGCACGGCGGCCTCGGTTCTGGCTTTCGCGCACGGCCTGCTCGACGGCAGCGGTGCCTCCGCCGACGCGATCGCGCTGATGCGCAGGCCGCTTTCGGACAAGCGCACGCATGGCTGGGAGCGCGCCTATGCCGGCTGGTCCGGCGGCGACCGCTGCAGCACAGGCACCATCGGCCATACCGGATTTACCGGCACCGGCTTGTGGATCGATTTCGACGCCGGCCGCGCCTGGACGCTGCTCACCAATCGCATCCATCCGACGCGTCACTTCGACAGCGGCATAACAGATCTTCGCCGTCAGGTCGGCGACATCATCAACGGAGCTTGAACATGCAACCCATCTGGTCGGTCGGGCTGATGACCGGAACCGTCCTCGACGGCAACATCGACGTCGCGCTGCTCAAGACCGACGGCGAGCGCATCGAGGCCTTCGGTCCTTACGCACTCGTGCCTTACGAAGCTTCCGTCCGGCCGATGCTGGAGCAGGCGCAGGCCGAAGCCCGAGTCTGGAACTTCGAGGGGCCGGAGCCGGCGATCTTCGCCAGCGCCGAGCAAGCCCTGACCCGCGCCCAGTCGGCTGCCGTGCGCCAGGTCGTAGAGGGCGCGGGCATGGCGATGAGCGACATCGGCGTCATCGGCTTCCACGGCCAGACCGTGCTGCATCGCGGCCCGCAGAAGGGCGGACTGCCGGGCGAGACCCGCCAGCTCGGCGATGGCGCGCTGATGCAGTCGCTCCTCGGCACCAAGGTGGTCTATGATTTCCGCACCGCCGACATCCGTGCCGGCGGGCAGGGCGCGCCGCTGGCCGCCGCCTACCACGCCGCCTTGCTCGGCACGGCAGGCGCGAGCGGCGACAGCGCCATCCTCAATCTCGGCGGCGTCGGCAACGTCACCTGGTGGGACGGCAAGTCCGACCTCGTCGCCTTCGACACCGGCCCGGCCAACGCGCCGATCAACGACTTCGTCAAGGCGCGGGGGCTGGGCGAGATGGACCGGGGCGGGGCGCTCGCCGCGGCCGGCACCGTCGACGAGGCGAGGCTCGCGCGCCTGCTCGAACACCCCTATCTCACGGCTGCCTATCCCAAGTCGCTCGACCGCTTCGATTTCACCGCAGGGATGGCCGACGGGCTGAGCAACGAGAACGGTGCCGCCACCCTGACCGCTTTCAGCGCGTCCTGCGTCGGTAAGGCGCTCGACCTCCTGCCGCAGCGACCGAAGAAGCTGTTCGTCTCGGGCGGCGGCCGCCACAACCCGACCTTCATGGCGATGCTCCGCGAGCGCGCCGGCGTCGATGCCGTCTCTGCCGACACGATCGGCTGGCGCGGCGATGCGGTGGAAGCCGAGTGCTTTGCCTTCCTCGCCGTGCGTGTCCTGCGCGGCATGCCGATCAGCTTCCCGAGCACGACCGGTGTGCCTCAGCCGATGACCGGCGGCCGCATCGCCGGCTGACGTTCGCGCTCGCGACGAAACTGCAAAGCAGCGACAAAAGAGTGGCGGCAAGCACCGCGCCGCCGGTTCAGGCCGCCGGCTGGAGCGGCTTCGACAGGAAGGTCCGCGTGCGCCCCTTGGGGAAATCCGCAAGCTCGCCGAAGGGCTTGTAGCCCTGGCGCTGATAGACCTTCAGCGCCGTCGGGTTGAAGGTGTCGATATAGGCGCCGTGGCAGCCGCGCCTGATGGCCTCGTCCTCGGCCGCCTCGAGCATGCGTGACGCCATGTTCTGGCCGCGCAGGCTGTCGTCCACCCAAAGCCACTGTATGTAGAGCCAGCCCCAGGCGGTGTAGCCCGATATGCCGCCAAGGAGTTTTTCGGTCTCGTCGCGGACGGCAACGATCAGCGCTTGCTTTTCTGCCGGGCCGACATCCCCTGAATTGAAGGCGGCGAGGCGTTCGCCGATGATATCGAGCTCGTCGGAAGATGGCTTATCGAGAACGGTGATCGTGTGGTTCATTGCGGGGACCCGGTGGCGGATCCTTCTAGCAGGAAAATTCGGCGGCGGCGCACCGATTGGCCCCTGACAGGCACATAATCCTGTGCGCCAGTACCAGCGGGATGCCCGACCCCGTGGGGCCGGGCATCCCTCCCTTAGAGCAATTCCAGGAAAAGTGCGCAGCGGTTTTCCGTCCGGAATTGCGTAGAAACAAAGAGATAGAGAGGTTCCGCGATTCGAAGAAAAGCGGAACCTCTCTAGCTACTGCTTCTGGGCATAGGTCGGCTTGCCGTCGTCGCCTCGCTTCCATTCGTAGATGACGTAGTCGGGGCGGGTGATGTCGCCCTTGGCGTCGTAGCCGATGTCGCCGATCGCCGTCGTCCAGGGACCGTTCGCCTTCATCGTCTCGGCGACCTTCTGGGCATCGTCGGCTGAACCCGCCTTGGCGATGGCGGCGGCGATGATCTGGACGGCGGCGTAGGAATACAAGGTATAGGCTTCCGGCTCGAAACCCTTGGCCCGGAAGTTCTCGACCAGATTCTTGGCCGCCGGATTCTTGCGCGGATCGGGCGAGAAGGTGTTGAGCGTGCCGACCACCGCGTCGCCGGCGATCGAAGCGAGCTCGTTCGACACCATGCCGTCGCCCGAGAACAGAATGGCCTTCAGCCCCTGGTCGGCCGACTGGCGCATGATCAGGCCGGCCTCGGTGTGCAGGCCGCCGAAATAGATCAGGCTGACGCCGGCCTGCTTCAGCTTGCCGATGAGGGCCGAGAAATCCTTGTCGCCAATGTTGATGCCTTCATACAGCACCTCGTTGATGCCGTTGCCGTTGAGCACCGCCTTGGCGACGTCGACAAGGCCCTGGCCATAGGGGCTCTTGTCGTGGATCATCGCGATCTTGGCGTCCTTGAAATTGGCGGCGATGTAGTCGCCGGCGACCTTGCCCTGCTGGTCGTCACGGCCGCAGGTGCGGAAGGTGTTCCACAGCCCGCGCTCGGTATATTGCGGATTGGTCGAAGCCGGCGAAATCTCGAGCACGCCATTTTCGGCATAGACCTCGGACGCCGGGATCGACACGCCCGAATTGAAGTGGCCGACGACATATTTGACACCGTCGGCGACGAACTTGTTGGCCACCGAAATGCCCTGCTTCGGGTCGGAGACGTCGTCGCCGACCTGGATCCTGATCTGCTCGCCGAGCACACCGCCGGCGGCGTTGATGTCGGCGGCGGCCTGCTCGGCGCCCTTCTGGAACTGCGCCCCGAAGGCGGCGTTCGGGCCGGTGATCGGGCCGGCGACGCCGATCACGATGTCGGCCCAGGCCGGGCCGCCAAAGGCGACCAGCGCGGTCAAGGCAACTGCTGACAACAGCGATTTTTTCATTTGAAGACTCCCATTGGCATTGTGGGCGTTGGTTGATGCCTCGCCGCGATGCCCACGCTCGCTGGCAAGGCTGACCGTTTCGGACCTGCCGCCGGTGTTCCCTTGTTGAACGGCGGCCTTCTCCTTGCGGCCGTCTAGGACGTCAACTCCACGGCCATCGCCGTGGCCTCGCCGCCGCCGATGCAGACAGCGGCGATGCCGCGCCGCAGCCGGTATCTGCGCAGCGCCGACACCAGCGTGACGAGAATGCGCGTGCCCGACGCGCCGATCGGATGGCCAAGCGCGCAGGCGCCGCCATGGACGTTGACCTTGTCGCGCGGCAGGTCGAGCTCGCGCATCGCGACCATCGGCACGACGGCAAAGGCCTCGTTGATCTCGAAGAGATCGACGTCCTCGAGACGCCAGCCGATCTTCTCGCAGAGCTTGCGCATGGCGCCGACCGGTGCCGAGGTGAAGAGATTGGGCGCCTGGGCATGGGTGAGATGGCCGCGAATTGTTGCGAGAGGGGCGAGGCCGGCTCTGTCCGCCGCCGAGCGGCGCATCAGCGCGAGGGCCGCGGCACCATCTGAAATCGACGAGGAATTGGCTGCCGTCACCGTGCCGCCGTCGCGAAAGGCCGGTTTCAGCAAGGCGATCCTGTCGGGGCGGGCCTTTTGCGGCTGCTCGTCGTTGCCGACCAGCCGTTCGGCCTTGCCGTCCGTTGCCGTGACGGGAACGATCTCGTCGCGGAAGCTGCCGTCGGCGATGGCCTGCCGTACCCTGTCGAGCGACTCGAGCGCGAACGTGTCCTGCGCATCGCGCGTGAAGCCGTAGGCCTTGGCGCAGTCCTCGGCGAATGTGCCCATCAGGCGCCCCTTGTCATAGGCGTCCTCGAGGCCATCGAGATACACATGGTCGACGAGGCGATGATGCCCAATGCGGTAGCCTGAGCGCGCGCGGTCGAGCAGGTAGGGTGCGTTCGACATGCTCTCCATGCCGCCGGCCACGATCGTCGTCGCCGATCCCGCGGCGATGAGGTCGTGCGCAAGCATCGCCGACATCATGCCGGAGCCGCACATCTTGTTGACGGTGGTGGCGCCTGTGGCGAGCGGCAGCCCGGCTGCAAGCGTTGCCTGGCGCGCCGGCGCCTGGCCCTGGCCGGCCGCCAGGACACAGCCCATCAGCACCTGGTCGACAAGGCCGGTGTCCAGCTCGGACCGCTCCAGGACGGCGCGGATGGCCGCTGCTCCAAGCTGCGGGGCGGTAAGGTCCTTCAGGCTTCCGAGGAAGCCGCCAAGCGGTGTCCTGGCTGCCCCTGCTATGACCACCGGATCATGACTGTTCACCCAGCTCTCCTCCTGCATGTGGTCAGCGCGGCGCCATGCGCAGCGCGCCGTCGAGGCGGATGACCTCGCCATTCAGCATCGTGTTCTGGCAGATGTGCCTGACCAGCCCGGCATATTCGTCAGGGCGGCCGAGGCGTGGCGGAAACGGCACGCTGGCGCCGAGCGCGTCTCGCACCTCCTGTGGCATCGCGGCCATCATCGGCGTCTCGAAGATGCCCGGCGCGATGGTGACGACGCGCACGCCATGGCGGGCCAGTTCGCGTGCGACGGGCAAGGTCAGCGCGACGACGCCGCCCTTCGACGCGGCATAGGCGGCCTGGCCGACCTGGCCGTCGAAGGCGGCGATGGAGGCGGTGTTGATGATGCCGCGCTGGCCATCGGTGTCGGCTTCACCCTTGACCATGACGCTTGCGGCAAGCCGCAACATGTTGAAGGTGCCGACGAGATTGACGGCGACGGTCCGGGCGAAGCTGTCAAGGCCATGCGGAGCGTCGCGGCCGATGACCCGTTCGCCCGGTGCGATGCCGGCGCAGTTGACCAGCCCGTGGATGTCGCCAAAAACCGCCTCGGCGTATGTCACCGCAGCGAGACCATCGGCTTCGCTGGTGACATCGGCGCGATGAAAACGCGCCTTGCTGCCCAGTTCCGCGGCCGTCTTCTCTCCGGCGGCCGCGTTCATGTCGATGGCGAGCACGCTGGCACCTTCGTCGGCAAGCATCCGGGCAACCGCCGCGCCCAGCCCCGAGCCTGCTCCGGTCACCAGAAAGACCTTGTCCTTGATCTGCATTGTTCAGGCCCGGATGCGTTGTTCTCCCGGGCATGTTGCTACGAAGCAAGGGGACCGACGATGACCGCCGCGCTCAGATTTGGTGATCGATTTTGCAATGTTTGCCGGTCTCAGCACCCTGCGCGTAGGGCGCGAGCGGGCTCAAGGTTGGACCGTCCTCTGCATCGGCCATGACGATGGCCTCCCGGCGAAACGAAGCGGGGCTCTTGCCTGTCCATTTGTGGAAGGCGCGATGGAAGGCACTCGGTTCGGAAAAGCCGATGTCGGCGGCCACGTCGGCGACCGTTCGGCCGCCGCTCAACAGCGCTTCCATGGCCAAAGCGCGCCGCATCTCGTCCTTGATCGAACGATAGGTCTGGCCTTCCTGCTGCAGCCGGCGGCGCAAGGTCGGCTCCTGTATGCGCATGCCGGTGGCGAGGTTGCCGAGGCTTGGCCAGGCCGAAGGAACCAGGCCATGCAGGCGCCCGCGTATGGCAGCGGAAAGCCCATCGTCATGGCGATAGCGCACCAATATGTTGGCCGGCGCCTGGCGCAGGAATTCGCGCAAGGCGCTGCTGTCGCGGATGACGGGCAGCTTGAGGAAATCGGCGTCGAAGACCAGCCGCGTCTCGGGCTGGTCGAAGCGCACCGGGGCGCCGAAGAACAGGCGATAATCGGTTCCGGTCGGCGGCGCGCTGCATTTGAAATCGACCCAGCGGATCGGCAGGCGCCGGCCGACGAGCCAGCAGTTCAGGCCATGCACGATGATCCAGAAGGTGCGGTAGGCAAAGGCCGAGCGCAGCGGGCCGGCATCGCGCAGGGTGACCTCCGCCAGTCCGTCCCGGACGATCAGTTCGCCATGCGGATCGTCGAGCACGACACGCAGGAAGCGCAGGCTGCGCCGCAGCGCATGCTCGAGCGTCGTTGTCGTCAGCACCGCATGGCACAAAAGGGCAAAGCTGCCCGAGCGCATCGGCCGCGCGCCTTCGCCGAAGAACTCGTCGTCCATGGCCTCGGCCACCGCCCGCCAGAGCGCGCCATATTGCCGGGCGGAGATCGGTTCCGAGATGATGGACGGCAGCCCCAGCCTGGCCAGCAGAGGTGCTATCGGAACGTCGTGGCGGCGCAGACATTCGAGCGTATCGTCGACGAAACAGGGGGCGACCATCCGACGTTCCACCACATCTGCTCCCGCGCTAACGCTCACCCCGGTCAAAAGTGGCA
This sequence comes from Aminobacter sp. LjRoot7, assembly GCF_964252895.1. Taxonomy (NCBI): domain Bacteria; kingdom Pseudomonadati; phylum Pseudomonadota; class Alphaproteobacteria; order Hyphomicrobiales; family Phyllobacteriaceae; genus Aminobacter; species Aminobacter sp. LjRoot7. The sequence continues at coordinate 285,698 of NZ_CAXUPX020000002.1, forward strand.
GGCCCCACGCCGCGCTGGCGCAAGGTGTTTCTGGCAACCTTCTCCGTCGGCGTTCTCGGCAATGGCGTGTTGGTGATCTCGATGTAGCGCGGGACCATGTGGCGGGGCGCGAGATTCCTGAAATGGTCGAGCAGTTCGCTTGGCTCCACGGTCGAGCCGGCCCGCCGCAGGGCCACCACCATGATGTCCTCTTCGGTGAATTCGGAGGGAATCCCGAAAGCGGCGCTTTCGATGATGTCGGGGTGCTTCTCGGCGACCGTCTCCACCTCATAGGCGGAAATGTTCTCGCCGCGGCGGCGGATGGCCTCGTTGAGGCGATGCTTGAAATAGAGCCAGCCGTCCTTGTCCATGAAGCCGGCGTCGCCCGAATGGTACCAGAGGTTCCGCAGAGTCTGCACGGTCTTGGCCTCGGCGCGGTAATAGCCTGAGAACATGCTCCAGCTCTTGGTTGGGCGCGTGACGATCTCGCCTATGCTGCCGGGCGGCAGCGGCCTGTCGGCCTCGTCGACGATCGCCACTTGCCAATCCGGATGCGGCCGGCCGCAGGAGCCCGGTCGGGTGTCGTCCACCGCATCCAACGTCACGAAGCTGGTTTCGGTCTGGCCGTAGCCGGTGACAAGCCGCATGTCGAAGCGGCGTTCGAAGGCCTCCCTGTCGGAGACCATCGGAATGCACTGGCACACCCGGACGGGATTGTCGCGGTCGGCGTCCGATGGAGGAGCACGCATCAGGATGACGGCCATCGCGCCGAGCAGATTGGTCGCGGTTGCGCCGCTGGCGCGGAGCTGATCCCAGAACCTGGAGGCGCTGAAGCTTTCGACCAGCGTGGTTTTGGTGCCGTAGATCAGCGGCAGCAGCACGCCGAACATCTGGGCATCGGTGTGAAACAGCGGCAGGGCGGAGAAATAGCTGTCGCTGCTGGTGTAGCCGAGGTTGGACGCCATCGCCGCCGCCCAGGAATAGCAATGATGGTGCGACATCAATGCGCCCTTGGCCGGACCCGTCGTGCCGGAGGTGTAGAGGATCGCCATCGGGTCGGAGTAGTGGACATCGACAAGGTCGAAGCCCAATTGCGGCGCCATGCATTCCTCGAAGCTGACGATGCGGTCGATCCTGATGCCCGCCGCCCGGGCTTCGGCCGGGTCTGTTCCGACAAGGATCAGGGTCCGCAGGCTGGGCAGGTTGTCCTGCACCTTGGCGAGCTCGGCCAGCGCGCTGACATCGGTTACCAGCACCTCCGCGCCGCAATTGTTCAGGTTGTGGCAAAGCAGGTCGCCCTTCAGGCCGGGATTGGTCGGCACCTCGATCGCCCCCAGGCTCGATGTCGCAAACCACAACGCGACGAGCTCGAAGCAGTTGGGCAAAAGCATCGCCACGCGGTCCGACCTCTTGACGCCCAATTGGCGCAGGCCGCGCGCCAGCTGGCTCGAAACCAGCAGCATCTCCTCGAAGCTCGCGCTGTGCCCGCAGATTTCGATGAATGGTTTGCTGCCGAACCGCTCGGCCTGCCGCAGCAGGATTCGCGGCAGCACCCGGCTCTCCAGGTCGTCGTCGTTTTTGCCGGGGATGTAGGCGGGAGATGAGACGCTAAGGGTCATGGCGCGTTCAGAACCTTTTTGCCCGGGCCTGCGCTTCGGCAGACAGGAAGCCGCTGACTGTGGCCCTGGTTTCAAGCGCCATGGCGGCGGCGAGCGAGGAGTGGAGGCCTTCGTTGATGGCGTGCTTGATGTCGGCCACCGCATCCTCGGGCCGGGCGGCAATCGCCAGTGCCAGCTTCCTCGCCTCGTCGAGCAGGTCTGCCTCGGCGAAGAGTTTCCAGGCGATGCCGACCTCGACCGCCTTGGCAGCATTGTGGCGTTCGCCGAGGATCATCAGCTCCTTGGCGATTTGCGGCCCGACCTGCTTGGTCAGAAGTGCGGTCACGCCGCCAGTTACGAACAACCCGTAGCCGACTTCGGGGAAGAACCAGCGCGTATTGTCCGCAAACAGCCGGAAGTCGCAATTGACCACCCATTCGAGCGCGCCGCCAACGCACCAGCCATGCACCGCGGCAATGACGATCTTGCGCGACTGCATGATCTGCAGCGTGATCTCCTGGATGGATTCGACCCAGGCCTGCGTTGCCGCTTCCGAGGTGGTCTGCGCGTCGAGATCCTTGAGGTCGTCGCCCGAGCAGAAGGCGCGGCCTTCGCCATGCAGGATGATGACGCGGGTGGCCGCCCTGGTCTCGGCCAGAGCCAGCGCCGCCGAGAGCTGATTGACGAGATCGCCATTCATGGCGTTGAGCCGTTCCGGCCGGTTCAACCTGATCCAGCTGATGGCGCCGTCGTCGGTCGAAATGACTGCTGGTGTCATGATGGGGTCCTCATACGATCATGGGTTCGGCGTAGGAGCCCCAGACGTCTCTCAGCGCGCTGCAGATCTCGCCGAGCGTCGCTCGCGCCTTGACCAGCTCTATCGTCTTGGGCAGCAGGTTGATGTCGTCGGAGCGGGCCTGGTCGGCGAGCTCGGCCAGCAACTGCGTCACCAGGGCGCTGTCCCTGTTGGCGCGCACTGCGGTCAGGCGGTCGATCTGCAACTGGGTGCACTGGTCGTCATAGGGGTGGATGTGGACCTCGGCGGAGCCGCTGGTTTCGTCGACATGCCGGTTGACGCCGACCGAGACCTTCTCGCCGCTGTCGATCTTCTTGAAGGTGGCATAGGCGGAGTCGGCCAGCTTTTGCTGGAACCAGCCTTCCTCGACCAGCTTGATGGCGCCGCCGCGCTCTTTGACCTCGTCCAGCACCTTCCAGATTTCGGTCTCCATGTCGTGCGTCAGGCGCTCGACGAAATAGGAGCCGCCGAGCGGATCGATAACCGACGTCACGTTGATTTCGTCGCGGATGATCTGTTGCGTCCGGATGGCCAGCTTCATCGCTTCCTCGGTCGGGATGGCGAAGGCCTCGTCGAGGCCGTTGGTATGCATGCTCTGGCAGCCGCCGAGCACCGCGCCCAGCGCCTGGATCGCCGTGCGCATCAGGTTGTTGTGGTGTTCGACCTTGGTCAGGCTCATTGCCGCCGTCTGCACATGCACCCTGAGGCGCATCGATTCCGGCTTTTTGGCATGGAACTGCTCGGACATGATCCTGGCGTAGACGCGCCGGGCCGCCCTGAACTTGCAGATCTGTTCGAAGAAATCCTGGTGGCTGATGAAGAAGAACGACAGCCTGGGCGCGAAGTCGTCGATGTCCATGCCGGCGGCGATGACCTCCTCGCAATAGGCGATGGTGAAGGCCATGATGAAGGCGATCTCCTGCAACGCGTTGCCGCCGACGTCGGACAGATGGTAGCCGCTGAGGCTGATCGGATTGAGCTTCGGCGTCGTCCTGGCGCTGTGCATGATCAGGTCGCGCAGCAGCCTGACGGCGGGCCGTACCGGGTAGATCCATTCCTTCTGGGCGACATATTCCTTCAGCGGGTCGGCCTGCAGCGTGCCCGTCAGCTTGGCAAGGTCGTAGCCGCGCCTTTCCGCCACCGCGACGAACATCGCGTAGATCACCCAGGCCGACGGGTTGATGGTCAGCGAGACCGAGATCTTCTCCAGGTCTATGCCGTCGAACAGGCGGTCGACGTCGTCGACGGTATCGATCGCCACGCCGACGCGGCCGACCTCGCCGAACGCCATCGGATCGTCTGAATCGAGGCCCAGAAGCGTCGGCAGGTCGAAGTCGGTCGAAAGCCCGGTCTGGCCGGTCTGGATCATGTATTTGTAGCGCTGGTTGGTCGCCTCGGGATTGCCGAAGCCGGCGACCTGCCGGATCGTCCACGGACGACCGCGATACATCGTCGGATAGGCGCCGCGGGTGAACGGATAGGCGCCTGGAAATCCGAGGTCGCTGGCCGGGATGCCGGCGACGTCGGCTGCGGTGTAGATCCGCTTCAACGGAATGCCGCATTCCGTCTCATAGGCCGGTCTTTCCTCGGGCCGGCTTTTCAGCGTGGCGGCGAGTTCGTTTGCCTCCCACGCGGCCTGCTTTTCCCTGATGTCCTCGATCGCCTCGGCTGAGAACAGTTTCATGCCGGCACCTCATTGTCCCAACCCAGCAAAAGGCAGGCGGCGGCGGACGGATCCATGGTCCGGCTCACCACCGCCTGAACGTGGGTCTCGAGTTCGTCTGCGTCGCGTTTGAACCTGTCCTGGAAAAGCTGCCGGGCGGTGCCGAGGATCCGCGTCCTGCCGATGCTGCGCGCGCGCTGCTGCAACTCGCCGCTGTCCCTGAGATGGTCCCAGTGCCTTGAGATGGCGTCCTTGAGCTCGTTGACCCGTTCGCCCGAAACCGAACTGACCGGCAGCACCGGCGTCTGCCAGTCCGAGCCTGGCCGGCCCGGCCCGAGGGTCATCATGCCGCTGAGGGCCGCGACCGTCGCGGCGGCATCGGGCCTGTCGCTCTTGCTGACGGCGTGAATGTCGGCGATTTCGAGAATGCCGGCCTTGATCGCCTGGATGTCGTCGCCGAGCCCCGGCGCGGACAACACCACGATGGTGTGGGCGGCGGTGACGACTTCGACCTCGTCCTGACCGACGCCGACCGTTTCGATGATGATCGGCGAGTATCCCGCCGCGTCGAGCACATCGACCGCCTGCAGCGTCGAGCGGGCGAGACCGCCGAGATGTCCGCGCGTCGCCATGCTGCGCACAAAGGCCTGGCAGGATTGTGCCGCCTCGCTCATCCGCACGCGGTCGCCGAGGATGGCGCCGCCGGAAAACGGGCTGCTGGGATCGACGGCAACCACGCCGACCTTGTGTCCGTCAGAGGCAAAGGCCCTGATCAGGGCCGAGACGAGCGTCGACTTGCCGGCGCCGGGCACGCCGGTGATGCCGACGACATGGGCCTTGCCGGTGTGCCGGTAGATGTCGGCCAGCGCCTCCGTTGCTTCGGCATATCCCGCTTCGGCGCGGGTGATCATCCGAGCGACGGCGAGCACGCTGCCCTTGAGCACCTCGGGGACAAGCACGGCCGAAGGCACATAGGCCGCACGACGGGCCGGCCGGGATGAGGCGAACGCCGTCATATGCGGCCACGTTCGGCGATCAGGTTCCTGATCGTCGTGACGATCAGGTCGCCCCTGGCTTCCTGCGGCACGATGGCGTCGACGCCGCTGTCCGACAGAGCGGCGTAGTCATGCTCGGGAATGACGCCGCCGGCGACGACGAAAATGTGCTCGGCCTGCTTTTCCCTGAGGCAACGGCCGAGTTCCTGGAACAATGGCAGATGCGAGCCCGACAGCAGGCTGACGCCGATGACGTCGACGTCTTCCTGGATCGCGGCATTGACGACGTCGTTGGGCGATTTGTAGAGGCCGGTGTAGACGACCTCCATGCCGGCGTCGCGCAGGATCCGGGCCACGACCTTGGCCCCCCTGTCATGGCCGTCGAGGCCGAGCTTGGCGACAAGCACCCGGATGGTAACAGGCGTATGCACGTCGATCTCCGCCCTGGCGCCGTCGCCCTGGCTCATGCTGTTCAAGTCGGTCATGTCTGGAGTGCCTTTCACTCTGCGGCGATGCTGGGGCCGCTTGCGCCAGCGGCCAGCCCGGCTTCGATCGCGTCCGAGATGATGCTGAGGCCGAGATCGAGTTCGGCCTCCGAGATCGTCAGGGGAGGGGCGATGCGGAACACGCCGCCCATGCCGGGAAGCTTGACGATGTTCATGCTGAGGCCGCGGCTGAATGCCTCCGCCGCGATCCGTGCGCCGAGTTCATGGTCGGGCTCCCTGTCCGCGCCGTTCCTGACGATCTCGACGCCGAGCATCAGGCCGCGGCCGCGCACGTCGCCGACACATTCATGGCGCTGCTTGAGCTGTGACAGGCCGTCGAAGAGTCTTGTGCCGAGATGGCGGGCGCGTTCGACGAGATTCTCGTCCTCCACCACGTCGAGCACGGTGAGGCCGACGGCCGCCGGCAACGGGTCGGAGACATGGGTGGTGTAGAACAGGAAACCCTTGGCAAAGGCGGCGTCCTCGATCTCGGCCGTCGTCATCACTGCCGAAAGCGGCAGGCCGGCGCCGATGGTCTTGGACAGCGTCAGTATGTCGGGGGTGACGCCGTCGCGCTGGAAGGCAAACATCGTTCCGGTGCGACCGATGCCGGTCTGCGCCTCGTCGAGGATGAGCAGCATGCCGCGCTCGTGGCATTTCTGCTTGAGTGCAGCGAGATAACCCTCGGGCAGTTCCAGCATGCCGCCGCTCGACAGGATCGGCTCGGCGACGAAGGCTGCCAGGCTTCCCGTCGACTGGCTGTCCACCAGGGTGAAGGCGTCGTCGAGCTCGCTGCGCCAGTCCAGCGTGCCGTCGGCATGCCGGAAGCGCGGGCGAAAACTGTTCGGCGCCGGTATGGCGATCGATCCGACGGCGGCAGGGCCATATCCCTTGCGGCCGGCACTGTAGGTCGCCGAGGCCGCGACACCGGTCATGCCGTGCCAGCTCTTGGAGAAGGCGACGATCTCGTGTTTGCCGGTGACCAGCTTGGCCATGCGGATGGCGGCTTCGTTCGATTCGGCGCCTGTCGACAGCAGAAGCGCCCTGTCGAGGCCGGGCGCCAGCCCGGCAAGGCGCTCGGCGAGATCGACGACCGGGCGGGACAGCATGCCGCTGAACAGATGCGCGACCGTCTCGACCTGCCGGCTGACCGTCGAGACGATCCTGGGATGGGCATGGCCGAGCAGGGCGCTCATCTGGCCGGAGGTGAAGTCGAGGATCGGCCTGTCGTCGGCGTCATAGACGAACGAGCCTGCGGCGCGCTCGATGATCGCCGGCTCGAAGCTGCCGCCATAGCGGATCAGATGCTTCCTTGCCGAAGCCCAAAACGCGTGATCCCGGTTGTTCGACATGTCTCACCCCTTTTGATGATGCTCGGGCGAACGATAGGGGTTGGCGTTTGTGCAGTAAAATTGATAATAAAAGGATTCAGATATAAGGGGATTTGATATGCAGGCGCCGCTCGACCTCAGATTGGTGACGACCTTCGTGCGGGCGGCGCAGCTCGGAACCCTGAGTGCTACGGCGGTGCAGGTCGGGCGGACGCAGTCCGCGGTGACGATGCAGATCCAGCGGCTGGAGGAGGTGCTCGGCCAGAGCCTGTTTCACCGCCGGGGCAGCGGCGTCAGCCTGACGGCGAGCGGTACCCGTTTCCTCGCCTATGCCGAGCGCATCCTCAAGCTGCAGGACGACGCGGTCTCGGCTTTTTCGGACAAGGGCCTGCATGGGTCGATCATCTTCGGCAGCCCGGAGGACTATCTGATCGCCTTCTTCCCGGCGATCCTGAAGACCTTCGGCAGCCTCTATCCCGACGTCGAGATCAAGGTCGTCTCGGCGCCGACGGTCGAGCTGCGCGGCCTGCTGCACCAGCGGCAACTCGACTTGGCGCTGGTGTCGACCCCGAATGCCGGCGATTCCCCCGACGTCGTGCGCCCCGAGCCCCTGGTCTGGGTCGGCAGCCGGCCGACGCTGGAACAGCACGAATTCGGCGACGTCATCCCGATGGCGCTACCGGCCTCCAACGCCATGGACCACCGCGCCGCCTGCGATGCCATGGCCCATGCCGGGCTGCGCTACAAGATCTCCTACGCCAGCAACAGCCTGGCCGGATTGATCGCGGTTGCCCGCTCGGGCCTGGCGATCAGCGTCATGACCAAGGAGGCGGTGCCCTCCGACCTCCACATCCTCAACGCGCCTTTGCCGCCGCTTTCAAGCCTCGGCATGCTGATCGCCTATGGCGACGCCGAACGCTCGCCGGCGGTCGAGGCTTTTGCCAATCACATCCGGCAGGTCCTGCCGACGCTGTGAGGTGCGGCCTTGTCGAGGATGCGACTGCCGCGCGCACGAGGCCGGTCGGCAACCTTGCGAATTGAGGTGATTTCGAGCGATTTGCGAAAATTTTGGCTGGGGCGCCAGGATTCGAACCTGGGAATGTCGGTACCAAAAACCGATGCCTTACCGCTTGGCGACGCCCCAACATGCTTCGGCAGCAACAGCAAGCCGCAGCGAGTCAATCGACAGCCGCCTTATATGCAGCGCGCGGCAAAAGCACAATCGCGCCTTTGCAGCTTTCCGCATCATCTTGGGGCAGGTCGCATCGAGTTTGCGCCGGTTGTATGGGGCTCGATCTAACCAACACGCATTCGCCGACGCGCGTCGAATGATCTTGGGCTTATGCAGTCAGGCTCCGATCGAGAGCGATGGCTCAGCCAATCATTCGCCCCAGACAGCGAGCTCGTTTCCCGCCGGATCGACGAAATGGAATCGCCGGCCGCCGGGGAAGGAGAAGATCGGCTTGACGATGGTGCCGCCGGCCTCTTCGACAGCAGTCAGGCTGTCTTCCAGTGCCTCGGAATAGAGAATCGGCAGTGGTTTTGCCGGGACTTCGGCCTGGAAGCCGCCGTCGAGGCCTTCTGAGAAGGCCGAATAGTCGGGGCCGTAGTCGGTGAAGGTCCAGCCGAAAGCCGCACTGTAGAAGGACTTCACATGGTCGAGCGTGCCGCCAACCGCCGCCATTTCGATATAGTCGAGCTTGCCGGTCTTGCGCATGATCGTCTCCGATGTTTGTTCTTGGTATGTTCTATATGAGGCGACGGGTGGCTGCAAGGGTGCCGCGGTGCTGGTTCATTAATCGATTGTAGGACATTCCGTGGCGGAACTGCGCCTTGCCTTTCGCAGCGCAGCATCCTATCGCTCCCCGCAGAAGCAGGCGGAGGCCACCGTCCAGCTCCACACTAAGTCGGCGAGGAGAAGGCATGACCAAGTGGGTTTACAGTTTTGGCGACGGTGCAGCGGAGGGACGGTCCAGCGACCGCGACCTGCTCGGCGGCAAGGGCGCGAATCTCGCCGAGATGTGCAGTCTCGGCCTGCCGGTGCCACCCGGTTTCACCATCACCACGGCAGCCTGCAACTGGTTTTATGCCAATGGCCGCGCCTATCCCGCAACACTTGAAGCCGACGTCCGTGCCGCCCTCGACCATGTCGGCGCCATCACCGGCCGCCGTTTCGGCGATCCGGAAAAGCTGCTGCTCGTCTCGGTACGCTCCGGCGCCCGGGCTTCGATGCCGGGCATGATGGACACCGTGCTCAATCTCGGCCTCAACGACGTTACCGTCGAGGCGCTGGCCGTCGATGCCGGCGATGCACGTTTTGCCTATGACAGCTATCGTCGCTTCATCACCATGTATTCCGACGTGGTGTTGGGCCTCGACCATGAGGTCTTCGAGGAACTGCTCGAAGACGAGAAGGGGCGTCTCGGTTATGAACTCGACACCGAGTTCACCGCGCCGCAGTGGCAGGATGTCATCAAGCTCTACAAGGCCAAGGTCGAGGAAGAGCTCGGCCGCGCATTCCCGCAGGATCCGCATGAGCAGCTTTGGGGCGCCATCGGCGCCGTGTTCCAGAGCTGGATGAACCACCGCGCCATCACCTATCGCCGTCTGCACGACATTCCCGAGAGCTGGGGCACGGCGGTCAATGTCCAGGCCATGGTGTTCGGCAACATGGGCGAGACATCGGCTACCGGCGTTGCCTTCACGCGCAACCCGTCGACCGGCGAGAAGATGCTCTATGGCGAGTTCCTGGTGAACGCGCAGGGCGAGGACGTCGTGGCCGGCATCCGTACGCCGCAGAACATCACTGAAGCTGCGCGCATTGCCGCCGGCTCCGACAAGCCCTCGCTGCAGAAGCTTATGCCGGAGGCGTTCAACACCTTCGTTGCGATCTCCAATCGCCTCGAACAGCATTACCGAGACATGCAGGACCTCGAATTCACCATCGAGCGCGGCAAGCTGTGGATGCTGCAGACCCGCTCGGGCAAGCGTACCGCCAAGGCGGCCCTCAAGATCGCCGCCGAGATGGCCGGCGAGGGGCTGATCACCAAGGACGAAGCAATCTGCCGGATCGACCCGTCGGCGCTCGACCAACTACTGCATCCGACCATCGACCCCAAGGCGCAGCGTGAAGTCATCGCCGTCGGCCTGCCGGCGTCGCCGGGTGCTGCCACCGGCGAGATCGTGTTCTCCTCCGACGAGGCCGAGGAGCTGAAGTCGGCAGGGCGCAAGGTCATCCTGGTGCGCATCGAGACCAGCCCCGAGGACATCCACGGCATGCATGCCTCGGAAGGCATCCTGACGACGCGCGGCGGCATGACCAGCCACGCGGCGGTGGTTGCCCGCGGCATGGGCAAGCCTTGCGTCTCCGGCGCCGGCTCGCTGCGCGTCGATTATCGCGCCGGTACGCTGATCACCATGGGGCATACCTTCCGCAAGGGCGACATCATCACCATCGACGGCTCCAACGGCCAGGTGCTGAAGGGCTCGGTGCCGATGCTGCAGCCGGAACTGTCGGGCGATTTCGCTGCCATCATGGAGTGGGCCGATGCGGCGCGCCGCATGAAGGTGCGCACCAATGCCGAAACGCCGGCCGACGCGCGCATGGCGCGTTCCTTCGGCGCCGAGGGCATCGGCCTTTGCCGCACCGAGCACATGTTCTTCGACGGCGACCGCATCGTGGCGATGCGAGAGATGATTCTCGCCGACACCGAAAAGGACAGGCGCACAGCCCTCGACAAGCTGTTGCCGATGCAGCGTTCCGATTTCATCGAGCTGTTCGAGATCATGGCTGGCCTGCCGGTGACGATCCGCCTGCTCGATCCACCGCTGCACGAGTTCCTGCCCAAGACCGAGGAAGAGATCGCCGAGGTCGCGGCCGCGATGAACGTGTCGGCTGACAAGCTGCGCCAGCGCACCGAGGCACTGCACGAGTTCAACCCGATGCTCGGCCATCGCGGCTGCCGTCTCGCCGTCTCCTATCCGGAGATTGCCGAGATGCAGGCGCGCGCCATCTTCGAGGCGGCCATCGAAGCCGGCAAGAAGACCGGTAGCCCGGTCGTGCCCGAGATCATGGTGCCGCTGGTCGGCCTGATGAAGGAGCTCGACTACGTCAAGGCGCGCATCGACCAGGTCGCGCAGAGCGTGATGCAGGAAACGGGCGTGAATATCGATTATCTCGTCGGCACGATGATCGAGCTGCCGCGCGCGGCCATTCGCGCCCATGTCATTGCCGAGGCGGCGGAGTTCTTCTCCTTCGGCACCAACGACTTGACGCAGACGACCTTCGGCATCTCGCGTGACGATGCGGCGTCCTTCCTCGAGACCTATCGCCAGAAGGGCATCATCGAGCAGGACCCGTTCGTCTCGCTCGACGTCGACGGTGTCGGCGAACTGGTCAAGATCGCCGCCGAAAAGGGCAGGGCGACGCGACCGGAGATCAAGCTCGGCATCTGCGGCGAGCATGGCGGCGACCCGGCCTCGATCCACTTCTGCGAAAGCGTCGGGCTGGATTATGTCTCCTGCTCGCCGTTCCGCGTGCCGATCGCCCGGCTTGCCGCTGCGCAGTCGGCGGTCAAGGCAAAGCGCTAGGGTTTTTCTGCCCGCGAACGACTTGATTCTGCTTGGCTATACCCGATTTGCGAATTGGGTATAGCTTCAGGTGGCTTCGCTGAGCAGCAGGCGGATTGCCGGTTACCACCGCAGCCAAATAGCAGCAGCGGTCATCATCGCGCCAAAATTCGGGCGCCAGTGGCCGCGGTTCCAGACTGCAATTCCCGGAAGTTCGCATGCGCATGCTCGGCAGGTTTTTGATTGGCGTCGGTTTCGCGGCGCTGGTGAGTTCTTCGGCCTCGGCAGCGCTTCTCGAACCCCGGTTGCACCTCAGACCTTCCACCGAATCTACGCCCCGCGTGGCACTGACGCTGGACGCCTGTGGCGGCAAGACCGACGCCCGCATCCTCTCGGCACTCGTCGACAACAAGATACCAGCGACGATCTTCGTGACCGGCAAGTGGCTGAAGCGCAATGGCGAGGCGCTCGCCATCATGCGGGCACATCCCGAGCTGTTCGAGCTGGAAAATCACGGCGCCGAGCACGTCCCGGCGGTCGACACGCCGCGCAGCATCTATGGGCTGAAAAGTGCCGGCAGCACCGAGGCCGTGCAGGCCGAGGTCGTGGCCGGTGCGCTGGCCCTGACCGAGCGCGGCGGGCCGGCGCCGAAATGGTTCCGCGGCGCTGCCGCGCAATACAGCAAGTCATCGATCGCACTGATCCGCAGTCTCGGCTTCAGGATTGCCGGCTATTCGATCAATGGCGACGGTGGCTCGCTGCTCGGCGCGCGCGAAACCGAGCGCCGCGTTTCCTCAGCCAAGGATGGCGACGTCATCATCGCCCACATCAACCAGCCGACCCATGCGGCAGGCGGCGGGCTGGTCAAGGGCTTGCTGGCGCTCAAGGCAAAGGGCTACGCCTTTGTGCGACTCGACGATGTCGAGGATGACGGTACCGACGACACGACGAACTGACCGTCGTGTCGGGGCATCAGGCTGCGGCGCGGAAGGCCTCGACCACGCCGACATAGGCTTCGGCGAGCTTGGCCAACGGGCTGCTGCTGCGGCTGGCCGACTCGACCTTGAGCTTGCCGCCGGTGACAGGCAGCGAGAGCAGCAGGAACTGGCGCCTGGCGCCGTCGCCGATCGATGCCGCGGCGACATGCCTGTCCTCGCCGGCCTCATCGAGGCGCATCTTGAACAGCAGTATGCCGCCGACAGCCTCGAGTGCGTCGTCGACCATGTGGGCGAATTCCGACTCCGAGACGGAGCCTGGAGCGATGGACGGTGCCGCAATGGTGGCGGGGCCGGCTTCCTCGATTTCAGGCACTGCCTCTGTCAGCTCTTCGGGGCCAATCGCGAGGGGCGCGGCGTCGTCCGCCGATGGTACTTCGGCTTCGGCCGAAGTTTCAGCCGCGAGCACAACCTCAGAAGCTTCCTCGGCCTCTGAAACCGCGGCCGTTTCCTCGGACAATTCTTCGGCGGAAAGCTCGATATCGGCGGCCGTTTCCACGACCGGCTCGGATGCAGCCTCAACGACGGCGTCCTCGGCATCGGAAATTGCGAGAGCTTCGTCGCCTGCCGGTATCTCCTCGGCTGCGATCACGTCCTGCTCGACCGTTTCGGCAACGCTGTCCAGATGAGACTCTGGCTCCTGCGATGACGTTTCGTGCTGCGGCAGGGCTTCGTCCTCTGCGCGGGGATGCGTATCCATGTGATCCCTCACAATATCTTACCAATCCCGCCAGCCGGTAACAAAGGTTAACCGGGACCGTGGCCGCAATATGGCCGCTGGATTTGCCGGCTTGGCTTTCCCTTTGGTCAGGCTGGACAATCCGGCTATTGCGCCCAAAATGGCCAGACTAGATCTGGGAGGATCCACATGCTTGGACTGATGCAGGAGTGGCCGCTGCTGTGCCACAAGATCATTGACCACGCCGCACGGCAGCATCCGGACCGGGAGATCGTGTCGCGATCGATCGAGGGGCCGATCGTCCGCACCAATTTTGCAGAACTGCGCACGCGCTCGCTCAAGGTGGCGCAACGGCTGGAGCGTGACGGCTACAACCTCGGCGATCGTATCGCCACGCTGGCATGGAACTCGGCGCGGCATATGGAGGCCTGGTACGGCACCATGGGCATGGGCGCCGTCTACCACACGCTCAATCCGCGGCTTTTCCCCGAGCAGCTCGTCTGGATCATGAACCACGCCCAGGACCAGGCGCTGTTCGTCGACCTGACCTTCATGCCGCTGGTCGAGAAGATCGCGCCGCAGGTCGCCTCGCTCAAGCGCATCATCGTCCTGACCGATGCCGCCCACTTGCCGCCGACGGCGCTGCCCAATGTCGTGGCCTATGAGCAATGGCTGGCCGAAGCCGATGGCGATTTTGTCTGGAAGGCGCTCGACGAACATGCCGCGGCCGGCATGTGCTATACCTCGGGCACGACGGGTGACCCCAAGGGCGTCGTCTACAGCCACCGCTCCAACGTGCTGCACGCGATGATCGCCGTGATGCCTGATGCGATGGGCATTTCAGTGCGCGACGTCGTCCTGCCCGTGGTGCCGATGTTCCATGCCAATGCCTGGGGGCTGGCCCAAAGCGTGCCGATGGTCGGCGCCAAGCTGGTCATGCCCGGCGGCAAGATGGATGGCGCCTCGATCTACGAATTGCTCGACAGCGAACGCGTCACCTTCACCGCGGCCGTGCCGACCGTCTGGCTGATGCTGCTTCAGCACTTGGAGGAAACCGGCAAGAAGCTGCCGCATCTCAACAAGGTGGTGATCGGCGGATCGGCCTGCCCGCGCATGGTGACGGAGAAGTTCGAGCGCAATTACGGCGTCGAGGTCATCCACGCCTGGGGCATGACGGAGATGTCGCCGCTCGGCACGCTCTGCACCATCAAGCCCGAATACGACGACCTCGAGGGCGAAAGCCGACTGAACCTCCAGCAGAAGCAGGGCTACACGCCCTTCGGCGTCGAGATGAAGATCACCGACGACAACAACAACGAACTGCCCTGGGATGGCAAGACCTTCGGCCGGCTGAAGGTGCGCGGCCCCGCGGTATCCGGCTCGTATTTCGGTGGCGCCAGCGCCGAGCAGTTCGATGCCGACGAGTGGTTCGACACCGGCGACGTCGCTCATATCGATGAACATGGCTACATGCAGATCACCGACCGCTCCAAGGATGTGATCAAGTCGGGCGGCGAGTGGATTTCCTCGATCGAACTCGAAAACCTGGCGGTCGGACATCCTGACGTCCAGGAAGCGGCGGTGATCGGGGTCAGACACTCGCGCTGGGAAGAGCGGCCGCTGATGGTGATCGTGCGCAAGCAAGGCAAGGATCCGGAAAAATCAGACATTCTGGCATTCCTCGACGGCAAGGTCGCCAAGTGGTGGATGCCTGACGATGTCGCCTTCGTCGACGAGATTCCCCATACGGCGACTGGCAAGATCCTGAAGACGGCGCTGCGCGAGAAGTTCAGGGATTACCGGCTGCCGACGGACACTGCGGCGTAAGCAAGTTCATGTGCGGGAAGGGGGCGCGAGCCGCCTTTCCGCTTCAACCGGAGCCGGAAACCCTCTAGTTTGGCCGGGCAGCGATTTCTGCCGTGGGGACGGCAGTGCTGCCATGTACGCTGGGTGGGTAACGGGGTTCCATGGCTGAGTTCCAGACGAGATATCATGAGGTGCGCACCACGCGTTCGGCGGGTCTGTCGCGGGGCATGGCTTCGTTTGCCGCGGTTCTGCTGATCACCGCAGTGCTCGGCCATCGCCGCGGCCTGGTCGACACGACGGCGTTCTTCTGGGTGCTGGGCATCGTCGCGCTGCTCGCCGCTTTCGCGTTGCTGTTGTCCGGCTTTGCCTTTTCGCGGCTGTGGAAGTTTGGTGACCGGGGCGGGCACGACCTGACCTTCGGTGCGCTGCTGGGGTTGGCGGTGCTCGCGCCGTTCGGTTTCGTCGCCTACCAGATCGCCACCTTGCCGATGCTGCGCGACATCTCGACCGATGTCGAAGATCCGCCGGCGCTGACGGCTGCGGCCTCGCTCAGGACGTCAGCCATGAACAGGCTCGAAATCCCAACCGCAGGCGAGCGCACCCTTCAGACACAGTCCTATCCGCTGGTCGCCGGGCGTCGCTACGACCTGTCACTCGACCAGGTGCTGCAGAGTGTCTCGGCCGTGCTCGCTCGGCAGGGTTGGGAGATCGTGGTGCCACCGCCTGCCGCCGACAAGGCTGTCGGCGAAGTCGACATCGAAGCGGTGGCGCGAACCTTCATCCTCGCCTTGCCCTCCGACGTGGCGATCCGGCTGGTGGATGACGGCGATTCGACATTCGTCGACATGCGCTCGGCTTCCCGCTACGGGCGGCACGACCTCGGCGAGAACGCCGGGCGGATCACGGTTTTCCTGGCCGAGCTCGATCAGGAGATCGCCAATCAAGCGGGAACCGCGACCACGGCGACGCCCGAGCAATAGCCTTATTTGACCAGGGAATAGACGCTGTCGATCGCCGGAGCCTCGTTGCTGGCGGCCTGACCGCGGCCGACAAGGTCCTCGAGATGGGCGAGCACCGAAAGCCCGGCGGCGCCATAGAGGCTGGGATCGGTATTGCGATAGATCGCACGCACGATGTCTGGGATAGAGCTGTCGCCGGCGGCGAGGCGTTCGAGGATCGCGGCCTCGCGCATCTGGCGATGGGCTTTCAGGCCGCGTACGAAAATCTGCGGCGAAACGACCGGGCCGCCATGACCGGGCAGATAGGTACTGTCGTCGCGTTCGATGAGTTTGTCGAGCGATGCCATGTAGTCTGACATCGCCCCGTCAGGCGGTGCCACGATCGAGGTCGACCAGGCCATGACGTGGTCGGCTGAAAACAGGATGCCGCTGCCTTCAAGCGCGAACGCGGCGTGATTCGCCGCGTGGCCTGGGGTCAGCACAGCCCGCATGCACCAGCCATCGCCATCGACGACCTGGCCGTCGGCGACAGTGAGGTCGGGGATAAAATCGGTGTCGCTGCTCGCATCGAGTGGTGCGACTTCGCCGATGCGCAGCGGACGTGCCGAGCGATGCGGCCCTTCGGCGACCGTCACGGCACCGGTAAGCGCCTTCAGCCGGGCCGCCAGCGGCGAGTGGTCGCGATGGGTGTGGCTGACGAAAATATGGCTGACGGGACGGCCTGCAATGGCGCGAAGCAGCGCTTCGAGATGCGCGTCGTCGTTTGGTCCGGGATCGAGCACCGCCAGCGTGTCGGTGCCGATGATGTAGCTGTTGGTGCCATGGAAGGTAAAGGCGCTTGGATTGTTGGCGGTGAGCCGCACGACGCCGTCGGCGACAGCAACAGTCTGGCCGTAGGCAGGATCGAAGCGTGTGTCGAAATCGAGGGACATGACCGGCCGATATCTGTGAGTTCGAGATGCCCAAGGCAAATTCGTTTGCCGCTTAGCATGGAAGACAATATAGGGAAAACCATGTTTGGCGTGCCTCGGCGCGCATACCACAAGGGGATTTACATGGCCGCTGCATCCAGTTCCACCGCGCTCATCTCGGCGGCATTGCCTGAAAAGGGTGCGACGCGCCTGGCGACCCAGCTTTTGCTGGCCATTGCAGGTTCGCTGCTGCTTATCGCTTCGGCCAAGACCAAGGTCGTGCTCGGGCCGGTCGACATGTCGCTGCAGACGCTGGCCGTGCTCGGCATCGGCGCGGCCTATGGCCTGCGCCTCGGCGTGGCGACACTGCTGCTCTACATGGCGCAGGGCGCCATGGGGTATCCGGTGTTCCAGAGCACGCCCGAAAAGGGCATCGGCATTACCTACATGCTCGGTTCGACCGGCGGCTATCTACTGGGCTTCGTTGCCATGGCGGCAATCGTTGGCTGGGCCGTCGACCGCGGCTGGGGCCGCAGCATCGTCAAGATGCTCGGCGCGATGCTCGTCGCCGAAGTCGTCATGATGGCGCTTGGTTTCTCCTGGCTTTCGCTGCTGATCGGCGTGGAAAAGTCCTGGCAGTTCGGCGTCGTGCCGTTCATCGTGCCGGATCTGATCAAGGTGGCACTGGCTGCAGCAGCCGTTCCGGCGATCTGGGCGCTGCTGCCCAAGAAGGCCTGATCGCTTCAATCGAGCGATGGATTTGCAGACGCCCCGGCCTTAGAAAGGCCGGGGCGTTTTGCATTTGAAGAGCAGTGAATTCATGACCGTTCTCGTCACCGGCACGGCCGGCTTCATCGGTTTCCACGTCGCCCGACGCCTTCTGGCTGATGGCCATGAGGTCGTCGGCTTCGACAGCGTGACCGACTACTACGACACGTCGCTGAAGGCGGCGCGGCTGGAGTTGCTGGCCGAACATGGCGATTTCCGCTTCATCCAGGCCGATCTGGCCGATGCGGCGGCGGTGAAAGCCGCTTTCGAATGCCGGCCGGAGATCGTCATCAACCTCGCGGCACAGGCCGGCGTGCGCTACTCGCTGGAAAATCCGCAAGCCTATGTCGATGCCAACGTCACCGGCTTTCTGAACATCCTGGAAAATTGCCGCGCAACGCAGCCGAAGCACCTGATCTATGCTTCGTCGAGTTCGGTCTATGGCGGCAACAAGAAGCAGCCCTATTCGCCGCACGACGGTGTCGACCATCCGGTCAGCCTCTATGCCGCTACCAAGAAGGCAAACGAGCTGATGGCGCATACCTACAGCCATCTGTTTGGCGTGCCGGCGACGGGCCTGCGCTTCTTCACCGTCTACGGGCCATGGGGCCGACCCGACATGGCCTATTACAAGTTCACTCGCGCCATCTTCGCCGGCGAGACCATCGATATCTACAACAATGGCGACATGTACCGCGACTTCACCTATGTCGACGACATCGTCGAAGGCATCGTGCGGCTGATCGACCTGCCGCCCAAGGCCGACCCGGACTATGACATCGCGGCCGGCGGGGCATTAGGCAGCTGGGCGCCGCATCGCGTCATGAACATCGGCAACCGCCGCAAGGAACATCTGATGGAGATGATCCGCATTCTCGAACGCGCGACGGGCCGCGAGGCGGTGAAGAACTTCATGCCGCTGCAGCCGGGCGATGTGCTGAGCACCTGGGCCGATGTCAGCGACCTCGAAGCATTGATCGGCGAGCTGCCACACACGCCGATCGAGGAGGGGCTTGTCCGCTTCGTTGACTGGTACGGCAGGCATTACCGCGTCCAGTAAAAGGGGCGCACCGCCGATGAGCAGGCCAATCAGACGTACTGGCCTCCGGTTGTGGCAGAACCGCTGCTTCCGCCGGGCAGATAGCTAGCTCCGCCGCCGTTGGTGTCGATGACCGAGTTGGTCGCGACCGAGTAGCGCGCGCCGGTCGCGGCGCCCAAAAAGGTGTTGCCGTTTATCTGTAATAGCGATCCGGAGAATATCCCTGCGAACCAGTTTGAGAAGGCAGGTGTGCCGGTGATGTTGATCGTGCGGCCGATGTTTGAAATGACTGCGCCGAGCGTTGCGTAGATATGCGCAACCGCTCCGCCCGAAATGCTGTAGTTGCCGTAGGACCTCAGAACCCCACCAAACCCAACCTGCAGGTGCACAGAGGAAGTGCCGCTGAATGCGCCAAACTCGATGTTCGACCATTCTACGGTCGAGTTCTCGCAATAGATGCCGGCGATGAAGTTGCCCGTGTTGGTGAGCTTGATGCCGGCGACGCGCCAACGTCCAGTGACGTTGACTGCCGAGAAGTTGAAGCTGGTCGTCAGAGACGAAGTCACATTGGAGGGAGTGGTCAAATCCCCCTGGATAGTGATTGGCCCAGTCCCGATGTAGCTTTTGAACGCGACAGCATCGGCATAAGTGCCGGTGCCAATCTGGATTGTCACATTATAGATCGAGAGGTCGAGGGCGGCGGCGGTGTCGACGGCCTTCTGGATGGTCAGAAATGCGCCGCCGGCGTTGTTGACCAGGCCGGTGTTACTGTTGGAGCCGTCGGTCCGGACATAATAGGTGCGGTTGGTGGTAAGCATGTCGCGGACATGCCTCTTGGCTACCACCTGGTTCTGGTCAGTCAACGTCAGCGCGGCCGGCAACAGTACGCGCCCATCGGTGCGGCTGACCTTCACGGCTTCCGTCCAGGCCGAACCATCGGGCGACACTTTGAGATGCCAGTCGTCGTCGCCGGCGAGGCCGAACTCGACCCTTCCTGAGTAGCCGGTCTGGAAAAGCAGGGAGGCGTTGTCGCCGGATGCGGCCTTGTTGATCTTGACCTGGTGGCCGGCGCCTTGATTGTCTAACAGAACCGCCGGGCTTTTCACCGAAAGCCGGTTGGTGGCATCCGCCGTTGTGTTGACGCCGACCATCGCAGCCGGATTGATGCCGAGTGCAACCGCATCGAGCCAGATGGTGCCGTCATAGGCGAAGATGCGTTGCTCGTCGGCGACCCAGGCGAGCCAACCCTTGACCGGGGCGTGGAAAGCCCAGACGCCGTCCTGCCAGGCAGCGACCTGGCCACTTTTGCCAATCCAGCCGCCGGTGGCCGAGGCCGCGACGATGTAGCGGTCGCCTTCGATGGGCAGAGCGGGTGGCGCCGCCAGATGCCGGTCGAGCACCGAAAGCTGCACGACGACGTCGAGCGCCAGCAGCGCCTCGTTGTGAGTGACGTGCTTTTGCGCCTGCGAAGGCATGATGAAGGGCATCTTGAGGTTGGTCGTTTGTTCCAAGGCGGGCTCCTGTCGTTGGCATTTGTCCAATGATAAGGCTGCGCGGAGGGACGTTGAAAAACGAGCGTGTCTATCCACGCTTCAAGCTGTCGGGAAGTGCCTAGGGTTCCAGGAAGAATCTGAACGCCTGTCCAAGAACAAATTTCGCGCCAAAATCAGCTGCCTGACCACGCCGGGGAATTGCATTCCAGAAGATGTGGAACACGGGCAAAAACTGACTGTGCGGGCAGTGGTTTTTGGTCGTGGGCTGCTTGCGACACAGCTAATTTGTGCGACACTGCAAGCCAATCGGTCGTTTCGGCACAAAAACCGCGGCCAAGGAACGATTTCCGAAGGCTTTTCAATGCTTGCCAGACTGACTCACCTGGACCGTCTCGAGGCGGAGGCGATCCACATTTTTCGTGAGGTCGCTGCCACTTTCACCAAGCCTGTGATGCTCTATTCCGTGGGAAAGGATTCCTCGGTCCTGTTGCATCTGGCGATGAAGGCCTTCTATCCCGCCAAGCCGCCATTCCCGTTCTTGCATGTCGACACGACGTGGAAATTCCGCGAGATGATCGAGTTTCGCGACACCATGGCGCGCGAGCTCGGCTTCGACCTGCTGGTCCATGTCAATCCGGACGGCGTCCGCGACAACATCAACCCGTTCGATCACGGCTCGAACACGCACACCCACGTGATGAAGACGGTTGGGCTGCGCCAGGCGCTCGACAAATACGGCTTCGACGCAGCCTTCGGTGGTGCCCGCCGCGACGAGGAGAAGTCGCGCGCCAAGGAGCGCATCTTCTCCTTCCGCAATGCCCAGCATGCCTGGGATCCGAAGAACCAGCGCCCGGAAATGTGGAAAATCTTCAACACCCGCGTCGCCGCAGGTGAATCGATCCGCGTATTCCCGCTCTCCAATTGGACCGAGCTCGATATCTGGCAGTACATCCTACAGGAAAACATCCCGATCGTGCCGCTCTATTTCGCCAAGCATCGGCCGGTGGTCGAGCGCGACGGCATGCTGATCCTGCGCGATGACGACCGCATGAAGCTGCGGCCGGGCGAGGTGGTAGAAAACAAGCTCGTGCGCTTCCGCACGCTGGGTTGCTACCCGCTGACCGGTGCCATCGAATCCGACGCCGACAGCCTCGAGGGCATCGTCAGCGAGATGCTGACCGCCCGCACCTCCGAGCGGCAGGGACGCCTCATCGACCGCGACGAAGCCGGCTCGATGGAAAAGAAGAAGCGCGAAGGGTATTTCTGAGAATGCGCCACGCCATGGCCACCAAGATTGAGGCCGCCGAGAGCGTCCGCGAGTATCTCGCCGGCCAGGAGCAGAAGTCGCTCCTGCGCTTCCTGACTTGCGGCTCGGTCGATGACGGCAAGTCGACGCTGATTGGCCGGCTTTTGTCCGACACCAAGCAGATATTCGAGGACCAGCTCGCCGCGCTCGAACGCGATTCGCGCAAGCACGGCACTACCGGCGAGGACGTCGATTTCGCGCTTCTTGTCGACGGTCTGGAGGCCGAGCGCGAGCAGGGCATCACCATCGATGTCGCCTACCGCTTCTTCGCCACGCCGAAGCGCAAGTTCATCGTCGCCGACACGCCCGGCCATGAGCAGTACACCCGCAACATGGCGACGGGTGCCTCGACTGCCGACCTCGCCATCGTGCTTGTCGATGCGCGGCAGGGCGTGCTGCGCCAGACGCGCCGACACTCGATCATCGCCTCGCTGCTCGGCATCAGGAACATCGTCGTTGCGATCAACAAGATCGACCTTGTCGGCTTCGACCAGGGCGTGTTCGACCGCGTCACTGCAGAATATGCGAGCTTTGCCGAAAGCCTCGGCTTCAAGTCGATTGTGCCGATCCCGATGTCGGCGCGCTTCGGCGACAACGTCACGCGACGCTCGGACAAGATGGGCTGGTACTCCGGCCCGACCCTGATCGAGCATCTGGAAACGGTGGTCGTCGAGGAAGAGGCGACCGACCGGCCGTTCCGCTTCCCCGTGCAATATGTGAACCGGCCCAATCTCGATTTCCGTGGGTTCGCCGGGACGATTGCATCAGGTTCGATCTCGCAGGGCGACGAGATCGTCGTTGCCAAGTCGGGCAAGCCGTCGACAGTCAAGCGTATCGTCGCCCATGGCGGTGACCTGCGCAGCGCCGTTGCCGGCCAGGCGATCACCATCGTGCTCGAAGACGAGGTCGAGGTTTCGCGTGGCAACCTGCTGGTTTCGCCCGATGCTCGCCCCGATGTCGCCGACCAGTTCGCCGCCAATGTCGTCTGGTTCGACGAGCAGGCGCTGCTGCCTGGGCGCTCCTACATCCTGCGCACAGAGACCGATCAAGCAAGTGCTACAGTCACCGAGCTGAAGTACCGCATCAACGTCAACGACTTCGCCCATGAAGCGGCGAAGTCGCTGGAGATGAACGAAGTCGGCGTCTGCAACATCTCGACCCAGTCGACGGTGGCCTTCGACAGTTTTGCCGAGAACCGCACCACCGGTGCCTTCATCCTGATCGACCGGATCAGCAACGCCACCGTCGGTGCCGGCATGATCCTGCACCCGCTGCGGCGGTCGGAAAACATCCACTGGCAGTCGCTCGACGTGACCCGCCATGCCCGCGCCGACCTCAAGAACCAGCGCCCGGCCGTGCTGTGGTTCACCGGCCTGTCCGGCTCGGGCAAGTCGACCGTCGCCAACATGCTGGAAAAGAAGCTGCACGCGGCCGGCCGCCACACCTACATCCTCGACGGCGACAACGTCCGCCACGGTCTCAACCGCGACCTCGGCTTCACCGACGAGGATCGCGTCGAAAACATCCGCCGCGTCGCCGAAGTCGCCAAGCTGATGGCCGATGCCGGCCTGATCGTCATCGTCTCGTTTATCTCGCCGTTCCGCGCCGAGCGCCGCATGGCGCGCGAACTGATGGGGCAGGGCGAGTTCGTCGAGGTCTTTGTCGATACGCCGTTCGAGGAATGCGCCAAGCGCGACCCGAAGGGGCTTTATGCCCGTGCACTCGCCGGCGCGATAAAGAACTTCACCGGTGTCGATTCGCCCTATGAAACGCCGGAGAATCCTGAGATTCATCTCCAGACACTCGGCAAGACCCCTGAAGAGATGGTCGAGACCGTCGAGACCTGGCTGAATGAGCGAGACATTGCAGAGCATCAATACGACGACGGCGGCGGCATCTGACGAAGCCATACTCGCACTGTTCGAACGCCTGGCTGTCGAGGCCGGGCAGGCGATCATGGAGGTCTACAACTCCGAGATCACGGTGACGGACAAGGCGGACGCCTCACCCGTCACGCAAGCTGACAGGGCTGCAGAAAAGATCATCCTCCAGGGCTTGCGGATGGCCTTTCCCGGCGTGCCTTGTGTTGCCGAGGAAGAGACGTCGGAGGGTGTCGTTGCGCCCGATCTCGGCCGCGCCTTCTTCGTCATCGACCCGCTCGATGGAACCAAGGAGTTCGTCAAGCGGCGCACCGACTTCACCGTCAACATCGCGTTGGTCCGCGACGGAGCCCCCGAAATCGGTGTCGTTTACGCACCGTGCACCGGACGCTTCTTTGCCGGCCGACCCGGCAAGGCCGAAGCGTTCGAGATCGTCGACGGCGTGGCCGCCGGCCGGCGCCAGATCCATGTGCGCGAAGGACGCGAGCCGCTGACCATCGTCGCCAGCCGCTCGCACCTGACGCCCGAAACCGAAACCTTCATCAAGCGCGTGCATGCCGCCGAGATCGTCTCGGTCGGCTCGTCGCTGAAGTTCTGCCTGCTGGCATCAGGAGAGGCCGACCTCTATCCGCGCTTCGGCAGGACGATGGAATGGGATACGGCTGCCGGCGATGCGGTTTTGCGCGCAGCGGGTGGTACCACGCATACGCTAGACGGTGCGTCGCTGGTCTATGGCAAGCGCAACCAGGTCAACGACGCGGATTTCGCCAATCCGCATTTCGTCTCGAGCGGCCGGATCATCGACCCGGCCTTCATGTTCTGACTTGAAAGTGCTGCTTACTCGGCCGCGATCTTGGCCGAGTTGGAGCCGACATAGTTGCGGATCGTCGAGATGATCCGGTCCTGGTCGGCTTCGCTGAGGTAGGGATGCATCGGCAGGCACAGGATGGTGCCCGGCACGGCATCGGAAACTGGCAGGCCGCCCGGCGTGCGCGGGTAGTGGCTGTAGGCCACCTGCACATGCAGCGGCTTCACATAGTAGATGACAGACGGAATTCCCTGCTCCTGCAGGTGCTTCTTCAGGCCGTCGCGGTCCGCGGTCTCGATGGCGTACTGCGCCCATGCCGAGCGGCCGCCCGAGGGCGCGCGCGAGGCCTTGACCACATCGCCGAGGCCGTCGGCATAACGCTTGGCGACGCGCGCACGCGCCTCCATCTCGTCTTCCAGGATCGCCAGCTTCTCGATCAGGATCGCTGCCTGCAGCGTGTCGAGTCGCGAGTTCAGGCCGACATGGATGTTGTCGTACTGGGTCTCGCCCTTGCCGTGGAAGGCGAAGGAACGCAGCTTGGCGGCGAACTCGTCGTCATTGGTGAACATCGCACCGCCGTCACCGTAGCAGCCGAGCGGCTTGGCCGGGTAGAAGCTGGTGGCGGCGACATGGCCGTAGGCACCGCACATCTTGCCGTCCTGCGAGCCGCCGATCGACTGGGCGGCGTCTTCAATGACCAGCAGGTTCTCGCGCTTGGCGATGGCGTCGATGGCCGCGTAGTCGGCGGCGATGCCGAACAGGTCGACCGGGATGATCGCCTTCGGCTTCAGGCGGCCTTCGGCCTTTATCATGGCGATCGCGGCTTCGAGGCTCTCGATGGAGATGTTGTAGGTGTCCGGCTCGATGTCGACGAACACCGGCTCGGCCTTGGCAAGCGCCACAACTTCAGCGGTGGCAGCAAAGGTGAAGCTCGGCACGAACACCGCATCGCCAGGGCCAATGCCCGAGGCCAGCAGCGGCAGCAGCAGCGCGTCGGTGCCGTTGGCGCAGGCCACGACATGCTTGACGCCGACATATTTGGCGAGCTGGTTTTCGAATTCGGTGACTTCCGGACCGAGGATGTAGCGTCCTTCATCGACAACCTTGTCGATAGCCGCCTTGAGACGGTCGCGGATTCGTTCGCGCTGCGCGCCGAGATCGATGAACTGCATTATTGCCCCAAAACCCAATCGTTTCTTCGCGCCGCTGATAGCAGAGTTGGGGAGTCCGAAAAAGCCGAGCACCCTGCGGCATGCAAGGCGCGCCTGCAGTTCCTGTTACTTTCGGTTGCAGCGTTTTCGCACCGAAAATGGCGGAAAACAGGGGTTTTGCCGGCTGGCGCGTCTAAGCCGGCTTGGCGATGCGAAACATAAAGTGATCGGTAAAATCGCCGGAAAACGCGCGATTCAGGCCAGTTCGCGCCGCCATGGTGGGTTTGCGCCCGCTCGCGACACCGTCACTGCCGCAGCGCGTGCGCCGAGCGAAAGTGCCGCTTCTATGGCTGATTCCGAAAGTGTGGCGACGGCGGCCTTGGTCAGCACCTTCTGTTCGTGGAGGGCTGCGAGCACCCCGGCATTGAAGGTGTCACCGGCGCCGACGGTGTCGACCACTGTTACCTTTTCGGGTGTCACGGAGACAGTGTGCTGGGCGCTGTAGGCGGTGGCACCTTTGCTGCCCTTGGTGATGATCACCAGCTTCGGGCCCTTGCCCAGCCAGTCAGCAGCGATCTCGTCATGGCTGCCCGTCTCGCCGAACCAGGCCAGGTCCTCGTCCGAAAGCTTGACGATGTCGGCCATGGCAAGCATGCGGCGCATGCGTCCGAGGTGAGCCTGCTTGTCCTGGATGAAGCCCGGCCGGATGTTGGGATCGAACATCATCACGCGGCGCTCGTGCTCGCGCTTCATCAGCCCCTCGTAGGCTGAACCGCATGGCTCGGGAATGAGGCTGATCGCGCCGAACAACATGGCATCGATGTCGTCGCCAAGCGCAGGCAGGTCGGCCTCGGTCAGCATGCGGCCGGCGGTGTTTTCATCATAGAAGGTGTAGGTGGCGTGGCCGTTGTCGAGCCGGACGAAGGCGAGCGTCGTCGGCCGTCCCGACAGATTGGCGTAGCGCGAGCCGACATTGCTCGCCGCGAGCACGTCGCGGACCTGTTGGCCGAACAGGTCGGACGACAGGCCGGAGAAGAATTCGGTCGGCACGCCGAGGCGACCGAGCGCGATCGCCGAATTGAAGATCGCGCCGCCGGCATAAGGCGCAAAAGCAGGTTCGCCATCAGGACTTTGCCGTGGCAGCATGTCGATGAGCGCTTCGCCGCAGCACAGGATCATGGCTTGCCGGTTCCCTTTGGATAGATGACGCCCTTGCGGACGATGATATTGGCGTAGAGCCTTGGCTCGCTGGTGGCAATGATGGTGTGGGCCGCCTTGACGCGGCTGTAGAAGGCATCGCCAGCGAGTGGCACGACGGCGAAGCCTGGTGCGCGATGGGCGCAGACCTGGTCGATTTCATCATGCACGGGGTCGGACAGGGCGGGGTCGCCCTTGACCGAGGAGCGGAAGATCGCTTGCGGCACGAAATCGTCGACCGGCAGCACCTGCAGCACGGCGTCGAGCACCGGGATCAGGTCGAGCCCGTCGGCGCGGATGACGCGGCGGCCATGCTCGAGCGCGGGATAGTTGCCGTCGACGATGGCGATCTCGTCGCCATGGCCCATCGCCCGCAACGTGAACAAGAGGTCCGGCCCGAGCAGGGGAGGGATGTTGATGAGCACGATCAGACCCCTCGCGATGGTGCGGTCGAGCCGATGAGGAAGCGCTCGGACAGCGGCAGGCTGGCGCCGCCCATGGCGCGCGCGTGGATGCCGACCGTGCCCTCGCGCACGGACGGGATACGCAGGCCCTCGACGTCGATCTTGCCGATCGCCGATTGCACCGATTGCACCAGGCGGGCGCGAATCGACGGTGGCATCCAGCCGTCGATGACGGCGCTTTCGAAATCGATGACGGATGCCGACGCCACGATGGCGTAGGCAAGCGCCTCCGAGGCGGTCGATATCCAGTTGTCGAGGTCAGGTCCGAGATCGTGCCATTCCTCGGGCGAGGTCCAGAGGTATGAGGCTTCGATGCCCCTGGCGTTCAGCGCCTTTTCGAGCACGGCAATGGAGGCGACATCGATGAGCTGGGTAGGCCTGCCGCCCGGGCCCGGCACCGGCATCGAGCCGAGCGCGCCGGCATTGCCCGTCGGTCCGCTGTAGAGCCTGCCGTTGAGCACCACGCCGCCGCCGGCAAAGGCGCCGATGTAGAAATAGATGAAGTCGCGAAGCGAGCCGATGTCGCCGAACACCAGTTCGGCGCCGCAGGCCGAGGTGGCATCGTTTTGCAGATAGACGGGAAAAGAAAACAGCGCCTGGAGGTCGCTGCGGATGTCGCGGTTGCGCCATGCGTCCATGATTTCGCGCGGGGCGCCCGCCGTATCGACCCAGTTCCAGAGCTCGAACGGCATGGCGACGCCCAGGCCGGCAATGCGTTTGTCCTGCTCGCGCGTCAGGCCGGCACGCATTTGGGCTATGCCCGACTTCACGAATTCGATGGTGTCGTGGGGTGTCGGGTAGCCATAGGAGTTCTGCAGCATCGCCCGCGTCCTGCCGAGAAAATCGATGAGCACCAGCTCGGCGCTACGACGACCGACCTTGAGGCCGATGAAGAAGGCGCCTTCCGGGTTGAGGGCCATCGGAATGGAGGGCTGGCCGATCTTGCCGCGGATCGGTTCCTGGCGCAGCAAAAGCCCCTCGACCTCCAGTTCGCGCATGATGACGGAGACGGTTTGCGCCGACAGGCCGGTCATGCGGGCGATGTCGGATTTGGCCAGCGCGCCGCTCTGCCTGACCAGCGACAGCACCAGCCGCTCGTTCTGGTCGCGCATGCCGCTCTGATTGGTGCCACGCAGCTGCGGCGCTTCCGCAGCATCGGGCGAACCGTGCTTCAAACTCCCGGCCTCCACCGGCTTCCTCCCGTCATTTCCGCGGTTTTCTCTGAAAATCCGCAATTTTTCTTTTGGGACAGAATGCGGGTGGACTGCAATCCTGTCAATAATAAATAAGAGTGATTTAATTATTGACAGCGGACCCCGATTGGTGTTTCGTCAGGGCCGGATACTCGACTGGGAAGAGTGCACGAGCATCCGGGGCGAGGCCCGCTGATGGGCTCGCATGGTTTTGGTTCTGGGAGGAATGCCCTATGAAATTTTCAGTTCTGAAGACGACTGTCTTTGGTGCGGCCGTCGCCGCGCTCGCTGCCGTTGCAGCACCTGCATCTGCTGCCGATGTCGGCGCGTGCCTGATCACGAAGACCGACACCAACCCCTTCTTCGTCAAGATGAAGGAGGGTGCCACCGCCAAGGCGACTGAGCTCGGCGTGACACTGAAGAGCTATGCCGGTAAGATCGACGGCGACAGCGAAAGCCAGGTCGCGGCGATCGAAACCTGCATCGCCGACGGCGCCAAGGGCATCCTGATCACCGCGTCCGACACCAAGGGCATCGTGCCCGCGATCAAGAAGGCGCGCGACGCCGGCATCCTGGTCATCGCGCTCGACACCCCGCTTGAGCCGGCAGATGCTGCCGATGCCACCTTCGCCACCGACAACCTGCTTGCCGGCAAGCTGATCGGCCAGTGGGCTGCCGCCACGCTCGGCGACAAGGCCAAGGACGCCAAGGTTGCCTTCCTTGACCTGACCCCGTCGCAGCCGACTGTCGACGTTCTGCGCGACCAGGGCTTCATGATGGGCTTCGGCATCGACGTGAAGGACGCCAACAAGATCGGCGATGAAGACGATGCCCGCATCGTCGGCCACGACGTCACCAACGGCAATGAAGAGGGCGGCCGCAAGGCGATGGAGAACCTGCTCCAGAAGGATCCGGGCATCACCGTCGTCCACACCATCAACGAACCTGCCGCCGCCGGTGCCTATGAGGCACTCAAGGCAGTCGGGATGGAAAAGAACGTGCTGATCGTCTCCGTCGACGGTGGCTGCCCGGGCGTCAAGAACGTCCAGGATGGTGTCATCGGCGCGACCTCGCAGCAGTACCCGTTGATGATGGCGGCTCTCGGCATCGAGGCGATCAAGAAGTTCGCCGACTCTGGCGAGAAGCCCAAGCCGACGGAAGGCAAGGACTTCTTCGACACCGGCGTATCGCTGGTGACCGACAAGCCGGCTACCGGCGTGGAATCGATCGACGTCAAGACCGGCCTGGAAAAGTGCTGGGGTTGATCTGACCGCCTGACGGCGTGACACTTCCTTGCAGACGAAGGGCGGCCCCTTGGTCGCCCTTCCTACAAGGGGGATGTGAAATCCCTCATGGGAGGAAATCGACATGACTGACGCTTCGGCAGATGCCAGGCGGCCGCAGGAGTTCGAGAAGGTTCTCTCGGGCAGCGACACCTCAGTGGCCAGCTTCGATACGCATACAAGGTCGCCAATCGAGAAGATCCAGCATTTCCTGCATTCCAACCCGGCCGCAGTCCCGCTGATCGTGCTTGTCGCCTCGGTTGCACTTTTCGGCCTGATCATCGGCGGCAAGTTCTTCTCGGCCTTCTCGATGACGCTGATCCTGCAGCAGGTGGCGATCACCGGCATCATCGGCGCTGCCCAGACACTCGTCATCCTGACCGCCGGCATCGACCTGTCCGTTGGTGCCATCATGGTGCTGTCGTCGGTGGTGATGGGGCAGTTCACCTTCCGCTACGGCCTGCCGCCGTCGCTGGCGATCCTGTGCGGGTTCGCCGTTGGCGCGTTTTGCGGCTGGATCAATGGTGTACTCGTTTCCTACATGAAGCTGCCGCCGTTCATCGTCACGCTCGGCACTTGGCAGATCGTGCTGGCAACGAACTTCCTCTATTCGGCCAACGAGACGATCCGATCCCAGGACATCGAGGCGCAGGCACCGATCCTCAAATTCTTCGGCGAGAACTTCCGTCTTGGCAGTGCCGTCTTCACCTATGGCGTCGTCGCCATGGTGCTGCTGGTGGCTGTCCTCTGGTACATCTTGAACCACACCGCCTGGGGCCGGCATGTCTACGCCATCGGCGATGATCCCGAGGCGGCTCAGCTTTCCGGCGTGCGCGTCAACAGGGTCCTTATCTCCGTCTATGTCATCTCCGGGCTGATTTGTGCTCTCGGTGGCTGGATGCTCATTGGCCGTATCGGCTCGGTGTCACCTACGGCAGGCCAGTTCGCCAACATCGAATCCATTACCGCAGTGGTGATCGGCGGCATCTCGCTGTTCGGTGGGCGCGGTTCGATCCTCGGTATGCTGTTCGGCGCGCTGATCGTCGGCGTGTTCCAGCTCGGCCTACGCCTCATCGGCACCGACCCGCAGTGGACCTATCTGCTGATCGGCACCCTCATCATCATCGCGGTCGCAATCGACCAGTGGATCAGAAAGGTTGCAGGCTGATGGCTACCGAACCTCTTCTCACCGCACGCGGCCTGGTCAAGCGCTACGGTCGCGTCACCGCCCTCGATCAGGCCGACTTTGACCTCTATCCCGGCGAAATCCTTGCCGTCATCGGCGACAACGGCGCCGGCAAGTCGTCGCTCATCAAGGCGATCTCGGGAGCCATCACCCCTGACGAAGGCGAGATCCGCCTCGAAGGCAAGGTGGTGAACTTCAAGGCGCCGATGGAGGCCCGCGACGCCGGCATCGAAACGGTCTACCAGAACCTCGCTCTGTCGCCGGCGCTGTCGATCGCCGACAACATGTTCCTCGGCCGCGAAATCCGGAAGCCCGGCATCATGGGCAACTGGTTCCGCATGCTTGACCGGGGCGCGATGGAAAAGCGGGCGCGCGAAAAGCTGACCGAACTTGGCCTGATGACCATCCAGAACATCAGCCAGGCTGTCGAAACTCTTTCCGGCGGCCAGCGCCAGGGTGTGGCGGTGGCACGGGCCGCGGCCTTCGGCTCCAAGGTCGTGATCATGGACGAGCCGACGGCTGCCCTTGGCGTCAAGGAATCGCGCCGCGTGCTCGAACTGATCCTCGACGTGAAGCGGCGCGGTCTGCCGATCGTGCTGATCTCGCACAACATGCCGCATGTCTTCGAGGTTGCCGACAGGATCCATATTCACCGCTTGGGCCGCAGGCTGACGGTCATCGACCCGAAGGAATACTCGATGTCCGATGCGGTGGCGTTCATGACCGGCGCCAAGGCGCCGCCGGAGGCGGCAATCGCTGCCTGACCGGTGGCCCCTCCACAACCTTAGGTCTCCGCGTCGCGAGATATTGACGCGGAGATTTAAATCGATTGAGATCGCATTCGGAATGGCTAACATGAGTGCGGGAGGACAGGTGTCGGCGAGGGAGGCAAAAGAACGGTGGCCGAACAACATGCGAGAGGCGAGATGACCCGCGCAGTGACCCCGAAAATCCCCCAGCCGCCGCTTGGCGACACCAGCCCCGAGGCATTGGCTGCCGAAATCCTGAGCGCGCTGAAGTATCGGCTCGGCAAGGACGCGACCGTTGCTACCGACTACGACTGGCTGACCGCGTCGATCAAGGTCGTGCGCGACCGCATCGTCGACGAGTGGATTTCCTCGACCAAAGAAGCCTACGACCAGAGCGCCAAGCGGGTTTATTATCTCTCGCTGGAGTTCCTGATCGGTCGCCTGATGCGCGACGCCTTCTCCAATCTCGGCCTGATGGATGCGATGCGCCAGGCGCTGGCCTCGCTCGGTGTCGAGTTCGACGTCATCGCCAAGCTCGAGCCCGACGCCGCACTCGGCAATGGCGGTCTCGGCCGGCTCGCCGCCTGCTTCATGGAGAGCATGGCAACCGTCGACATCCCGGCTCATGGCTACGGCATTCGTTATGCCAACGGCATGTTCCGCCAGGAAATCCATGATGGCTGGCAGGTCGAACTGCCCGAGACATGGCTTGAGCACGGCAATCCCTGGGAATTCGAGCGCCGCGAACGCGCCTTCGAGGTCGGCTTCGGAGGTTCGGTCGAGTCGGTCACGACACCGGATGGCCGGCTCGAGCGCCATGTCTGGAAGCCCACCGATCGCGTCCTGGCCGTTGCCTACGACACCCCGGTGGTTGGCTGGCGCGGTGCGCGCGTCAACACGCTGCGCCTGTGGTCGGGCATGCCGCTCGACCCGATCCTGCTCGACAAGTTCAATGCCGGCGACCACATCGGCGCCCTTGCCGAGAGCAACAAGGCCGACGCACTGTCACGCGTGCTCTATCCCGCGGACTCGCACAAGGCCGGCCAGGAACTGCGGCTGCGGCAGGAGTACTTCTTCTCGACCGCCTCGCTGCAGGACATCTTGCAGCGCCACATCAGCAAGTATGGCGACCTGCTGTCCTTGCCGGACAAGGCGGCAATCCATCTCAACGATACCCATCCCGCTGTCGCCGTGCCTGAGCTGATGCGCCTGTTGATGGACGTCCATGGCATGGATTTCGACACGTCCTGGGACATCACCAAGCGCACCTTTGCCTACACCAACCACACGCTGCTGCCGGAGGCGCTCGAAAGCTGGCCGGTGCCGCTGTTCGAGCGGCTTTTGCCGCGCCACATGCAGATCGTCTACGCGATCAATGCCGAGGTTCTGCTTGAAGCGCGGGCGACGGGCCGCTTCAACGGCGAGCAGATCAGCCGCATTTCGCTGATCCAGGAAAACGGCGAGCGCCGTGTCCGCATGGGCAATCTCGCCTTTGCCGGTTCGCATAGCGTCAACGGTGTCTCGGCGCTGCACACCGAGCTGATGAAGGAAACGGTGTTTGCCGACCTGCACAGCCTCTATCCCGATCGCATCAACAACAAGACCAACGGCATCACGCCGCGACGCTGGCTGATCCAGTGCAATCCTGGTTTGACCGGCCTGGCGCGAGAAGCCATCGGCGACCGCTTCCTCGATGACATCGAGGCGATCCGCGAGCTCGATGGCTTTGCCGGGGACGCCGCGTTCCGCGACAAGTTCGCGGCCGTCAAGCGCGCCAACAAGGTGCGGTTGTCGAACCTCGTGGCCGAGCGGCTGGGCATCAAGGTCGATCCGTCTGCGCTGTTCGACATCCAGATCAAGCGCATCCACGAATACAAGCGCCAGCTTCTGAACATCATCGAGGCGGTTGCGCTCTACGACCAGATCCGCTCGCACCCGGAACGCGAATGGATGCCGCGGGTGAAGTTCTTCGGCGGCAAGGCGGCACCGAGCTACCACAACGCCAAGCTGATCATCAAACTGGCCAACGACGTCGCCAGGGTGATCAACAGCGATCCCTCGGTGCGCGGATTGCTCAAGGTCGTCTTCGTGCCGAACTACAATGTCAGCGCGGCCGAGATCCTGATGCCGGCGGCCGATTTGTCGGAACAGATCTCGACGGCGGGCATGGAAGCGTCGGGCACAGGCAACATGAAGTTCGCGCTCAACGGCGCGCTGACCATCGGCACGCTCGACGGCGCCAATGTCGAGATCAAGGAGCATGTCGGCGACGACAACATCTTCATCTTCGGCCTGACCACCGAGGAGGTCGCCGAGCGCCGCAACAGTGGCTACCAGCCGCAAGCCGTGATCGACAGTTCGCCCGAGCTCAAGCAGGCGGTGGCTGCGATTTCGTCAGGCGTGTTCTCGCCCGACGATCCGGCGCGTTACCGCGAGCTGATGGACGGGATCTACCAGCACGACTGGTTCATGGTCGCTGCCGACTTCGATTCTTATGCCGCTGCCCAGCGCCAGGTCGACACTGTCTGGCGCGACAGCCCGGACTGGTACGCGCGCGCCATTCGCAACGTTGCGCGTGTCGGCTGGTTCTCTTCCGACCGCACCATCCGCCAATATGCCAAAGAAATCTGGAACGTGCCGGCCTGATGTGATTGCATGAACTGACCTCGCCGAAGAAACCCTGGGAGGGGACACCAAAACATGCTGAAGCCCGGCGCGGCCGCCGAAACGAAACCGGAGCTCGACAGAGCCACGGAAGGCGATATCGAGGCGATCGTGAACGGCACCCATGGCGACCCGTTCGCGGTGCTCGGGCTCCAGCAGTCTGGCAAGGGGCTTATCGCCCGTTGCTTCGTGCCGCATGCCGAAACCGTCACCGCCCACACGCTGGAGGGCAAGGCGTGCGGCGAGCTTGCCCGCCGCAACGATGCGGGCTTCTTCGAAGGCAAGCTGTCGATCCGCAAGCGCCAGCCACTGCGTTATCTCGCGAAAAATGCCGGCGGCGAATGGTGGGTGACCGATGCCTACAGCTTCGGCCCGGTGCTCGGTCCGATGGACGACTACTTCATTGGGGAAGGCTCGCATCTCCGGCTGTTCGACAAGCTGGGCGCACATCTGATTTCGCATGAAGGCGCCAACGGCGTGCATTTCGCGGTCTGGGCGCCGAACGCGCATCGGGTTTCGGTGGTCGGCGACTTCAACGACTGGGACGGCCGCCGCCATCCCATGCGTCTGCGCCAGGACACCGGCATCTGGGAGATCTTCGTCCCCGACATCGGTCCGGGCCGCCCCTACAAGTTCGAACTGATCGGAGCTCGCGGTGTCAGGTTGCCGCTCAAGGCCGACCCCTACGCGATCCGTTCGGAGCTGCGACCGGCGACTGCGTCGGTGACCGACATACCGCCCGCGCATGAATGGGGCGACGACAAGCACCGCGCTCATTGGCGTGCGGCCGACCATCGGCGCGAGCCGATCAGCATCTATGAGGTGCACGCCGGCTCGTGGCAGCGCCGCGATGACGGCACATTCCTGTCGTGGGACGAGATGGCTGACCGGCTGATCCCATATGCCGTCGAGACAGGCTTCACCCATATCGAGTTCATGCCGATCTCCGAGCATCCCTATGACCCGTCCTGGGGCTACCAGACGACGGGGCTTTATGCGCCGTCCGCCCGGTTCGGTGAACCCGAGGGCTTTGCCCGCTTCGTCGACGGCGCCCATCGCGCCGGCATCGGCGTCATCCTCGACTGGGTGCCGGCGCATTTCCCGGTCGATGAGCATGGGTTGGCGCATTTCGATGGCACGGCGCTCTACGAGCATGCCGACCCGCGTCAGGGTTTCCATCCCGACTGGAACACGGCGATCTACAATTTCGGCCGGCGCGAGGTGGTGTCGTTCCTGGTCAACAACGCCCTGTTCTGGGCGGAGAAATACCATGTCGACGGACTGCGCGTGGATGCGGTGGCGTCGATGCTCTATCTCGACTACTCGCGCAAAGAAGGCGAGTGGATCCCCAACGAGTTCGGTGGCCGCGAGAACCTGGAATCGGTGCGTTTCCTGCAGAAGATGAATGCTGCCGTCTACGGCGCCCATCCGGGCGTAATGACGATTGCCGAGGAATCGACATCCTGGCCCAAGGTGTCGCAGCCGGTGCATGAAGGCGGGCTCGGCTTCGGCTTCAAATGGAACATGGGCTTCATGCATGACACGCTGGAGTACCTCGCCAAGGAGCCGGTGCACCGCAAGCATCACCACAACGAAATCACCTTCGGGCTGCTCTACGCCTTCAGCGAGAATTTCGTCCTGCCGTTGTCCCATGACGAGGTCGTGCATGGCAAAGGCACGCTGCTCAACAAGATGGCGGGCGACGACTGGCAGAAGTTCGCGACGCTGCGCGCCTACTACGCCTTCATGTGGGGTTATCCCGGCAAGAAACTGTTGTTCATGGGCCAGGAGTTTGCCCAGCGCGCGGAGTGGAGCGAGGCAAGGGCGCTCGACTGGAACCTGCTCGACTTCGCCCCGCATCGCGGCGTCTGGCAGCTGGTGCGCGATCTCAACTATCTCTACCGCTCGCGCCCGGCGCTGCACGCCCGCGACTGCGAGCCCGAAGGCTTCGAGTGGCTGATCGTCGACGACGCGGCGAATTCGGTCTTCGCCTGGCTGCGCAAGGCGCCTGATGGCGCGCCGATCGCCGTCATCACCAGCTTCACCCCGGTTCTGCGCGACGGATATCGCGTGCCGCTGCCAAAGGCGGGCAAGTGGCAGGAAATCTTCAACTCCGATGCGCTGGACTATGGCGGGTCGGGCAAAGGCAACAGCGGCATGGTCACCGCGCAACCGACGGATGGAGGAGGGGCAGCGGCCACGCTGCTTCTGCCGCCGCTGGCGACGATCATGCTTGAGTTTGTGGCGGACTGAGCAGGGAGGATGGCATGGAACTGAAGAGAAACCAGCCGCTGGCGCGCGATGCCATGGCCTATGTGCTTGCTGGCGGGCGCGGCAGCCGGCTCAAGGAACTGACCGACCGGCGCGCCAAGCCCGCCGTCTATTTCGGCGGCAAGACCCGCATCATCGATTTTGCGCTGTCCAATGCCCTGAACTCGGGTATTCGCCGCCTCGGCGTCGCCACCCAGTACAAGGCGCATTCGCTGATCCGCCACCTGCAACGCGGCTGGAACTTCCTCAGGCCCGAGCGAAACGAGAGCTTCGACATCCTGCCGGCGAGCCAGCGCGTCTCGGAGACGCAATGGTATGAAGGAACTGCCGACGCGGTCTACCAGAACATCGACATCATCGAGGCCTATGGCCCCGAATACATGGTCATCCTGGCCGGCGATCACATCTACAAGATGGACTACGAGCTGATGCTGCGCCAGCACGTCGACGCCGGGGCGGACGTTACCGTCGGCTGCCTCGAGGTGCCACGCATGGAAGCGACGGGCTTCGGCGTCATGCATGTCGACAAGAAGGACAGCATCATTTCGTTCATCGAGAAGCCGGCCGATCCGCCCGGCATTCCCGACAAGCCGGACTATGCGCTGGCCTCGATGGGCATCTATGTCTTCAAGACCAAGTTCCTGATGGAGCAGTTGCGCCGCGACGCCAACGAGCCGGAATCGAGCCGAGATTTCGGCAAGGACATCATTCCCTACATCGTCCAGCACGGCAAAGCCGTGGCCCATCGCTTCGCCAAGTCCTGCGTGCGTTCGAGCATGGAAGGCGAGGCCTACTGGCGCGATGTCGGAACCGTCGATGCCTACTGGGAAGCCAACATCGACCTGACCGACATCACGCCCGAGCTCGACCTCTATGACCGCGACTGGCCGATCTGGACCTATTCGGAACTGACCCCGCCGGCGAAGTTCGTCCATGACGAGGACGGCCGGCGCGGCTCGGCTGTTTCCTCGCTTGTCTCAGGCGACTGCATCGTCTCGGGTGCCTCGCTCAAGCGCAGCCTGATCTTCACCGGCGCGCGCATCAATTCCTTTTCGACGCTCGAGGACGTGGTGATGCTGCCGGCCTGCTATGTCGGCCGCAATGCACGGCTCAAACGAGTTGTCATAGACCATGGTGTACAGATACCCGAGGGACTGGTCGTCGGTGAGGATCCGGTGCTGGACGCCAAGCGTTTCCGCGTCTCGGAGAAAGGTATCTGCCTGATCACCCAGGACATGATCAACAGGCTGGAGTTGTAATTGGTGCAGGTGCTTTCGGTCACGCCCGAGATTTTCCCGCTGATCAAGACCGGCGGGCTGGCCGATGTCACCGGCGCGCTGCCGGGGGCACTTGCAGGACTTGGCGTTGCCACCCGCAGCCTGGTCCCGGGCTATCCCGTGGTGATGAACGCGCTGAAGAAGAAAAAGGCGGTTCATCAGTACACCGCACTGCAAGGCGGCAAGGCAGCGCTCCATGCTGCCGAAATCGCTGGCCTGGATATGCTGGTGCTTGACGCGCCGCATCTGTTCGACCGGCCCGGTGGTCCCTATGGCGATGCAACCGGCGCCGACTGGCAGGACAATTGGCGGCGGTTCGCAGCACTTGGTCGTGTCGGCGCCGACATCGCTGCCGGTGTGGTCAAGGACTACAAGCCTGACATCGTGCATGCCCATGATTGGCAGTCGGCGATGACGCTGGCCTACATGCGCTATGGCGAGGCGGCGAAGGTGCCGTCGGTGATGACCGTGCACAACCTGGCCTTCCAGGGGCAGTTCGGCGTCAGCATCTTTGCCGGCCTTGGCCTGCCGCAGCAGGCTATGGCGCTCGACGGCGTCGAGTATTATGGCGGCGTCGGCTTCCTCAAGGCTGGCCTGCAGGCAGCGTGGGCGATCACCACCGTCAGCCCGACCTACGCCCAGGAAATCCGGACCCCGGCCTTCGGCATGGGGCTCGACGGGCTCATCAACTTGCGTTCGCCCGATCTCCACGGCATCGTCAACGGCATTGACGACGACATCTGGAACCCGAAGACCGACAAGCATCTTGCGGCGACCTACACGGCGAAGAACCTGAAGGGGCGCAAGGCCAACAAGCGGGCGATCGAAGAGCGCATGACGCTCGATCGCGATGACGGTCCGATCTATTGCGTCGTCAGCCGCCTGACCTGGCAGAAGGGCATCGACATCCTGGCGTCGATCATCGATCCGGTGATCGCCTCCGGTGCGCGGCTGGCGATCCTAGGCTCGGGTGATGCCGGGCTGGAAGGCGCACTTCTGGCTGCCGCCGCGCGCCATCGCGGCCGCGTTGGCGTCGTCATCGGTTATGACGAGGGCCTGTCGCACCTGTTGCAGGGCGGCGCCGATGGCATCCTGATCCCATCGCGCTTCGAGCCGTGCGGTCTCACCCAGCTCTACGGCCTGCGCTATGGCTGCGTGCCGATCGTCGCGCGTACCGGCGGACTGGCGGATACGGTCATCGATGCCAACGAGGCGGCTGTTGCAGCCGGCGTTGCCACAGGCATTCAGTTCGCGCCTGAAGACGCAGCCGCCTTCAATCACGCCATCCTGAGGGCCAACGCGCTGTATGCCGAGCCTGCAACTTGGGCGGCAATCCAAAAGCAGGGCATGAAGTCGGATGTGTCATGGGGCCGCAGCGCCCAGAAATATGCCGCACTTTATCGCATGCTTCTCTCAAAAAGGGATGCCTGAATGATTCGTACCGTCGCCACCACGCCCTACAACGACCAGAAACCCGGCACTTCGGGCCTGCGCAAGAAGGTGCCGGTCTTCCAGCAGCCGAACTATGCCGAGAACTTCATCCAGTCAGTGTTCGATTCGCTTGAAGGCTTGGCTGGCAAGACGCTGGTGGTTGGCGGCGATGGTCGCTTTTACAATCGCGAGGTGATCCAGAAGGTCATCGCCATGGCGGTCGCCAATGGCTTCGGCCGCGTGGTGGTGGGACAGGGCGGCATCCTGTCGACGCCGGCGGCCTCGAACCTGATCCGCAAGCGCAAGGCCTTTGGCGGGTTGATCCTGTCGGCCAGCCATAATCCCGGCGGCCCGCACGAGGATTTCGGCATCAAGTACAATGCCGAAAACGGCGGTCCCGCGCCGGAGAAGATGACCGACGCGGTCTACGCCCGCAGCAAGGTCATCTCGGCCTACAAGATCGCCGATGTCGGCGCGGTCGATCTCGACAAGCTCGGCACTTTCGAGGTCGGCGGCATGAAGGTCGAGGTCGTCGATCCGGTCGCCGATTATGCCGAGCTGATGGAAACGCTGTTCGATTTCGACGCTTTGCGGGCGCTGTTCAAGTCCGGCTTCCGCATGCGCTTCGACGCCATGCATGCCGTGACGGGGCCTTACGCTAAGGAGATACTCGAACGCCGTCTCGGCGCTGCCGAAGGCACCGCCCGCAATTTCGTGCCGCTGGAGGATTTCGGCGGTCACCACCCCGACCCGAACCTCGTTCACGCCAAGCATCTCTATGACGAGATGATGGGACCGAACGCGCCGGACTTCGGAGCGGCCTCCGACGGCGACGGCGACCGCAATCTGATCATCGGTCGCGGCATCTTCATCACGCCGTCGGATTCGCTGGCGATGCTGGCGGCCAATGCGCATCTCGCGCCCGGCTACAGATCGGGCCTCAAGGGCATAGCACGCTCGATGCCGACCAGCGGTGCCGCCGATCGCGTCGCCGAGAAGCTCGGCATCGGCATCTACGAGACACCGACGGGCTGGAAGTTCTTCGGCAATCTGCTCGACGCCGGCATGGCGACGATCTGTGGCGAGGAGAGTGCCGGCACCGGTTCCGATCATGTCCGCGAGAAGGACGGGCTATGGGCGGTGCTGCTGTGGCTCAACATTCTCGCCGTGCGCGGCGAGAGCGCCAAGGACATCGTTGCCAAGCATTGGGCAACCTATGGCCAGAACTACTATTCGCGCCACGACTATGAAGAGGTCGAGACCGACAAGGCCAATGCGCTGGTCGACGAACTGCGCGGCAAGCTGGCGTCCCTGCCAGGAACCACCGTGCAGGGCATGAAGATCGCCAGTGCCGACGACTTTGCCTACAACGATCCGGTCGATGGCTCGGTGAGCAAGAACCAGGGCATCCGCGTGCTGTTCGAGGGTGGCTCGCGTGTCGTCTTCCGTCTGTCGGGCACGGGCACGTCGGGCGCCACTTTGCGCGTCTACATCGAGCGCTACGAACCCGATCCGGCGGGGCACGGGCAGGACACGCAGGCAGCGCTTGCCGACCTGATCAAGGCCGCCGACGACATTGCCGGCATCCGGAGCCATACCGGCCGCGACAAGCCGAGTGTCATCACCTGATGCCAGTGGACCGGGCGGCTGCATATCGGCCGCGGTTCGGCGCGACCGTCAGCGAAAGCGGCATCCGTTTTGCCGTCTGGTCCAGTGCCGCCGAACGCATGTGGGTGTCGATCTTCGGCGCCGACGGCAAGGCGGAGACGGACCGGCTGGAGCTTCAGCGCGAAGGCGATGGCGTTTTCGCGCTTTCCGTTCCGGGCTTGCTGGAGGGCACGCGGTACGGCTTTCGCGCCGACGGGCCATATGCGCCCGAAGACGGCTTGTGGTTCGATCCCGACAAGCTGCTGGTCGATCCTTATGCGCTGCGGCTTGACCGGCCCTACCGCTATGATGTCCGGCTTGCGTCCCCGAGGGGGCAGGGCGGCGACAGCGCCGGCCTGATGCCCAAGGCGGTGGCTGAGACGCTGCCCATCGTGCCGCACGCAGCGCCGGCGTTCAGGCCGGGCGGCCTGATCTACGAAGTGCCGATGCGCGCCTTCACCATGCGGCATCCCGACGTGCCCAAGCGCCTGCGTGGCACGATCCGGGCGCTCGCCGAGCCCGCGATCATCGAACATTTGTTGAAGATCGGCGTGTCGGCGGTCGAGTTGATGCCGGTGACGGCGACGATGGACGAGCGCCACTTGCCTCGCCTCGGCCTCACCAATGCCTGGGGCTACAATCCGGTGACCTTCATGGCGCTCGACCCACGCCTGGCGCCTGGCGGCATGGCCGACCTGCGCGAGACGACGGCAGCACTGCATGCCGCCGGCATCGGCGTCATCCTCGATCTGGTATTCAACCACACCGCCGAAAGCGACGAACTCGGACCGACGCTGTCGCTGCGCGGCGTGGACAACCGTGCCTATTATCGCACGGCGGTCGACGATCCCGGCCGCTATGCCAATGACACTGGAACCGGCAATACGCTTGCCTGCGACCGCCCGGTTGCGCGGGAGCTGGTCCTCGACAGCTTGCGGCATTTCATCGTCCACGCCGGCGTCGATGGGTTCCGCTTCGATCTCGCGCCGGTGCTCGGGCGGGTCGACGGCGAGTTCAGCGCCGACGCGCCATTGCTGCAGGCGATGCGGCACGATCCCGTCATCGGCGACCGGGTCCTGATCGCCGAACCCTGGGACATCGGTCACAACGGCTATCGGCTGGGCGGCTTTCCCCAGGAACTCCTCGAATGGAACGACCGTTACCGCGACGACGTCAGGCGTTTCTGGCGCGGCGATCGCGGCATGGTGGGAGCGCTGGCGACACGGCTTGCGGGATCGTCGGATACCTTCGGCGGTGGCGTGCAAACGCGGACCGTGAACTTCATTGCTGCCCATGACGGCATGACGGTCGCCGATCTCGTTCGCTACGAGCGCAAGCACAACGAGGCCAATGGCGAACACAATCACGACGGCCACAACGAGAACTTCTCGTGGAACAACGGCGTCGAGGGCGAGAGCGGCGATCCTGAAATCGCTGCCGAGCGCGATCGCGATATCCGAGCCTTGCTGGCGACGCTGTTTGCCTCACGCGGCGCCATCATGCTGACGGCCGGCGACGAATTCGGCCGGAGCCAGCGCGGCAACAACAATGCCTACGCCCAGGACAACGAGCTGACCTGGCTCGATTGGGCCGAACGTGACGTCGCGTTGGAGGACTTTGTCGCTGCTCTTGGCAAGTTGAGGCGAGAGGTGCCAGCGCTGGCGCAACTGGATTTTCTGCGAGGTTCGGCCGTTGATGGCTCGCAGATTGCAGATGTCGAGTGGCTGACCGAGGCCGGTCGAGCGATGGGCGACGCCAATTGGCATGAACCCGACCGCCACCGGCTGACAATGCTGCTGGGCAATGGTGACGCTTCCGGCGGCCGGTTTGCAGTCATGATCAATGGCTCGCGGCGTGATGTGCATTTTGCCTTGCCAGTGCGTTCGGCTTTCGAATGGCGTCCGGCTCTGGACGGATCGGTTTCGGGGGGTGGGCGCTTCGGCGTGCCGGCGCGCAGTGTTTCATTTGCGATAGAACGGCCTCAGGCCGTGAGCCAGGGAGATTAGCCATGACGCAGCAAGCCGGATCTGGTGCCGACTGGTGGCGCGGCTGCGTCATCTACCAGGTCTATCCGCGCTCGTTCCAGGACAGCACCGGTGATGGTAGCGGCGATCTTGCCGGCATCACCAGGCGCCTGCCGCATATTGCTTCGCTGGGTGTGGACGCGGTCTGGCTGTCGCCCTTCTTCAAGTCGCCTATGGCCGACATGGGCTACGACGTGTCGGACTACTGCGCCGTCGATCCGATGTTCGGCACGCTTGCCGACTTCGATGCGATGATATCAGAGGCGCACCGCCTCGGGCTAAAGATCATCATCGACCAGGTGCTGTCGCATTCCTCCGACAAGCATCCCTGGTTTGTCGAAAGCCGGTCCAGCCGCGACAATCCCAAGGCCGATTGGTATGTCTGGGCGCAGCCCAAGCCAGATGGCACCGCGCCGAACAACTGGCTGTCGATCTTCGGCGGTCCGGGCTGGGAGTGGGATTCGACGCGCAAGCAGTATTATCAGCACAACTTCCTCGCCTCGCAGCCCGATCTCAATTTCCACAATCCCGAAGTGCAGGACGCGCTTCTGGAAACGGTGCGCTTCTGGCTCGATCGCGGCGTCGATGGCTTCCGGCTCGATACGGTGAATTTCTACGTCCACGACAAGTGGCTGCGCGACAATCCGCCGTTGGCGAAGAGCGTTGCCGGCGAGAACGAGGAAGCCAACCCCTACGAATACCAGGACCATCTGTTCGACAAGACGCGGCCGGAAAACATCGCCTTCCTCGAGCGGTTTCGCGCGCTGCTCGACGAATATGGCAATCGCGGTTCGGTGGGCGAGGTCGGCGATGGCGAGCGGTCGCTGCAGACGGTGGCGGCCTACACGTCGGGCGGCGACAAGCTGCACATGTGCTACACATTCGACCTGCTTGGCCCGAAATTCTCCGCCGCTCACGTCCACAAATGCATTGCCGATTTCGAGGCGGCGGTGACCGATGGCTGGGTCTGCTGGGCATTCTCCAACCACGACGTGATCCGCCATGTGACGCGCTGGACGAGGCCCGGCTGCGACCCTGAGGCTGTCGCCAAGTTCTCGATTGCCTTGCTTGCCTGCCTGCGTGGCTCGATCTGCATCTACCAGGGCGAGGAGCTTGGCCTGGAGGAGGCGGAGATCGCCTTCGAAGACCTCCGCGATCCCTACGGCATCCGCTTTTGGCCGGGCTACAAAGGCCGCGACGGATGCCGTACGCCGATGGTTTGGGAGGCCCAGGCAGAGCAGGGCGGTTTCTCGGATGGCAAACCCTGGCTG
Source organism: Aminobacter sp. LjRoot7 (assembly GCF_964252895.1). Classification (NCBI taxonomy): domain Bacteria; kingdom Pseudomonadati; phylum Pseudomonadota; class Alphaproteobacteria; order Hyphomicrobiales; family Phyllobacteriaceae; genus Aminobacter; species Aminobacter sp. LjRoot7. Next base: position 329,566 of record NZ_CAXUPX020000002.1, read on the forward strand.
CCGATTTCGGCTGCCCATCGTGCGCTCGCGGTCGACCGCCAGCAGCGCGATGCGGAATCAGTTCTGTGTCGTTACAGAGCGGTTCTTGCGGCCCGAAGGACGCTTCCGGCACTTATCCACGGCTCGATTACGTTGCTGGAAACCGAAGGCGAAGTGCTCGCTTTCGTGCGTGAGGAGGGGGCCGAACGGATGCTCTGCGTCTTCAACTTTTCCGAAAAAGCGGCGTCATTGCCAGTTCCGGCAAGGCTTGGTGGCCTGAGCCCAGTCCAGTTTCCCGGGGCTTTAGGTGAACGCGAAAAAGACCGTATCACCTTGGCCCCGCTCGATTACTTTATCGGGCGCTTTGTTTGAACTCGCTCAAGTTGACTTTAGGTGAGCACGAGTCGTGTTGAAAATAAAAATTGTCGTGTCTAGTGTCAGCCACCGCTGGCGGTAGGGAGCTGCCGGCTCGCTCAACGAAACCGGAAAAATCCGGCATTCGGGCGCTAACCAGGCGAGGCCGTGTTTACGGGGAACACGCCTATTTGGGAGAAGTACACATGCTGAAGAACATGCTGAAAGCGACAGTGTTCGCTACGACGCTTGCGCTGTCTGCTGGAGCGTTGTCCGTTCCGGCCTTTGCGGAGGTCGTCTTTAATCGCGGCAATTCGGCCGATCCGGAATCGCTTGATCCGCACAAGACATCGACCGTCTACGAAGCTCACATCCTGCGCGACCTGTTCGAAGGTCTGGTGATGCAGGACCAGAATGCCGAAGTCATTCCGGGTGCAGCCGAGAGCTGGACCGTTTCGGATGACGGCACCGTCTACACCTTCAAGCTCCGCCAGGGCGGCACCTGGTCGGATGGCAGCCCGGTTACCGCTGACGATTTCGTCTACTCCTTCCGTCGCCTCGAGGATCCGGCAACCGCCGCTGAGTATGCCTCGATGCTCTACGTCGTGAAGAACGCCGAAGAAGTGAACACCGGCAAGGCCAAGCCCGAAGAACTCGGCGTCAAGGCAGTCGATGCCAACACCTTCGAAGTGACCCTGAAGTCGCCGACCCCTTACTTCCTCGAGATGCTGACGCACCAGTCCACCTATCCGGTGAACAAGGCTGCCATCGACAAGCTCGGCGCCGACTGGATCAAGCCGGGCAACCTGGTTTCCAACGGCGCGTTCACGCTGGCTGAGTTCGTCCCGAACGATCACATCAAGCTGCTCAAGAACCCGAAGTTCCATGACGCCGCCAATGTGAAGCTCGACGCCGTCAACTACTTCCCGACGGAAGACCGCTCGACCGCCATCAAGCGCTTCGAGGCCGGCGAACTCGACTCCAACGACGACATCCCGACCGAGCAGATGGCTGACCTGAAGGCCAAGTTCGGCGAACAGCTGCGTATCGGCGCCTATCTCGGCACCTATTATTACGCGATCAAGACGGACAAGGCACCGTGGGACAATGTCGAGCTGCGCAACGCAGTCTCGATGGCAATCGACCGCGACTTCCTCGCCGAGAAGGTCTGGCAGAATTCTATGCTGCCCGGCTATTCGATGGTTCCTCCGGGTATCGACGGCTACAAGTCGTCGCTGGCCAAGTTCGCCGAGATGTCGCAGATCGACCGTGAGGACGAGGCCAAGAAGGTTCTCGAAAAGCTCGGCTACGGTCCCGACAAGCCGCTGAAGATGGAAATCCGCTACAACACGTCGGAGAACCACAAGAACACCGCGGTTGCCATCCAGGAACAGCTCAAGCCGCTCGGCATCGAGGTGACCCTGCTCAACACCGACACCAAGACCCACTACGGCCACCTGGAGCAGAAGGGTGACTTCGACGTCGCTCGCGCTGGCTGGATCGCCGACTACAAGGATCCGGAAAGCTTCCTCGGCATTTCGCGTAAGGCTTCCGGCAACAACTACTCGAACTTCAACAACCCGAAGTTTGAAGAGGCCATGAACAAGGCTGCTGCCGATGGCGGCAAGCCGGAGCTCCGCCTCAAGGACCTCGAAGAAGCAGAACGCATCCTGATCGACGAAGTCGGCCAGATCCCGCTGCTCTACTATAGCTACAAGAACCTCGTTTCGCCGAAGATCAAGGGCTTCGACGAGAACGTCATGGACGTTCATCCTTCGCGCTTCGTCAGCAAGGACTAGTCCCGGCTCTGCCGCTGCCCCCTGAAAAAGGGGGCGGCGGTCCCGGCTAACCTGCGAAGGCGTGGTAGCTATGTTTCTCTATGTATTCAGGCGGCTTCTGACCGCCATCCCGACGATGTTCGTCATCGTCACGCTGGCCTTCTTCCTGATCCGCGTCGCCCCCGGCGGCCCATTCAATCAGGAGCGCGGTCTCAGTCCCGAGATCAAGGCCAACCTCGAAGCGCAATTCGGTCTCAGCGATCCGATCTGGCTTCAATACGTCAACTATCTCAAGAACCTGCTGCACGGTAATTTCGGGCCCAGCTACAACCTGCCCGACTTCACCGTCACCGAGCTGTTCGCCAACGGCCTGCCGATCTCGGTCCAGCTTGGCCTGTCGGCTCTGGTCCTGGCGCTTGCCGTCGGCACGGTGCTTGGTATCGTCGCAGCACTCAACCAGAACAAGCTTGGCGACTATTCGGTCATCGCACTTGCCACTGCTGGCAGCACGATCCCGACCTTCGTCATCGCCCCCGTCATCCAGCTTCTGTTTGGCCTGACCTGGAAGCTGCTGCCGATCGGCGGCTGGGGGGACGGTGCTTGGATCAACAAGATCGGCCCGATCCTGACGCTGTCGCTGCCACAGATCGCCATCGTGGCGCGCCTGATGCGTGGTTCGATGATCGAGTCCCTGCGCTCCAATCATATCAGAACGGCGCGTGCGCTTGGCCTTTCCGACTGGTCGGTGGTGGTCAAGCATGCGCTGAGAGGCGCTGTCCTGCCCATCGTGTCTTATGCGGGCCCGGCAGCGGCGGCGTTGCTCACCGGTTCGATCATCGTGGAGACCATTTTCGCTATCCCCGGAATTGGCCGCTACTTCGTCGATGCCGCGCTCAACCGCGACTACACGCTGGTGATGGGCACCGTGGTGGTGATTGCGATGTTTACAATCGCATTCAACCTGATCGTCGACATTCTCTATGCCTTCTTCGATCCGAGGGTGCGCTATGACTGATACAGCCATGACCGCGCCTGTCGTCGGCAGATCGCTCTGGGGTGATGCCTGGGCACGCCTCAAGGCCAACAAGGCTGCGATGTTCAGCCTCTTTTACCTGATCGGCATGGCGACCGTCTGCATCGTCGGACCGTTCTTCGTGCCGCATCAGTACACGACGATCTATGCCGACTATGTCAGGACGCCGCCAAGTCTCTCGGCCTATCCAAAGCCGGAGATGATCGAAACCGCCATGACAGACGCCGTCAAGCGTATGCGGGTTGACGTCAAGGAATGGCGTCAGGAAGGCGAACGGGTGTTCATTACGGTGACGTCGGCCAAGCCGCTCGACGAACGCAACATCCGCTACCTCGACCGTTCCGACACGTTCGACAACGGCAAGCTCGAGAGCACGTCCGCCGACGGGCTAACAGCAGTGATGAGCGCCACGATCAAGCAGCAGTACTTCCTCTTCGGCACCGACAACACCGGCCGCGACCTGCTGTCGCGAACGCTGATGGCGGGCCGCATCTCGCTGGCGATCGGCCTTCTTGCTGGCATCGTCGCCGTGGTCATCGGGGTCGTCTATGGCGCCACCGCAGGCTTCATGGGCGGCAAGACCGACGAGGTGATGATGCGCATCGTCGATGTGCTCTATTCGCTTCCCTTCATCTTCTTCGTCATCATGCTGGTCGTCTTCTTCGGACGAAACTTCGTGTTGATGTTCTTAGCGGTGGGGGCGGTGCTGTGGCTCGACATGGCGCGCATCGTGCGTGGCCAGGCCTTGTCGATCCGTAGGCAGGAGTATGTGCAGGCAGCCGAAGCGCTCGGCGTCCGCTCGCGTGGCATCGTGCAGCGTCACGTCATCCCCAACCTGCTCGGGCCGGTGGTCATCTACATGACCCTGCTGGTACCGCAGGTCATCATCCTCGAGAGCTTCCTTTCGTTCCTGGGGCTTGGCGTGCAGGAGCCGATGACGAGCTGGGGCGTGCTGATCTCAGTGGGTGCCAAGAACATCGGTACTGCCAACTGGCTGCTTTTGTTCCCAGCCTTCTTCCTGGTCTCGACGCTGTTCGCGCTGAATTTCATCGGCGACGGCCTGCGTGACGCTCTCGATCCGAAGGACAGGTGAGATGGCTGGAGAAACAATCCTTTCGGTCAAGGACCTGCGCGTCCGCTTCCGCACGCTCGACGGCGTTGTGGAAGCGGTGAAGGGCATCCACCTTCACGTCGACGCCGGCGAGACTGTTGCCGTGGTCGGTGAATCCGGCTCCGGCAAGAGCCAGACGATGATGGCGGCGATGAGCCTGCTGGCATCCAACGGCGAGGCCACCGGCGCTGTCGACTATCGTGGCAAGAACCTGCTGACACTCGGCAAATCGGAACTCAACAAGGTCCGTGGCCGCAAGATCAGCATGATCTTCCAGGAGCCGATGACCTCGCTCGATCCGCTCTACACCATCGGCAACCAGCTGATGGAACCGATCCGCAAGCATCGCGGGTTGAGTGGTGCGGAGGCGCGCGCCGAAGCACTGAGGCTGCTCGAACTGGTCAAGATCCCTGATCCAGAGCGTCGCCTGAAATCATACCCGCACGAAATGTCGGGCGGCCAGCGCCAGCGCGTGATGATCGCCATGGCGCTTGCCAACGACCCCGACATCCTGATCGCCGACGAGCCGACCACAGCACTCGACGTGACGATCCAGGCGCAGATCCTGATGCTGCTTGCCGAACTGCAGCGCAAGCTCGGCATGGCGATCGTCTTCATCACCCATGACCTCGGCATTGTTCGGCGCTTTGCCGACCGTGTCTATGTCATGCGCTATGGCGAGGTGGTGGAGGAGGGCAAGGCCGACGAACTGTTCGCCAACCCGCAGCACGACTACACCAAGATGCTGCTGGCGGCCGAGCCGACCGGTCGCAAGTCGCCACCTGCCGACAAGGCGCCGATCTTGCTGGAAGGCCGCAATGTAGAGGTGGAGTTCAAGATTGGTGGCGGCTTCCTTGCCGGCCCGCCGATGCTGCTTCGGGCGGTCGATCGCATCTCGATAATGCTCAAGCAACGCCAGACGATCGGCATTGTCGGCGAATCCGGATCGGGTAAGTCGACGCTGGGCCGCGCCTTGCTCAGGCTGCTGCCCAGCCAGGGTGTGATCCGCTTTGGCGACAAGGACCTGTCAAAGGCCGATCGCGCCGAGATGCGCCCGCTGCGTCGGGAGCTTCAGCTGGTGTTCCAGGATCCTTTTGGCTCCTTGTCGCCGCGCATGACGGTGGGCCAGATCATCACCGAAGGACTGCTGGTCCACGAGCCGTCGCTGTCGTCAAAGGAACGTGACAATCGGGCGGTGGAGGCTCTGCGCGAGGTCGGGCTGTCGCCCGAGACACGCAACCGCTATCCGCATGAGTTCTCCGGCGGCCAGCGCCAGCGCATCGCAATCGCGCGGGCAATGATCCTCAAGCCAAAGGTCGTCGTGCTCGACGAGCCGACCTCGGCGCTCGACCGGTCGGTGCAGAAGCAGATCGTCGAACTGTTGCGCAAGCTGCAGGCCGACCACGACCTGTCCTACCTGTTCATCAGTCACGATCTGGCGGTGGTGCGCGCCATGTCGGACTACATCATCGTGATGAAGCAGGGAAAGATCGTCGAGGAGGGGCCGACGGAAGAGATCTTCGGTGCGCCCCGCGAAGCCTACACCAAGACGTTGATGGCGGCGGCGATCGACGAGACCAAGTTCCGCCAGTCGGCCTGACGGCGCTTATCTCGACTATTTGCTGAAAAATGACGACAGGCCCGGAGATCGATGTCTCTGGGCCTGTTCGCGTTTAGAGCACGAGAACCGAACGGCCACAGTTTACGCCGTGGACCCGGACGTCGGCTTCGCCGATCTTTACGCCCACCAGCGACAGGACGTTGTACAGCAGGCCGTCGATAGGCGCCGTCACGCCTGACAGCAACCCGATGATGGCGGTCTTAACTGCGGCGTCTGTCGGCACGAACAGCCCGAGGCCAAGACCCAGCACCTTGAGCTCGATGTCCAGCGTCAGCCCGCTCAGCAGCGAGGCTGTCAGCGATTGCGTCAGGTTGCGGGTCGAAACCGACTTGATCCTGCGCGCGTCGATGTCGCTCTTGTTGAAGGTAAGGGTAGATGGCGTCATGTTGCCGATCCGCACATTGGCGGCACCCTTGACGTCGACAGTCAGCACGTTGAGGCCGACCGGGTTGAGTTTTACCAGCTGCGCTGGCTGTATAACCGGTCTCTTTGTGAAAACCTTGAGTTCCGCCGGGTCGATGTCTCCGAGCCAGATTTCCGCGACGCCCGGCTGGGCAGCAACGGTGACGATTGCGCTTGCCGGCTTGCCGGTGGGGCAGGAGACGCTTTTGAGCTGGGCCTCGGCATATGCCAGCTCGACATAGAGCGGCACCCGCACCGATCCACCCAACACGCTGTCGACCAGCCCACCAGCGCCGCCGACGGTGACGACGAGTTGCAGCCTTGTCTGCGCCGTGCGCACGATCTTGCCCGGCTCGCCCACCGCAAACCAGCTGTACCCTTGCGGCGGTTCGCCGATGGCAACGTTCAGCTTGACACCGAGCAGGCCTGGCACACCGGCACCGAGGTCGACGGCGACCTGGTTCTTGCCGTTGGCGATTGCGGCCGCAGCGCTCAGCAGTTCCATGATGCCGACATTGGCATCCAGCCCGGCGGCGCCGCGGCCTGTCGCCAGTTTGCCAATGGCGCCGAGGTCGATGTAGTTCTTCAGCGGCACCTTGAGCGAACCCGGGATATGAGAACCCAGGAGCTTGTTCAGAGCGATGTCGGCGTCCCTGTCCTTGTTGACCGTTGCCAGGGCCGACAGGATCTGCCCGACGGTCGCCTCGGCCTCGAGAACCTCGCTGTAGGTGCCAGCCGTCAGGTTCAGCCCGGTCTTCAGGGCGTCGATGAACTGCAGCGCGTTGACGTCGACGCCCAGCAGCGCATTGTAGTCCATCACGTTCAGCGAAAGGGTCGTGCCAAGCAGGCCGCCGAGGACACCGTTGAGGAGGCCGCCATTGAGGCTGGCAAGCCTGGATCCTACGGAGAAGGCAGCTTCAGCCGGCGCCGTGGCGACCGCGGTTGTGACGATCTTCCGGTCGCCCATCAACGCGTTGGCGAAATAGGTCGTGCCGTCCTTCGAGTAGGTGACGCGCACGGCATTGGGCGGCGTCGCGCCGACGACAAAGCGCGTGGCGGCCGCGACAGTGGGGTCGGCCGCATAGCGGCCTTTTTCGACAAGCACACGCTGATAGCCGACTGCGAGCGTTTGAGGGGTGGAGCCGTCAACCAGGACGACTTTCGTCTGCTGATTGTTGTTGAACACCTTCAATACCGCGGCATCGGCCTTGGCGATGTTGGCTGCGGCATAGATCGCGGCCAGATCGGTGACCGACTGGGCTTCGCGGCGCTCGACATAAAGCGAGCCTTCGTCGACCGCCAGAGCCGCCGCGGCCAGGCCGATCGGCAGCGACAGGGCAAACATGGTGGCCATGTTGCCTTTTCGGGAACGACGGAACTCAACCAATCTCTTGAGAATTGCTGCAAACATTCAGATGCCCCCCACCCGAATAGTCGAACTGCGTTTGATCGTCTGTTCCGGCATTGGGAGCATTGGCAGCAGATTCCAGATCGGAAGCTGGCGCGCGTCGTAGCTCAACGAAACAACGAACTGTTCGCTGTCATTGACATTGTCTTTGACGTCGATGGTCAACTTGCTCTTGTCGATGAGGACGTAACCGTCAGCGTTGAGATCGAGATATCTCTGCGCGAGCGTCTTGCGCTCGGCTTCGTTGAGCCCGCCAATGGCGGTTCGGGCTGCGTCGGCTGCCATCTGCTGGACGGAATGCAGGGCGCCGAAGTAAATGCCGTAAGCAATCATCCCGAACACAAGAAGGATGAAGACCGGTGCGACAATTGCAAACTCTATTGCCGAAGTACCGGATTTCGACTGAAGGAAGCTGCTTGTATCAGGCGGTCGTCCTCGAAGCAGGTTCCTTTGCCATCTGCCCAAGCCAATTCGTTCGGTAAATGGCCTGGAACCGTCTGCTCCGAGCTTGCAGCGTCGGCACAAGCGCCATGCCCCAGACGTCCTGCTTGTCGCTAGAGTCGGGAGCTCCCGGAAATATTGTTTGTACACAAAGTAATTATGCCCAGTCATATGCCACCTGTTTGGCTTTTGCCAAGATCTTCGGCCTCGATGATCAGAGATAAGAAAGATCAAGGGCAGAGTGGGCGCAGAAGATTATCGATTTGCTAATATGGCGCTTCGCGGTGGCGGATGATCAAGAATGGTTCAACGCCGATACTAAAATCTGCTTAAAACAATCAGCAACTTGTATGAGGTATGGCGTGCATTGTTAGATAGAATGCGTAGATGACGAGCGCACATCTTCTTGCGGCAGGTAGTGCGCAACTCTTGATTGCCGTCTTGCGAATAGTACGCGCCAATCTCGGAAATCTTGCCAGCGTCAGTCGAGAATTCTGGCGCGGTGCTGACAAAAGTTGCAAGCGGGCAAAGAAGCCAGTCTCTGGCGCTTCGGCTTAAGGAGTTGGGATTTCGGGATTTTTCTGGTCGGAGTGGCAGGATTCGAACCTGCGACCCCATCGTCCCGAACGATGTGCGCTACCAGGCTGCGCTACACTCCGTGACCAGTGGGCGGGCTTATAGCCGCCGGTTCGGGTTCCTGCAAGCGCCAAAGGTTCGACTGGCGCAATTTTTCGCAAGTGAGTAATCTTGTTGTGCTTTTAAGCCTTTTTGCTGCCGTGGCGGGAGGGGACAGTGCCCCGATCTTGCGGTATTCGATCCCGAACAGAATCTATGCGCAGCCATGGCGCCGGAGTGCAGACGTGAATTTCAAGCCAGTCGCCCAAGCATCTCCCAACACGTTCGAATTCGAGACGCTCCCACTGGTTAAACCGACCGGTTTTCGCGAATACGACGCGCGCTGGTGGTTCGGCCATCCGAGTTCGGCCAAGGAGCCGGAACTCAACCTGATCGGCGTCCAGGCGCTGGGCATGGGCATCGGTACGTTGATCCGGCGTCTCGGCGCAGGCCCCGACATTGTCGTCGGCCACGATTTCCGCTCCTACTCGATGTCGATCAAGCTGGCGCTTGTGTCGGGGCTTCTGGCGGCGGGTGCCCGCGTCAAGGACATCGGCCTCGCGCTTTCGCCGATGGCTTACTTCGCCCAGTTCGCGCTCGACACACCGTCGGTGGCCATGGTCACCGCCTCGCATAACGAAAACGGCTGGACCGGCGTCAAGATGGGCGCGCAGCGGCCGCTGACCTTCGGGCCGGACGAAATGTCGGCGCTGAAGGAGGTCGTGCTCAACGGCGATTTCGACCTGATCGGCAGCGGCACCTACGAATTCGTGCCCAATTTCCGCAAGATCTACATCGATGACCTCGTTACTGGCAAACGCATCACGCGCAAGCTGCGCGTCGTCGCCGCCTGCGGCAACGGCACGGCGGGGGCCTTTGCGCCGGAAGCGCTGGAGCGCATCGGCTGCGAGGTCATCCCGCTCGACATCGAGCTCGACCATTCGTTCCCGCGTTACAACCCCAACCCTGAGGACATGCAGATGCTGCATGCGATCAGGGACAAGGTGCTGGAAACAGGCGCCGATGTCGGGCTCGGCTTCGACGGCGACGGTGACCGTTGCGGTGTGGTTGACAACGAGGGCAACGAGATCTTCGCCGACAAGGTCGGCGTGATGTTGGCGCGCGATATCTCGGCGCTCTATCCCAACTCGACCTTTGTCGTTGACGTGAAGTCGACGGGCCTGTTCAACACCGACAAGGTGCTGGCCGCCAACGGCGCGAAGACCGACTACTGGAAAACAGGTCACTCCTATCTCAAGCGGCGCGTCGCCGAACTGAGCGCGATCGCCGGCTTTGAAAAGTCGGGCCACTTCTTCTTCAACCCGCCGATCGGGCGCGGCTATGACGATGGTATCGTCACGGCGATTGCCGTTTGCCAGATGCTCGACCGCAGCCCCGGTAAGTCGATGGCGGATCTCTACCGCGACCTGCCGCTGACTTACGGCACGCCGACCATGTCGCCACATTGCGACGACGAGTTGAAATATGGCGTCGTCGACAAGGTCGTCGCAGATTTCGAGGCAATGAAGCGCGATGGCGAAATCTTCGCCGGCCAGAAGATCGTTGACCTGGTGACCGTCAACGGCGTGCGTGTCGTTGCCGAGGATGGCACCTGGGGGCTCGTTCGCGCGTCCTCCAACAAGCCGGAACTGGTCGTGGTGGTGGAAAGCCCGGTATCGTCGGAGCGCCGGCGCGAGATGTTCGAGGCGGTTGACGCTGTGCTGAGGCGCAATCCGTCCGTCGGCGCCTACAACCAGACCTTCTGAGGGGAGTGGGCATGGCCGAGAGGATCGTCAGTTTTGTGATGAGCGGAGGCGTCGGCTCCCGTCTCTGGCCGCTGTCGCGCGAGGACAACCCCAAGCAGTTCCACGATCTGTCGGGCGACGGCTCGATGCTCGTCAAGACGCTGAAGCGGCTTGCTGCGCGCGACGACGGTGAAACCCCGATCTATCTGATCGCATCGGAGCGCCATGCCGAACGGGTGCGGGCCGATCTCGCGGCGATCGATCTTGCCGGCGGCGGCGCGATCTTCGAGCCGACGGGCCGCAACACGGCGGCAGCCGTGGCAATCGCCGCGTTGCAGACCATCAAGGCCTATGGCGACGGCATCGTGCTGGTGGTGCCCTCAGACCATGAGATTTCGACGCAGCGTCAGTTCTGGGACACGGTCGAGCGTGGCGTCCCTGCGGCCAATGCCGGGCGCCTTGTCGTCTTTGGCATCAAGCCGGCGACACCGGAGACCGGCTACGGCTACATCGAGGTTGGTGGCGAAGCCGGCGACGTCGCGGACGTCACCCGTTTTGTCGAAAAGCCTGACTTGGCGACCGCCGAAACGTATCTCGCCGCTGGCAACTTCTTCTGGAACGCCGGCATCTTCCTGTTCAAGGCGAGCGCCATGCGCGACGCCTTCCTCAAGCACCAGCCGGAAATCTGGCAGAAGGCCGAAGCCGCGTTCAAGGCTGCCACCAGCGACCTCTCCGGCGTGTACATGTCGCTGGACGCCTATCAGGCTATTCCGTCCAACTCGATCGACTATGCCATCATGGAACGCGTCAGCGGCATCGCCATGGTGCCGGCGAGCTTCCGCTGGAACGATCTGGGGTCGTGGCAGTCGCTGCTCGACGTCAGCCCCTCTGACAAGGACGGTAATGTCATTGTTGGCGACGTCGTCGCCATCGACTGCGAGAACTCCTACTTGCGCGGCGAAGGACGTCTGCTCTCGGCAATCGGCCTTAAGGACGTCGCCATCGTCTCGACTTCCGACGCGACATTCGTGGCGCCCGTCAGTCACAGCCAGAACGTCAAGAAGATCGTTGAGCAGCTTGAAAAGAGCGGGCGGCTGGAGACCAAATTCACGCCGGCGCATGGTCGTGTGATCGCCAACGGCGCCTGGCGCCGACGGGTGCAGCATTGGCTGATGGAAGAGACGCTGCCGTTGTGGTCAACTGTCGGCGTCGATGAGCAGTTTGGCGGCTTCTACGAGGCGCTCGGCTTCGACGCGCGGCCTTTGGCCAAGCCCAAACGCATGCGCACCATGGCGCGGCAGGTTTACGCCTTCGCGGTCGCCAAGCAGCGCGGCTGGGGCGGCAGGGCCGATCAGCTTATCGACCACGGCATACGCTTCATGGCGGACAAGGGCCGTACCGAACGCGGCGGCTGGGTGCGGACGCTCAACCCTGATGGCAGCGTGCTAGACCCGATCGAAGACGCTTACGACCATGCCTGCGTGCTTTTGGCGCTGGCCCATGCCCATCGCTCGGGCAACGCCGAGGCGCTGGGCCTTGCCACCGAAACATTCGCCTTCCTCGACAAGCACCTCGAGGATGAGCGCATGACGGGCTTCATGGAGAGCCCCGACGGCGAGGGCGTGCGGCGATCCAACCCGCACATGCATCTGCTGGAGGCGTTCCTCGCCTGGCATGCGGTGACGGGCGATCGCGCTTATCTCAGGCGGGCCGCGCGCATCATCGACCTGTTCCGCAGCCACTTCTTCGAGGTCGACAGCTGGACGCTGGGCGAGTTCTTCGACCGCGACTGGCATCCCGCGCCAGGCGAAAAGGGCCAGTGGACCGAGCCCGGCCATCATTTTGAATGGGCCTCGCTGCTGGTCGATTTCGCCGACAAGAGCGGCCAGAAGGACCTCGTTGCCTTCGGCCGCAAGCTCTATGCCTCGGCGGTCGCCAACGGTCTCAACCGCGCAACGGGGCTGGCTTATGGCGCGGTGTCGCGGCAGGGCCTGCCGCTCGACAACATCTCGCGCAGCTGGCCGCAGACCGAAGCGATCAAGGCGGCTGTCGCGCTCGACGGTACCGGCGGCCCCGATCTCAAGCCCGAGATCGAGGCACGTGTCGGACGCCTGTTCCGCTGGCACATCGACCCCGCGCCGCAAGGACTGTGGATCGACCAGATCGACGAGCGCGGCCGCTCGCTGGCCAAGGAAGTGCCGGCTAGCATCTTCTACCATCTGGTGACGGCACTGACGCAGTATCTCGACAAGACAGAGGACGTCGCGCACTAACTTCGAACCAACAAAAAAGCCGGCCAATTGGCCGGCTTTTGCTTTCCAGACGATGCCGCTCAGTACGGGCTCGCGACGTCGCCGGTCTCGACATAGATCGTCTTGAGCTGCGAGTAGTGCGAAAGGGCGGCGAGCGAGTTTTCGCGGCCGATGCCCGACTGCTTGGCGCCGCCGAAGGGGATTTCGACCGGCGTCAGATTGTAGGCGTTGATCCAGCAGGTGCCGGCCTTGAGCTCACCGATGACGCGATGACCACGCGCAATGTCCTTGGTGAACACGCCGGCGGCGAGGCCGAACTCGGTGTCGTTGGCGCGGGCGATTACTTCTTCTTCGCTGTGGAAGGACAGTACGCTCATGACGGGGCCGAAGATTTCCTCGCGGGCGATGCGCATGTTGTCGGTGACACCGGTGAACACGGTCGGCTCGACGAAGTTGCCACCCTCGAAACCCTGCAGCGACGGCGTGCCGCCACCGCAGCGCAGTTCGGCGCCTTCGCGCTGGCCGACGGCGATGTAATCCAGGACCTTGTCGTGCTGGGCCTTGCTGACCAGCGGGCCCATCTGCGTTTCAGGGTCGAGCGGGTCGCCGATGCGGATCGACTTGGTGCGTTCGACCAGCCGCTCGACGAAGCGGTCATGCAGCCCCTTCTGGACGAAGACGCGGGTGCCGTTGGAGCAGACCTGGCCGGTGGAGTAGAAATTGCCGAGCATCGCGCCGCCAACGGCGTTTTCGAGATCGGCGTCGTCGAAGACGATGATCGGCGACTTGCCGCCGAGTTCCATCGTCGCGTGCTTCATGTGCGAGCCGGCGAGCGACAGCACCTTCTTGCCCGTCGGCACCGAGCCGGTGAGCGAAATCTTGTCGATCACGGGATGCGCGGCGAGTGCGGCGCCAACATCGCCATAACCCTGGACGACGTTGAACAATCCGTCGGGCAGGCCGGCTTCGGTGTAGATCTCGGCCAGCGCAAGAGCCGACAGGGGCGTGTTCTCGGACGGCTTGAACACCATGGCGTTGCCCATGGCGAGTGCGGGGGCCGACTTCCAGCCGGCGATCTGGATCGGATAGTTCCAGGCTCCGATGCCGACGCAGACGCCGAGTGCCTCGCGCTTGGTGTAGGCGAAGGGGCCGCCGAGATCGACATAGTCGCCGTTGAAGGCAGCGACCGCACCGGCGAAGTATTCAAGACAGTCGGCGGCAGAGGCTGCGTCGGCGACCAACGTCTCCTGGATCGCCTTGCCGGTGTCGAGCGTCTCGATACGCGACAGTTCCTCGTTGCGGGCGCGTAGTATGTCGGCAGCACGGCGCAGTATGCGGCCGCGTTCGACCGGCTTCAGGCGACCCCACACCGGCTGCGCCTCGCGCGCCGCTTCGACGGCCAGCTCGACGATGTTGGGCGTCGCCGACCGCAGCTCGGCGATGGTCTCGCCTGTTGCCGGATAGATAACCGGGATCGGGGCACCGCGCTCGTCGTCGATGTAGCGGCCGTTGACATAGTGCGAGGCTTTGGGCTGGGCGCGCATGCGTTTGCTCCAGTTGTATTTTTGATGTCCGGGCGAGTTTGGCCGGATGATGCTCTATCTGTCCGAGACCTGCCAGCGCGGATTGATCCACGGCTCCTGGTTCGACGGCGCGAGCGGTGTCCGCCCCAATATGTGGTCGGACGCCTTTTCACCAGTCATGATCGACGGGCCGTTGAGGTTGCCATTGGTGACGCGCGGGAAGATCGAGGAGTCGGCGACGCGCAGGCCGTCGACGCCAATCACCCGGCACTCCGGATCGACAACGCTGGTCGGGTCGTCGGCCCGGCCCATGCGGCACGTGCCACAGGGATGGTAGGCACTTTCGGAATGCTCGCGGATGAAGGCGTCGAGCTGCTCGTTGGACTGCACGTGGCTGCCGGGCGAAATCTCACTGCCGCGGAATGGATCGAAGGCGGACTGACCGAAGATCTCGCGAGTGAGGCGGATGCAGTGGCGAAAGTCTTCCCAGTCGTCGGGATGCGACATGTAGTTGAAGCGGATCTCCGGCTTGTCCCACGGATCGCTGGAGCGAAGGGTGATCGCGCCGCGCGACTTCGACCGCATAGGGCCGACATGGGCCTGGAAACCGTGCGACTTCGCCGCCGCCTTGCCGTCGTAGCGAACGGCTGCCGGCAGGAAGTGGAACTGGATGTCGGGGTAGTCGACGCCTGATTTTGAGCGCACGAAGGCTGCGGCCTCGAAGTGGTTGGTCGCGCCGAGACCAGTTTTGAACAGCAGCCACTCGGCGCCGATCAACGCCTTGGAGAACGGGTTGAAGACTGAGTGCAGGGTGATCGGCTGGGTCGATTCCTGCTGGATATAGAGCTCCATGTGGTCCTGGAGGTTCTGGCCGACGCCGCGCCTGTCGGCGACCACAGATATGCCGTGCTTCTTCAGATGCTCGGCCGGGCCGATGCCCGACAGCATCAACAGTTTCGGCGAATTGATCGAGGAGGCAGCGACGATCACCTCACGTCGTGCCTTAACGACCTGAATCTTCTTGCGAGCTTCGATCTCGACGCCGACGGCACGTTGATTCTCGATCACCACGCGCCGGGCGAAGCCATTGACGACGCGAACATTTCCGCGTTTCAGCGCCGGCCTGAGATAGGCATTGGCGACCGACCAGCGGCGCCCGCCATGGATGGTCTGCTCCATGGCGCCAAAGCCTTCCTGCTTGGACCCGTTATAGTCTTCGGTCAGCTCGAAACCGGCCTGCCGGCCGGCATCGACGAAGGCCTGGTAGAGCGGGTTCTTGCGCGGGCCACGCTGCACGTTGAGCGGACCCGAGGTGCCGCGCCAGCCGTCCTCGCCGCCGTTCGAATGTTCCATGCGCTTGAAGTAGGGCAGCACGTCGGCATAGCCCCAGCCGGTGGCACCCTGTTCGGCCCAATGGTCGAAGTCGTGCGCATGACCGCGGACATAGACCATGCCGTTGATCGAGGACGAGCCGCCGAGCACTTTGCCGCGCGGGGTGGCGAGTACGCGGCCGCCGAGATGCGGTTCCGGCTCGCTGGAATAACCCCAGTCGTAGCGGCTCATATTGAGCGGGATGGACAGCGCCGACGGCATCTGGATCAGCGGGCCGAAGTCGGTACCGCCATACTCAATGACGATGACGGAGTGCTTGCCGTCTTCCGACAGGCGGTAGGCCATGGCCGAGCCGGCGGAGCCGGAGCCGACGATTACGAAATCTGCTTCAAGCATTGTTCACATGAACCAAAAAATCGGCGAGCGAGACGTTGCCGCCGGTTGCGACGACGAGCACGGTCTTCCCGGCTACGTCGACCTTTCCTCCCAGAAGTGCCGCGAGCGACGAGGCGCCCGACGGCTCGAGCACGAGCTTCAGCCGCTCGAAGGCCGTGGTCATCGCGCGGCGGACGGATGCGTCGTCGACGGTCAGCGCGCGAACATTGGTGGTCGTGATGGCCGCAAAGGGCGCTTCGCCCGGCCGGCGCGCCATCAGGCCGTCACAGATCGATTTCTCCGCCAACGGCACGGCCGAGAGAGCGCCATTGGCGAGTGATGCGCCCAGGCCGTTGAAGCCTTCAGGTTCGACGGCAAAGATCTGCGTCGATGGTGAGATGTGGTGGAAAGCCAGCGACACGCCGCCGATGAGCCCGCCACCACCAACCGGGCAGAGCACGATGTCGGCCGTAACGCCCTTGGCCGCCAGCTGGTCGAGTGCTTCGAGGCCGGCGCCGGCCTGGCCGGCGACGATCTCGGGATCGTCGAACGGGTGGAGCAGGACCAGCCCTTCGGTTTCGGAAATCTCGCGCGCCTTGGCGGCGGCTACCTCTTCGCGGGCGCGGTCGCCATGGTCGGTCAGGACCACACGCGCGCCATAGCCCTTGGTCGCCTCGCGCTTAGCGGCGGGCGCGTCGATGGGCATGACGATGGTGACGGGAATGCCGAGCGACTGGCCGGCCGCGGCAAGGCCTTGGGCGAAATTGCCGGAGGAGAACGCGACCACGCCACGTTTGGCTTGATCCGGTGAAAGCTGCTTCAGCCGCCAGTAGGCGCCACGGGCCTTGAACGAGCCGGACCATTGCAGCGACTCCGCCTTGACGAAGACACGCGCTGCACCGGTCTCGCGGGCGAGGACGGCGGATTCGAGCAGCGGCGTGAGCTGGGTCGCCTGCGATGTCTCGGCATAGGCCTGGCGCAGCCGCTCGAGACCTGGAACTTCGGTGCTCATCATTCACCCCTCGGGAAACGTTTGCTCTCTTCGAGCACGTTGAGGTCCATGTGATTGCGCATGTAGCGTTCCGACGCCTTCTGCAGCGGCTGGAAATCCCACGGGTAGTAGGCGCCATTGCGCAGCGCAGGATAGATCACCCAGCGGCGGGCCTGGCTCTCGCGCACGGCGGCGTCGAAGCCGGCCATGTCCCAGCGGGCGCGGAGCTTCGCCATGAAGCTGGCGACCAGGTCCGCGTGAGCGGGGTCTGCGGCAAGGTTGCGGAGCTCCCGGGGATCCGATTCCAGATCAAACAGTTGCGGCGGGTCGATCTCGCAGTGGACGAACTTAAGGCGGCCGTCGCGGATGGCGACAAGCGGCGCATAGGAGCCTTCGGCGGCGTATTCCATGAGCACCGGAGCGGTGCGCTGTTCACCGCGCACCAATGGCAGCAGCGACTGCCCGTCGGTCCAAGGCGCGATATCAGAGAGGTCGATGCCAGCGAGGTCGCACAGCGTCGGCAGCACGTCGAGGTTGGAGGTCGGCGCCTCGACCAGGCCCGCCGGCAGGTTCTTGCCGGCGACCATCAGGGGCACGCGCGCCGAGCCTTCGTAGAAGCACATCTTGAACCACAGGCCACGCTCGCCGAGCATGTCGCCGTGGTCTGAACAGAACAGGACGACCGTGTCGTCGAGCATGCGCGTGCGCTCGAGCACCGACAGCAGTTCGCCGACCTTGTCGTCAATGTAGGAGATGTTGGCGAAGTAGCCGCGGCGCGAGCGGCGCACCTGCTCGGGCGTGATGTCGAAGCTGGCATAGTCGCTGGCGAGATACAGGCGCTGCGAATGCGGGTCCTGCTGTTCGGCCGGGATGAAGCCGACTTCGGGGTCAAGGGCAGGGCAGTCCTCGTAGAGGTCCCAATACTGCCGCCGCGCGACATAGGGGTCGTGCGGGTGGGTGAAGGAGACGGTGAGGCACCAGGGCCGGCGGGCGTCCTGATCGGAGACGCGGGCGAACTCGTAGAGCTTCTGGGCAGCCAGGAAGGCGACCTCGTCGTCATACTCCATCTGGTTGCTGATCTCGGCTGTACCCGCGCCGGTGACCGAGCCGAGATTGTGGTACCACCAGTCGATGCGTTCGCCCGGCTTGCGATAGTCGGGAGTCCAGCCGAAATCGGCCGGATAGATGTCAGTCGTCAGCCGCTCCTCGAAACCATGCATCTGGTCGGGCCCGACGAAGTGCATCTTGCCCGACAATACGGTGTGATAGCCGGCAGCCCGCAGGTGATGCGCGAAGGTTGGGACCGACGAGGTGAACTCGGCAGCGTTGTCATAGACCCCTGTGCGCGATGGCAGCTGCCCGGACATGAAGGCAGCGCGGCCCGGCGCGCAGAGCGGTGACGCCGTGTAGTTGTTCTTGAAGCGGGCCGAGCGTGCGGCCAGCGCCTTGAGATGCGGAGCGTGCAGGAAGTCGGCTGGACCGTCCGGAAAGAACGTCCCGGCCAACTGGTCGACCATGACGATGAGGATGTTGGGCTGCGTGGTCGTCATGCTTTGCTCGCCTGCGAAAGCTTGGTCTCGAGGTAATCCTCGACCAGCGCGATGGCCGAGCCAGCATTGGGGATGCCCTCCCGTAACGCCCGGCGAATGTAGAGCCCGTCGATCAACGCGGCTGTCGCTTCGGCGACGCGCTCGGCGTCAGGGCGCGGCAGCAGGCGGGTCAGGCCGCTCATCAGGTTCGAATGCAGCCGATGGGCGTAGACGCGCAGCAGGCGACGCAGTGCCGGCGACTTCTGCGCCTCGACATAGAAGGCGAGCCAGGCGGCGATCGTCTCCGATCGGAACTGCTTGTCGGAGAAGTTGACCGAGATGACGGCCGAGACACGGGCGCGGGCTGTCTCCGCATGGCGGAGTGCCGTGGTCGTATCGATCAGCAGTTCGGACAAAAGGTACCGCATGGTGGCAGCGAGCAGTTCGTCCTTGGCGCCGAAATAGTGGTGGGCAAGCGCGGACGACACGCCGGCACGGCCCGCGATCTCTGACATGGTCACGTCGAGGGTGCCGCGCTCGCCGATCGCAGAGATCGTCGCGTCGATCAGCGCCTTGCGGCGTAGCGGCTCCATTCCGACCTTGGGCATCGTACCAACCTCCGAGGCTCAGACTATTTTTAATTGACTCATCAATCAATAAAAACTCCGCCGCGTAATACCCCATTTCCGACGTTGAACGACATTGAAACTGTCCAAGATTTGTTCAATATTGAACTTAATAGGGACGTTGGATTCACCCCTGAAATGGCGCAACATGCGCCCTGCGATTGGAGGCAGTGATGACCGCATGCATCGTGGGCTGGGCGCATTCGCGCTTCGGCAAACTCGAAGGCGAAACGCTGGAAAGCCTGATCACCAAGGTTGCGAGCGACGCGCTCGAGCATGCCGGCATCGGGCCGGACGACGTTGACGAAATCGTGCTCGGCCATTTCAATGCCGGCTTCTCCGCCCAGGATTTCACCGCAAGCCTCGTGCTGCAGGCCGACGACCGCCTGCGCTTCAAGCCGGCGACACGTGTCGAAAATGCCTGCGCCACCGGTTCGGCTGCGGTGCGGCAGGGCATCCGCGCCGTGAATACCGGGTCGCGAATCGTGCTCGTGGTTGGCGCCGAGCAGATGACGACGACGCCCGGGCCTGAAATCGGCAAGAACCTGCTCAAGGCATCCTATCTGCCCGAGGACGGCGACACCCCGGCAGGCTTCGCCGGTGTGTTCGGCAAGATCGCCCAGGCCTATTTCCAGCGTTATGGCGACCAATCGGACGCCTTGGCGATGATTGCCGCCAAGAACCACAAGAATGGCGTCGACAATCCCTATGCCCAGATGCGCAAGGATTTCGGCTTCGACTTCTGCCGCCAGGAGAGCGAGAAGAACCCGTTCGTCGCCGGACCGCTGAAGCGCACCGACTGCTCGCTGGTTTCGGATGGGGCTGCCGCACTCGTCCTGACCGACAGCACCACCGCTTTGCGAATGGGCCGCGCCGTTGCTTTCCGCGCCAACGAGCATGTTCAGGACTTCCTGCCGATGTCGAAGCGCGACATCCTGCAGTTCGAAGGCTGCGAAGTGGCCTGGAACAAGGCGCTGAAGTCGGCAGGCGTTTCGCTCGACGATCTGTCCTTCGTCGAGACCCATGACTGCTTCACCATTGCCGAACTGATCGAATACGAGGCCATGGGGCTTGCGCCACGCGGCGAAGGCGCCCGTATCGCGATGGAGGGCATCACTGCCAAGGATGGCCGCCTGCCGGTGAATCCCTCAGGCGGTCTCAAGTCGAAGGGGCATCCCATCGGCGCTACCGGTGTGTCGATGCATGTGCTGACCGCGATGCAGCTGACCGGCGAAGCTGGGGGCATCCAGGTCAAGGACGCCAAGCTCGGCGGCATCTTCAACATGGGCGGTGCCGCGGTCGCCAACTACGTGTCGATCCTGGATCGCATCAGATGAGGCATTCGGCCGTCGTCATCGGCGGTGC
The DNA here is from genome assembly GCF_964252895.1 of Aminobacter sp. LjRoot7. Taxonomy (NCBI): domain Bacteria; kingdom Pseudomonadati; phylum Pseudomonadota; class Alphaproteobacteria; order Hyphomicrobiales; family Phyllobacteriaceae; genus Aminobacter; species Aminobacter sp. LjRoot7. The sequence goes on from NZ_CAXUPX020000002.1 coordinate 350,046, forward strand.
GTCAGGCATCGGCCTTGCTGTGGCCGAGCGCCTGGTTGCTGATGGATGGCCGGTGGCAATGATAGATGGCGATGCGGCGGCACTTGCCGCTGCCGCGGACGCCATCGACAATGACGAAGTCGTCTTCATCGAGGCCGATCCGACCGACGAGGACAATGTCGCCGAGGCTTTCGACCAGGTGGTGGACAGCCTCGGCCTCGTCGGCGGACTCGTCGCGGTGGCCGGCTTCGACCGCTATGCAAGTGCCGAGGATACCAGCGCTGAGATGTTGCGCGAAGCGCTCGACATCAATCTGGTCGGGCCGTTCATCGCAGCCCATGCCGCGCTCGAGCGGATGGGGGCTTCCTTGTCCATCGTCAATGTCGGCTCGGTCGCTGGCCTGCGCGCGCATCGCGGCAGGCTTGCCGTCGCTGCCTCGCAGGCCGGGCTGAAGTTGATGGCCGAGGTGCTGGCACTTGAGGTCGGCAATCGCGGCGTTCGTGTCAATGCCGTTGCCGCCGGGCCGACAGAGATCGATGCAGATGGCAATGGCGGCGGGATTGCGCCACGCCTGATGCCGCAGGGGCGTTATGCCGAGCCCGAAGAGATAGCCGCCGCTGTCGCGTTCCTGCTCTCCCCGGAAGCGAGTTATGTCAACGGTCATACACTTGCGGTGGATGGCGGATTCCTCGCCGCCGCGCTATCGGGTGACAGGGCATGATGCTGCACTGCTAGCGTGGCAGGCGGCATGCCCAGGAAAATCATCTGCAAGCGCATGAAGGCTCGTTGAAAATGGCAAATCCGGTTCTTGTCGAGGTGCTGCGCGGCGACCTCGTTGAAAGCGTGCATCGCGGTGCGGTGGTCGTCGTCGACGGCGATGGCAAGCAGGTCTGGGCCACAGGCGACACGCAACAACAGGTCTTCCCGCGCTCGGCGGTCAAGGCGATCCAGGCGCTGCCTTTCGTCGAAAGCGGTACGGCCGATGCGTATGGCTTCGGCGATCGTGAACTGGCGCTGGCCTGCTCTTCGCATTCCGGCGAGGTCGCGCACGCCGAGCTCGCCAACGCCATGCTCGCCAGGGCGGGCCTCGAGGCTGATGCGCTCGAATGTGGGGCGCACTGGCCCTCCAACCACGCTGCCACGATCGCGCTCGCACGCAGCGGCGCGTCGCCAAGCGCTTTGCACAACAATTGCTCGGGCAAGCATTCCGCCTTCGTCTGCACCTGCCGCCATCTAGGCATCGCGCATCAGGGCTATGTCAGGCCCGAGCATCGTTTCCAGGAGATGGTTCGGGAGACGATGGAGGCGGTTACAGGGGCTCGGCACAACGAGGCCAACCGCGGCATCGACGGCTGTTCGATCCCGACTTTTGCCGTGCCGTTGCAAAACCTTGCTTTGGGCTTTGCGCGCATGGTCACCGGCAATGGGCTCGGCACCGAACGGGCAGGGGCGGCGCGCCGATTGATGTCGGCCTGCATGGCCGAACCTTTTCTGGTCGCTGGAACCGACAGGGCCGATACGGAGTTGATGCAGACTGCACCCGGACGGATCTTCGTCAAGGTTGGCGCCGAGGGCGTATTTTGCGCGGCCGTGCCCGAACTCGGGCTCGGAATCGCGTTGAAATGCGACGACGGCGCGGGCAGGGCGGCCGAGGTCATGATCGCGGCTGTCCTCGCTAGGCTTTTGGTAAGTGATGAAGTGCTGTCGGGTCGCATGAAAAAGGCTGCCAATCCTGTGCTCAAGAACTGGAACGGCATCGAAGTTGCGTCGCTTCGGCCCACCGCTGCATTCGGCTGAGGGCGCAATGAGCGGGTCAGCCTGGCTGGCTTGTTATCCATGCAGCGAACACCTAGGTTCGGTTGATGAGCAGAGCTTTTACCCGCGAAGACGATAGCGAAAACGTAATCGCTGACATCGGCGAGCGGCCGGTCAGCGCGTCGCGAAACCTGGTCACCGAGCAAGGGTTGGTCCATATCGAAGCCCAACTCGCCGGCCTGCGCGAGGATCTGGCCAAGGCCGAGGCCGACGCCGACCGCGAGCGCATTGCGACCGTGTCGCGCGACCTGCGCTATTGGCAGTCCCGCCGCGAGACAGCCGAGGTTTCCATTCCCGAACCCGACAGCACGGTCGTCCGCTTTGGCATGAAGGTTGTCATCGAGGATGACAATGGCAAGCGCAACGTCTGGCAGATCGTTGGCGAAGACGAGGCTGACGCCGCCAAGGGCCGCATCTCGCATGCCTCGCCGATGGCGGTCGCGCTGTTCGGCAAGTCCGTAGGCGACCTCGCCTCGGTCAACGGCCATGAATGGGAAATCGTCGAGCTGGGCAGCTAGGTTTCGACCGGAACCGTGTGGTCGCGGAAGAAGGCGGTCGCGCCGGCTTCGTCGATTTCACCGGCTGCTACACCCATAACGAACAAATAGAGCGCGCCGTCGTCGGCTGTCAGCTCATAGCCATTGACGGCCAGAAACGTACCTGCCGCCACGATTGCCGTCCGCTTGTTGCCATCGACGAAGGGATGATTGCGTGCGATCCCGAACAGGTAGGCGGCGGCCAAGTCGATGATCGTAGGATTGCCATAGGCAGCCTTGTTTTCAGCACGGCCAAGCGCCGACTCCAGCGCATTTTCATCGCGAAGCCCTTGCGCGCCACCATGCCGCCGGAGCTGTTCTGCATGCATGGCCTCGACGACGCGCCGGTTCAGAAATTGCGGGCTCATTCGGCGAGTTTCTGAAGCGCCACCTTGTATTTGTCCATGAACTTGCTGGCCGCTTCCATCTGCCGCTCGAATACGTCGTCAGTGGGCTTAAGGGTAAGGCCGTCCTTGGATTCGACAATCTCAAGCGTGTCTCCGGCCTTGAGATTGTGCCGTTCGAGCAATTCCTTAGGCAGGATCACGCCTTCCGAGTTTCCGATCTTGCGCACCGTCACATTCATGGCAATGCCTCCATGTTATAACTTGCGTATAACATATGTGCTCGCTGGAACCAAGCCATTGTGGCTCGCGTGGACGGCCACTATACCTTGCAGGTGGCCGCAGCTGCGGTCGGAAAATAGCATTGCCGGAGACAACGCCCATGGCGCAGGACGACAGCATTTTCATTGGTGCCAGCCGCAAGCCGGACGATAGCTATCAACGACCCGAAGAGTTGCTGTTGAAATACGGTAATCGCCACGGTCTCGTTACTGGCGCGACCGGCACCGGCAAGACGGTGACGCTACAGATACTGGCCGAAGGCTTTTCGAATGCCGGCGTTCCGGTGTTCTGCGCTGACATCAAGGGCGACCTGTCGGGCATCTCGATGATGGGCGAGGCCAAGGATTTTCTCACCGCCCGCGCCGAGGCGATCAAGCTTGATCCATATGAGTTCCAGGAATTCCCTGTCATCTTCTGGGACCTGTTCGGCGAACAGGGGCACCCCATTCGCGCGACCATCTCCGAAATGGGCCCATTGCTTTTGTCGCGGCTGATGAACCTGACGGAAGCGCAGGAAGGTGTGCTCAACATCGCCTTCCGCATCGCCGACGAGGAAGGCCTGCTGCTGCTCGACATGAAGGATCTGCAGTCGCTGCTGGCCAACATCGCCGATCGGGCAGACGAAATCGGTACCCGCTACGGCAATATCACCAAGCCTTCGGTTGGCGCGATCCAGCGTTCGCTGCTGGTGCTTGAGCAGCAGGGCGGCAACCATTTCTTCGGCGAGCCGGCGCTGAAGATCGCCGACATCATGCGCACGACGCGCGATGGCCGCGGTGCGATCAACGTGCTTGCCGCCGACAAGCTGATGATGAACCCGCGGCTCTACGCGACCTTCCTGCTCTGGCTGCTGTCGGAGCTGTTCGAGGTGCTGCCCGAGGTCGGCGATCCCGACAAGCCGAAGCTGGTGTTCTTCTTCGACGAAGCGCACCTGTTGTTCGACGAGGCGCCGAAGATTGTCGTCGACCGCGTCGAACAGGTCGTGCGCCTGATCCGTTCGAAGGGCGTCGGTGTCTATTTCGTCACGCAGAATCCGCTCGACGTTCCCGAAACCGTGCTGGCCCAGCTCGGCAACCGCGTCCAGCATGCGCTGCGTGCCTACACGCCGCGCGAGCAGAAGGCGGTGAAGACCGCTGCCGATACCTTCCGTCCGAACCCTGACTTCAACTGCGCCACAGCGATCACCCAGCTCGGTACCGGCGAGGCGCTGGTGTCGACGCTCGAAGCGAAGGGCGTGCCGTCTATGGTGCAGCGGACGCTGATCCGGCCGCCGGCATCGCGGCTTGGGCCGATCACGCCGCAGGAGCGCCAGAAGCTGATCAACGAGAGCCCGGTCGCCGGTCAGTACGATCAGACGATCGACCGCGAATCGGCCTTTGAAATGCTGCAGAAGAAGGCGCTCGAGGCGCAAAAGGCCCAGGAGGAAGCACAGCAGGCGAACACCGGCGGCGGCAGCGGCTGGACGATTCCGGGCTTCGGCAACGACGCACCGGCTTCCGGCGGCCGTAATACCGGCAACGCACCGAGGCCGCGGACATCGAACCGCCAGACGGTGACCGAGGCTGCGCTGAAGTCGGTCGTGCGCTCTGTTGGCTCGTCGGTCGGCCGTGCCCTGGTGCGCGGAATTCTCGGCAGCCTGAAGAAGGGCTTCTGACCCCGTTTCTCAAAGGCCAAAAAGCAAAAACGGCGCGTCGATGACGCGCCGTTTTTTGTTGATGAACTAGCCTGAGGTCAGGCCATGCCGAGGCCGTTAGTGACCAGGATCGGCGTCTTGGACGGCACGCGATCGTAAAGATCCATGATGTCCTGGTTCATCAGGCGCACGCAGCCTGACGACACCGACTTGCCGATCGTCCACCATTCTGGCGAACCGTGGACGCGATAGAGCGTGTCTTCGTTGTTCTGGAAGATGTAGAGCGCACGCGCACCGAGCGGATTGTTCAGGCCAGGCGCCATGCCGCCGTTGCGGACGCTGTACTTCTCGAGCTTCGGGTCGCGGCCGATCATGTCGTCCGGCGGCGTCCACTTCGGCCACTTGCGCTTCCACTGGATGACGGCACGTCCCGACCAGGCAAAGCCGGCGCGGCCCAGGCCGACGCCATAGCGGATCGCTTCGCCGTTCTCGCGGACCAGGTAGAGGAAGTGCGTCGAGGTGTCGACGACGAGCGTACCGTGACGTTCGCCAGTCGGATCGGCGACGACCTGGCGAAGGAACTGGGGCTTCACCTTCTTGATCGGGATGCCGGGAACTTCATAGCCTTCATCGCTGACGGGGCCATACATGTTAACGTAGTCGCCGAAGGCCGGGTCGATGGTTGGCGTCGGCGGGACGATTTGCGGCGCTTCCACGAACTGGCCGCCTCCGCTGACGGTCGAGCAGGCCGAAAGCGCTGCCGTGGCGGCACCCGCGGCCGCCAAGTTGAGAAAGCCGCGCCTCGACAGGGGGCGGGATGATTCATTTGATATGGGCATGGCTGCGATCTAGGATTCCAGTTCGAAAGAAATGGTGAATTCAAGGGAAACGGTCGGCGTCCCCTTAACGCTCACGGAGATAGGCGGGTCAAAATCCGACCTTAGGGTGGACAAAGCATGGCAACGATGTGACGCGCCAATCACTGTTGCGTTATGGCAACATGCCTGACCTATGGTTAGCTAACCAATTGTAACTAAACCTTCCAGCGACGGCAGGATCAGGGAGGGCGGGAAGTCGCGATACTCGTCCGGCTGGTCGGAGCGATTGATCCAGACGGTGCGGCAGCCGAACTTGGCGGCCCCCGCTATGTCCCATCGATTGGACGATTGGAACGAGATCGCTTCGGGATAGAGGCGCCAGCTGCTGGCCACCAGATCATACACCGACTGGTCCGTCTTGAAGCGGCGGACGCTGTCGACGGAGAACACTTCATCCAGAATGAGGTCGAGCCCGGCCGAACGCACGGCGGCTTCAAGCATGGCAGGCGAACCGTTGGAGAGGATCGCAAGCCTTGCACCATTGTCTTTCAGATTCCGCAAGACTGCGGGGACTTCCGGGTAGCAATCGAGCCGCCAGTAAGCATCGAGCAGCTTGCTGCGCATCGCCGGATCGACAGAGGGCACCTTGCGGAAGGCGAAGTCGAGCGCCTGTTCGGTAAGCTGCCAGAAGTCGAGATAGGCGCCCATCAGGGTGCGGACCCAGGAATATTCGAGCTGCTTGGCCCGCCAGATCTCCGACAGCAGCTGGCCGTCGGGGCCGATGTCGGCGGCGTGGCGGCGAACGGCGGCGTGCACGTCGAACAGCGTGCCATAGGCGTCGAATATGTAGGCGGCGTGGCGCATGCCTGTGGTTTTCCAACGGCTTGGCGGCGAGCGCAAGCACAACTATCGGCTGGCTCCAACATTTCGGCACGCTGCTGGTTGACGAGGCCTGCCAAAGCCTTTTCGATGCCCGCCACCAACAAGATGCGACGGGAAAAGACCATGACGCTCGCTGCGGCTGCACAATCCACGACCTGGACCTATGTCGATGGCGATTGGCATGAGGGCAATGTCGCGCTCATCGGCCCACGCAGCCATGCCATGTGGCTTGGTTCCAGCGTGTTCGACGGTGGCCGCTGGTTCGAGGGCGTGGCGCCCGATCTTGAAGCCCATTCGCGGCGGGTCAACTCCTCGGCGATTGCGCTCGGCCTGAAGCCGTCGATGAGCCCCGAGCAGATCGTCGGGCTGACCTGGGATGGGCTCAAGAAGTTCAACGGCAAGACGGCGGTCTACATCAGGCCGATGTACTGGGCCGAGCATGGCGGTTACATGGGGGTTCCAGCCGACCCCGCCTCGACACGGTTCTGCCTCTGTCTCTACGAATCACCCATGCTGCCGCCGACGGGATTTTCGATCGGCCTGTCGCCATTCCGCCGTCCGAGCATGGAAACTATGCCGACCAACGCCAAGGCGGGCTGTCTCTATCCAAACAACGGCCGTGCAATCCTCGACGCCAAGATGCGTGGTTTCGACAACGCGCTTGTGCTCGACATGCTGGGCAATGTCGCCGAGACCGGATCGTCCAACATCTTCCTGGTCAAGAACGGCCAGGTTTTCACGCCAGCGCCAAACGGAACTTTCCTTTCCGGAATTACCCGCAGCCGCACAATGTCGTTGCTTGCCGAGAGCGGTCACACTGTCGTCGAGAAGACGCTTTCGGTGCGCGAATTCCTCGAAGCCGACGAGATTTTCTCGACGGGGAACCACTCGAAGGTCGTTCCGGTGACGCGCATCGAAGATCGAAATCTCCAGCCCGGACCGGTAGCAAAAAAGTCGCGCGAGCTATATTGGGAGTGGGCTCACTCTGCCGGCAAGGCCTGAGTGCAGCGAAGAAAAAACAGTGCCTCTCATCTGTTTCCAAGATGATGACGACCTATCTGTAGACGGCATAGTCATGCCGCGAAATTGCCAGCAAGGGAGTATGATCCATGGCTTTTGAATTGCCCGAATTGCCCTACGACTACGAGGCGCTGCAGCCCTTCATGTCGAAGGAGACGCTTGAGTACCATCACGACAAGCATCACAAGGCCTATGTCGACAACGGCAACAAGCTGGCTGCTGAAGCGGGCATGGACAAGCTGTCGCTGGAAGAGGTGGTGAAGCAGTCGTTCGGCAAGAATGCCGGCCTCTTCAACAACGCAGCCCAGCACTACAATCACGTCCACTTCTGGAAGTGGATGAAGAAGGGCGGCGGCGGCAACAAGCTGCCGGGCGCACTGCAGAAGGCCGTCGATGCTGACCTCGGTGGCTACGACAAGTTCAAGGCGGATCTGATCGCTGCCGGCACGACGCAGTTCGGCTCTGGCTGGGCCTGGCTGTCGGTCAAGGATGGCAAGCTCGCCATTTCCAAGACCCCGAACGGCGAGAACCCGCTGGTTCACGGCGCGACCCCGATCCTGGGCGTCGACGTCTGGGAGCACTCCTACTACATCGACTATCGCAATGCCCGTCCGAAGTATCTCGAGGCATTCGTCGACAGCCTGATCAACTGGGACTACGTGCTCGAGCTGTACGAAAAGGCTTGAGCCCCAGCTCGGTTCCTAAGATGCGATACGAAAAACCCCGGCATGTCCGGGGTTTTTTGCATTTGGGTGGCAATGTTTGAAAAACGCTAACAGTCACGCAAGCGTGAAGAGAATTTCCGGACGAATTCGGCCAGTTTCGCCGTTGGCCCTAGGCAGCTGTTGCAACCGAGAGAGGACCTGATGAAAAAGATTGTGTTTGCCGTCGCAGCGCTCGCGCTCGCTACCACCGCAGCATTCGCCGATGTGATTGCTGATCGCCAGGCGGTGGTGAAGGAGAATGCGAAGCAAGTCGGCACACTTGTGAAGATGGTGAAGGGCGAAGCGCCGTTCGATGCTGCGGCTGTCGTCGCGGCACTGACCGCGCTCAATGACAACGTCCAGAAGATCGATGTGGCAGCATCGTTCCCCGCCGGCAGCGACCAGGGCGACACCACCGCTTCGCCCAAGATCTGGGAAGACCTGGCCGGGTTCCAGGCTCAAGTCGACAAGTTCAAGGCGGTAACCGCCGCTGCGGTCGCAAGCCCGGCTGCGGATGTCGATGCATTGAAGACGCAGGTCGGCACGATTGGCCAGACCTGCGGCACCTGCCATGAGGCCTTCCGTGTGAAGAAGGGCTGACCCCCTAGGGATGGCTGTCTTCAGGAAACTCGCAGTCGCGGCTCTGGCGCTTGGTGGCGCCGGGGCCGCAATTTTCTGGTGGCTGACGGTGCCCGAGAGACTGGCGCCTGACACGTTGGCGGCATTGGGAACCGGTGACGCCAGCCGCGGCCAGCGGATATTTGACGCCGGCGGCTGCGCCTCGTGCCACGCCAAACCAAAATCCGAAGGCGACGCGCGGCTGCAGCTTGTCGGCGGCGTCGAACTCAAGACGCAGTTCGGCACCTTCGTCGCGCCGAACATTTCCTCTGATCCCAATGACGGCATCGGCGCATGGTCGCTCGAAGACTTCGCCAATGCGATGCTGAAGGGTGTTTCACGAGAAGGGCAGCACCTCTACCCGGCATTTCCCTATGCCTCCTACGCCCGCATGAAGCCGACAGACGTCGCCGATCTCTATGCCTTCCTGAAGACGCTTCCGGCCGTAGAGGGCAGGGCGCCCGACCACGACCTTGGCTTCCCCTTCAACATCCGGCGCGGGCTGGGGCTGTGGAAGCAGCTCTATCTCAGCAATGAGCCGGTCGTCGCATTTGCCGAAGGCACCCCTGATAATGTCCTGCACGGACGGGATCTGGTCGAAGGTGCCGGCCATTGCGGTGAATGCCACACGCCGCGCAGTCTTGCCGGCGGGACCGAGAAGGGGCAGTGGCTGGCCGGCGCCAGAGCCGCGGAAGGCGACGGCGTCGTGCCCAACATCACGCCTGAAGGCAAAGACATCAGCGGCTGGTCCGAAGGCGATATCGCCGGCTACCTCGAAACCGGCTTTACGCCGGAGTTCGATTCGGTGGGCGGCACCATGGTCGAAGTCCAGAAGAACATGGCGAGGCTGACCGCCGCCGACCGGGAGGCGATCGCCGCTTACCTGAAGGCGATCCCGCCACATCCCAACGGATTCCCAGCGCAGCAGCCGAAGCCGGCGGGTTGAGCACACCGGCGGCCACAGGCCGCCGGTCTCTCGGCTCGATGCTAGGCTCGCCCGGCCACCTTCAACGCGAAAGCGTAATTGAAGGCGACTTCCTCGAGCCGCGAGAAGCGGCCGGAGGCGCCGGCATGGCCCGAATCCATGTTGATCTTGAACAGCACCGGACTGTTGCCCGACTTGCGCTCGCGCAGCCGCGCCGCCCATTTGGCTGGCTCCCAATAGGTGACGCGCGGGTCGGTCAGGCCGGCCACCGCCAGGATCGGCGGATAGTCGACGGCCGCGACATTGTCGTAGGGCGAGTAGGCGGCGATGGTCTTGTAATCCGCTTCCGAAGCGATCGGATTGCCCCATTCGGGCCATTCCGGCGGCGTCAGCGGCAAGGTGTCGTCGAGCATGGTGGTCAGCACGTCGACGAAAGGTACCTCGGCGATGATGCCGGCAAAGGCCTCGGGCGCCATGTTGGCCACAGCACCCATCAGCATGCCGCCCGCTGAGCCGCCTTGCGCGACGATGCGATCGTGCGAGGTGTAGCGCTCGGCGACGAGGTGGTGGGCTGAGGCGATGAAGTCGGTGAAGGTATTGATCTTGGTCGCGCGCTTGCCGTCATCGTACCAGGCGTAGCCCTTGTCCTTGCCGCCGCGGATATGGGCGATGGCGTAGACGAAGCCGCGGTCGACCAGCGACAGGCAGTTGGTGTTGAACGAGGCCGGAATGGTCATGCCGTAGGAGCCGTAGCCATAGAGCAGGCACGGTGCCGTTCCGTCGAGCGGGGTGTCGCGGTGATGGATCAGCGAGATCGGCACCAGTTCGCCGTCAGACGCTGGAGCCATAAGGCGGCGCGTCACATAGTCCTCGATGTTGTGGCCGGATGGCACTTCCTGCGTCTTGAGCAGGGTCCGTTCGCGCGTCCGCATGTTGTAGTCGAACAGCTGCGACGGGGTGGTCATCGACGAATATGAAAAGCGCATGGTGTCGGTGTCGTATTCGTAGGAACCCGACAGCCCGAGCGAGAACGCTTCTTCGGGGAAGGAGATGAGGTGCTCGGCACCGGTCGCGCGCTCATGGACGACGATGCGGGGCAGGCCTTCCTTGCGCTCGAGGCGGATCATGAAGTCCTTGAAGCCGATCACTGACAAGATGAGGCGGCCGGGCTCATGGGCGACCAGCTCCTTCCAGTTGGTCCGCACCGGGTCGCTGATCGGCGCCGTCATGATCTTGAAGTCCTTGGCGCCATCGGCATTGGTCAGCACGAAGAAGATGTCGCCGCCTTCTTCGAGGTCGTATTGCAGGCCGATCTCGCGCGCAGCCACGAGTTTGGGGGCTGCCAGCGGGTCGGTCGCCGGGAACAGGCGGTACTCCGATGTCTCATGGTCGCTGATCGAGATCATGATCCATTCGTTGGAGCGCGTGCCGCCAACATTCATGAAGAAGCCGGGATCGGTTTCCTCGTAGATAAGCCGGTCTGCGACCGCTTCGCTGCCGAGCGCATGGTAGAACACCTTCGACGGCCGGTGGTTGGGATCGAGGCGGGTGTAGAAGAAGCCGGTGTTGGCTGCGTCCCAAGTGCCCGAACCGCCAGTGTCGCCGACGAGGTCGCCAAGTTCCTCGCCGCTGGCGATGTCGCGAACGCGCAACGTGTAGAACTCTGAACCCTTGTCGTCGAAGCCCCAGATCAGACGCTTGTGGTCCGACGAGTGGTCGATGCCGCCGAGGCGGAAATAGGCGTGGCCGTCGGCTTCCTTGTCGCCGTCGAGGATGATCTCTTCCGCACCACCCTCGCTCGGAACGCGGAAGTAGCGTGGCTGCTCGCCACCCTTCTTGAACGACGAGCCATAGGCGAAGGGGCCATCCTTCATCGGCACTGAGGAATCGTCTTCCTTGATCCGGCCCTTCATTTCCGCAAACAGCGCTTTCCTGAGATCGGCGGTGTCGGCCATCAGCTCCGCCTGGTAGGCGTTTTCGGACTCGAGATGGCTGCGGATATCAGGATCGAGCACGCTTGGGTCGCGGAACACCTCCTGCCAGTTGTCGGCGCGCAGCCAGGCGTATTCGTCGACGCGCGTGATGCCGTGGCGCGTGTCGGAGACAGGGCGGCGCTCGGTCGAAGGCGCGGGGAGGTCGGTGAAAATGGCAGGTCGGGTCATCAGGTCTCGCATGGGATGAATCTTGAATGCCGAATGAACACGCCGATCAGTGCGGGTTCAAGGGCGGAATTGCAGTGTTGCGGCAACGTATATGTGACCGGCCATGCCGAAGGAGAAGACCACGATGTTCATGAAGACCGCCGCCGCCATCGCAATCACCTCGACAGTCGCCATGTTCGCGGCTGAATCTCACGCTGCCGCGTTCTCGGCCTGGGAGGTCTCCAAGGTACCGTGGGGCGACACGCTCAACATCCGCAAGTTCCCGTCGAACGGTTCGCAGAAGCAGGCGGCCTATCCGAACGGCAAGGTCCTGCAGATGACTGGCCGGTGCACCGGTGGGGTAGACCTGCGCGACATAAGTCGTCTGCCCGAGTGGAAGCAGGAACGTCTTGTGCGCTACAGCTGGTGCCAAGTCTGGCATGATCCTGCACAGAACGGGAACTACGTCGCTGGTTGGGTTTACGGTCGCTACATTACCCCGTACTGACGCTTCTCGGGGCGATATTGCCGCAGCTTCCGCAGGGGCGGAACGCGGTTGTGGTTGACAAGGTCCGATTAGGCTTGCCCCCCGGCTGCCCGGCGTCTATGCCCTCTAGGCAACAACGTGAGACACAACGAGGGCCCGTCCGCTGACCTTCCTGATACTCATGCTGCCGTTTGCGGGAGCGTTGCTTGCACCCGCGCTCGTTCGCGTGATGAAACACAATGCCGGCTGGCTGCTTGCCGCCATTCCTCTGGTCGTTTTCCTGCATTTTGCCGGCATGCTCGATGCAATCAGCAAAAGCAGTCCGATTTCGGACGGGTTTGACTGGGCGCCGAGCCTTGGTCTCCGCTTCTCCTGGTTTCTCGATGGCCTGTCGTTGACCTTTGCCTTGTTGATCTCCGGGATCGGCACGCTGATCGTCATCTATGCCGGCGGCTATCTCAAGGGGCACCCGCATCAGGGGCGGTTTTTCTCATTCATCCTGCTGTTCATGGGCGCAATGCTGGGACTGGTGGCCTCGGATTCGTTCCTGATGCTGTTCGTCTACTGGGAACTGACGTCGATAACGTCTTTCTTGCTGATCGGCTTCGACCATTCACGCGAAGCCTCGCGGCGCGCGGCATTGCAGGCGCTGCTGGTGACCGGCGTTGGCGGGCTTTCGCTGCTGGCGGGTCTGCTGGTGATCGCGCAGGCGACCGGTGTGAACGAACTGTCGTCGCTGCTTGGCTCCGGAGATGCTCTGCGCAACAGTCCGCTTTATCTCGCTGCTCTCGTGCTGGTCCTGGGGGGGGCTTTCACCAAATCGGCGCAGTTTCCGTTTCATTTCTGGCTGCCGAACGCCATGGAAGCGCCGACGCCTGTCTCGGCCTACCTGCATTCGGCGACCATGGTGAAGGCCGGCGTCTACCTCCTGATGCGCCTCAATCCAGTCATGGGCGACACTGCGGCGTGGGAGACGATCCTGCCCTTGTTCGGCGGCGCGACGCTTGCCGTAGGCACACTGCTCGCCGTCAGGCAGACCGATCTCAAGCTGATGCTCGCCTACACCACCGTCGCCTCGCTCGGGCTTCTGATCATGCTGACCGGCGTCGGTTCCGATACGGCGATCCAGGCCGCAGCGCTCTATCTGATCGCGCATTCGATGTTCAAGGGCGCGCTGTTCATGGTTGCAGGCCTGATCGACCATGAGACGGGCACGCGCGACACCACAGGCTTGCGCGGCCTGCGCAAAGCCATGCCGATCACGTTCGTGGCGGCGATGCTCGCCGCGTTGTCGATGGGCGGGTTGCCGTTGTTCTTCGGCTTTCTGGCCAAGGAAGAGATTTACGTGGCGCTCGGCCCGCCCCAGGGTTGGCAAGCCGCACTGCTCATCGTGGCCGTCTGCGGCAACGCGCTGATGTTCGCCATTGGCTTTGCGGTTGCGCTTCGGCCTTTCGTGGGCGCAGCCGCCAAGACGCCGAAGTCAGCGCATGAAGGCTCGATGTCGCTGTGGCTGGGACCGCTCTTGCTCGGAGTTGCAGGACTTGCCGCGGCACTTGTCTCGCCGGTCACGCACCAGTTCTTCTCTTCGCCCACCGCCAGCGCCATCGCTGGAAGCCCGGTCGATGTCACCATTTCGACGATCCTTCACATTGGCGTGCCGCTGTTGCTTTCCGGCCTGACGGTTGTGCTGGGTATCGCCGCCTATGTCAGGTTGGACAGCTTGCGCGGCGCGATGGCAGCCGTCCTCAAAGCAATCGGCTGGGGCCCGGATCAGGGATTCGACCAGGTGCTGCGTGGTTTGCTGCGGCTCGCGACCGGCCTGACGCGCGTCATCCATAACGGCCGCCTAGACATCTATATGACCGTCACCTTCATCGCGGTGGCAGCGTCGCTTCTGCTGCCGATGGTGCTGTTTGACGAGTTGCCATTGATGCCGAGTGTGCCTGATTTACGCTTCTACGAATGGGGTGTGCTGGCGATTGCCGTGATCGGCATCGCTGCCGTGGTTCTGGCGCGCAGCCGGCTGACTGCCATCGTTTCGCTTGGCATCCAGGGCTTTGCCGTTGCCTTGCTCTACATGCTGTTTGGTGCGCCGGACCTGTCCTTCACCCAGTTCATGGTCGAGACGCTGTCGGTGGTGATTCTGGCCCTTGTCATGACGCGGCTTAGGCTCGTGCCGACCGACCGCCGTCCGCATGCGCAGAAGCTGGTGGACATGGCGATTGCGGCTGCCTGTGGCGTGGCCTTCGCGCTGCTTCTGCTCAAGGTGACGCAATTGCCCTTCGATGACCGGCTGTCGCAGTTCTTCAACACCTACGCCAAGACCATCGCCCATGGCCGCAACGTGGTGAACGTCATCATCGTCGATTTCCGCGGCCTCGATACGCTGGGCGAAATTGCCGTGGTGATGGTCACCGGCCTGGCCATCCTGGCGCTGATACGCATCCGCTCGAAGAAGGCGGAAGTTCATACCCCGGTCAAGGAGGAGGCGTAGCATGCAGACGCTGATCTTCCGCACCGCCGCACCTTACCTCACCGGCCTGATGCTGATGTTTTCGGTCTTCGTGCTGTTGCGCGGCCACAATGAGCCGGGTGGAGGTTTCACCGGCGGGTTGATCGCGGCATCCGCCTTCGCCATTCACGGCATCGCCTTCGGCGTGCCTGCCGTGCGCCGGGCACTCTACTTCCATCCCATGGCGATTGCCGGCTTCGGGCTGTTCGCGGCCGCCGTTGCCGGCTTGCCGTCGCTTCTGTTCGGCGTGCCGTTCCTGACTGGCCTGTGGAGCTCGCCGGAGGTCTTCGGGATCGTCGTCGACCTGTCGACGGTGATCGTCTTCGACATCGGCGTCTACCTGGTCGTGGTGGGTTCGTTCACCTCGATCGCGCTGGCGCTTGAGGACAGGGAGCACGATTGATGGAAGCCGTGTTCGCAATCCTCGTTGGCCTGTTCTTTGCCGCCGGCATCTACCTCATGCTGTCGCGGCACATCATCCGTATCCTGCTCGGCGTGGTGCTGTTCGGCAATGCGGTCAACCTTCTGATCTTCACCAATGGCCGCATCATCCGAGAGGTGCCGCCGATCATCGCCGAAGGCCTCGACGTGCCGGCAGGGGCTGTGGCCAATCCATTGCCGCAGGCGCTGATCCTGACGGCAATCGTCATCTCGTTCTGCTTCTTCTGCTTCCTGCTGGTGCTGGCCTATCGCGCCTACCAGGAGATCGGCACCGACGACACCGACAGCATGCGTGTCGCCGAGCCCGTAGACGACGGCTTGCCGCCGATGGGGTACTGAAACCATGGCCGTGCAAGGTGTGATCGTCGACAAGGCTGCAGCGATGGTTGCCGGACCGATTGCCGCCGTCGACTGGCTGGTCATTGTTCCGGTCGTGCTGCCGCTCATTGCGGGTGCGGTGCTTTTGATGATCCGGCACAGCATTCGCTGGCATGCCGTGCTGGCGCTGGCGGTGCTCGCGGCCATGATTGGCGCCAATGCCCTGTTGCTGCAGCGCGTGCTGGCCACAGGTCCGATGTCGATGACGATGGGAAGCTGGCTGCCGCCATTCGGCATCTCGTTTGCCGCTGACGTGCTGGGCGCTGCTTTCTCGCTGACGGCTTCGGTCGTAGCGCTCGTTTGCTGCGCCTATTCGCTGCGCGACATCGATGCGAATGGCAGGCGCTACGGCTTCTATCCGTTCCTGCTGCTGATGATGGCCGGCGTCAGCGGCGCCTTCCTGACCGGCGACATGTTCAACCTCTATGTCTGGTTCGAGGTCTTCCTGATCTCGTCCTTCGGCTTGCTGATCCTCGGCTCCGACAAGGCGCAGATCGACGGCGCCACCAAATACGCGATCCTCAATCTCGTCGGCACGACGCTGTTCCTGATCGCGACTGGCTATCTCTATGGCACGTTCGGCACGCTTAACATGGCCGACCTCGCCACGCAGGTACGGCAGATTGGCAAGGCCGCGCCGCTGATGACGCTGGCCACGCTCTATCTGCTCGCCTTCGGCATGAAGGCAGCTGCCTTTCCGCTCAATTTCTGGCTGCCTGCGTCGTACCACACGCCGCCCGTCATCACCGGCGCGCTGTTTGGCGGGTTGCTGACCAAGGTTGGCATCTACGCATTGTTGCGAACGCTGGTGATGATCTTCGCCGCCGAACGGCTGGTGCTGGCTGGTCTCATTGGCTGGGTGGCGGTAGCGACCATGCTGATCGGCGCGCTCGGCGCGCTGGCACAATCCGACATCCGCAGGATCGCCGGCTTCCTCGTCATTTCAGGTGTCGGCATCATGCTCGCCGGCATCGCGCTCGGCAGCGATGCCGGGCTCTCGGGCGCCATCTTCTATGCGCTGCATTCGATGCTGGCTTTGTCGGCGCTCTATCTGCTCGGCGGGCTGATGCGCCAGCGCGGCGGCAGTTTTTCGCTGCACAGCCTGTCTGGGCTTTATGGTGCAAGTCCTTTGCTTGCCGCGCTTGCCTTCATCATCTCGCTGGCGGTCGCCGGTCTGCCTCCCGGCTCGGGACTTTGGCCGAAGGTGATGCTGGTGCGGGCCTCGCTCGACATTGGTGCATGGCAGATTGCGGCCGCGATCCTGCTGAGCGGCTTCCTGGCGACCATCGCGCTTGGCCGTGTGTTCATCCTGGCGTTCTGGCGCGTCGAGGCATCTGGTGACAAGACAGCAGCCGCTGGCGCGATGTCGGTGTCGGGTTGCTGTGCCCTAGCGGTTCTTGTGCTGGCGATGCTTGCGATGGGTGTCCTGCCAGAGCCCTTCATTCGCATCTCGACGGCCGCAGCCAGCGGATTGCTCGACGCATCGGCCTATGTACATGCAGTCTTTCCGGCGGGGAGTGGATCATGATCCCGTTCCGCAACGAATTGATACTGGCCCTTATCTGGGTAGCTGTCTCCGGAAGCTACTCGATCCCTAATCTGGCCTTTGGATTTGCGGTCGGCTGGGTCGTCCTGTTTCTTGTGCGCGATCAGCTGCAGACCACCAAGGCAGTCATTCGCCCCGTGGCGTTGCTTCTGCTCATCGCCTTGTTCATCAAGGAACTGTTCCTGTCGGCGTTCAGGGTTGCCAGGCTCGTTCTGTCACCGCGCATGGACGTCAAGCCCGGCATCTTTGCCTATCCTTTGAAGGTCGACCGGGATTTCGAGATCACCTTGCTCGCCAATCTGATCACGCTGACGCCTGGCACCTTGTCGGTCGACGTTTCCGATGACCGGCGCACGCTGTTTGTACATGGAATGGACTGTTCCGATCCCGATCAGGCGCGGCGCGAGATCAGCCAGGGGTTCGAGCGCAGAATACTGGAGGCATTCAGATGATGTCTGGAGCTGCTTTCCTCAACATCAGCGCGATCTTTGCGCTTGGCGTTCTCACCATCTCGTTTCTGCTCGTCGTGGTCCGCGTCGTGAAGGGACCGTCCTTGCCGGACCGGATCCTGGCGCTCGACATGCTTGTTGCCGTTGCTATCGGCTTTATTGCCGTGCTCGGAGTACGTTCGGGCTTCACATTGTATGTCGATATCGCCATCGCGCTTGGTCTTGTCGGGTTCCTGGCAACTGTTGCTTTCGCGCGCTTCGTGATGAGCGGCGGCGTCGATGCCAAGAAGGAAGAAGCCGAAGAGGATAGGCCATGATTGACGGAGCAGCCGATTATCTGGCCGGAGCTCTCATCATTGTGGGCGCGTTGTTTGCGCTTGTCGCATCTGTCGGGTTGTTGCGACTTCCTGATCTTTATACGCGTATGCACGCAGCATCGAAGGCCGGTACGGTGGGATCTTGCCTGATGCTGATTGCTCTTGCTGTGCACATCGGCGAACCAGCAACCGCATTGCGGGCGCTGGCTGGCGTGGTGTTCTTCCTGTTGACCGCGCCGATCTCGGCTCACTTGCTTGCCAAGGCGGCTTATTCGGCCGGTTATCGTATGTGGGAGGGCGCTGTGAGCGACGATTTGGCTGAAACGGCCGCCGTGGCAAAGAAGAACGGCGCGATTGGCACTGAAGGTTGATAATGACCTTTTGGGACAACTTTCAGCGTTGTCAAAAATGATCTCATTTGAAGGCCTCAGCGTATCAAAAAGGTTCATTTGTTAGAGAAGTGATGAAATCATTGTTGTTGTAGTTCACAAAGAATAGTGAATTGACTTGTTCTGTGGACGGGCTCATTAAAGTGATGGAGTGCGAGTCGCAGAGGCAATCTGCGATACAAGAACGCACCGCATCCCGATCGGAATATCGGGCAAAAAAACATCCAGTCACATTGGGGCCTAAGCATATGGATACTTCCGAAACGCCTGCAACCAACAATGACACGCTGATCGAGTTGACCGCCGATGTGGTGGCTGCCTATGTCAGCAACAATCCAGTTCCGGTGGGAGAACTTCCGGGCCTGATCGCAGATGTCCACGCAGCCCTCGGCCGCGTTGGCAATGTCACCGAGACGCCGCCAGCCGACAAGCAGAAGCCGGCCGTCAATCCCAAGCGTTCGGTGCACGATGACTACATCATCTGCCTTGAAGACGGTAAGAAGTTCAAATCGTTGAAGCGTCACCTGATGACGCACTACAACATGACCCCCGACCAGTATCGCGAGAAGTGGGGCCTTGACGCCAGCTATCCCATGGTGGCGCCCAACTACGCGGCTGCGCGCTCGCAGCTCGCCAAGAAGATGGGCCTGGGCCGCAAGCGCAAGGGCAAGTAAAACGCCCTTCGAAAGAGTTTCAGCTTGCGGCGCCTACGGGCGCCGCATTGCGTTTTGATCTGATACGGCGCGGCCGCAGGGATAACCGTGCCGGCTGGTTTGGAAAGACGCCCTTCAGCCGGTCGCGTACCTGCTTGAGCGCGATGTGGCGATTGAGATCATAGCTCCAGTGGCGATTGACGCCTCGGAGCCGCTCGCGTTCGATTGCCCGCTCGAGCCGCTTGAGCAGGGCCAATGTAGATGCCGGCTCTGCCGATAATGCACTTGAAAGTTCGATCCCGCAGCAGAGCTGCAGGGCTGCCCTTTGCCTGGCGTCGGTGAGCTCGCTCAGCCTGTCTTGTCTGAACGCTGCAATTTCCCCTGAAAAATCCCGCATCGCGATCCTGCCTGCTGTGACTCTGATCGGGCAATGATGCGGAAGGTTTTCGGGGCGGGGATAAACTGAGCCGAGATTTCCGCACTGAAAAATAAAAGTCCGAATGATTTCAGCGTGTTGAATTTACCGTCGATGCTGGCGTGTTCATTTTTTGTTCACACCCTATCGCACCATGGATATAAGAACTTATTCCTATTTTTGAAAAGGAACGAGTTTGGTGGGATCCACGTCGGCAATACTGGTGAAACGGCAGAACGAGGCGCGCGAAGCTGCTGCCAAGGATGAACGTTCGTCACTTGAACTGCTTGCCGAAATGCGCCGCGACGAGGTCGTCGAGCGCTGCGACGCGATGATCGATTTGATGGCCGCACTTTTTGGCGTGCCGAGCAAAGAACTTCGCCGGCTGGGACGGACCAGCAACGACATCAGCCGCCTCAGGCAGATCGCCATGTATGTCGCCCATGTTGTTTTTCGCTTTTCGATGAGCGACGTCGGCCGCGGTTTCGGGCGCGACCGCACGACGGTGCTTTATGCCTGCCACACGGTTGAAGACCTGCGGGACGATGCCGAGTTCGACCGAATCGTCGCCCTTGCCGAGCGTGTGGCGATCGCGGCGTTTCGCGACAGGCTGGAGCGCTGAGAAGATGAGCAACGACCTGTTCGACGAAAAGCTGCGAAAGCGGGTGCTCAGGCTGCTCGCCAAGGGACCTGCCGGGTGTGAGCCGGCGGCCGGCGGCGGCAAGTTGTTGCTCGAGAATGACAAGGGCGAGCGGATTGGCGTCGATGTGGGCACTCTGGTGGCGCTTGCCAGTGATGGCCTTATCAGCCGAAACTCGCGGACGGTGCGGCTGTCGCCGGAAGGGCAGGCGGCTGCGCGGCGTGAGGCGAGTGCGGTTGATCCATTCCAGGGCCAGCACCGCGAGCTGGACACCGTCATCGTGGATACGGCCTCGGGGCAACAGGCCGCGCTGATCAATCTGGCGGAATCACCGCTCAGCCAGCTCGTGCGCCGCAAGACCAAGGCTGGGGATCCGTTTCTGAGCCATGGCGAGTTCGTCGCCGGCGAACGGCTGCGCTCCGACTACACGCGTGGCCAGATCATGCCGCGCATGGGGGCAAACTGGGTGGCGAGCGTGTCGTCGGGCAAACGCGGCGCTGACGGCGGGCTGGTTGACCTTACCGATGCAGCGCTCGCCGCAAGGCAGCGTGTCGACATGGCGATCGACGCGGTCGGGCCGGAGTTGTCGGGCGTGCTGATCGACGTCTGCTGCTTCCTCAAGGGGCTCGAACTGGTCGAGGCCGAGCGCGGCTGGCCGGTGCGGTCGGCAAAGGTCATGCTCAAGTCGGCACTGGGCGTGCTGGCACGCCACTACAATCCAGGCGCTGGCATTCGCCGAGACCGCAAGGTGCTGCATTGGGGAGCGGAGGATTACCGCCCCAGGTTGGGCTGATCGTAAGGCTCAGGCGACCTGGTGGAGCGCTGCTTCGGCGTCGCGCTTGATGCGTTTGACCATTGAACGCAGCCCGTTTGCGCGCTGGGGCGACAGATGCTCGTTGAGGCCGAGCTCCTTCAGGGTCGCCTCGGCGTCGATCGCCTTGATCTCGCTCGCACGGAGGCCCGAGAACAGCGCAAGCATGATGGCAACGAGGCCGCGCACGATATGGGCGTCGGAATAGCCTTCGAAGCGGATGACCGGGTCAGTGCCGTCGTTAAGATGGGTCACAAGCCAGACCTGGCTGACGCAGCCTTGCACTTTGTTGGTGTCGATCTGGGCGCTTTCCGGAAAGGATGGAAGCGCTTCACCGAGTTCGATGACATAGCGATAGCGGTCCTCCCACTCCTCCAGGAATGAGAAATCGTCGCGGATGGTGTCGATCGAGGCGCTCATGATGAGTTGGATATAGTCGCAGCACCGCTGCCCGTCACGAAAAAAGAAAGCACCGCAGGTGCCAGAGGCGGGCGACCTGCGGTGGGGCCTGGCGCACAGGGTGCCGTCATGCGGCTGACCTGATGCGCTGAACCAAAAGGGATTGGCTACCCGGCGCGCCTAGATGCTGCCGCGGGAACGCCTGGATCGGAAATCAGCTGGCCGGAGCCACGGGCCTTGGGGTTGGCACTGCGGCAGCTTCGGGCACGGTCGACACGACATCGGCCTCCGGCACGCTGCCGGTCTGCGTTGCCGTATCGGGCTGGCCGAACTGCTGGTCGAGTGCCTGATAGGCGATGCGGGCGCTTTCGCGGGCCCTGACGCCGATGGTCTGCATCGCAGCCTTGCCCGTTTCGCAAACATCCGGCTTGCGCTCGCAGATGCCAGCGAGGTCGCCGACGGCTTCGCGTGCGGCGAAGATTGCCTGCAACGGGCTCACGCTGTTCTCGCCATTGGGTCCGGTGCCGAGCGGCAGCAGGAGAAGGACGAGCGAGAACCAGAATGCGGTCCTGATGAGAAAGCCCATTGTGTGCCTCTTATGGTCTGGCGGGCCTTCTTGTTTTTGTGGGCCCACATCTTGTTGAGCCAACAATGACATGAAGGAACAAAGGAGCGATTGCTGCAAACAGTGGTATTTTGCGCAGGCTTTTCACCAAAGTTTAACGGACTGGCCCAGCTTGCGGACGTTGTCGCGCAGGTAATGTCTCACGGGCTCCGTAAGCATTTGATTTAAATTGCAAAACAGCATCAGGGCGGGCTCGAGACAGATTCGGAAGCGCCAAGTCGGCAAATAACCCCCTGTTTACCATGGCGATAACTGTTCTCGAATGTCGGCGCCATGATCCCGATATTCGCCGCGTAGCCGGGTTTCCGTCGGCCAGCTTTATCCCTTCATTAAAGGCTCGGTGCGAGTTTGGGACAACTACAGAAGAGCCGCAAAGCGAGCCACGGAAGAGTGCGTAGCGTTGAGTTTTGTCATGACCAGATACGGTGAGTTTTCCGGCGCGATGGCCGGCGGCTGCGACCGGCTGGTCCATCCGTCGGCTGATGGTACCGAGCGTGCGCGCCAGAGGCGCCTTGTCGGCCTGCTGCTGGCTGCGCCCTTTCTGGTTGCAGGCGCGGGTGTGTTCCTGGTCTCGGCCAATCTCGGCGCGGCCTCGACCTTTGCCGTCATCTTTGCTGCCTTCAGCCTGAGCTGGCTCGCCGCATTGCTGATTGCCGCCACGGGCAAGACCGAACAGATCGGTGGGACGTCGCTTGTCGTGGCAACGGCCGCGATCGCAGCGATCGTTGCCGCGGGGGGCGGACTGACGTCGCCGGCGACATTGCTGGTCGCAGCACTGCCGCTGGAGGCGCTGTGGGTCTGGCGGACGCGCAAGGCGGCAAAGCTCGGCGCAATCGCAGCCGTCGTCGCCCTATTGTCTCAAGGTCTTCTTGGCTCCATGCCTTTCGCTGAGGGCGCAACGGTATCCGCATGGCATTGGCTTCTGCCGGTTGCCTGGCTCGCCACTTTTGCCGCGCGTGCCAGCACATTCCTGGATCGTCGCGTCGAAAAGCAAGACGCGCCAGCCGACATGCTGGAAAAGCTCCTCAAGGCAGTCGTGCTACGCGTTGCCCACAATGGCGACGTGACCGACGTGTCTGACCAGGCGCGGGCCATGCTCAGGCTGCAGCCGGAGCTCCTGCTGGGAACGGCGCTTTTCGACCGCATCCATGTTGCGGATCGTGTTGGCTATCTCTGCGCCCTGGCAGACATGCGCGACGGCGCCCAGTTGCGCGAGGTCGAGCTGCGTTTGCGCCTGCCGAGGCAGAACGAAGGTGACGCTGGCGACAACTTCCAGCCTTTCGTGCTCGAGCTGATGAAGGCCGAAGGCCAGTCGTTTGTCGCGGTCGTCCGCAACAACGACACGGTTGCCGATCTGCGCGACCAACTGGCCACGGCAGCCGATGCGGTGAAAAGCGCTGAGCTCGCCAAGAGCAACTTCCTGGCCGCCGTCAGCCACGAGCTGCGGACGCCGCTGAATGCGATCATCGGCTTTTCCGACATGCTGCTGCACGAGATGTTCGGTGGCTTCAAGGAGCCGCGCCAGAAGGAATATGTCGGCATCGTCCGCGACTCCGGCCAGCACCTGCTCGACGTGGTGAATTCGATCCTCGACGTCACCAAGATCGAATCGGGCTGCTACGCGATTACCCCGGAGCCGTTCAAGTTCCGCGATGCGGTCGACATGTGCGCTTCGATGCTGGCACTGCAGGCACAGGCCAAGTCGCTTGACCTAGCGGTCGAAGTGGCCGCCGGCACGGGTGAGGTCAAGGCCGACCGGCGCACCGTGCAGCAGATGCTGATCAACCTCGTGTCCAACGCGGTCAAGTTCACGCCGGATGGCGGCAGGGTCGAGATCGGCGCCAAGCGTCTCGGTTCGCGCCTGCACTTCTGGGTGTCTGATACGGGCATCGGCATTGCCCAGGACGACCTGTCGCGCTTGGGCACGCCCTTTACGCAGATCCAGAACGACTATACCCGCCGCTTCGAAGGCACCGGCCTCGGGCTATCGTTGGTCAAGGGTCTGGTTGCCCTGCACGATGGCACGATGTCGATCGAGAGCGCGCCGGGTGAAGGAACGACCGTCACCATCAGCCTGCCCATCGAGGGACCTAGCTTCCGGCCCGAGCCCACAAGGGGCGAGCTGATGCGGCTTCCTGCTGGCAGGAACAAGGAGGTGCGCAGTGGCCCGCTCCGCAAAGCAAGCTAAACGGCAGGTCATTGAGGAACGTAGCCCGCTCCAGGACGGCGTCCTGGCACTGGGCGGACTGATTGCACGCAACCCGGTGCTGGTCGGTGGATCGACGGCGTTTATGGTAGCGCTGTTTTATGTCTCGGCGAATGCGCTTTGGTATCAGCCCTACGCGCATAAGGGCGCATTCTTCTCGACCCGCGAGGCGGTCGAGTTTCCCGACATGAACCAAAACGCGCCCGAGACGACGATCAAGATCGAACGCCCGCATGAGGCCACGGAGGTCGTCAGGCCACTGGGCGATCCGCGCATCGAACGGGTGCAGGGCATTCTCAAGGACCTCGCGTTCTACGACGGCACGGTCGACGGGCTGAACGGGCCGGCAACGCGCGGCGCCATACAGGCCTACCAGAAGAAGGTCGGCATGGCAGCGACTGGTGAAATCGACACCCAGTTGCTTGAGCAACTGGGTGCGGCCGACACCACTGCAGGCATAGCGCCACGGCCGACGCCGCGTGAACAGGCGGTGCCTGCAGCGGCGCCGAAGTTGACACCTGCTCCAACGCCAGCACGTGCCGAACCTGCATCCGACGCCAACATCAGCGCGCGGATCATGAAGATCCAGGCCGGGTTGAAAGCCTTTGGCAATGATGGCATCGAAATCGACGGCGTTCCCGGCGCCAGGACCAAGTCGGCAATCCGCGAGTTCCAGGCTCTGTTCGGCCTGCCGGAAACCGGCGAACCCGACCCTGCCGTCTACGTCAAGATGCGCGAGATCGGCTTGACCAACTGATGCCGGGCGGCTTCGGCCCGGATTGTGCGCATGCACGCCAAGCCGCTATAGAGGCCTCGTCGAAACTACGATCGGGCCGGTCCTATGCGTCTAACCACTGACTTTTGGGTGTCGGCCCTGCTGCGTCGTGTCTTTGGCGAAGGCGGCTTTGGCGCGATCCTCAACCGTGGCGCACTGGAAGCAGGGGCCGTCTTCATCCTCACCCGCGATCGTTTCGGCCGTTCGAACCTCTACGGGCCGGCGCCGCAGACCAGCTACGATATGGCGCGGCCGGGCGAACGCCAGTTCAGCCTGCTTGAAAGCGATGATGACGGCACGGCGATCGACAAGCGGCTCGAACGCGAGCGGCGTTTCGATCCGGACATCTGGGTGGTCGAGATCGAGCCCGGCAAGACCGAGATCGTCGACCTCGTTTCGATTACGACGCCTTGAGCTGGTCGCCTTTTGGCGTCGAGGACCTGATCCTCGGCTGCAGCCGTTCGGCATTGCTGCGGATGCGGGCACCGACGGACGCAGCCTTCCAGTCGCGAACGCGATCAAGCGCCACGTCGCGATGCAGGGCGCGGTAGCGCTCCAGGAACAGCCTGACCGATTCCGCATGGGCAAATTGACCGGGCAGGATGGAGGCAGCAAGCAGGAATGCCTGCTCTTCCGCCAGGTCGAGCGCCTTGAGCGCGTCAATGAGCGAGGAATAGCCTGACTTCTCGGTGATCGAGCGGGCGGCAAGAAGATCGATTTCCAGCGCGTCGGCCAGTGCCGTCTGGAAGAATGTGTCGTTGCCCGTCAGCGCTGTCGCCTTGAGCCTGTCGTAGGCCGGCGCGCGCTCTTCGTCAGCCACGGTTTGGCGGGGGGCGGCCGGCGTCATCATCGCGCGCAGCTTGCGGCGGACATTTTCGGCGAGCTGGCCGGGAACGGGACCATTGGACACGTCGGGTGCCACGACCGCTCCGGACGCTGGGGATGCGGCTGTTGCCGGCTCGGCCCGCTTGGCGCCTTCGGGATAAACCAGGCGCGGGCGCTCAAGCACCCGGATCAGGTCGGCAATGGTCTGGTGAAGGTTCGGGCGGCGGGCGATGGCACGCGCATGCGGCAGGCCGTGGCGGCCGATCAATGCGATGAGCGTGACATCGGACAGGATCGGCGAACGCACGAGCAGCGGCGCTGCGATGTCGACGGGCTCGTCGCAGAGTTTGCGCACCAGGCCGAACGGCGCGTATTCGCTTTCGGAAAGTGCGGCAGCGACGAACCTGCGGGCTTCGACCGAGACCTTGTCGAACAACGGGAGCGTAAGGTCTTCGAGTTGCGCGATCTCGCGGCGCGAAGGCCGGGGCAGGGCGCAGAAAGCTGAAACCGCAGCCCGGAACAGCCGCTCCGGCTTCCCGGTTTCGCGTCCGATGGCAATTTGCCTGAAGTCCGATGCTGACACGAACGGGTACGCCTGACAAAACTCGACACTGCCCCGGAAGGATCGACGCTGGCGCGCCATGGCTTCCTAAGGTGAACATAAACTTAGCGAGGATTTGTTAGCGCACTGTTAACTGTGGCGTTAAGGAATGCGTTTGTTACCAATTGGTTACGAGGATTTTCTAGCGAGCATCGGCAAACTGGCGCTCGTTGCGGCCATGGCATCGGCAATGCTGCTGCTTTCACGCGCTTCTAACGGCGATCGGCTATCAAGAAGGTGCCAAAGACGCAGTTGGAAAGCCAAGAGTTGAATCAAATCTTTGGCAGTAACGGACTGTTAACCTCTCTGCTGGCCTTATCGAGGCGGAGGCGTTGCGTGCTTACTCCGGTCGAACCGAGAGGGAAATCGCGAACCATGGGCAGCGTTGTGTCTTTCATGCCGCGTCGTGCGGCCATCCGCCGGTCTCCCCGGACAGCGGAAACTTCGGCATCCATCATCATCTTTCCTGGCGTGCGCTACGAGCGAACCAAGGGCCCGGCTTCGAGTGCCGGCGAGTTGCGAAACGATGCACCCCGCCGCAACGATCCGCTGCCGCGTCACTGACGGCGACAGACCGAACTGCCTGCTAGGCGACGCATTGCGCCTGATTTGATGCGGGCTTTACTGGATGTCGCAGTTGATGCCGTCGAGGAAGCGCGAGACCGTCGGCTTCCAGCTGTCGTCGGGAACGAAGACGCGGACCACGACGATGCCTTCGTCGATTGGCGTTTCGACAAAAATCGATTTTTCGAATTCAGTCGGCAGTTCCTTGCGCAGGTCGATCATCTGCGCCGGCGTGAGCACGACGAAATCGAGGTTGCCGTCGGTCGCCGTGCGGTCGTTGAAGCTGTAGATGTTCTGTCCGCTGCGGTCATAGACCGACGCCGACCAGTAGGGGACCTTGCCGGCATTGTCGATGCGCACGACACCTTCATTGAGATCGAAGCGGCAGGCGGCTTCATAGAAGGACGGATCGAGCGCCTTCACCACCGGCGTGCCGCCGATCTCCTTGTCGAGGCGGACGACCTTGTTGGGCCCGGCGACCATGGCGAGACGCGACCAGGCATCGCGCTCGGAAAAACTCGGCACCAGAAGCAGTATGACGATGTGGGCGATGCCCGCGCCGAGCAGGCCTATTGCCAGGGCATGAAAAAGCCTACGCATTGCACTGGACCCTGACGATGCGCGGCATTTCGATGCCGGACAGGCCGGTGCTGCTGGCAATGGGTGTGTCGTAGAAGGTCAGCACCAGGTTCATCGCGCCAACGCCGCCGACGGCGAGCCAGTTGCCGGGTTCTGGCCGTGTGCCGACCGAAACGCTGATCGAGTTGTCGGGCTGTCGCAGCACCTCAAGTGAATGCAGCATCGCGTCGCGGCGGATGCCTGACTTGAGCGCTATGTGCGCCCTGTCGGTCGCATAAAGCGTCCAGAACCTGGCGACCGGTAGCGACCCTTCGATTCGGTAGCTGCACTCGCTCTTCAACGTGACGCCGGCGGAGTCGCGATCGGCGACAAAGCTGAGGCCCTCGGCGCGGCCAAGCGCCAGCACGCCGTCGCGCGCGACGCGCGCCTTGGAATAGGGATCGGCCTCCGGCGTGCCGATATCGGGGAAAGCGGTCCACGGGCCGACCGACACGGCGCCGATGCCCTCCTGCGAGTTCAGCACCATGCCGACACTGGCGGCACCGCCACCGACAGCGACGGCGAGAGCGAGAACGATCAGGATCGATTGTTTCAGCATGAGCCGCCGCAGGATGGAGTTGGCGGAGGAATATCCTGCCATTCAGCATGAAGGCAAGCGGGGAGAAGCTGCAACCGATGGGTGAGCGCGTGCTGGCCTGATCTTTGCCCCGATCTTTGCGGTGTCACAGCGCCGACAGCGTCTCGGGCTCGGGTGGCGCGACGATTGCCGGCGCCTTGTGGAAGACGTCGGCGATATCGCGCAGGGCGCGCGTCGTCGTGCTGGAAAGGACCGGAGGGCGATCCGAGGTGTCAACGGCCTGCTGCGGTCCGTTCTTGGCGGCTTCCTCGGCCTTGGCGATGGCAGCTGGATCGACATAGGGATCCTTGATGCCGGGGATCGGCTTGAGGTCGATGTTCTGGTGGGCGTAGGCCATGAAGCGCTGCCAGACCATGGCTGGAAGCGAGCCGCCGGTCATGTTGTTGGTGGTCGAGAAGTCGTCGTTGCCGAGCCAGACGGCCGCCGTGTAGTTGCCGGTGTAGCCGATGTACCAGGCGTCGCGGTAAGACTGGGTGGTTCCCGTCTTGCCGGCGGAGCGGATGTTGGGCAGGGCCGCCTTGCGCGCCGTACCGACCTCTGGGATCTGCACCATGATGGAGTTCATCGACGCGACAGCCTGCTCGGACAGCACCCGGTGTGGCGGTGGCGCATCCTTGCTGTAATCGTAGATGAGCTGGCCGGAATGGGTGACGAGCTGGGTAATGCCGTGACGGGTGCCGACGATACCATCCTGCGCCAGTACGCTGTAGCCCGTCGCCTGATCCATGACGGTCAGGCCTGACGTGCCGAGCACCATCGTCTTGTGCGAGCTGACAGGAGATTCAACGCCCATCGCCTCGGCCATCGCCTTGATCGGCGGGATCGACAGATGGTCCTTGGCAAGGCGCACCGGCACGGTGTTGATCGACTTGATCAGCGCGGTCGAAAGCGTCATGCGGCCGGAATAGCCTCTTGTGTAGTTCTTCGGCGACCAAGCACCCCAGCTGATTGGCCCGTCCGAGATGACCGATTCCGGCGTGAAGCCGTTTTCCATGGCGGTGGCATAAACATAGGGCTTGAACGACGAGCCGGTCTGGCGCTGCGCCCGGGTGGCGCGGTTGAACTGGCTCGCGCCGTAATCACGGCCGCCGACGATGGCGCGCACGGCGCCGTTGGTCTCGATGACGACCACCGCACCTTCAGTGACGTGATATTCCTTGCCGAACTGGCGGAGATGGAACTCGACCGACTCTTCGGCGGCCTTCTGGATGTTCATGTCGATGGTGGTGCGGGCGACCAGCGAGTGGATGCCGGACTTCGCCGCGATCTTCTTGACCTCATCGAAGGCCCAGTCGAGGAAGTAGTCGGGGCTCTTGCGGTCGCCTCGGTCGACGATGTCGGCGGGATGCAGGCGGGCCGACAGCACCTGGCCCTCGGTCATGAACCCAGCCTGCACCAGATTGCTGAGCACAACATTGGCGCGGGCGCGGGCGGCGGGAAGGTTGATGTGGGGGGCGTATTTGGTCGGTGCCTTGAACAGGCCGGCGAGCATCGCAGCTTCAGCGAGGTTGAGGTCCTTGACCTGCTTGCCGAAATAGAAGTCGGCCGCCGCCGCAATACCGAACGTGCCGCCGCCCATATAGGCGCGGTCGAGGTAGAGCTGCAGGATCTCTTTCTTCGACAGGTTCGATTCAAGCCAGATCGACAGGAACGCTTCCTTGACCTTGCGCTCGACGGTGCGCTCGTTGGTGAGGAACAGGTTCTTGGCCAACTGCTGTGTCAGGCTCGAGCCGCCCTGGACAACGGAGTTGGCACGGACGTTTTCCGACATGGCGCGGATCAGGCCAAGGAAATCGATGCCGTAATGTTCGAAGAAGCGCCGGTCTTCGGTCGCCAGTACGGCCTTGATGACATGGTCCGGCATCTCGTCCACCGGCACCGAGTCGCGCTGGATGATGCCGCGCTGGCCGATCTCGTTGCCGTAGCGGTCGAGGAAGGTGACGGCGAAGTCGTCCTGGTTGCGCCAGTTGCCGGTGGTTTCCTGGAAGGCAGGCATCGCCAGCGCCAGCATCACCACCGAGCCGCCGGCAGCCATGGTGAAGGATTCGCTCAGGACCTCGATGACGCCGCGGCGCCAGCCTTTGACACGGAAGCGGCGGAAGAAGATCGTCGCATTTTCCCAGAACTGCTGTGCCCGGAAGCGGAGTTCATACAGCGAAGAGTCGAGCCAGGCATCAAATGCCAGCAGACCGGCCGAGATGCGGCCTCTTTTCTTGCGCGGTGGGATGGGATTTTCCATTCGAGACGAGCCCGGCACGTGACTGCAGCTTACACGAAAACACTTTTGCTGGCGAATTCAGGGCACGCGTCCCTCGGCCCAGCCTCGACTTGTCCCCGATTTTCGCTGCCGCGACAAGAGCAAGTTGGACACATCTCGGCGATTAGAATTTTGCTCTGATGTAGGAATATATTCT
Organism: Aminobacter sp. LjRoot7; assembly: GCF_964252895.1. Lineage (NCBI taxonomy): Bacteria > Pseudomonadati > Pseudomonadota > Alphaproteobacteria > Hyphomicrobiales > Phyllobacteriaceae > Aminobacter > Aminobacter sp. LjRoot7. The sequence continues at coordinate 380,406 of NZ_CAXUPX020000002.1, forward strand.
TGACAGCGTAACGGTGCTTCGATAGTATCTGGCTATCGTCAAAGAAGTGTAGCCGGCAGTGCCGCACGGACAGGCAACTCCCTGAAATCATGAATATGGAGGTTTCGTTGGTCGCGAAAGCGAACGAACGAAGGCAGGCAGTGCGCACGCTTTTTGAACGCGGCGCTGTCGATATCGAGCTTTTGTCGGCGGCGAGCGGCTATGCCGTCTCCTCGATTGAACGACGCATCTTGCGGGAAGGGTGGGTTTCCCCTGTTAGCGATGACATCGACGACCGTTTGGCGCGGTTGGCCGATTCTCTGGTCGGGCAGGTCGAAACGCTGCGCCTAGAAAACGAGGGCGGTTTCGACAAGGGCCAGGTCGACATGGTCGGTTCGATCGTAAGAACCGTCGAGAAGATCAGCGAACTGATGCGAGGGGGCGACCGCGCGAAAGTGAGCCAGACGAACCGAGATGCAGAAATGGCGGACGTGCTTGCAAGGATCGACCGACGCATCATCGAGCTTGCTAGAGATTATGCTCGGGTGCTGGGCGCAGGAGAACCTGACCGAGCGTGAACGGCACCTTACTGCGCGGGAGTGGATTCACTTCGCCCGCATCGCTCAATACCCGCTTGGGCCTCAGCCCGCGACTTGGCTGGTGGTCGGTGGGCGCGGGGCCGGCAAGACCCGGCTCGGGGCAGAATGGGTCAACAGCATGGTGCGTGGGTTTTCTCCCTTTGCCAGCCATAAGCATTCACCCATCGCCCTGGTCGGCGAGACCTTGGCCGATGTCCGCGAGGTGATGATCGAGGGGCCGTCCGGGATCGCAACGATTTCGCGTCATGACAGGCCGCGTTTCGAGCCGAGCCGCAAGAGGCTGGTCTGGGACAGTGGTGCTGTGGCGCAGATATTCTCCTCCGAAGATCCCGACAGCCTGCGCGGACCGCAGTTTCAGGCGGCGTGGTGCGATGAACTTGCGAAGTGGAAACATGCGGATGCCTGTTTCGACATGCTGCAATTCGGGCTCAGGCTTGGCGACAGGCCGAGGCAGATCATCACCACGACTCCGCGGCCCGTGCCGCTGCTGAAGCGGCTGCTTGCCGATCCGGAGGTTGTGGTGACGCGCATGCGTTCGGATGAAAACAGCGCCAACCTGGCGCCGGGCTTTCTGAGCGCGATCCACAGCCGCTATGGCGGCAGCGTGCTGGGGCGGCAGGAGCTGGACGGCGAACTGATCGAGGATCGCAACGATGCCTTGTGGTCGCGCGGTATGCTCGAGGCGGCCTTGGTCGCAGACGCGGGCGACTTGCGCCGCATCGTGGTGGCGGTCGACCCGCCGGCGAGCTCGCGCAAGACATCGGATGCTTGTGGGATTGTCGCTGTCGGGCTGAACAGTGCGGGCAGGGCGGTGGTGCTGGCCGATGCCACGGTCCAGGCAGCGAAACCGCAGGACTGGGCAGGCACGGCGGTGAGGCTGTTTCATCGCCTGGAAGCAGATTGCATCATCGCCGAGACCAACCAGGGCGGCGAGATGGTGACGGCGGTGATCCGCACTGTCGACCCGGCAGTGCCGGTGAAGGCGGTTCGGGCCAAGCGGTCGAAATGGCTGCGCGCCGAGCCTATTGCGGCACTCTATGCGCAGGGCAGGGTGCTGCATGCCGGACGCTTTCCAGCGCTGGAAGATGAGATGTGCGATTTTGGCCCGAACGGGCTGTCGAATGGTCGTTCCCCCGACCGGGTCGATGCGCTGGTTTGGGCCATCGGCGAACTGATGCCGGACTGGTCGACCGAACCCAGAATCCGCGATTTTCTCTGAACAGGAAACGATATGGCTTTGAACTGGCCTTGGTCCTGGCTGACCGGGAAGCGTAGCGTCGTGCCTGAACGCAAGAGTGGCGTGCCGACCGGCTTCGTCGCACTCCATGCACAAGGCGAAGCGCGCTGGACGCGGCGCGACTATGCCGGGCTGGCGCGCGAAGGTTTCATGCGCAACCCGATCGTGCATCGCTCGGTGCGCCTGATCTCGGAGACGGCGTCGGCCATTCCCTGGCTGCTCTACGAAGGCGCCAGCGAACTGGACGATCACGCCTTGCTGGGGCTGCTCGAGCGGCCAAACGACAGGCAAGCCGGCGGCAGTTTCATGGAGATGCTGTATGGCCACCTGTTGTTGTCGGGAAACGCCTATGTTGAGTTGGTCGAGGCGGGCGGAGGAGCACGTGAGTTGCACCTCTTGCGACCCGACCGGGTTGCCGTGGCCGCAGATGCCAGCGGCTGGCCCGTGGCGTTGGAGCATCGAGAGGGCAGCGCGCGGCGGCGTGTCAGCCTTGGCCTGGGCGAACATGGCGGCGCGGCGCACCTGACGCTGTTTCATCCGCTCGACGACCACTACGGGTTTCCGCCGCTCGAAGCGGCGCTGATCGCGCTCGACACGCACAATGCAGCAGGAAGGTGGAACAAGGCCTTGCTGGACAATTCGGCGCGGCCGTCCGGGGCGCTGGTCTACGCTCCGAAGGATGGCGGCAATCTGAGCGACGAGCAGTTCGACCGGCTGAAGGCGGAGCTGGAGGAGGGCTACTCTGGGACGACCCGGGCCGGGCGGCCGCTGCTGCTCGAAGGCGGGCTCGACTGGAAAGCCATGGGTCTGACGCCAAAGGACATGGACTTCATCGAGGCCAAGCACTCGGCGAGCCGCGATATCGCATTGGCCTTCGGGGTACCGCCAATGCTGCTCGGCATTCCCGGTGACAACACATATGCCAATTACCAGGAGGCGAACCGCGCCTTCTATCGCTTGACCGTGCTGCCGCTGGTGGCGCGGACGGCGAAGGAGCTTTCCGCCTGGCTGGCGCCGGCTTTCGGTGAAGGCTTGCGGCTCTGGTACGACGCCGACCAGGTCGAAGGGCTTGCCGGCGAGCGCGACGCGCTTTGGACCCGGGTCGAAGCGGCCAGTTTCCTCAGCAAAGACGAAAAGCGCGAGGCCGTCGGCTATCCGCCACGCGGCTGAACGATCGAATACGGAACCTCATGACGATGACCTACCTGCCCGATCCCGGCTGGCTGTGGCTTGCCAAAAGCGCGGGCGCGATCGCCGGTTCGGCGATCTCGCTCGCTTACATCCTGCCGCAAGGCCGGCGCGAGGCCGCGGTGCGCTTCGCCGTCGGCGTCGCCTGCGGGCTGGTGTTCGGCGGAACGGTCGGCCTGAAGATCGCAGCCGAGCTTGGCATCGAAGAACTGATCAACGTGACGGAGATGACGATGATGGGGGCTGCCGCGGCAAGCCTGTGCGCCTGGTGGGCCCTTGGCTTCGTCAAGCGCTTCTTCGAAGGCAACCGCCTCGCGCGCTGGATCGATCAAAGACGCAAGAGGAGTGGCGCTCATGATTCATGAAGCAACGGCGCGGCAAGGCGAGCAGAAGTTCGTCGACCTGGTGCTCGACGAGGTCGCCGGCGACGGCAGTTTCTCAGGCTATGCCAGCCTCTTCGGCCGTGTCGATCTCGGCAAGGACATCGTGGAACGCGGCGCCTTTGCCAAGTCGCTGCGGACACGCGGTGCTGCCGGCATCCGCATGCTGTTTCAGCACGATCCCAATCAACCGATCGGCACCTGGACGGAACTCAAGGAAGACGCGCGCGGCCTGTTCGTTCGCGGCCGGCTGGCCAAGGACGTTGGTCGCGCCCGCGACGTGCACAATCTCTTGCGCGGCGGTGCGCTGGACGGATTGTCGATCGGCTTTCGCGCAGTGAAGGCGCGCAAGGAGCAGGCGAGCGGCATACGCCACATCCTCGAGGCAGACCTCTGGGAGATTTCGATCGTCACCTTTCCGATGCTGCCCGAAGCGCGCATCGACACGGTGAAGGGGCGTGGGCGGCTGCCGACGACGAGACAATTCGAAGGCTGGCTCACGCGGGATGCGGGGCTGACCAGGAGCGACGCCAGGGCGGTCATCGCCGAGGGCTTCGCCAGCCTCGTGCGCAAGCGGGACGCCGCATGGGGATCCGAGAGCGGCCTTGTGGAACGCATCCGCGAGGCGACGCGCATGATCAAGCAAAAAGGAAGCAGCGCATGAACGAGACCCACACGCCGCGCGCCCCCGAAATCAAGGGAGCGGCTGGCGATACACTCGACCTGAAGGATGCCTTCGGCGAGTTCATGACCACCTTCGAGGCCTTCAAGGACAGCAATGACGAGCGGCTGGCGCAGCTGGAAGGCAGGCTTGGCGCCGATGTGGTGACGACCGACAAGGTCGACCGCATCTCGCGCGCCCTCGACGAGCAGAAGCGGACACTCGACAGCCTGTCGCTGAAACGGCTGCGGCCGGCACTTGGGCGCGACGGCCGTTCGATGCCGAGCGAGCACAAGGACGCCTTCGAGGCCTATATGCGCAGCGGCGACGATCGTCAGCTGCGCTCGCTCGATACCAAGGCGATGTCATATGGCTCCGGCCAGGACGGCGGCTATCTGGTACCGCCCGAGACGGAAACGGAAATCGGGCGCAGGCTGTCGACCTTGTCGCCGCTGCGTTCGATCGCCTCTGTCAGACAGGTGTCGGCGGCAGTGCTGAAGAAGCCGTTCACCATCACCGGTCCGGCCGTCGGTTGGGTGGCGGAAACGGCGGCGCGCCCGCAGACGGCCACGCCGACCCTGGCCGAGCTGCAGTTTCCGACGATGGAACTTTACGCCATGCCCGCGGCGACGGCCTCGCTGCTCGAGGACAGCATCGTCGACCTCGACCAGTGGATCGCCTCCGAGGTGGAGACGGCATTTGCCGAGCAGGAGGGCACGGCCTTCGTCAACGGCAACGGCGTCAACAAACCCAAGGGTTTCCTCGACTACAACAAGGTGGCCGAGGCGAGCTGGGCTTGGGGCGACATCGGCTATGTGGTGACCGGTGTGTCTGGCGCCCTGCCGGCCTTGAGCCCGTCGGACATCCTGATCGACACCGTCTACACGCTGAAGGCAGGCTACCGGCAGAACGCCAACTGGGTGATGAACCGCAAGACCCAGGCGTCGATCCGCAAGCTCAAGGACGCCGACGGCAACTACCTGTGGCAGCCGCCTTCGGCACCTGGCCAGCGCGCCTTGTTGATGGGCTTCCCTCTGGTCGAGGCCGAGGAGATGCCCGATGCGGCGGCCAACGCAACCCCGATCGCCTTTGGCGACTTTGGTCGCGGCTACCTCGTCGTCGATCGTACTGGCGTGCGGGTTCTGCGCGATCCGTACTCCGCCAAGCCCTATGTGCTGTTCTACACGACCAAGCGCGTCGGCGGCGGCGTCCAGGATTTCAGCGCGATCAAGCTGCTCAAATACGGCACCGCGTAAGTCGGCCTGAACGGGCTTTGCGCCCGCTGGCCGCCCAGTGCCGTTGCGGCCCCGGTTCCTCCCCGCCGGGGTCGCTCCCTTCCATCCAACACAGGTGATGAATGACCCTGATCAGAACCGTCGCGCCGACGGTGGAGCCGGTGACGCTTGTCGATGCCAAGGCGCATCTGCGCGTCACGCATTCGAGCGAGGATGGGCTGATAAGCGGCCTGATCCGGGCTGCGCGAGAGGACGTCGAGCGCGCGACCGGAATGGCGCTGATCGACCAGACCTGGCGGCTGGTGCTCGACCGCTGGCCGGCCGATAATTTTGTCATGCTGATGCGGCATCCGGTCAGGCAGGTGCTTTCGGTGACGATTTTCGGCAGCGAAGGCGCAGCGTCGATCGTCAATCCGGCCGACTATCAGCTGGACACGCTGTCGCGCCCCGCACGCATCCATTTCGATCGCGCGCCGGAGCGGCTCCGCGTGATGAATGGCGTCGAGATCGATTTTCGCACCGGCTTTGGCGAGGCGGGCACGGATGTGCCTGACCTGCTGAAACGAGCGATGCTTCTGCTCGTTGCGCATTGGTATGATTTCCGCACGAGCTTTGGCCCCGATGACCAGCCGGTGTCTTATCCAGGCGGCTACGATCGGCTGCTTGCCGGCTACCGCTTGCGGAGGCTCTGATGCGGTTGAGTTTCGTCGACCCGGGCGCGCTGCGCCACGAGTTTGCGCTGGAAGAATGCACGACCACGCCGGACAACCTTGGCGGCCACACGGAAAGCTGGGTTGAGCTGGCAACGCTGTTTGCGCGGGTCGAGCCTGTCACCGTGCAAAGCGTGTTCGGCGCCGACCAGTCGCTGGAGACGGTAACGCATCGCGTCACGATGCGGTGGCGGACGGGCCTGAAAAGCGGCATGCGCCTGCGCCGCAACCAGCGGATCCTGGACATTATCACTGTCCACGATCCCGATGAAACGCAGCGCTATCTCGTTTGTCGCGCAAGGGAGCAGGGCGCATGAATCTGACGATGAGGTTGACGCTGGACGGCCTGAAACGGGCGCTGCGCTGGAAAGCGCATGAACTGGCGGAGGACATCGAACAGGATTACCGTGGCGACGTTGGTGTTTCGGCTGAGGCACCGCCGAGGCGGGCAAGCCCGCGCAGGATCAGGGAGCGAGATGATGACCGCCCCGGCCGCTGAATTGCAGAAAGCGGTGTTTGCCGCACTTCGCGGCAATTCGGCACTTGTGGCACGCCTGGGCGGGCCGAAGATCCATGATCAGGCACCGGCCAACGTCATCTTTCCGTATCTGACCTTTGGCCGGACTAGCGTCTATGACTGGAGCACCGACACCGAGAGCGGCTGCGAACACCTGTTTTCAGTTCATGTCTGGTCGAAATCCCAGGGCAAGCGCGAGGCGCTGGAAATCATGGAGATCGTGCGTGGCGTGCTCGACGATGCGACGCTCAATCTGGGCACGCAGCACTTGGTCAGCATGCGGCTTGAATTCTCCGAAGCACGTTTCGACGACAGGCTCTCGCTGCATCACGGTTTGCTGCGCTTCCGCGCGGTGACCGAGCCGACGCCTGCCTGACCCAGACGGTCGGCAACATTTCCTCAGGACATTCAGGAGACCACTCCATGGTCGCACAGAAGGGCAAGGACCTTCTGCTCAAGATCGACAGCAACGGTCTGGGCAGCTTTGTCACGGTCGCGGGGCTGCGCTCGAAGCGCATTGCCTTCAACAGCGAGACGGTCGACATCACCGATGCGGAGTCGGCCGGGCGGTGGCGCGAGCTTCTGGCCGGAAGCGGGGTGCAGCGGGCCGCGGTGAGCGGCTCCGGCATCTTCAAGGACCAACAATCCGATGCCAGAATCCGCAGCTGCTTCTTTGGCGGCGAGATTCTGAGGTGGCAGCTCGCCGTGCCCGATTTCGGCGTCATCGACGGGCCGTTCCAGATCACGGCGCTGGAGTATACCGGCAACCACGACGGAGAAGTGACCTTCGAGGTGGCGCTCGAATCCGCCGGCGTCATTGGCTTTACGGTGACGCCATGACCGCAAACAGACGACGCGGCGAGATCGCCGCCGAGCTGGACGGCAAGAGCCACCGGCTGTGCCTGACGCTGGGCGCCCTGGCGGAACTGGAAGCGAGCTATGCCGCCACCGACCTGACGGCGCTGGTGGAGCGCTTTTCCTCCGGCCGCCTGTCGGCTTCCGACATGATCCGCGTCATCGGTGCCGGTTTGCGCGGTGCCGGCTACGAGCTTTCCGACAACGAGGTGGGTGGCATGCGTGCCGACGGCGGCGTCGCGGGTTTCGCTGCCATCGTCGCGGATCTGTTGACCACGACGTTTGGCGCAGCCGCCAAGGCGGAAGAGACGCGAAACCCTTAGGCGCCGCAGCGGGCACCGGTGCCGAATTTCCCTGGGACAGCGTGATGGCCACGGGGTTCGGCCTGCTGCGGCTATCGCCACAAGCATTCTGGGCGATGACTCCGCGCGAATTGGAGCGCGCGATGAGCGTGCTTGGTACGGCCAGAACCGGAGCACCTGGCAAGGCGCAACTCATGGAACTGATGAAGCGGTTTCCGGATCGGATGGAGAACCGAGTTGGCTGAAAATATCGATATCAAGATCGGAGCGGATGCCAGTTCGTTCGTGGCGACGTTGAAGTCACTGGAAAAGCTGTCCGACAGTTTCGGTGCTCATCTTACGGGCGCGCTGAAGATGGCGACGGTAGGCGGCCGCGAACTCGAAGACGTGCTGAGAAGCCTGGGCATGAACATCGCCGGTATGGCACTGGGGCACGGCCTCAAGCCGCTTCAGGCGCTGGGCTCGTCGTTGTTCAAGAACATTCTGCAGGGCCTCCAGGGCATCCTTCCCTTCGCGAATGGCGGCGTAACCGGGGGCGTAACGCCATTTGCCGCCGGCGGCGTGGTGTCATCGCCGACCTATTTTCCGAATGGCAAGCAACTCGGCCTGATGGGCGAGGCGGGAGCGGAGGCGATCCTGCCGCTGCGGCGCGGGGCGGATGGCAGCCTCGGCGTGGCGGCACCTGGCGGCGGCGGGGCCGTCAACGTCGTGTTCAACGTGACAGCACAGGACGCATCGTCGTTCCGCAAATCCGAAGCCCAGATCACCGGCATGCTGGCGCGCGCGGTTTCGCGCGGCGCGCGAACGTTTTGAGGAGGCAGCGTGACGGAGTTCAGCAGTTTCCATGACGAGGTCTTTCCGCTCGCGGTGTCCTTCGGCGCAACGGGTGGGCCGGAGCGGCGCAACGAAATCGTGTCGCTGACGTCGGGGCGGGAAAAGCGCAATCTGCGCTTCTCCCAGTCACGTCATCACTATGATGCCGGAACCGGCGTGAAGTCGCTCGACGATCTTCACGATGTCCTGGCTTTCTTCGAGGCGCGGCGAGGCTCGCTGCACGCATTCAGGTTCCGCGATCCATTCGACATGAAGTCATGCCGGCCGAGCGAAGTTCCCGGCATGCTGGATCAGGTGTTGGGGGCGGGCGATGGTCTCAAAGCGCGATTTTCCCTGACCAAGACGTATGGCTCTGGAGCCGACGCCTACAAGCGACTGATAGTGAAGCCGGTGGCTGCCAGCCTGCGGATCGCGGTGGCAGGCGTGGCGCGGCTAGCGCCGGCATTCTCATTTGACGATGGGACTGGCGACGTGGTTTTCGCGGCCGGTTCGATCCCTGCCATGGGCGCACAGGTGACGGCGGGGTTCGAGTTCCACGTGCCAGTGCGCTTCGACGCCGAGCGGCTTTCGCTGCGCGTCACCGCCTTCAAGGCCGGCCAGATTCCATCGATCCCTCTGGTGGAGGTTCGGCTGTGACTATGCCTCCGGCCTTGGCGGACCATCTCGGGCGGTCCGTGACCAGCGTGTGCTATTGCTGGCGGCTGACTCGAGCCGATGGCGTGGTGACGGGTTTTACGGATCACGATCGTCCGCTTGTCCTTGATGGCACGACGTTTGAACCAGAGACCGGCCTTGCCGCCAGCGAGGCCCGCAGTTCGCTTGGTCTTGCGGTCGACACGGTCGATGTCGAAGGCGCGTTGTCATCCGAGCGCATTCGCGACGAAGATATCGCCGCGGGACTCTACGACAATGCGAAGGTCGAGACCTTCCTGGTCAACTGGATGGTACCCGCCCAGTTCTCGCTGTTGCGAACTGCGACGATCGGCAAGATCACGCGCAGCGACCAGCGTTTCGTCGCCGAGCTTGAGAGCGCGACCCATGCGTTGGACCAGCCGCGCGGGCGCTACGTCAATCGCGCCTGCGATGCCGAACTCGGCGATGCCAGGTGTGGCGTGGCGCTGAACCAGCCGCAGTTTCAGGGCAGTGGAAGCGTTACCGCCCATGCCGCGCCAGACATACTGTCGGTATCGGGACTGGGCAGCTTCGATCCGGGCTGGTTCACGCATGGCACGTTGACCTGGACCTCGGGTGCAAGGAACGGCCGTGTCGAGCGGATTGTCGATCACCGCCGAGATGGTGCTGGGGTAACGATCATTGTTGGGTCGAGCGCGGGACCAGCCATCGCAGCTGGCGCTACTTTTTCCATCCGCGCAGGATGCGACAAGCGGTTTGCCACCTGCAAGGCGAAGTTCGCCAATCCGTTGAATTTCAGAGGGTTTCCGCATCTTCCCGGCAACGACGCGGGGTATTCCTATGTCACGGAGGGCGGCGTCTTCGATGGCCGGCCTGTCGTTCCATGAAGGGTGACGATATCGCGGCGTCAGTCGTGGCGGAGGCGCTGGAATGGGTCGGCACACCCTATCGCCACCAGGGCAGCCGCAAGGGTGTCGGCTGCGATTGCCTTGGATTGTTGCTCGGCGTCTGGCGCGAGATCTACGGACGTGAGCTGGATCGACCAGGGCCGTATGCGCCCGACTGGGCCGAAGCCACCGAGCAAGAACGCCTGCTCGACGGATTGCGCAAGCACATGCCGGAGAAGCCGGTTGCCGCCATTGCCGCCGGTGACCTCATTGTCTTTCGCTGGCGGCCGCATTTGCCGGCAAAGCACGCGGCGATCCTGACCGAACCGGATTGTTTTGTGCACGCCTATCAGGACCACGGCGTCACGCTAACACGGCTGGTGCCGCAGTGGCGTCGGCGCATTGCCGCGGTCTTCGCTTTCCCAAACCCGACCTGACCAGAGCTGAACTCGGAGACCATTGATGGCCACCATCCTGCTGCAGGCTGCCGGGGCATTTCTCGGCGGCATGCTGGGACCTATCGGCACTGCCATTGGTACTGCTGCCGGTGCACTGGCCGGCTACGTCATCGATAGCGCGCTGATCAATGGCACCAGGAGGATCGACGGCCCACGATTAACTGGTGCCCGACCTTTCACCGCCGAGGAAGGTGCCCCCCTGCCGCGGATTTATGGCACCGCCCGTGTCGGTGGGACACTGATCTGGGCGACGCGCTTCAAGGAAACGCGTTCGACGCGCCGCCAGGGCAAGATGGGTCCGAAGGTGACCGAGTACGCCTATTACGGCAACGCGGCCTTTGCGCTTTGCGAAGGCGAGATCGCCGGCATCAGGCGGGTCTGGGCGGATGGGCGCGAGATCGATCGCGAGACAATCGAGCTGCGTGTTCATCGCGGCACCGAGAACCAGGCTGCCGATCCGCTGATCGCGGCCAAGCAGGGCAGCGGCAATGCGCCGGCCTATCGCGGCGTCGCCTATGCGGTGGTTGAGAACCTCGACCTTGGTCCATATGGCCACCGCATGCCGCAGATGCAGTTCGAGGTGATCCGCCCGATCGGTGACCTGCGCAAGCGCATCCGTGCCGTCTCCCTGATTCCCGGTGCGACGGAATACGGGCTGTCGACCAGCCTGATCAGCCGCCAGAAAAGGCCCGGCGAGACTGAGGCGATCAACCGCCACGTTCTTTTCGCGGGCACCGACATCGCAGCTTCGCTCGACGAGTTGCAGATGATCTGCCCCAACATCGAGAACGTGGCGCTCGTCGTCGCCTGGTTCGGGAACGATCTGCGCGCCGGTCAATGCCTGGTGAAACCGGGGGTGACAGGCGCCTCGACTGCTGGATTGTCGAAGGCCTGGCAGGTGTCTGGTTTGACGCGTTCGAGTGCTGGGGTCGTTTCGACCTACGACAACGGTCCGGCATATGGCGGCACGCCGTCCGATCGCAGTGTCCGGGAGGCGATCGCCGAGATCAAGGCGCGCGGCCTGAAGGTGACACTCTATCCCTTCATCATGATGGACATTCCGGCCGCCAACAGCCTGCCTGACCCCTATGGCGCCGCACGCCAGCCAAGCTACCCCTGGCGCGGACGTATCACCTGCATGCCCGCTCCGCAGATGCCTGGCACAACCGACCGGACGGCGGCCGCGCGAAGCCAGATCGACGCGTTCTGCGGTTCGGCGCTGCGGACGCAATTTGCCGCGGCTGGCGACACCGTCAATTTTGGTGGCAGCTCCAGTGACTGGGGCTATCGGCGGTTCATCCTGCATTACGCGCATCTGGCGGCGGCTGCGGGTGGGGTCGATGCATTCCTGATCGGAACCGAGTTGTGCGGACTGACCACGCTGCGCGATGGTGCGAACGCCTTTCCGTTCGTTGAAAAGCTCTGCGCGCTGACCGCCGACGTTCGGGTCGTGCTCGGGCCTGCCTGCCGCATCACCTATGGCGCCGACTGGAGCGAGTATTTCGGCCATCAGCCGAGCGATGGCAGCGGCGATGTCTATTTTCACCTCGACGCGCTTTGGGCGCATCCAGCGATCAATGCGATCGGCATCGACAACTACATGCCGCTGTCGGACTGGCGCGACGCGGACTATGCCGGAGGAAACCCGGACGGATTTGACACGCCATATGATCTGATGGGCTTGCGCGCCTCCGTCACTGCCGGCGAGGGGTTCGACTGGTATTATTCCGGTTTTGCGGCTCGCCTTGCACGGACGCGAACCCCGATCACCGATGCCACTCACGGCAAACCATGGGTGTTCCGCTACAAGGATCTGGTCGGCTGGTGGAGCAACCCGCACTACGACAGGCCAGGCGGCGTCGAGGCCGCTTCGCCGACGGCTTGGGTACCCAGCAGCAAGCCGATCTGGTTCACGGAGTTGGGATGCCCGGCGGTCGACAAGGGGCCGAACCAGCCCAACATGTTTCCGGATGCCAAGTCGGTCGAGGACGCGGCACCTTACTTTTCGAACGGAGGCCGGTCGGACATTGCCCCGCGGCGGCTGCTCGAAGCCCATGCATTGCACTGGGATCCCGCTGCCGCAGGCTTCCAGGAGGCGCGCAATCCGGTCTCGCCGGTCTATGGCGGGCGCATGGTGGACGTCGCCCGCAGCTATGTCTGGGCCTGGGATGCACGGCCCTATCCGGCCTTTCCGCTGCAGTCCAAGGTCTGGTCGGACAGCGCGGGCTGGCATCGCGGCCATTGGCTGAACGGACGCCTGAACGCGCCTTCGGTATCCGATCTGATCAACGAAATTCTTCAGGATCACGGCTTGCCGGCGGCAGATGTGGCCGGCGTCGAAGGAACGGTGAGCGGATATGTTGTCGGCGATCCGAGTTCGGCCAGGGCAGCGCTCGAGCCGCTGATGGATCTGTTTGGCCTCTCGGCGCATCAGGAGCCGGATCGGCTTGTCTTTCGGCAGGCGGTGGCATCGCAAGGCGCGGCCGTCGAACTGACCGAACTGGCATTCGACGGCGAAAGCACTGTCGTTGAAACCGTTCGTTTGCCCGATCACGATTTGCCGGCCGAGGCGCTGGTCAGCTTTGGCGATCCCGCCAATGACTATCAGTCGGCGTCGGCCTGGAGCACGCGGTTTGCCGCCAACAACAGCCGGCAGCATACGATTTCCTTCCCCGGTATGCTCGAAGCCGGACAGGCAACCGCGCTGGCCGAAGACTGGATGCGACGAACCTGGCAGGAGCGGGAGCAACTGAGTTTTGCCCTGGCCGAGCCGCGTGCGCACATCGTGCCGGGAACGTTGATCAAGGTGCCGGCTTCTGGCAGCAGCGCCGAATTCCTGGTCACCGGCATTGAACAGGGCCTGGTGCGCAAGGTCGCGGCAAAGCAGATCGCGCGGGCGGCGCCCGCACCTTGGCGGTCTTCGAATCCCGGTGCCGAACCGGCGACCTCGATCGTTGTCGGCCAGCCACATGCGGTGTTCCTCGATCTGCCGATGATGGGCACGGGGTCGCCACAGGACCAGTTCCGCGTGGCCGTGAGGCACGTGCCGTGGCGAAGCCAGGCGCTGTTTGCTTCGCCCGAGGACACGGGCTTTGTGTTGCGGGGGGCGGTTGGCCGTCGAGCTGACATGGGGCGGCTCCGGGCAGCGCTCCTGCCAAGCGTGGAAGGCAGGCTCGACCGGGCAACCGTTGTGAACATCGAACTGTACGAAGGCGAGTTGGCAAGCGTCAGCCGGCTGCAATTGCTCAATGGCGCAAATCTCGTGGCGGTGCGGTCCGCAGTCGGGACCTGGGAGATATTGCAGTTCGAGGTGGCAGAGGAAACGGCGCCTGGAATTTGGCGCCTCAGCAATCTGCTGCGCGGCCTGTTCGGAACAGGAGACGCTACCGCTGCCGGTGCCACCGCCGATGCCGATGTGGTCGTGCTCGACACGGCCGTCGTTGCTGCCGGGTTGTCGGCTGGTGAAGCAGGGCTCCTGCTCAACTGGCGTGTCGGCCCGCTGGGCGGCGATTTCTCCAGCGCGAGCTTTTCGGCGCATCAGGAGACTGGCGGCAAGCGAGCTCTGATGGCGCTCAGTCCGGTGCATCTCCGAGGCAAGCACACCGCGGGCGGCGATCTCTTGCTGTCGTGGATCCGGCGCGGACGTCTCGACGCTGACAATTGGCAATCGAGCGACATTCCGCTTGGCGAGGACCGCGAAGAATATCGCGTCGATGTGGCAGCAATCGGCGGCGCCATCGTGCGGTCAACGACAGTTTCGGTGCCGGCCTGGACCTACGCGGCAGCCGACATCGCCGCCGACTTCGGCTCGCCGCCGGCGGAAGTCGGAATAACCGTGCGCCAGCTCAGTGTTGCCTCGGGATGGGGTGTGCCAGCGACACGCCGCCTTACACTTGCATGAACTCAGGCAAGCTTTTCACCCGAAGGGATATAAACATGTTGAACCTGAAACCCTGGTATCTCTCGCGCACGATCTGGGCCTCTGTCGTGACCATGCTGATGGGGGTGGCTGGGCTCGCTGGCGTGCCCGTCGACGGCGTCGACAATTCGGCGTTGACCGACACTCTCCTGCAGGCAATCACTGCGCTTTCGGGGCTGATTGCAATCTTCGGTCGGGTATCGGCAAAGGAGCGGATCGGCAAGAATTAGCAGACTTGCAAGTGCGGGTGTTTGCATGAATTCATTGTTCATTCCACGTTCAGCACTGGCGTATTAGAAATCCTGTTATGAAAACGCTTCGCTCCATATTCCGGCCTGCCATGTCAGCGGTTTGCGCGCTTGGCCTGTTTGCCACCTCAGTGGCAGCGGCGCCCATGCCCGCGGCGGAAGGTGAAATCCTTGTGGCTGCCGCGGATTGCTACTCGATCGGCCAGCAGGTGGCCGACCAGCATGGCGGCACCTTGGCGCGGGCGTCCGAATCCAATCAGGGTGGGCAGTCGGTCTGCGTGATCGTGGTGCTGGTTCCGGCCAAGGACGGCCAGCGTCCGCGTCGCGTCGAGGTCGTCGTGCCGGCCAACTAACCCGGATTTCCCGCCCCGGATTTCCTGCAAGTCCGGAATCGCCTATATCTCCGTCATCTTTTCACTGGTCGCAAAGCCGCATGCGCATACTCGTCGTCGAAGATGACAAGGATCTGAACCGCCAGATATCAGAGGCGCTGACCGACGCCGGCTACGTCGTCGACAAGGCCTTTGACGGCGAGGAGGGGCATTTCCTCGGCGATACAGAGCCATACGACGCCATCGTGCTCGACATCGGCCTGCCGCAGATGGACGGCATCAGTGTCGTTGAACGCTGGCGACGCGAAGGCCGCAAGATGCCGGTGCTGATGCTGACGGCGCGCGACCGCTGGAGCGACAAGGTTGCCGGCATCGACGCCGGCGCCGACGACTATGTGACGAAGCCATTCCATATCGAGGAAGTGCTGGCGCGGGTGCGAGCGCTGATCCGCCGCGCGGCCGGCCATGCATCGTCCGAACTGTCGTGCGGGCCGCTCAGGCTCGACACCAAGGCCTCCAAGGCCGACGTCAACGGCGTGCCACTCAAGCTGACCTCGCACGAGTTCCGGCTGCTCGCCTATCTCATGCATCACATGGGCGAGGTCGTGTCGCGCACCGAACTGGTCGAGCATCTCTACGATCAGGACTTCGACAGGGATTCCAATACCATCGAGGTGTTTGTCGGGCGTCTTCGCAAGAAGATGGGCATTGACATGATCGAAACCGTCCGCGGTATGGGTTACCGCATGCGCGAGCCGGAGGCGTAAGGCGGAAAAGCTGGCCAAACGACTGGGGCGCTGGAAGCGTTACGCGCTTGGGCTCGGACCGCGTTCCCTGGCGTTTCGCGTCATCGCGTTCTCGACCGTTTGGGCGATCCTCGCCTTCGCCCTGATCTTCACAGTCATCAGTTCGCTCTATCGCCAGACCAGCGAGCGCGGCTTCGACAGCCTGTTGTCGGCGCACCTGTTCAATCTCATCGGCTCGGTCGGAGTCTCGGACAGTGGCACGCTGACAGGCGGCCCCGATCTCGGCGATCTTCGTTTCTCAGAGCCTGAATCGGGTTGGTACTGGTCTGTCGAGCCGGTCTCCAAGGGGCTTGTCGGGCAACTCAGGTCGTCGTCGATGACCGAGCCGGTGGCATCGCCTGATGTCGCAGACGTGCCGTTCAATGCCGAGTTTCAACGCCATTATCGCGTCGCCGGCATCGTCGGCGAGGAACTCGAGGTCTTCGAGACCGAGTTCGTGCTCGATTCGCAGAACCGCATCGCGCGATTTCGCGTCATGGGCAACCGCTCCGAGCTCGAAGCCGAGATCGGCGGCTTCGAGTGGCGCCTGTTCACCTATCTCTCCTTGTTTGGCCTCGGCATGATCGCGATCAATGCGATCGCCATCCTGCTCGGCCTGCAGCCGCTGGCACGGGTGCGCAATGCGCTTGCCATGGTGCGTGAGGGCACGGCGCAGCGCCTGACCGGACGGTTCCCCGCCGAAATCCAGCCGCTTGCCAACGAAACCAACGCGCTGATCGAAAACAACCGCCGCATCGTCGAGCGCTCGCGAACCCAGGTCGGCAATTTGGCGCATTCGCTGAAGACGCCTTTGGCGGTGATGCTGAACGAGGGGCGCGCCTTGGGCGGGCCCAAGGGCCAGCTTTTCGCCGATCACGCGGCGGCCATGCAGAAGCAGATCGACCATTATCTCCAGCGCGCCCGGGTGGCGGCACAGCGCGAAAGCGTGGTCTACCGCACGCCGGTGGCGCCTTTGCTCCAGCGCATGGCGCGGGTGATGGAGAAGCTCTCGCGGGGGACGGCGTTTTCGCTGAACTTGCCGGCAACCGAGGTGGTGTTCGCCGGCGAACGCGAAGATCTCGAGGAAGTTGTCGGCAATCTGCTCGAAAACGCGATGAAATGGGCGCACAGTGCCGTCAGGATTTCAGTCGAGACGGCAGAGCCGGTGAACGAGGAGCCGCCGCGGTTTTCGATCCTGATCGAGGATGACGGACCGGGGATTCCGGAGGACAAGGCGCGCGAAGCGTTGCAGCGGGGCAGGCGCCTCGACGAGACCAAGCCGGGTACCGGACTCGGACTGGCGATCGTCGCCGATCTGGTCAAGGAGTATGGCGGCACGCTGCGGCTTGAGCGCTCGACGATGGGCGGATTGAAGGCCGTCGTGGAGTTGCGTGGCGTACACTAGGAAATGGCAGGAGAAATGGCTGGCCGAATCGGCCCCATTTCGGCCAAAGATGCAATCTAACGCGGCGCCAAGCCCTTGTAAGCGGACGCAAATTCGGGACCGGTGATGAGCAAGAGACTTCAGGTAGCACTGGTTGCGGGATTGCTTGCCGGCTCAGGCTGCACAACGACCAGCCTGAGCAGCGGCGGCGGAGTGGTTCCAGCGCTTGGCGGTGGCGACGATGCTTCCAGCGGCAAGGTTGCCGCACGCATCATCAATGCGATGGATGGCGGCCTCATCGGCGGCACGATCGGCAATGGCTTGAACAGTGACGATCGGCGCAAGGCCTTGGAGGCCGAGTACCGCGCGCTGGAATACGGCCAGGGTGGACAGGCGGTCGCCTGGAAGGGCGACGGTCGTTCGGGCGAAGTCGTGGCCGCACAGCCCTATCGTGTCGGCTCGCAGGACTGTCGCCAGTATTCGCAGACCGTCTTCACCACGGGAACACCGCTGGTCGCGCGCGGAACGGCCTGCCGGAATGCCGATGGAAGCTGGACGCCGCTGACCTAAGTCTTCACGTGTTGTTGCTTTGGCAGAGGCGTTCGAACCGTCAATAAGCCGCAGCACGGAGATGTTGGCAGCTTGGAGGCTGCTGGCTATTTAGGTGACATGCTGTTCTGGATCATAGCCGCTGTTCTGACGCTTGGTGCGAGCCTTGCGGTCTTGTTGCCGCTGACGCGGCAGACCAGGGCCAGGGACGATGCGAGCCATGACCTCGAAGTCTACCGTGATCAACTCGGCGAAGTCGACAGGGATGCGGTGCGCGGGCTGATCGCGCCTGCGGATGCCGAGCAGGCGCGCGCCGAGATCGCCCGCCGGATCATCAAGCTCGATGCAGAAAATGCGCGCGAGCCGAAGAAGGCATCGCAGCTCGGACCTCGTCTCGTCGGCATGATCGCCGTGCTTGCCGTCCCGCTGCTGAGCTGGAGCGTCTACACCGCGATCGGCTCGCCCACCGTTCCCTCGCAGCCACTGAGCGCGCGCCTGTCGCAGAAGCCGGCGGACAGCTCGGTCGACGAACTGATCGCCCGCGCCGAGGCGCATCTGGTGGCCAACCCGTCCGACGGCCGCGGCTGGGACGTGCTGGCACCGGTTTATCTCAGGATCGGGCGCGCCAACGACGCTGTTACCGCATATCGCAACGCCATCCGCATTCTCGGCTCGACGACCACCCGCCAGTCCGGGCTCGGCGAGGCCATTGCCGGCTCGGCGGGCGATATCGTCACCTCGGACGCGCGCCTGGCCTTCGAGGCAGCGCTCAAGCTTGAGCCCACCGATGCCAAGGCCCGCTACTTCCTGGCACTGGCGCTGGCGCAGGAAGGCAAGATTGCCGAGGCCGCGGCTGCCTGGCGGCTGTTGGCCGCAAGCCTGCCTGCCGACTCGCCGTGGCTTGCGGCAGCGGACCAAGCGGTAGCCCAGGCCGAGGTGCGTACCGCACCGGCCAAGCAGGCCGCCGGTGCGCCTGGACCGAACCAGGACGACATCGACGCTGCCGCTTCCATGTCGTCGGGCGACCGCACGGCGATGATCGAGGGCATGGTGGCGACGCTGGATGAGAAGCTGCGCCAGAACCCGCGCGATCCGGAAGGCTGGCTGCGGCTGGTGCGTTCATATCAGGTGCTCGGCAAGACCGACCTTGCCCAGGCTGCGCTCGGCCGCGCCTACACCGCATTGGGCCGTGACAGTGAGGACGGCCGCAAGCTGACGGAACTCGCAGGGTCGCTCGGCCTGAAGGTCACGGAGTAAACGATGACGCGCAAGCAAAAACGGCTTTCGGTGATCGCAGGCGCGCTGGCCTTCCTAGGGGCCGCCACCGCGCTGACCTTTTACGCGCTTGGCCAGAAGGCGTCCTATTTCTACATGCCCGCGGATCTGCAGACCGCGACCCTTGAGCCCGGCCAGCGCATTCGTCTTGGCGGTCTTGTCGAGAACGGCAGCATCGTGCGCGGGCAGGGCACCCAGGTCGCGTTCGGCGTGACCGATTCCGAGAAGACGGTGAAAGTGCGCTACACCGGCATCTTGCCCGATCTGTTTCGCGAAGGGCAGGGTGTGATCACCGAGGGCAGCTTCGGGCCCGACGGCGACTTCATCGCCGACAGCGTGCTGGCCAAGCATGACGAGAACTACATGCCCAAGGAAGTCGCCGACAGCCTGAAGGCGAAGGGCGTTTGGCAGGAAACCACCCAATGAATGACGGGCAGCGCTGATGGTTGAGACGGGTCACTTCTCGCTAGTCCTCGCGCTAGTCCTGTCGCTGGTCCAGTCGCTGGTGCCGCTCTACGGTGCGCACAAGGGCGACGCCAGGCTGATGGCGGTTGGCGGGCCGGTCACCGTCACCGGCTTCGCCATGATCGCGTTGTCGTTCGCCGCGCTGACGGTGGCCTATGTCCAGTCGGACTTCTCGGTCACCAATGTCTGGGAAAATTCCCACTCGCTACAGCCGCTGATCTACAAGTTCACCGGGACATGGGGCAACCACGAGGGCTCGATGCTTTTGTGGGTGCTGATCCTCAGCTTCTTCGGCGCGCTCGTCGCTGCCTTTGGCGGCAATCTGCCGGCCACCCTGCGTGCCAACGTGCTTGCGGTTCAGGGCTGGATCGGCACGGCCTTTCTCCTCTTCATCCTCATCACATCGAACCCATTCGCTCGCCTCGTACCGGCACCGATCGAAGGCAAGGATCTCAACCCGATCCTCCAGGACATTGGTCTCGCGGTTCATCCGCCGCTGCTTTATCTCGGTTATGTCGGCTTCTCCGTCTGCTTCTCCTTTGCCGTGGCAGCGCTGATCGAGGGCCGCATCGACGCGGCATGGGCGCGCTGGGTGCGGCCGTGGACGCTCGCTGCCTGGGTGTTCCTGACCGGCGGCATCGCCATGGGCTCCTATTGGGCCTATTACGAACTCGGCTGGGGCGGCTTCTGGTTCTGGGACCCGGTCGAGAACGCCTCCTTCATGCCTTGGCTGGCCGGCACCGCACTGCTGCACTCGGCCATCGTCATGGAAAAGCGCTCAGCGCTGAAGATCTGGACGCTGCTGCTTGCGATCCTGACGTTCTCGCTGTCGTTGCTCGGTACATTCCTGGTGCGTTCAGGCGTGCTGACCTCGGTTCACTCCTTTGCCAGTGACCCGAGCCGCGGCGTGTTCATCCTGTGCATCCTGACGCTGTTCATCGGCGGTTCGCTGGCGCTGTTTGCCTTCCGGGCCTCGTCGTTGACAGCGGGCGGCATCTTCCATCCGATCTCGCGCGAAGGCGCGCTGGTACTGAACAATCTGTTCCTGACCACGGCGACCGCGACTGTGCTGATCGGCACGCTCTATCCGCTGGTCGTCGAGGCGATGTTCGGCGACAAGATTTCCGTCGGCGAGCCGTTCTTCAACCTCACCTTCGGCCCGCTGATGATCCCGCTTCTGGTCGTCGTGCCCTTCGGCCCGCTGCTGGCCTGGAAGCGCGGCGATGTCTTTGCGGTGGCGCAGCGACTGATGTTTGCCTTTGGCGCGGCACTTCTGGCTGTCCTCGTGACGTACCTGTTCATTGATGGCGCCTCGGTGTTCGCGGCCCTTGGTGCTGGTCTTTCTGCCTGGCTCGTGCTTGGCGCGCTCACCGATCTCGCCTTGAAGGCGGGTATCGGCAATGTCGCGCCTGGCATGGCGCTGCGCCGCTTCGTCGGCCTGCCGCGCTCGGTGTTCGGCACGGCAATCGCCCATCTTGGCCTTGGCTTGACGCTGCTCGGCATCGTTGGCGTCCTTTCTTTCGAAAAGGAAGCAATCCTGGTCATGAAGCCGGGTCAGGTCGTGGAAATCTCGGGCCACAGCCTGCGCTTCGACGGATTGACGCCGGTCCGTGGGCCCAACTTCACCGAGGACCAGGGCCATTTCTCACTGCTTGGCGCCAATGGCCAGCCGAGCGATGTCATCATGTCGTCCAAGCGCTTCTATCCGGTGCGCCAGATGCCGACGACGGAGGCCGGCATCAAGACGATGTGGCTCAGCCAGCTCTACATCTCGCTCGGCGATGAATCGGGCGATGGCTCGGTGGTCGTGCGTGTGTGGTGGAAGCCGCTGGTGACGCTGATCTGGGGCGGTTCGCTGGTGATGATGCTGGGTGGCTTCGTCTCGCTGCTGGACCGCCGCCTGCGGGTGGGCGCGCCGGCACGGCGCAAGTCCGCCAAACCTTTGGCGGTGACGCCATGACAGCCCGGCTGCCTGCGATCGCCGGATTTGTCGCAGCGCTGCTGTTTGCAGGAACAGCACTTGCGGTGAAGCCCAGCGAAATGCTTGCCGATCCGAAGCTCGAGGCACGCGCGCGGCTGCTTTCGGAAGAGCTGCGTTGTATGGTCTGCCAGAACCAGTCCATCGACGAGTCCGATGCCGAACTGGCCGGCGATCTGCGCGTGCTGTTGCGCGAGCGGCTGCTTGCCGGCGACAGCGACGAGCAGGTGATGGCCTACATCGTTTCGCGTTATGGCGAATTCGTGCTGCTCAAGCCGCAGTTCAACCTGCGCAATGCCTTGCTGTGGGGCACGCCGGTGCTGCTCCTGTTCGGTGGCGGTGCCTTCGTATTCCTGTCGGCGCGCTCGCGGCGCAGGCAGGAGCCAGCCGGCCTGACCAGGGACGAGCAGGCAGCACTTGACGCGATCCTGAACAAGGACGCCTGAGCCGAACATTACGAAAGTTTCATGCTTCGGAAATGGTGGCGTAATGTGAGCTTCTCTATCTCTTGAACCAACGGATGCGACTCCACTGCATCCCGTTCAAGAGGATTAGAGACAATGAGCACCACCCCCCTTTCGCGTTCTCGCAAGCGTCTCATGGCTGCCGCCGCATCCGTCGCCCTGGCGGGCGCGATTGGCCTCGGCGCCGTCACCGGCGGAACGGCCCCCGTCTATGCCGAGGCAGTGCGTGTCGAAGCGCCCCAGGCACCCGGCTTCGCCGATGTCGTCCAGCAGGTCTCGCCGGCAGTCGTCAGCGTCCAGGTCAAGGCGCGGATCGACCCGGCTGCTGACCGTGGCATGTCGCCCTTCTCCAACGAGCAGGGTTTTGACGACCTTCCCGATAATCACCCGCTGAAGCGCTTCTTCCGCCAGTTTGGCCAGGACGGCAACGGCAACCAGGATCGTCCGCGCTTCAATCGTCGCGACGGCAGCCAGAAGCCGCGTCCGGTCGCGCAGGGTTCGGGCTTCTTCATCTCTGAGGACGGTTATCTCGTCACCAACAACCACGTTGTCTCGGACGGCACCGCCTATACGGTGGTCGCCAATGACGGCAAGGAATATGATGCCAAGCTGATCGGCACCGATCCGCGCACCGATCTGGCCGTGCTCAAGGTCGATGCCAGCACCAAGTTCACCTATGTCGGCTTTGCCGACGACGCCAAGGTTCGCGTCGGCGACTGGGTCGTTGCCGTCGGCAATCCGTTCGGCCTCGGCGGCACCGTTACCGCCGGCATCGTCTCGGCCCGTGGCCGCGACATCGGCGCCGGCCCCTATGACGACTTCCTGCAGATCGACGCTGCTGTGAACCGCGGCAATTCGGGCGGCCCCGCCTTCAACCTGAACGGCGAAGTCGTCGGCATCAACACTGCCATCTTCTCGCCCTCGGGCGGCAATGTCGGCATTGCCTTCGCCATCCCCGCCTCGACCGCCAAGCAGGTGGTCCAGGACCTGATGAAGAGCGGCAGCGTGCAGCGTGGCTGGCTCGGCGTGGAAATCCAGCCCGTGACCGCCGATGTCGCGGAATCTCTCGGCCTGAAGAACGAGAAGGGCGCTCTCGTGGCGAGCGCCCAGGATGCCGGTCCGGCCAAGCAGGCGGGCATCGCCGCCGGCGACATCATCACCGGTGTCAATGGCCAGGACGTTGGCTCGCCGAAGGAACTGTCGCGCCTGATCGCCGGCATCACTCCAGGAAAGTCTATCGACGTCACCGTCTGGCGCAACGGCAAGGCCGAAACCCTGAAGGTCAACCTCGGCGAGATCCCGGGCGGCGACAAGAAGGCCTCGGCCGACCAGCCGTCGTCGCCGGCCGAGCCGAGCACCCTGGCTGACCTCGGCCTGACCGTGACCCGTTCCGAGGACGGCAAGGGCCTGGTCATCACCGATGTCGACCCCTCTAGCGACGCTGCCGACCGCGGCATCCAGGCCGGCGACGTGATCACCGCGGTTAATGCCGTCGAGGTCCAGTCGGCGTCCGACGTCACCAAGGCGCTCGACCAGGCGGAGAAGGCAGGACGCAAGGCCGTCCTGTTCCAGATCAGCCGCGAGGACTCCAACCGGTTCGTCGCCCTGCCGCTCAATCAGGGCTGACCGTTCGCTCCCGCTGGGTGGCTTCATCACCCCCAGTCGCACGGCGGGAGCTTACGGCGCCGGATAGTTTGTCAGTCTTCGATTCCGGCACCGGTGGCAGCGGGCTCCCATCGTCCGCTGCCACATTCACGTTAGGAGGAAACGACATGTCGCCTCTGACATCCCACAAAATCGCGTATAACGACGGCATGAAGATTCTTGTCATCGAAGATGACCGTGAGGCCGCCGACTACATGCAGAAGGCATTCGCGGAAGCTGGCCACACCGCCCATGTCGCGGGCGACGGCGATTCAGGTTTCGCGCTTGCCGATGCTGCCGAATACGATGTCCTCGTCGTCGATCGCATGCTGCCGAGGCGCGATGGTCTTTCGGTGATCGCCGGCCTGCGTTCGCGCGGCAACACGACACC
The DNA here is from genome assembly GCF_964252895.1 of Aminobacter sp. LjRoot7. Taxonomy (NCBI): domain Bacteria; kingdom Pseudomonadati; phylum Pseudomonadota; class Alphaproteobacteria; order Hyphomicrobiales; family Phyllobacteriaceae; genus Aminobacter; species Aminobacter sp. LjRoot7. The sequence continues at coordinate 404,315 of NZ_CAXUPX020000002.1, forward strand.
TGTGCTGATCTTGTCGGCGCTCGGCGAGGTCGACGACCGGGTCACCGGTCTGCGCGCCGGCGGCGACGACTATCTCACCAAACCCTACGCGTTCTCGGAATTGCTGGCGCGTGTCGAAGTGCTCAACAGGCGTGCCCCGACGCGTGAATCCGAAACGCTCTACCGGGTTGGCGATCTCGAGATCGACCGGCTGTCGCATACGGTGCGTCGCGCCTCGCAGGAGATCGTGCTGCAGCCGCGCGAATACCGCCTGCTCGAATATCTGATGCGCCACGCCGGCCAGGTGGTGACGCGCACGATGCTGCTCGAAAATGTCTGGGACTACCATTTCGATCCGCAGACCAATGTCATCGACGTCCACATTTCGCGGCTGCGCGGCAAGATCGAGAAAGGCTTCGAGAAGCCGATCCTGCACACCATCCGTGGCGCAGGCTACATGCTCAAGGCCGGCTGATGGCATTCAGGCTGCCGGCCATCATGAAGACGACCGCAGCGCGCCTCTCGGCGCTCTACCTCTTGCTTTTCGCCCTCTGCGCGGTCCTCCTGGTCTTCTACATGACGTCGCTGTCGGCACGCATGCTGATGGTGCAGACCCAGGAAACCATCAACGAAGAGGTCCAGGGCCTTGCCCGCGGCTATCAACGTGGCGGCATCCCGGTGCTGGTGCGCGTGGTCGAACAGCGTTCGCGCCAGCCCGGCGCCAACCTCTATCTGCTTGCCGACCCGAACGGCCAGATCCTGTCGGGCAACGTCCAGAGCATCCAGCCGGGCGTGCTGCAGCGCGAGGGCTGGACCGAACTGCCTTTTTCCTATGAGCGCTACGGCGAAGCCGCCGGCAGGCGCCAATCGACCGAGGCGGAAACGCCGACGGAGGTCGGCCACAACGCCATTGCTGTGGTACTGCGCCTGCCCAACCAGATGATCCTGATGGTCGGCCGCGACCTCGGCGAACCCGAACGTTTCCGCGACGTGATCCAGCGCTCGCTGATGCTGGCACTTGCCATGATGGGTTTCGGCGCGTTGCTGATCTGGTATTTCGTCGGCCGCCGCGCGCTGAAGCACATCGACAGCGTTTCCGAGGCCAGCCGGCGCATCATGGCCGGCGACCTCAGCGGCCGCCTGCCGGTGACAGGTGCCGGCGACGAGTTCGACCGGCTCTCGGAAAACCTCAACGCCATGCTGGCCCGCATCGCCCATCTCAACGACGGGCTGAAGCAGGTTTCCGACAACATCGCCCACGACCTCAAGACCCCACTGACGCGCCTGCGCAACCGCGCCGAGGCGGCCCTGTCGGGCAAGAAGACCGGAGCCGACTACCGCGAGGCGCTCGAAGGCACAATCGCCGAGTCCGACCAGCTCATCCGCACCTTCAACGCGATCCTGATGATCTCGCGCCTCGAGGCCGGCTACTCCGCCGAGTCGACCGACAAGGTCGATCTCGCCGCTGTCGTTCACGACGTCGTCGAGCTCTACGAGCCGGTTGCCGAAGAACTGGGCGTTGGCTTCGAGGCGAGCGTCGCCGGTCCTGTCGTCGTCAACGGTAATCGTGAATTGATTGCCCAGGCGCTGTCCAACATCATCGACAACGCCATCAAATATTCTGCCGGATCGGTTGAAAAGCCCCATGTCGGCGTCACCCTGCAGCGCGAAGGCGACGAGGTTCGGCTGCAGGTGTCCGACAATGGCCTTGGCATTCCCGACGAAGGCGATCGGGCGCGGGCCACCGAGCGCTTCGTCCGTCTGGAGAAGAGCCGCTCGCAACCGGGCTCCGGGCTCGGGCTCAGCCTCGCCAAGGCGGTGATGAAGTTTCACAATGGCCGGCTTGATCTTCTGCCCGGCAATCCCGGATTATCGGTCCTGATGGGCTTTCCCGGATCGAAGGACGCATAGATGAAAACCGTGGCCGCGAGCAAGACAGCGACCGAGTGGCTTCTGGAGCCCTTAACCAACGTCGCGCCGCTCGACCCGGAGCGCGCGCAGCGCGAGTTGGCGGAGTTTGCAGGCGTGGCCAAGGAGGAGGGGCTCGACCGTCTCGCCGCCTTCCTGGAGGCGAAGGGTGTTGCTCAGTCCTTTCTTGCCGCCGTCTTCGATCTCTCCGCATTCATGCGCGACAGCGCCCGGCGGCAGCCCGAAATTCTGGACAGGCTGTTCGACCAGACCATCGAGCAGCGGCTCGTCGACATCGGCATCGCGATGGCCGCGATCCCGTTCGAGGACGGCATCGTCGAAAACGCCCTGATGATGCGCTTGCGCCGGCTGAAGGCCGAGGCACATTTCCTGATCGCGCTTGCCGACCTCTCGGGTGAGGCGAGTGCGGCCGACAGCGTGCGCCGGCTGAGCGACCTTGCCGACCTGTGCACCAGTGCTGCGGTCAATTTCCTGCTCAGGGACGCGCATGGCCAGGGCAAGCTCAAGCTGCCCGATCCCGAAAACCCGACCGTCGGGTCCGGCTGGATATTGCTCGGCATGGGCAAGCTCGGTGCCCACGAGCTGAACTTCTCGTCCGACATCGACCTTGTGGTGTTCTTCGATCCCGAGGCGCCGGCGATCGCAGACCCGTATGAAGCAACGGAGCTGTTCGCCCGGCTCACCCGGCGGCTTGTCCGCATCATGCAGGACCGCACCGAGCACGGTTATGTCTTCCGCACCGACCTGCGGCTGCGCCCCGATCCCGGTTCGACGCCGCTCGCCATTCCGGTCCTTGCAGCCCTGCACTATTACGAAAGCCGCGGCCAGAACTGGGAACGCGCCGCGATGATCAAGGCGCGTCCGGTGGCCGGCGACATCGCCGCCGGCGAGGCCTTCCTCAAGGAGCTTCAGCCCTATGTCTGGCGCAAATATATGGATTATGCGGCGATCGCCGACGTCCATTCGATCAAGCGCCAGATTCACGCCCACAAGGGTCATGGCGAGGTTGCGGTCAAGGGCCACAACGTCAAGCTCGGCCGAGGCGGCATCCGCGAAATCGAGTTCTTCGTCCAGACCCAGCAGCTGATCGCAGGCGGCCGCTTTCCTGAATTGCGCGGCCGGGCAACGGTGCCAATGCTGACGCAGCTTGCCTTGCGCGGCTGGATCACGCCGGAGGCGCGCGATGCGCTCGAACGGCAATACTGGTTCCTGCGCAGCGTCGAGCACGCCATCCAGATGGTCGCCGACGAGCAGACCCACATGCTGCCGGAAGACGATGAGGGCCTCCAGCGCATTGCCCACATGCTTGGCTTTGCCGATGCGGATGCCTTCTCCAAGGTGTTCCGTGCTTCGCTGCAAGAGGTCGAGCGTCATTATGCGGCGCTGTTCGAGGCGGCGCCCGAGCTGTCCTCCGGCGTCGGAAATCTCGTCTTCACCGGCGACGTCGACGATCCCGACACGCTGCATACGTTGCGCCAGCTCGGTTTCCAGCGTCCCTCCGATATCTGCCGCGTCATTCGCAGCTGGCATTTTGGCCGCTACCGCGCGACCCAGTCTGCCGAAGCGCGCGAACGCCTGACCGAACTCACGCCAGCGCTGCTCGAAGCCTTCGGCAAGACCCGCCGCGCCGACGAGGCGCTGATGCGTTTCGACGAGTTCCTCGCCGGCCTGCCGGCAGGCATCCAGCTGTTTTCGCTGCTCCAGTCCAATCCGGCACTGCTCAAGCTGCTCGCCACCATCATGGGTGCAGCACCCCGGCTGGCCGGCATCATCACGCGCCGGCCACATGTTTTCGACGGCCTGCTCGACCCGGCATTGCTGTCCGAACTGCCGGACCGCGCCTATCTTGCCGCGCGCCTTGCGGCCTTCCTCGAAAGCACCCGGCTCTACGAGGAGGTGCTCGACCGCCTGCGCATCTTTGCCGCCGAGCAGAAATTCCTGATCGGCGTCCGTTTGCTCGCAGGCGCGATCGACGCCGCCCGTGCCGGCAAGGCTTTTTCTGATCTTGCCGACCTGACGGTCGGGGCGGCACTCGAGGCCGTCGAGGCCGAATTCGCCCGCCGCCACGGCAAGATCGCCGGCGGCAGGGTAGCGATCCTCGGCATGGGCAAGCTCGGCAGCCGCGAACTGACCGCCGGCTCCGACGTCGATCTGATCCTGCTCTACGACCACAGCGAGAATGCCGAGGAGTCCGACGGCGACAAGCCGATGGCGCCGTCGCATTACTTCTCGCGCATGACCCAGCGCCTGATCGCCGCGGTATCGGCGCCCACCGCCGAAGGCGTGCTCTATGAACTCGACCTCCGGCTGCGCCCCTCAGGCAACAAGGGGCCGGTGGCCACCCATATCGACTCGTTCCGCAAGTATCAGCGCGGCGAAGCCTGGACCTGGGAGCACATGGCGTTGACCCGCGCCCGCCCGATTGCCGGCGACGCTTCGCTCTGCACCGAGGTCGAAGCCGAGGTCGCCGCCATCATCGCCTTGCCGCGCGATGCCGCCAAGGTAACGACCGAGGCGCGCGAGATGCGCCAGATGATCGAGGACGAAAAGCCGCCGCACGATCTCTGGGACATCAAGCTGGTCCCGGGCGGGCTGATCGATCTGGAATTCATCGCCCAGGTCGCGGTCCTGACCGGCCAGATCGAGGGCAACGGGCACGCCACTGGAACGGCCGAGACGCTGCATCGGCTAGCGCCAGGCTTCGCCGATGCGCAGGTGCGGCAGGATCTCGTCGATGCCTACGTGCTCTATCAGGCGATCACACAAATGACGAGGCTGTGCCTCACCGGTGCGTTCGAACGGAACGATGTTCCGCCGGGATTGTCGGACCTGCTGCTAGCAGCAACCGACCTTCCCGATTTCAGCGTGCTGGAGGCGCATCTCAAGGAGACGTCGCAGAAGGTCAGGGACCACTTTGACCTTCTGCTCCGTGCGAAGCGCAAATGAGGCGATGGGACGCCGCGTCAGCGCTTCGGTCAGCATCGGGGGTGTCGATGCAACAGGAGAAACCCCATGAACACGTCAACAAGGATCGCGATCGCCTTTCTCGCCCTCGCCGGCACTGCCGGAACCTCCGCCTTTGCCGCCAACGGGCAGGGGCAGCGCGGCCAGAACATGAAGCCGCAGATGCGTTTCGAACGGGCCGATGCCGACAAGAGCGGCGACGTCACCTTCGAGGAGTTCGCTGCCGCCATGAACACCCGGCTGCTGGATGCCGATGAAAACACCGACGGCAAGATCACAGTTGCCGAGGTGGCGGACCAGATCCAGCGCATGCGCGCCGAGCGCATGGCTGAGCGCCTGATCAAGCGCTTCGACGCCAATGGCGACGGCGAGCTGACCAAGGCGGAAATCGAGTCGCGGCAGAAGAAGATGTTTGCGCTGCTCGACCGCAACGACGACGGCAAGATCGTCAAGGACGAGATGCCTGTCCGCGGCTGGCATGGTCGCGACGGCAAGCACTAACGCGGACGCCTAAGCTGAGAAACCTCCCGGAGATTGCCTATCCGGGAGGTTTTGTTTTGTCCGGACACGACCTTGCGCAACCTTGCCGCAATGCAGCCGGCCTCTGCTCGCCTCCAACAAAGGAGTGCCGCCATGAGCTGGATCGCTGCCATTTTCTCGCTGTTCATTTCCGCTGCCGCTATAGCCCAAGCGGCATTGCCGCCGACGCCGCCGGGCAAGGTGCTCGCCGAACTGCTTGAAGCCTTCAATAGTGGCGACACGGCGAAGGCCGAAGCCTTCGACCGCACCTACCAGCCACAGGACCCGATCGCCGGCATGGCCGCCTTGCGCGGCCAGACCGGCGGCTTCGAACTGGTCAAGGTCGAGACAAGCGACGCCACCACGCTCATAGCCTTTCTCAGGGAAAAGGCGGGTGATCGCTTCGCAAGATTGCAGCTGTCGCTGAGCGGCGGCGTGGAACCGAAACTGACAGGCTTTCGGCTCGAACCGGTGGCGCCGCCACCCGGTCTTGGCGCTAAGCGCCTGTCCTTGGCCGAAGCGCTCGCCGCGCTAGTCAAACGTCAGGACGAAGCTGCGGTTGCCGACAGGTTTTCCGGCGCATTGCTGGTCGCCAAGGATGGCATGGTCGTATTGGAGAAAGCCTGGGGCCTGGCCGATCGCGAGCGCAAGCTATCAGTGACAGTCGACACCAGGTTCCGCATCGGCTCGATGAACAAGATGTTCACCGCGGTGGCTATCCTGCAGCTGGTCGAAGCCGGCAAGCTCGGCCTCGACGACCCGATCGGCAAGTACTTGGTCAGTTACCTCAACAAGGACATCGCCGAGCAGGTCACCGTTCGCCATTTGCTGACCCACACCGGAGGCTCCGGCGATATCTTCGGTCCCGAATTCGACCGCAACCGGCTCAAGCTCAAGACCATCGACGACTACATTGCGCTCTATGGTGAGCGCGCCCCGCTATTTGCTCCCGGCACCGCGCAGCGCTATTCGAACTATGGCTTCATCCTGCTCGGCGCCCTGATCGAGAAGGTCAGCGGGCTGAGTTATGACGACTATGTCGAGAAGAAAATTTTCGAGCCGTCCGGGATGACATCGACGGGCTCGCTGCCGGAAACCGAGACTGTACCTGGCCGCGCGAGAGGCTACGTCAACCAGGGTGGCAAGCTCGTGCCGAACACCGACACCCTGCCGTGGCGTGGAACCTCCGCCGGCGGCGGCTACTCGACCGTCGGCGACCTCTGGCGTTTCGTCGACGCGTTGCAAGCCGGCAGGCTCATCTCGAAGAAGATGCTCGATCAGGCGATCAGCACGCAGGTCCAGATGTTCGGCCTTGGCTTCGCCGTTGTCGGCGAGGGCAACTGGAAGGGTTTTGGCCACAATGGCGGTGCGCCGGGCATGAGCGGCGACCTGCATGTCTTCCCCAAGCTGGGCTATGTGCTGGTGTCGTTGTCCAACCTCGATCCGCCTGCCAGCACGCGGCCGCTGGAATTCATCGAGGCCCGGCTGCCGGAAACGCCTTGAACCTCAGGCGGCCTTGGCCAGCCGTTCGACCTTCTTCACCGGGATGCGCACCGACACGATGGTGCCGACGCCTTCGGTCGAGCGGATCTTCAGCGCGCCGCCATGCAGTTCGGCGAGCGAGCGCGAGATGGCGAGGCCGAGACCCGAGCCAGCATGGTTCTTCGAGAACTGGTTCTGCACCTGCTCGAACGGTCGGCCGAGCTTGCCTAGCGCGTCCTTGGGGATGCCGCAGCCATTGTCCTCGATCGACAACGTGAGTGCGCCCGAAGCATTGCGCGCCCGCACCGAAATGCGCCCGCCTTCGCCGGTGAACTTCACCGCGTTCGACAAAAGGTTGATGACGATCTGCTTGACCGCGCGACGGTCGGCGAACAGCGTCATCGAGTCGGCGATCTGCGTCTCCACGGTGATCGACTTCTGCGCTGCCTGCAGCGACACCACGCGGACCGTCTCGCGGATCAGCGGGCAGAGGTCGATCTCCTCGCGGTCCATCGAGAACTGGCCAGCCTCGATCTTCGACATGTCGAGGATGTCGTTGATGACGCCCAGCAGGTACTTGCCGCTGGAGTTGATGTCGCGGGCATATTCTTCGTAGCGCGGCGAGCCCATCGGGCCGAACAGGCGGCCTTCCATCAACTCCGAAAAGCCGATCACCGCATTGAGCGGCGTGCGCAGCTCGTGTGACATGTTGGCGAGGAATTCCGACTTGGCCCGGTTGGCCGCCTCGGCGCGCTCGGTTTCCTTCATGTATTTGCGGTTGAGTTCGACCAGCTCGTCCGAGCGCTCTTCCTCGGAGCGTCGCGCCAGGCTGAGGTCGTGGATCGTCGCCATCAGCCGGCGCTCGCTCTCCATCAGCTTGTCCTGGTGCTGCTTGATCTGGGTGATGTCGGAACCGACAGACACCATGCCGCCGTCGCGTGTGGTCAGCTCGTTGACCTGCAGCCAGCGGCCGTCGGCCAGCTGGCGCTCATAGGTCGCGCCGCCGCGCGGGCCGTTGGCATTGGCCAGCCGTCGTTCGGAAGCGAAGGCGACCATGCGCTCCTCGATCTCCTCGCGCGCCGTGCCCGGCAGCACGTCGCGGTCACCGAGGCCGTTGTCGTGCTGGTACTTCGAATTGCACATCACCAGGCGCCCGTTGGCATCCCACAGCACGAAGGATTCGGTGATGTTTTCGATCGCCGCCCGAAGCCGCTGGTCGGCTGCCTCCGAGCGCAAGGCGAGGTGGCGCTGCTCGGTGATGTCGACGGCAATGCCGGTCATCTGGATTTCAGGCGCTTCCGGGTCCACCACCTGGGCGCGGGCGCGCATCCACACCCAGCGGCCGTCGGCGTGGCGCATGCGGAACACCCGGTCGATATGGTCGACCTCGCGCATGATCACCTGGTTGGCCAGCTCGAACAGGTCGCCGTCTTCGGGGTGGATGATGCGGGCGACCTCGCCGAACGACAGCATCGCCTCACAGGCCTCGTAGCCGAGCAGTTCGTACATCGAGCGCGACCAGTACATCTTGCCGCGCACCATGTCCCAGTCCCACAGCCCGCACTTGCCGCGCACCAGCGCGAGGTCGATGCGCTCGTGTGCTTGCAGATAGATGCCGTCGGCAGCCTGGGCGCGCGCCGCCTGGCTGAAATAGGCGAAGAGGATGACGATCAGCATGCCGGCGGTCATCACGAACAGGGCGACATTGAGCGACACGGTCTTGCGCCAGTCGGCGAACACCGCGTCCTGCGGCACCATGGCGGCGGCCGCCGCGCGCTTGTCGTCGGCGATGCTGACGGCCGCCAGCCAGTCCCTACCGCCGATGCGCACCTCCATCACGCCGGCGCGGTCGCCGAACATGAACAGCGGCTGCCCGCCCGAAACAAGGCCGTCGAGCGCCTGGCCCTGCCACCCGGTCGATTGCGGGCTGACGGCCACGATGCGGAAATTCTGGTCGGTCAGCGCAATGACGTGGCTGCGGCTCAGCGTGCCTTGCTGGCTCGTGCGTTCGAGCAGGTCCTGGCTTGCCGCGGCAAGCGGCCGCTCCGTGGTGGCGCCGACCATCAGCGCATTGACCAGCTCGCCGGCCGAGAGCGCCAGGATCGCCTTGGCATTGCGTTCGACATCGTCGCGCTGCGCCATCAAGGACAGGAAGCGCGTGCCGGCGACCACGATCAGGAAGATGACGATCAGCGTCGGGATGGAGCGGCGGAGCAGCGGCTCGGCGGCCAGCAGCCGGCGATATGCGGGTTCGGCGATGAGGCGTGCATTGCCCGCCAGACCAGCGCTACGCGCCTGCCTGCGACGGCCAAAAGCAGTCTCATCGGGCGCGCCCCACGCGTCCGCCTTTGCCATAAATGGCTCCCCAAATCCCGTTTCCTGGTAGCTCGATCCGGAACACGCCGAACATCCGAATCGTCACTAAAGAATCAAAGCTGATTCGCCTTGTCCAGTGGTCGGCGCGAAAAAGATTAAAGTTCGACTAAAAGTCCGCCCGATTTGCTGCGGCGTATTACGCGCCAAACCAAGGCGGCAGCACCCTGGATTTCAGGGGCTGCCGCTTTTTGGAAGTCATGCGTGGCCGGATCGGCCCGGCCTCGTCAGGCCAGCGTGCGCTCGATGATGTCGCGCAGATCGGCCGACAGGCCTTCCTTGGCCTGGATCGTCAGCAGCGCGTCGCGTGCCTTGGCCTGGCGCTTCGGCTCGAGCGAACGCCATGACCGGAGTGCGGTTGCCAGGCGCGCTGCGACCTGCGGGTTGCGCTTTTCGACAGTCAGCACCGTCTCGGTGAAGAAGGTGTAGCCGGCGCCGTCGGCACGGTGGAAGCCGGTCTGGTTGGCGCTGGCAAAACCGCCGATCAGCGAGCGCACCCGGTTGGGGTTGGCGATCGAGAACGCCGGATGTTCGGTCAGCGCCCGTACCGCCTCGACCGCGCCTGCGCCCGGCGCTGTCGCCTGGATCATGAACCACTTGTCCATGACAAGCGGATCGCCGCGATAGCGCTTGTCGAATTCCGCCAGCGCGGCCTTCGCTTCTTCGCTTCCGGCATGGCGATGCGCCAGCACGGCAAGGGCCGCGGCACGGTCGGTCATGTTGGTGGCCGAAGCGAAATGAGCTGCCGCGCGCTGCGCGCCATCAGGCAGGATCGCGAGATAGTCGAGCAGCGTGTTGCGCAATGCTCGTCGTCCGGCGCTTGCCGCATCCGGCGAGAACGGACCGGACATCAGCAGATCGTCGTAAAGCTGCGAAAAGACTCCGCCATTAGCCTGCGCGATGCTGCGCGCCAGCGCCTCGCGTCCGGCGAAGATGGCATCGGGGTCGATGTTCTTGCCGATCTCGCGGGCAATGTCGGCTTCGCCGGGAAGGGCGAGCGCCAAAGCGCGGAACGCATGCTCGAGCGAGCCGTCGCCAGCGATGCGTCCGGCCAGTCCCGTCAGCTCGGTGCCGAACTTCGGTTGCTTGCCGCCGAGGATGTTCCTGAACGCAGCGATGATCGCGTCGGTCAGCAGCGTGTTGAACGCCTGCCAGCGCGAGAATGCGTCGCTGTCATGCGAGGCGAGGAAGATCTGGTCTTCCGGGCGCTGCTCGATGCTCAGCGTGATCGGCGCCGAGAAGCCGCGATTGAGCGACAGCACCGGCCGCTCGGCGACACCTGAAAAGGTCACGACATGCTTGCGCTTGCGCACGTGAATGACGCCGTCCTCGAAGGTCGCGCCCTCGGCGCCTCCGAAGGCCATGTCCTTGCCGTCGCTGCCGACCAGGCCGAAGGCGAGCGGAATGTGCATCAGCCGCTTGCGGCTTTCCGACGGCGTCGGCGGCACCGATTGCTCGACCTCGATGGTGAACTCGGCGGTGGCGGGGCTGTGCTTCGTCGTCACGCTGAGATTGGGCGTGCCTGCCTGGTGATACCAGAGCGCGAACTGCGACAGGTCGCGGCCCGACACGTCCTCGAACACCTTGACGAAATCCTCGATGGTCGCGGCATCGCCGTCATGACGCTCGAGATAGAGGTCCATGCCACGGCGGAAGGTCTCGGCGCCCAGAATGGTGCGGATCATGCGCACCACTTCCGAGCCTTTTTCGTAGACGGTCGGCGTGTAGAAGTTGTTGATCTCGCGATAGCGGCGCGGGCGGACCGGATGGGCGAGCGGACCCTGGTCCTCGGGGAACTGGTGCGCGCGCAGCGTGCGCACTTCGGCGATGCGCTTGACCGGGCGTGAGCGCTGGTCGGCGGAGAACTCGTGGTCGCGGAAAACCGTCAGACCTTCCTTGAGGCAGAGCTGGAACCAGTCGCGGCAAGTGATTCTGTTGCCTGTCCAATTGTGAAAATATTCATGCGCGATGATCGCCTCGATATTGGCGAAATCCGTGTCCGTCGCGGTCTCCTCGTCGGCAAGCACATACTTGTCGTTGAAGATGTTGAGGCCCTTGTTCTCCATCGCGCCCATGTTGAAATCGGACACGGCGACGATGTTGAAAACGTCGAGGTCGTATTCGCAGCCGAACACCCCCTCGTCCCATTTCATCGAGCGGCGCAGCGAATCCATGGCGTAGCCGGCCTGGTTCTCCTTGCCGTGCTCTACATAGATGCCGAGTTCCACTTCCTTGCCGGAAGCGGTGACGAAGCGATCCTTGATGCAGCCAAGATCGCCCGCGACCAGCGCAAACAGGTAGGACGGCTTGGGGAAGGGGTCGTGCCACACGGCATAGTGCCAGCCGTCAGCGAGGTCGCCATGCTCGACCGGATTGCCGTTGGAAAGCAGCAGCGGTGCCTCAGTGCGCTGCGCTTCCATGCGCACCGTGTAAACCGACAGGATGTCGGGCCGGTCGAGGAAATAGGTGATGCGACGGAAACCCTCGGCCTCGCACTGCGTGCAGTAGACATTGCTGGAGCGGTAGAGGCCCATCAGCGCCTCGTTGCGCGAGGGCGCCAGCTCGGTCTCGATCAGCAGCGTGAAGCGGCCAGATGCCGGCGGCGTGTGGATGACCAGCCTGTCGGGCGTGGCGTCGAAGTCGGCCGCGTCGACCGCCTCGCCATCGATTTCGATGCGGCGCATGGTCAGGCCGTCGCCGTCGAGTTCGAGCTGCACCGGCTTGTCGATGCCGGCGCGCCGCTCGATCGTCAGCCGTGCCACCACCCTGGTGCTGTCTTCGCCGAGACGGAAATCGAGTTCGGTTCTCGGGATCAGGTAGTCGCTGGGCCGGTAGTCTTCGAGACGAAACACCTGTCCAGTGTCAGTGCGCATGTGATGGCCCTCCTGTCGACTTCCGGATGCTCGCCGCAGGCTGGTATCATAAATATGCGGCCGCTGCTCTTTACACGAAACGCCCCCTCGGCAAAACTGTTCGGGACCGCACATTCGCTGCGCTCCCCACCAATCCTCACGAGGCAGATATGACAGTCGTCACGCCGAAATTCGGAATGGGCGCGTCCGTATTGCGCGTCGAGGACGGCGCCTTCATCACCGGCAAGGGCCGCTATACCGACGACATCGCGGCCACTTCGCAGCTGCACGGCTATGTCCTGCGCTCGCCCGTCGCCAAGGCGAGTTTCAAGATCGGCTCTCTCGACGATGCCCGTGCCGCACCCGGCGTGCGGCTGGTGCTGTCAGGTGCCGATGTCGCACATCTCGGCGATCTCAAGTCGACGGTCATGCAGAAGCAGCCCGACGGCACCCGTGCACCGACGCGCGACATTCCGATCTTGTGCCGTGACCGGGTTCATTATGTCGGCGATGCGGTTGCCTTTATCGTCGCCGACAGCCGCGCCCTTGCCCAGGACGCCGCCGAACTTATCGAGGTCGACTATGACGGCGAGGACGCCGCCGCCAACACCGCGACCGCGCTTGACGACGAGTCGCCGCTGGTGTGGCCGGAGCTCGGCACCAACCGCGCCTTCACCTACCATCTTGGCGACAAGGCCAAGACCGACAGCGCTTTCGCCAAGGCCGATCACGTCACCAGTGTCGAGTTCATCAACAACCGCCTGATATGCAACTACATGGAGCCGCGCTCGGCGATCGGCGAGTGGCGCGACGACGAAGACCGCTTCGTGCTGACCACCGGCTCGCAAGGCGTGCATTCGATGCGCACGGTTTTGACCGGCCAGGTCTTCGGCATCGGTGCCGACAAGCTGCGCGTCGTCACCCCCGACGTCGGCGGCGGCTTCGGCACCAAGGCCTTCGTCTACCGCGAACATGCGCTGGTGCTGGAAGCGGCCAAGCGGCTTGGCCAACCGGTCAAGTGGGCCAGCGACCGCACCGAACATTTCCTCACCGATGCGCAAGGGCGCGACAATGTCGTCAAGGCCGAGATGGCCATGGACAAGAACGGTCGCTTCCTCGGCCTGCGCGTCGAACTGCTCTCCAATCTCGGCGCCTACATCTCGCAATACGGTCCGGCCATCGCCCATATCGGCGCCAGCATGTCGACTGGTGTCTACGACATCCAGGCGCTCGACGTGACGATCCTGGGTGTCTACACCAACACCTGTCCCGTCGACGCCTATCGTGGCGCAGGGCGCCCGGAAGCAGCGCTCCTGGTCGAGAAGCTGACTGACGCCTGCGCCCGTGATCTCGGCCTGTCGGTCGACGAGATCCGCCGCCGCAACTTCATCCGCCCCGAGCAGTTCCCATACCGGACCCAGACCGGCCGGCTCTACGACGTCGGCGAGTTCCAGGCCCATATGGACCTGTCAATGCAACGCGCCGGTTGGACAAGCTTCCCCGACCGCCTCGCCGAAGCTCAGTCCCGCGGAAGAATCCGTGGCATCGGCATGGCGACCTATATCGAGGCCTGCGCCTTTGCCGGCTCCGAGCCGGCACGGGTCGAGCTCAATGCCGACGGCACCGTTTCGGTCTTCATCGGCACCCAGTCCAACGGCCAGGGCCATGCCACTGCCTATGCCCAGTTCGTCTCGGAAAAGCTCAATCTCGACGTCGCCAGCATCAGCGTTCACCAGGGCGATACCGACCAGCTTGCCAAGGGCGGCGGCACCGGCGGTTCACGCTCGATCCCGCTCGGCGGCGTTTCTGCCTCCCGCGCCGGTGCTGCCCTTGCCGAGAAGCTAAAGAAGATCGCCGCCGACGAACTTGAGGCCGCTGTCGCCGACATCGAGCTTGGCAATGGCGAGGCGCGCATCGTCGGCACCGACCGCGCCATGACATTCGCCGATCTCCATGCTGCGGCGAAAAACCCCGACGATCTCAAGGCAATGGGCGAGTTTGTTCAGGACGAGGCGACCTATCCGAACGGCACCCATATCTGCGAAGTCGAGATCGATCCGGAGACCGGCACGACCGAGGTGATCGCCTACACCATCGTCGACGATTTCGGCGCGACGGTGAATCCGATCCTGCTTGCCGGCCAGGTCCATGGCGGCGTCGTCCAGGGCATCGGCCAGGCGTTGCAGGAGGATGCGGTCTACAGCGAGGACGGCCAGTTGCTGACGGCCAGCTTCATGGATTACACCATGCCGCGCGCCGACAGCGTGCCGTCCTTTCATTTCGAGACGCGCAACGTGCCCTCGACCACCAATGCCATGGGCATGAAGGGCGCGGGCGAGGCGGGCACCATCGGCGCAACGCCGGCGGCGCTCAACGCGGTGACCGACGCGCTCTACCGCGCCTACGGCATCACCCACATTGAAATGCCCGCGACGCCGTTGCGCATCTGGGCGGCGATAGAGGCGGCACGGCAGCAGTGAAGCAAAACGTGGTTCAGGCGGCGTCGTCGTCGCCGCTTACAGGTATCGCTCTCAAGGTCATTTCAGTGGCGATTTTCGTCGGCATGTCGACGGCCATCAAGCTGGCCGGCCAGGTGCCCGCAGGCCAGATCGTGTTCTACCGCTCCTTCTTCGCCATCTTTCCGATCCTGGTCTTCCTCGCCTTCCGTGGCGAGCTGCGCACGGCGGTCGTCACCAAGCGCCCGGTCGGCCACATCATGCGCGGACTGGCCGGCGTCACGGCCATGGGCTTCGGCTTCTTCGCGCTGACGCAGCTGCCGCTGCCCGAGGCGATCACGCTGAACTATGCCCAGCCGCTGCTCGTCGTCGTCTTCAGCGCGCTCATCCTCGGCGAAAACGTTCGCGCCTATCGCTGGACCGCGGTCGCGGTTGGTCTTGTCGGTGTGTTGATCGTGTCGTGGCCCAACCTGACGCTGTTCACGTCGCCCGGAGGCGTCAGCGACAAGGCAGCGATGGGTGCGGTGGCTGCCATCATCGGCGCGGGCCTGTCGGCCATCGCCATGCTGCTTGTGCGCAACCTCGTCCATACAGAACGCACCGCAACCATCGTGCTGTGGTTCTCGCTGACAGCCAGCGTCATGGCCCTGTTCAGCATCCCGTTCGGCTGGCAGGCGCTGACCTGGCAGCAGACTGCACTGCTCGTCACCGGCGGTTTCTGCGGCGGCATTGCCCAGCTGTTCATGACCGAGGCCTACCGCCATGCGGAGGCGTCGACCGTCGCCCCCTTCGAATACACATCCCTGTTGCTTGGCATTGCCGTCGGCTATCTCGTCTTCGGCGACCTGCCGACGATCCACACGCTGATCGGCGGCATCATCGTCATCGCCGCCGGCATCTTCATCATCTGGCGCGAACAGCGCCTTGGCCTGGAACGCCAGGCCGTCAAGAAAGCGTCGTCGCCCCAGTAAGAGGCGATGACTATACATCTGGAGCCTGCCCGCTCCGCGGAACGTGAAGCGGCCTGTTTTCGGTCGAGCGGCGAGGCATTCTTTTGAGTGAGTTTTCCGGCCCCATCGACGTCGTCATGCCTTGGGTCGACGGTAGTGATCCTGCCCATCGCGACAGTCTCCTGCGCCATTGGCCGACGCTGCCCTGGCTGAGGCCGGCATCCTATCGCTACCGCGAGAATGGCGAGCTGCGTTATGCGCTGCGGTCGATCCATTTCCACCTGCCGTGGGTCCGGACCATCCATCTCGTCACCAATGGCCAGGTGCCGCCATGGCTCGATCTTGATCATGCAGGCATCAATCTGATCACGCATGGCGATTTCTTCGCCGAGCCGTCCAGCCTGCCGGTGTTCAGCTCCAGCACCATCGAAGCCAATCTTCATGGTATCGGCAGGGCAGGCGTCGCTGACCGCTTCCTGCTTTTCAACGACGACTTCTTCGTCGGCCAGATGGTGCCACGCGAAGAGTTCGTCACGCCCGATGGCAGGTCCCGGCTTCACGTCATGTCGGCAAGGCTGCCAAGGTTTCGGCTGCGGGCCGACCGCTACGGGCACATGCTGGCCTTCAACAACCTGCTGCTGTGCCTGGCCTTCCGTCGCAGGCGATGGTCCTACCCGCCGCATATCCCGTTGCTAATGGAGCTCGACAAGCTGGCTTGGCTCAACGCCCGGTTCGGCTTCTTGCTGCGCCGCACCGCACGGCATCGTTTTCGCCAGCGGACGGACGCGCAGGCGCGGGTGCTCTACATCAACGCCATTCCCGAGCGCGATCGCGGCCGGCCGGATGGCGCCGTGCAAGTGAAGCTGGCGAACGAGCATGTCGTCGCCGTCAGGGATGATGACGCGTTCAGCCGATCGCTGGCGCGCCTGGTCGCGGCCCCGCCTACCTTCTTCTGCCTCAATGACGAGATCGACGACGATGTGCGTGCCCCTGTCAGGGCCCTGGAGTTGCAGGCTGCCTTGGCGTCGATCTTTCCAGACCCGGCGCCATTCGAAAAGGATCGTCGTGAGATTAGGCTTGAGCCTACTGAACAGCCAGGCACCTGAGCCGTGCCGCCGTTTCTTCGTCGGCCGGGAAGAACGACTCGATGGCGATTTCCGACAAGGTCACGTCGAGCGGCGTGCCGAACACGGTGATCGTGCTGATGAAGGACAGCACGTCGTCCCCCACGCGCAGCCGTAGCGGGTGGGCGATTGCCAGCGGGTCGGCCTGCATCGGCCGGCCCTGACGCGGCCCGTCGGGATAGGTCAGCAGCTCCTGCTCCAGTGCCTTGAGTACCGGGTCGCCCGCCGTGTCGTTCTGGTGCTTCAGCCGCTCCAGCAGATGCGAACGCCATTCGTGCAGGTTGACGATGCGTGGCGCCACGCCCTTCGGATGCAGGCTGAGCCTGAGCACGTTGACCGGCGGCTCGAGCAGGGCGGCATCGACGCCTGCGAGCATCGGACCGAGTGCTGCGTTACCTTCGATCAGGTTCCAGTGCCGGTCGACTGCTATGGCGGGGTAGGGCTCATGCCCCTTCAGCACCATCCGCACCGCCTCCATGGCCGGCGCCAGCGAGGGATGGTCGAGCGGCTTTTCGCTGAAGCTCGGCGCATATCCGGCGGCGAGCAGCATCTGGTTGCGCTGGCGCAGCGGAATCTCCAGCTGTTCGGCAAGGTGAAGCACCATGTCGCGTGATGGCGCCGAGCGCCCGCTCTCCATGAAGCTCAGATGCCGCTGCGAGATTTCGGCTTCCATTGCGAGGTCGAGTTGGCTCATGCGCCGCCTGGTGCGCCATTCGCGGATGAGGTCGCCTACGGAATTCTGTGTCGTTGTCATGCCGCTACATTAAGCAATCGAATTCTGATTGCTATTACCTCAAGCGTAATCGCATTGGTTCAGCGGCGATGAGATGTTCGGTTTCAGGAAGGCGGTCGCAGACAGCCTCCACCAACCGAACAGGAGCTTGCCATGTCCATCACCGTCACCCCCTTCCTCCGCAACGTCCTCCATGCCGATGCGCTGATCAGCGGCGCGGCCGGCCTGCTCATGATGCAGGGTGCCCCTCTGCTGTCGCCGCTGCTCGAACTGCCGGCCCAACTGCTGTTCTGGGCCGGCCTGGTGCTGGTGCCATTCGTTGCGATGCTGGTGGTCGTCGCCCGCCGCACCACGGTGTCGAAGCTGATGATGATCGACATCATCGCCATCAACGCTCTGTGGGTGGTCGCCAGCTTCGGCCTGCTGCTCAGCGGCGTGGTTGCGCCCAATGCGCTCGGCATCGCCTTCGTGGTTGCCCAGGCGCTGGCGGTTGCGGTCTTCGCCGAACTGCAGTTCATCGGCATCCGCCGCGCTACTGCAGCGGTTGCAGCTGCCTGACTAGAGGCTGCCAAGTTCCCGCAGCTTCGCCTTGACCTCCAGGAAATCCCGCCACGCAAGTTTCTTGTGGGCGGGATTTCTGAGTAGATAGGCCGGGTGCAAAGTCGGCATGACCGGGATGACGATGCCGTCAGCAGTGACATGGCTCTTCCAGCTGCCGCGCAGCCTCAGAATTCCGTCCTGCGATCCGACCAGCAGCTTGGCCGAGGGGCCACCCAGCGTCACCAGCACCTTGGGCCTGGCAAGGGCGATCTGGCGCTCGACGAATGGCCGGCAGATTTCCGTTTCATGCGGCGTCGGCGTGCGGTTGCCGGGTGGACGCCACGGAATCACATTGGCAATGTAGGCCGACGTCCGGTCGAGCCCGATCGCCGCAAGGATACGGTCGAGCAGTTGCCCTGAGCGGCCGACAAAGGGCAGGCCCTCGAGGTCCTCGTCGCGGCCGGGCGCTTCGCCCACCAGCATCAGATCGGCTTCAGGGTTGCCGTCGGCGAAAACCATGCTCTTGGCGGTGGTCTTGAGATTGCAGCCGTCGAAGCCTTCCATGATCTGCTTGAGTTCGTCGAGCGATGCAGCCTTGGAGGCAAGCTCGCGTGCCGCCGCTGCCTGTACTTCGTCCGGCACGGCGGCAACCGCGGGGCGCTGTGGCGGCGGCGGCGCCGATCTGTCCGCACCAGGGCGCGATGCGCCGCCCTCTCCAGCCTGTGCTGCCTGTACTGTCTGTTTGGCCGGGGCCGCCTGCCGCTGGGCGGCGCTCTCGGCAAACCTGTCGATCGGATCGTCGACAAGCGCATCGTCGACGCCCGCCGCCGCATAGAAGGCGAGCAGATCGCGCAGATCCGGAAATTCGTTTCCCGAAGTTGTGGCGTTTCCCGAAATTGAGACCATGGCCCTTTGTCGGTGTTACGCCGCCGATTTGCAAGTTCACGAGGAAGGAATGCGCGGGTCCTGCACCAGATAAAAGCGCCAGCGTGGTGTGTAGTCGGTGACCAGGAAGCTGAAACTGGCGACCGCGAGCGGGTCGACCTTACCATCGAGGTAGCGCAGCCGGTCATAAGGTTCGAAGTCGCGGCTGTACTGCACGAAGCTGTCGGAGGAGATGTTGACGTTGTCGGTGCGGCGCTGGTCGAAGGACAGCCCGTCGCCAAACACGCTGGCCTGGCCCTGCTGCTCCTGCAATTCGAACTCGAACTCCACCCAGGCCTGGCCGCTGTTGTTCAGCGCCTCGATGCGCATGAACATAATGCCATTGGCATAGAAGCCCGAGCTGTCGAAGGGACGGATCGGCCGGATCGTGCGGATGGTCAGCGTCACCGGCGTCGCCGATTCCAGCTCTTCCCTGACCACGAAGGGGTCTTCCCTGGTGCCCGTTCCCGAAACGCCGGTGATCTTGAAGCCGCCGAGCTCGTCGGAAAACGAGTAAGCGCCGGCATTCCAGACCTTTTGATCGGCCTCGGTCTCCTGCGAGCGACCTTCGCTAACAAGACATGTCGCAATAAGAAGGGCGGCCCCAGCCAGGATGTGGCGTTTGGGGTGAAAGCGCTCCAGTCCGGTCCTGCAAGGCACGTGTTGGCGCATGTAGAATCAATGGACGAAAAGGCTGTTGAACAACACCTGTTTTGTGACAGTACGGGCCATAACGCACAGCCGAAAGGTGAAATCTTTTGACCTTTACGTTAACGTAAGATAATTCATGACTTGGAGGAGCGTCATAGGCCAAACAGCCGATGTGCGGATTGGTCCGTTTGACGTTTGCCGACGATGCGCTATGCAGCGCTTAGCTACAGATTGCCCCTGGGACAGGGCTAGCCAACGCGGAGGGATTGATGAGCGATATCGAACGCGAGAGCATGGAATTCGACGTTGTCATCGTTGGCGCTGGCCCGGCGGGCCTGGCGGCGGCGATCCGGCTCAAGCAGGTCAATCCTGAACTCTCCGTCGTCGTGCTCGAGAAGGGCGGCGAGGTCGGCGCCCACATCCTTTCGGGTGCCGTCGTCGATCCGATCGGCATCGACCGTCTGCTGCCCGACTGGCGCCAAGACAGCGACCATCCGTTCAAGACGCCCGTCACAGATGACCACTTCCTGGTGCTGGGGCCGGCAGGTTCGGTCAAGCTGCCGAACATGTTCATGCCGCCGCTGATGAGCAACCACGGCAACTACATCGTCTCGCTCGGCAATGTCTGCCGCTGGCTGGCGACGAAGGCTGAAGCGCTCGGCGTCGAGATCTATCCCGGCTTCGCCGCCGCCGGCCTCATCTACAACGACGAAGGTGCCGTCACCGGCGTCTACACCGGTGACATGGGCGTCGAGCGCGACGGCTCGCATGGCCCGTCCTTCGCTCCCGGCATGGCGCTGATGGGCAAGTACGTCTTGATCGGCGAGGGCGCCCGCGGCTCGCTTGCCAAGCAGCTGATCGCCAAATACGACCTCGGTGCCGGCAAGGAGCCGCAGAAGTTCGGCATCGGCCTCAAGGAACTGTGGCAGGTCGCGCCCGAGCATCACAAGCCGGGCCTCGTCCAGCATTCCTTCGGCTGGCCGCTCGATATGAAGACCGGCGGCGGCTCGTTCCTCTACCACCTTGAGGACAACATGGTGGCGGTCGGTTTCGTCCTCCACCTCAACTACAAGAACCCGTATCTCTCGCCCTTCGAGGAATTCCAGCGCTTCAAGACGCATCCGGCGATCCGCCACACCTTCGACGGCGCCAAGCGCCTGTCCTATGGCGCCCGCGCGATCACCGAGGGCGGCTACCAGTCGGTGCCGAAGCTGTCCTTCCCAGGCGGCGCGCTGATGGGCTGCTCGGCTGGCCTGGTCAACGTCCCGCGCATCAAGGGTTCGCACAACGCCGTGCTGTCGGGCATGCTCGCTGCCGAACATGTCGCCGAAGCCATCGGCGCCGGCCGCGCCAATGACGAGCTCGCTTCCTACGAAGCCGCCTGGCGCTCGACCGACATCGGCAAGGACCTGAAGAAGGTCCGCAACGTCAAGCCGTTGTGGTCGAAGTTCGGCACCATCCTGGGCGTCGGCCTCGGCGGCCTCGACATGTGGCTCAACACGCTGTTCGGCGTCTCGCCCTTCGGCACGCTGAAGCACGGCAAATCGGACGCCCAGTCGCTCGAGCCGGCCTCGAAGCACAAGAAGATCGACTACCCCAAGCCCGACGGCGTGTTGACTTTCGATCGCCTGTCGTCGGTGTTCCTGTCCAACACCAACCACGAGGAAGACCAGCCGGTCCACCTCCAGGTCAAGGACATGGAACTGCAGAAGCGCTCGGAATATGGCGTCTTCGCCGGCCCTTCGAGCCGCTATTGCCCGGCAGGCGTCTATGAATGGGTCGACAAGGACGGCAATTCGATCGCCGGCGATCCCGGCCATGCGGACGCGAAGTTCGTCATCAACGCGCAGAACTGTGTCCACTGCAAGACCTGCGACATCAAGGATCCGAACCAGAACATCAACTGGGTGCCGCCGCAGGGCGGCGAAGGGCCGGTCTATCCAAACATGTGATCGAGGCCGGCTGGCCTCCAGCTAACAAACGAAACGGCCCGGAAGTCTCCAGACTTCCGGGCCGTTTCTTTAGCTGCGGGGTGCTGAGGCGCTTTCGGTCGCCACCGTTTCCGTCTCGCTGTCTTCTGGATGGGTGGCCGTGTCGCGGAACGAGAACTCGACCAGCAGCGGACGATGGTCCGAGCCGGCATCCTCACCCATCGTCACCTGGTGGACCAGCACGTCACCCTTGGCCATGACATGGTCGATGGTCAGCCCCGCAAAGCTCATGAAATCGGGCAGCATGAAGGTCAGCCAGGTGCGGCCGGCGGCTGGCATCAAAGTCAGCCCGCCAAGCCTGGCAACGCGAGCCACGGCAGCACTCCATGGTGTGGCGTTGAAGTCGCCGCCGAGAATGGCGTTCTGGCCGAGGGCAGCGAGATTGCCGCCCAATTCATCGATTTGGCCCGACTGCTCGAACGGCCAGGGCCAGCCGAGATGGATGGACACGACGTCGCTTGCCCGGCCACCGAAATCGACCCTGGCAACCGCCAATGCGCCTTCGCCGAAACATTGCGGCTCGCCGCCTTCGGCAAATGGCCGTCGCGACAGGATCGCCACGCCGAAGATGCCGTTCGGATAAGGGCACATCATGCGATAGGGGTAGCGCGCGAACAGCGGTTGCAGCTTGCCTTCCCACATCGCCGACACCTCCTGGAAGGTGATCACGTCGGGCTGCCAGCGGCCGACAAGCGACAGCACCTTGCCGGGTTCGGTGTTCTTGAAGCGCAGGTTCATCTGCAGCATCTTGTAGACCGGCCGGCCTTCGGCGCGCGGCTGGAACGCGGCATGTACCGGACCGAGCCCGGGCAAGGGCAGCGAACTGGAGGTGGTGGAAAGGGCCGCAGCGCCAAATGCCAGGGCGGCAACCGCCTGCCAGCGCAGCGAGGTCAAGAGCAGCGGCAGTGCCGCCAGCATCATCGCCACCGCCAGATGCACCCTGAAATGCGCAAACGAGTCGAGCGCCGGATGCCAGGCGCCGAAGAATCCGGCGACCAGCGGCGCCGACAAGATCATCATCGCCAAGAAGCAGGCGATCCTGCCCAATCTGCAAAACGTCGTCATTCTGATTTCATGTAGCAACAAATACGGCCCATTGATGATCGATTATGGGCCGTTTGCGCTTTGCTGGAAAGCTCCGTCGGCGCCGCGGTGCAAGTTGGCTATGCCCGTGACCAACGGTTGAAATGCTGGGCGACTCGTGAGACCGATGGCCTGGAAACCGGCATCGATGCGCGCATGCATTGGCCTTGCGGAGACTGGAATGAAATCAACCGCCCATCGCTGGCTACGTGCATGCGTGGCGCTGATCGTCATGACCCCGTTTGCCGCGCAAGCCGAGGGACAGGTCGTCGAGCAGGTCAAGACCTACGCAATCTCGGGAACCACGGCCCCCGAGCTCTACGCCTCGATCGGCGAGCGCGGCCCGAAAGCCGGTATCGGCCGCGCCATCGCGGACACCAATTTCAAGCTCACCTGGCAGCGCAACTACGTGCCGCAAGGCGACACCTGCACGCTGGTCTCGGCCAAGCCAAAGCTCATCATCACCTACACCTTGCCCAAGCCGGCCGGACGCTTGCCGGGCGGGCTGAAGCAGCGCTGGGATGTCTTTTACGAAGGCGTCCGCCGCCACGAGCTGGTGCACGGCCAGATGATCAAGGACATGGTGGCGACAATCGAGCGAACCACGATCGGCCTTTCGGTTCCGGGCGATCCGAACTGCAAGAAGATCAGGCAGGAGATGATCAAACCACTGTCTGAGGCGTCTCTGGCACAACGCCAGCAAAGCAGCGACTTCGACCGCGTCGAGCTCAACGATGGCGGCAACGTCCATCGCCTGATCCTGTCCTTCGTCAACGGGCAGTAGTCTTACCTGCCTCGACGCGGAACCTGCATGACGCAAGGGGATTTTTAACCACAGCTTATGGTTGCGCTGGAAGTTAACCTTGCTTTTGCGGCCAAATGGCACCGTTGCCTTGACGCGAGGTGCAACCATGACCGGCAGGTACACCAACAATATCCAGGCAGCGATCCTCTATGAGGGCGGAGATGAGATCTATCCGTCGCTGCATCTCAATGCCTTCCGTGCAGCGATGCTCAACAATCAGCTTCCGCTCAACATCGTCCAGGAGGACCGTCATTTCGTCCTGATGATGGGGCCGGGCGAGTTCCGCATCCTGGTCACCTATTTTCCGCGGCCCGCCGATGCGGCAGTCTTCGCCCCGACACTTGGCTCCGCGGTCACGACCCTTCTGATGCCGGATGCCAGGGAGCGCGTGCGCCGGCACACCGCGCATGTCCTTGTCGAGGTGCATCATGGCGTCATGGGAGGCGTCACCGACAACCCTGAAATTGCGGGCTTCTTCAGCCAGATCGGCATGCCGCGCCCCGGCGCGACGCTGCGCGAGTTCAATATGCGCGTCGAGATCCTCGGCGAAGTCTGCCGCCACCTGCTCAAGATCCAGCCTGCCAGCGCCATCCACTGGACCCAGAACAATATGCTCATCGCCGGAGAGCAGTTCACGGCGTTTCTGGACCAGCCGCAGCCCAGCATGCTGACCGTTCATCCCAAGCTTTTCGCCGGCGAGCCCGTGCCCGGCTTCAACGAGCAGCCAGCCGGTCTGCTGACCCTGGGCGGCGCCGACTATATCGGCCGCGAAGTCTATGTCGCGCCGGCGCCCATTCCGTGGATCGATCTCTACGACGCCGCGCTGGCCTTCATGCGTGTCGCTATTTTGCCCAACGGCTACATCGTCCCCGACGACGAGACCTTCGGTCCCGAAAACGGCGACTATTCCTATCGCGTCAGGCATCTGTCTGCCGAGCAGCACCCGATTGGCATGCGCGAGCCCTGCTATGCGCTGACGCTGCGCTTCTCCCGACAGCACAGCTACACCACGATGGAACACGAGACCCGCACGCTGATATCAGGCGGCATGCGCAGCGTCGCCGCCTCTGTCGAACCGGACAGGGACAAGCGGCGCGAACTGATCGCCGATTGGGAGCAGAAGGAGCGCACGGCCCAGGCCGTGGGCAACAGCCTGCAGCTTTACCGCAAGGGCGAGGGCGGCTCGGACGACCCGTCGCCAGCGCCGCGCTTTGGTGGCGGGTTCACTCGACGCACCGCTGTTTTCGGCCGCAAGCACTAGCCAGCGGCCATTTGGTCGGTCCGCAGCTTACTGGAACGCCGTTTCGGCGAAGCTGCGCAGCTTGCGCGAATGCAGCCGCTCATTGGGCATTTCGGCCAGCTTCTCCATCGCGCGTATGCCGATGGTCAGATGTTGTGCCACCTGCCGCTTGTAGAACTCCGTCGCCATTCCCGGCAGCTTGAGTTCGCCATGCAGCGGCTTGTCGGAAACGCACAGCAGTGTGCCGTAGGGCACGCGGAAGCGGAAGCCGTTGGCCGCGATCGTCGCCGATTCCATGTCGAGCGCAATCGCGCGCGACTGCGACAGCCGTTGCACCGGTCCGCGCTGGTCGCGCAGCTCCCAGTTGCGGTTGTCGATGGTGGCGACCGTGCCCGTCCGCATGATGCGCTTGAGATCGTAGCCGGACAGGCCGGTTACTTCCGCGACCGCCTCCTGCAGCGCCACCTGCACCTCGGCCAGCGGCGGGATCGGGATCCACACCGGCAGGTCGTCGTCGAGCACGTGGTCCTCGCGGACATAGGCATGCGCCAGCACATAGTCGCCGAGCGCCTGGGTGTTGCGCAGGCCGGCACAGTGGCCAAGCATCAGCCAGGCATGCGGCCTCAGCACGGCGATGTGGTCGGTGATGGTCTTGGCGTTGGAGGGTCCGACCCCGATGTTGACCATGGTGATGCCGGCATGGCCAGGCTTCTTCAGGTGGTAGGCCGGCATCTGCGGCAGCCGCGCGGCAGGCGTGCCTTCGGACGGCGCCGAGTCGCCTGCCTTGGTCACCACGCCGCCCGGCTCGACGAACTCCGAGTAACCGCCGCCGCCCTTGGCCATCAGGTCGCGGGCCAATACGACGAATTCGTCGATGTAGAACTGGTAGTTGGTGAACAGAACGAAGTTCTGGAAGTGCTGCGGCGTGGTCGCGGTATAGTGCGCCAGCCGGTGCAGCGAATAGTCGATGCGCTGGGCGGTGAACACGGCCAGCGGCCGGGATTCGCCCGGCATGATCTCGAACGTGCCGTTGGCGATATGGTCGTCGGTGCCGTCGAGATCAGGCACGTCGAACAGGTCGCGGATCGGCCGCTGGATGCGGTCGGCGGCGGCACCGTCGACATGGGTGCCTTCGAGGAAGGCGAAATGCAGCGGGATCGGCGTCGTCGATTCCGAAACCGTCACCGGGCCGCCATGGTTGCGCATGATCAGCTTGAGCTGTTCGGTGAGGTAGCTCTTGAACAGGTCCGGCCGGGTGATCGTCGTCGAGAAATGCCCTGGCGTCGGCATGTGGCCGTAGGCCTGGCGCGAGTCGACCTGCGAGTAGGATGTCGTGGTGACGCCGACTTCGGGATAGCAGGCGCGGAACCTGACATTGGTGTCTGCGCCGGCTGCGAGCGAGGCAAAAGCATCGCGCAGGAAGGCGGTGTTGCGCTCGTAAAGCGCCTGCAAGGCAGCAACCGCCTTGGTAGCATCAGTAAAGCTCTGCCGTGGAAACGGCAGCGGCGAAGAGATCGATTCGATAGGTTGAGGATAGATTCGCTTTTCCATGACCTATTATAGAGATCAATTATGACGGCTGCGAGGGGGCTCGCGGCGCCTCCTTCAAATCTCTCAGGCGCGCTGCAGGCTGACCAAGAGGACGAAGCCGACGCCGCTCTTGCGAGCGGCAGGTGCCTCGATCGTCGAGCCGTTGTCGGCGCGAAGCTGCGGAACGGCCAGCACCGGAGCGGCAAGGACCATCAGGATCAAAGCAGCGCGCGGCAGGAGCCGGAGCGTCTTCTTGATCTGGGTTGCGGTGCGGGTCATTGGCGTTGCTTCTTTTCGGTTTTGCGTTGTTTCGTTACTTCGTCACGATTTCCCAGGATCGCGCCGGGCGGCTGGTCTCTGCCACCAGCGTTGCGAACATGATCCCGAACAGGGCACTCAGCAGGCAGACGATGGTGAACCGGCGGGCGAGCATTGGTGTCTTCTCCTTCGATGGATCGGACTATGCCAAGCTGCGACTGAACGGGTTCTGAGACCTCCGTTCATCTTCGGTTCAAATTTATTGACAGGGCTTAATGTGTCCGCAGGGTTGTGTTTCGCCCCGCCACGCATATCTCCAGAGCATCGCTCACCAACGGAGACTGCGGAATGACCAGTCAGACATTGCCGATCGAACTCTATTACTGGCCCACGCCCAATGGCTGGAAGATTTCGATCATGCTGGAGGAACTTGGCGTTCCCTATACGGTCAAATACATCAACATCGGCAAGGGTGAGCAGTTCGAGCCGTCATTCCTCAAGATCGCCCCCAACAACCGCATGCCTGCCATCATCGACCCGGAAGGCCCGACTGCTGACGGCAAGTGGGGCGGCGCGCCGATCTCGATCTTCGAATCCGGTGCGATCCTGCAATATCTCGGCCGCAAGTTCGGCAAGCTCTATCCCTCGGATGAGCGCGGCCGTGCCGAGGTCGATCAGTGGCTGTTCTGGCAGGTAGGTGGCCTCGGCCCGATGGCCGGCCAGGCACATCACTTCCGGCAATACGCGCCGGAGAAGATCGCCTATGGCATCGACCGCTACACCAATGAGGTCAACCGGCTCTATGGCGTGATGAACAAGCGACTCGCCGATCGCGAATTCCTGGCGGGCGACTATTCGATCGCCGACATCGCCTCGCTCGGTTGGGTCAAGCCCTACAAGAACCAGGGCCAGGAGCTCGAGGACTTCCCGCATCTCAAGCGCTGGTTCGACACGCTGCTAGCCCGTCCCGCCGTTATCCGCGGCCTGGCTGTTGGCGAAGACCATCGCCGTAACCTCGCCGACGACAAGGAAGCCCAGAAGGTACTGTTCGGCCAGCGGGCGAGGGCATAAGGCGGCTAGGATATAGCGAATAGCGATGAGGGACTCTTGACCGCCAGGGTCGTTGTGAGCCGTCTATTCGCTATTCGCTATTCGCTATTCGCTATTCGCTTACAGCTTCTTCCAGTTCTGCGTCTTGCAGATCAGGCCGCCGAGCACGCAGCCGCTCATCTTGAGCGTCGAGCCGGCGACCGAAGCCTTGCCAGTATAGGTCTTGTCATTGGCCGGATCGGTGATCTTGCCGGCATAGGTGCCGCCATTGGCGTTGAAGGTGCCGATCTTCTTGCCGGCGTGCTTGCCGTCCTTCAGCGTGATGCAGAAGCCGCCGCCGCAGGGCGTGATCGCGGCAGTCGATCCGGCTTCCGTCTTCCAGTTGCCCTCGATCGGATCGGCATAGGCAGCCCCCGCCATCATCAGGGTGGCCGCGATGGCCAGGCTCATCTTGCGAAGCATTGAAGTCCTCCCGGTTGAATTGTCGCTCACAGGCACTCTCCCTGCCTGACGTTTACGCAAACGTAAGCGTAATGCAGCTGTCGGCAAAACGAAAGTGGTGCCGCAAGGGAAGTTTTGAGCCTTTTTGAGAGCCCCGAAACGCGTCGTCCGAGTGCCGAAGTTCATCCTTGGCAGCGGATCAATGTGTCGCGTGGTTATCAAAGACTTATCCGGCGGCCTGAGAGTTTTCATCGCATTTTCTTCAAATTCCAGCCGCCGCAAGGAATCCTATCCTTAATGAATTCCGAGCTTTACCCTTTGTTTTCAGTTTGTTTTCTTCGAGTTAAGCAAGCCATTTAACGGCGGATTCAAGGCTCCCCGGCATTCTCGGAAGCATCGAAAGGGCAGCTCCGGAACACCAGCGGGCCGGCTCTCAGGAGACAGGCAGAGGATAAGAAAATGGCACGTTTCGAAATCTTTGACGCTGGCTTCGGCGCGATGGGAACCACCGCTCAGGCCGACATTCTTCTCGAACTCGGCATGATGTATGCGACCGGCCGCGATTGCGAGGTCGACGTGGTTGCCGCCCACAAATGGTTCAACATCGCCGCGATCAAGGGCTCGGCCCGCGCTGCGGCCCTGCGCTCGGAGCTTTCCGGCACGATGTCCAAGCTCGACATCGTCAAGGCGCTGCGCGAAGCGCGTGAATGGATGACGATGCACTAACAATCTGCTTCCGGGGGGAGGCCGAGGTCGCCTGAATGGCGGCTTCCAATAACAACAACGCGACGGTTTGAAGGACAGGCCAGGCGCGACAGGGACATGACCTCCAGCATGCCCCATTGACGAACAAAGAGTTAGACAGGGCAGGCGAATGTCCGACGGGCCGAAGATGCTCGCGGCACTCTCCACGAAAAAGGCCGCGACCGATCACCATAAGATCGGCGCGGCCTTTTTGTTTCGGCCAGCCGAAGCGTGGCAGCATCGTCATGCCCACCGCATTGCCCGCCGCCCTGTTTGCAGGCACAACATCCTGACGCCGATGCGCCAAGACAAGGCCCGGTCGCGATGACAGCTTTCGGCGATTGCACGTATGACGCGATCAGGGAATTCCGGAGCGTCCCAGGGAGGGTAACAATGCATTTGAAACGTACATTCGGCGCGGCTCTTGTCGGCCTGTCGATCAGCGCCGGCGCCGCCTACGCGCAGGACATCGGCATTGCCGTGGCGGGTCCGATGACCGGACAGCTCGCCAACATCGGCGACCAGTTCAAGCAAGGTGCCGAAGCCGCCGTCAAGGCGATCAACGAAAAGGGCGGCGTCTTGGGCCGCAAGCTCAAGCTGTCGATCGAAGACGACGTCTGCGATCCCAAGCAGGCGGTTTCTGTCGCCAACCGCATCGTTGCCAACGGCATCAAGTTCATCGACGGCCATGCCTGCTCGGGCTCGAGCATCCCGGCATCCGCCGTCTATGCCGAATCCGGCGCGCTGATGATGTCGCCGGCGTCGTCGAATCCTGTTTTGACCGACGATGCCGCCAAGAAGGGCTGGCCGACGATCATGCGCCTTTACACGCGTGACGACGCCCAGGGTGCCTTCATCGGCCCATGGATCGCCGAGAAGTACAAAGGCAAGAATGTCGTCGTGCTGCATGACAAGAGCGCCTACGGCCAGGGCGTGGCCGACGCAGTCAAGGCAACGATGAACGCCGGTGGCCTGACCGAGGTTCTCTACGAAGGCATCAATGCCGGCGAGAAGGACTATTCGGCGCTGGTTACCAAGCTCAAGGAGCTCAAGGCCGACGTCGTCTATTTCGGCGGCTACCACCCCGAAGCCGGCCTCATCCTGCGCCAGTCGGCAGAGCAGAGCCTGAAGTACCAGCTGATCATGCCCGACTCGATCGCCTCGCCGGAGTTCTGGCAGATCGCCGGCCCGGCCGGCGAGGGCACGCTGTTCGTCTTCCCGTCCGATCCGCAGGCCAAGCCTGAGGCCAAGGAAGCAGTCGAGAAGATCAAGGCCGGCGGTTTCGTGCCGGAAGGCTTCACGCTGTTCTCCTACGCCACCATCCAGGCTTTCGCGCAGGGCATCGAGCGTGCCGGCACGGATGACCCGATGAAGGTCGCTGAGGCGCTCAAGGACGGCAAACCGATCAGCACCGTCGTTGGCGATGTCGTCTTCGACGAGAAGGGCGATCTCAAGAACGCCAGCTACGACATCAACCAGTGGCACGACGGCAAATACGCGCCGATCAAGCAGTAAGCCGCACGTATGCATTCAATGGCCGGGCATGTCCCGGCCATTGTCGTTTTCACGAGCTTGGCGCAAAATGAGATTTTCGCACGCGGACGCCAAGATCAGGCCGTTCTGGCCGGCGCAAGCCGTGTGCGTCGCATTCAGGAGGAACCGACAATGAGCCTTCGCATCAATGACACCGCCCCCGATTTCAAGGCCGACACCACGGAAGGCGCAATCAGCTTCCATGACTGGATCGGTGACGGCTATGCCGTGCTGTTTTCGCACCCGAAGGATTTTACGCCCGTCTGCACCACCGAACTCGGCTACATGGCCGGGCTCAAGGCGGATTTCGCCAAGCGCAACGCCAAGATCATCGGCATTTCGGTCGATCCGGTCGAGAACCACCACAAATGGAAGGCCGACATCGAGACGCTCTCCGGCAACAAGGTCGACTATCCGATGATCGGCGACCCGACGCTTGCCATTGCCAAGCTTTTCGACATGCTGCCGGCGACGGCCGGCGACAGCTCTGAAGGCCGCACGCCGGCAGACAATGCCACCGTGCGTTCGGTCTTCGTCATCGGCCCCGACAAGAAGGTCAAGCTGACCTTGACCTATCCGATGTCGACCGGCCGCAACTTCGACGAGATCCTGCGCGCGCTGGATTCGATCCAGCTGACCGCCAAGTACCAGGTGGCAACACCTGTGCAGTGGAAGCAGGGCGACGACGTCATCGTCACCGCCGCCGTCTCCGACGAGGACGCGATCAAGCGCTTCGGCTCGTTCGAGCGCGTTCTGCCCTATCTCAGGAAGACCAAGCAGCCGACCGCCAGCTGATCCGGCCCAGCATGCGAACGAAAGCCGCGCCCTTGGCGCGGCTTTTTCGATTCAGCTCATGCCGACATAACGGCCGGGGCGATGGTTGATGGCGATGATCAGGTTGAGCACCGCCGCACCCAGCACCGAAAGTGCGACCTTGTCGAGCTCGAGATAAAACAGCGACACGAGAAGGATCACGAGGTCGACCGCCAGCTGGAAATAGCCGGCGCGGATGCCGTAATTGTCCTGCAGGTACAAAGCCAAGATGTTGAAGCCGCCGAGGCCGGCGCGATGGCGGAACAGCACCAGAAGGCCCATGCCCATCAGGCCGCCGCCTGATATCGCGGCATAAAGCGGGTTCAGGTGGCCGATGCCGATCCAGTCGGGCACCAGGCGCGACAGCAGCGAAATCAGCGCCACGGCAGCAAAGGTGCGCAGCGCGAATGGCCAGCCCATGCGCTTCACCGCGAGATAATAGAAGGGCAGGTTGATGACGAAGAAGATGGCGCCGAAGCCGTAGCCGGTGGCGTATTGGACAAGCAGCGCCAGTCCGGCCGAACTGCCAGTGATCAGCCCGGCATTGGTGTAGAGCACCAGCCCGAGCGCCACCATCATGGTACCGGTGAGCAGTGCCAGCACGTCCTCGTACTGGCGATGCGGTAGGGCATCACTGTTGCTGATGTTGGTCACTGCGCTTGCCTGTCCATGTTTGCTGCATCGCAGCAATAAGACGCCAGCCCGAAATCCGGTACAGATTTTCGGGCTGGGCTGTCATGCGCAAACAGCAAGGCTCGCGTCAGTCCTCGAAGCGCACCAGCACAGTTCCGTCGGTGACCTGCGAGCCCTCGACGGCGATCTCGCTGATCACCCCGTCATGGGTGGCGGTGATGGTGTGCTCCATCTTCATCGCCTCGAGCACCAGCAGCGGCTGGCCCTTGGTCACCTTGTCGCCCTTGGCGGCACGTACCAGCTTGACCAGCCCTGGCATCGGCGCGCGCATGCTCGACGTGCCTTCGCCGATCTCGGCAGCACGGGCGAACGGATCGCTGATGGCGAAGTCGAACGAGCGGCCGTTTTCGAACACGGTGACATGGCCGGGCCACGCCGCGACGGTCGCACCGACATCGTTCACGCCCGCAGCTAGCACGAAAGCCTCGCCGCCCTCCGGTCTGACCTGGAAACGCCCGTCCGGCCGCGCGGTGATGTGGGCAACAATATCGTCGCCGCCAAATGACAGCGTTGCCCGCCGTGCCAGCGGGTTGAAGTGGGCGTAGCCGGTGAGGCCAGACCACGGATCATCAGAGGCAGCGGATGCCGTGGCTCCCGTGGCAGCCAGTGCGGCGAGTGCTACGGCCCGGCTGCTCGGCGGCGCGGTGACCGTCAGCTCATCCTGCTTGCGCCCGATGAGACCGGTGTCGACATCGCCGGAGGCGAAGTCGGGGTCACGTGCAAGGGCTGCGAGGAACGCCGCATTGGTCGTCGACCCGGCCACTTCGGTGCGAGTGACTGCTTCGGCCAGCGCGTTGAGGGCCGTGGCGCGATCAGGCCCGTGCGTCACCACCTTGGCGATCATCGGGTCGTAGAACGGCGAAATCGCATCGCCTTGGCGCACGCCGGTTTCAACGCGAATTTCGGTGCCCGGCGTGGCTTCGGTCGGGAAACTGAGATGATGCAGCGTTCCGATCGCCGGCAGGAAGCCCTTGGCGGGATCCTCGGCATAGAGCCGTGCCTCGAAGGCATGGCCGGACAGCGCGATCTCATCCTGCGCCAGCGGTATCTGCTCGCCCGAGGCGACCCGAAGCTGCCATTCGACCAAGTCTACGCCTGATATCATCTCGGTCACCGGATGCTCGACCTGCAGCCGCGTGTTCATTTCCATGAACCAGAAGCGGTCCGGCTTCAGCCCGTCCGAGGCATCGACGATGAACTCGATCGTGCCGGCGCCGGAATATTTGATCGCCTTTGCCGCCTTCACGGCGGCATCGGTCATCGCAGCGCGCAACTCCGCCGTCATGCCAGGAGCAGGGGCTTCCTCGATCACCTTCTGGTGGCGGCGCTGTGCCGAGCAGTCGCGCTCGAACAGGTGCACGGCATTGCCAAAATTGTCGCCGAACACCTGCACTTCGATGTGGCGCGGCTTGTCGACATATTTCTCGACCAGCACGCGGTCGTCGCCGAAGGCGGCCTTGGCCTCGCGCCGCGCGCCAGAGAGCGCATCGGCGAAATCGTCGGGATGGTCGACGCGGCGCATGCCCTTGCCGCCGCCGCCGGCGCGCGCCTTGATCAGCACGGGATAGCCGATCTCGCGCGCCTTGCTGGCGAGGATGACGATCTCCTGCGCCTCGCCGTGATAGCCTGGCACGACCGGCACGCCGGCCTTTTCCATAAGCCTCTTGGCCGCGTCCTTGAGCCCCATGGCGCGGATCGAATCTGCCGAAGGGCCGATGAAGACGAGCCCTGCCTGCGTCACCTGGTCGACGAAGCCGGGGTTTTCGGACAGGAAGCCGTAGCCGGGATGGATCGCCTCGGCGCCGGTCGCCTTGGCAGCCGCGATGATGACGTCGCCGCGCAGATAGCTCTCGGCGACCGGCGAGCCGCCGATATGCACGGCTTCGTCGGCCATGGCGACGTGCAGCGCGCGCGCGTCGGCGTCGGAGTAAACGGCCACCGTCTTGATGCCCATCTTGCGGGCAGTGCGGATGACGCGGCATGCAATCTCGCCGCGATTAGCGATGAGGATTTTTGAGAACATTCTTTGATCCCCCATCACATCCTGAACACGCCGAACTTGGTGTCGGCGACCGGCGCGTTGAGCGCAGCCGACAGGCTGAGCGCCAGCACCTCGCGCGTCTTCGCCGGGTCGATGATGCCGTCGTCCCACAGGCGCGCCGACGAGTAGAGCGGGTGCCCCTCGCGCTCATATTTCTCGAGGATCGGCGCGCGGAATTCGGCCTCTTCTTCCTTGCTCCAGGTGCCGCCCTTGCGCTCGATGCCCTCGCGCTTGACCATGGCGAGAACGGTCGCCGCCTGCTCGCCGCCCATGACGGAAATGCGTGCGTTCGGCCACATCCACAGGAAGCGAGGCGAGTAGGCGCGGCCGCACATGCCGTAATTGCCGGCGCCGAACGAACCGCCGATGATGATCGTCACCTTCGGCACCTGGGCGGTCGCGACCGCCGTCACCAGCTTGGCGCCATCCTTGGCGATGCCACCGGCCTCGTATTTCGCGCCGACCATGAAGCCGGTGATGTTCTGCAGGAACACCAGCGGGACCTTCCGCTGGCAGCACAGCTCGATGAAATGCGCGCCCTTCAGCGCGCTCTCCGAAAACAGCACGCCGTTGTTGGCGATGATGCCGACCGGCATGCCGTGGATATGGGCAAAGCCGGTCACCAGCGTGGCGCCGTAGTTCTGCTTGAACTCGTCGAACTCGGAGCCGTCGACAACGCGCGCGATCACCTCGCGCACGTCGTAAGGCTGGCGCAGGTCGGCGGGGATGACGCCATAGACCTCTTCCGGCGCATGAACAGGCGGAATCGATTTCTTGAGAACGAGCCCGATGTCCTTCTTCCGATTCAGGTTTTTGACGATGCGCCGGACGATCGCCAGCGCGTGTTCGTCGTCCACGGCATAGTGGTCGGCGACACCCGAGACCCGCGTGTGCAGGTCGGCGCCGCCCAGGTCTTCGGCGCTCACATCCTCGCCGGTGGCCGCCTTCACCAGCGGCGGCCCGGCGAGGAAGATGGTCGCCTGGTTACGCACCATGACGGTCTCGTCGGACATTGCCGGCACATAGGCGCCGCCCGCCGTGCACGAGCCCATGACGCAGGCGATCTGCGGAATGCCTGCCGCCGACATGTTGGCCTGGTTGAAGAAGATGCGGCCGAAATGATCGCGGTCGGGAAACACCTCGTCCTGGTTGGGCAGGTTGGCGCCGCCCGAATCGACGAGATAGATGCAGGGCAGATTGTTCTGCAGCGCGATCTCCTGCGCCCTGAGATGCTTCTTCACCGTCAGCGGATAATAGGTGCCGCCCTTCACCGTGGCGTCGTTGACCACCACCATGACCTCGGTGCCCTCGACGCGGCCAATGCCGGCGATCACGCCGGCCGAGGCGATGTCGCCGCCATAGAGGCCGAAGGCGGCGAACTGGCCGACCTCGAGGAAGGGCGAGCCGGCGTCGAGCAGCTGTGCCAGCCTTTCACGCGGCAAAAGCTTGCCGCGCGACACATGCCGCTTGCGCGCATCCTCCGAACCGCCGCGCTCCACCGTCGCAGCCTTCTCGCTGATGTCAGCCACCAGCGTTCGCAGGCGCGCGGCATTGGCCTTGAAGCTTTCGGAGGAGGGGGAGAGCTGGGAATGAAGCGTCGGCATTTTTCCTCTTGGAGTGATACCCATGCATAGCCGCGCCCAAGGCGCGAAGCAGTCATGGTGGGTGGCGAATCTAACGCACTAGCCTCGTAATTTCGGCGAAGTCCAGACGTCGGTGTCTTGCTGTTGATCCATCTCCGCTCTGCATCGCCTCTCAGCGAATGACCTCAATCTTGCAGCCGACGTCGAGATCGGCCCATTTCCTGTCGGCGGTGACAGCCGTTCGTTCAGTCAGTATCGCCAGTGCCAGACAGGCGCGATCGCCCAGCGACAGGCCCTTGTGACGCGTCGATGCACGAAGGTGCCCCGCCACCAGCGCCAGGTGTTGGTCGAACGACACCACCTCAAGACTCAAGTTCTCGTATTGCTGGCGTACGTCAACTTCGTCATAGCCCTTGTCGGTCAGCTTCGAGATGACCTCCGTCACATTGACCGCGCAGATCACGCTCTTGTCGACCAGCGCATGCACCCGGTCGGCTCCAGGCTCTTGCAGCATCGCCGCCAGCACCGCCGAAGCGTCGAGCACGATCACTCTTCACCCCACATTGCGCGGCGCTCGGCAATGAACTCGTCGACAACGCTCTCGCCCGGCTTCTTGTACTTGGCCATCTCCTGCTGGACGCGGGTGAGGGCCATCTGGCGCGAGATCAGCCTGAGTTCTCCGTTCTCGACGCGAGCGACGAGATCGTCGCCCGGCTTGATGCCCATTTCCTCGCGCATGGCGGCGGGGATGACGACACGGCCGCCGTCGCCGACGCGCAGCCGCTCGTACTTCGGCGGCTTGCGCAGCAATTCGTCCCTGATCCTGGAGCTGTATGGCTTCTGCGGCTCCTCGGCGAAGCCCTTCGGTGTCTCTGGCTCTGTCATGGAACGAACCTCGATCTGTGGCAGAAATCGAGATTGTGCCATAAATGGCCATTTGCGGCAAATTGCAGCCAGAGGTGTTGCGAAAACCTCTGATTGTTTTGGCTTGATAACGTTGCGGAATGCGTGTACCTGCCCGCTCCCGAATGGGCGAGCCTCTGGCTCGTCCGCATGTTCCGCAACCTGTCCTCTTGGAGACGACCGATGAGACGCATCGATATGCGCCTGGCATTCCGTCTCCCTTCGGCAAAAGGCTGAGGCCGCCGAAGGGCGGCACCTTCACACCTTGAATTCACCGAAGTTGCAGGGGAGCGCGCCGCCGTCGAGGCCGCGCGGTTGTCATCATGTATGTGCGTTTCGTTACGCCGCTTATCCACCCGAACAGCCGGGTGGAGGCCGGCTTCTTCCGGGCGTCCTGGTATCTCTACAGGACCGGCTGTCCGGACTGGATCCATGCCGAACTGGGCGAGCAGTTCAACTGGTTCAATGAGCATTTGCCGATACCCGGCAGGATCGGTCGCCATTTCAAGCGGCGTAACTCGATCTGGGGCATCTGCTGGTTCGACCCGGACGCCGCCGAGGCCATCAGCCGTGCGCGCTACTGCGCCTGGCTGATTGGCGAGGGCGGCCTGCCGGTGCGGACAATCAAGACCGCCGGTCAGCGCGAGGTCATCTGGCGTGACGCCCATCAGATCGTGTCGAAGCCGACCGCCGATCTGCCAAGGGCTTTCCAGTGACCAGGCGGGAGGCGTCATGCGCCTTCCGCCATGATCTCGCGGCCAATCAGCCAGCGTCTGATCTCGCTGGTGCCGGCGCCGATCTCGTAGAGTTTGGCGTCGCGCAGCAGTCGGCCCGTGGGATAGTCGTTGATGTAGCCATTGCCGCCGAGCAGCTGGATGGCGTCGAGCGCCATCAACGTCGCCTTCTCGGCCGCAAACAGCACGCAGCCGGCGGCGTCCTTGCGAGTCGTCTGGCCGCGGTCGCAGGCAGCGGCCACGGCATAGACGTAGGCGCGCGCGGCGTTCATCGTCGAATACATGTCGGCGAGCTTGCCCTGCACCAGCTGGAATTCGCCGATCGGCTGGCCGAACTGCTTGCGGTCGTGCACGTAAGGCACGGCGACGTCCATGCATGCCGCCATGATGCCGATCGGTCCGCCAGCCAGCACCACACGCTCGTAGTCGAGGCCGGACATCAGCACTTCGACGCCGCGGCCTTCCTCGTGCAGCACGTTTTCGACCGGCACCTCGACGTTCTCGAACACCAGCTCGCCGGTGTTGGAGCCGCGCATGCCGAGCTTGTCGAGCTTCTGCGCCACCGAAAAGCCCTTCATCGTCTTCTCGATGATGAAGGCGGTGATGCCGCGCGATTTGCGATCCGGATCAGTCTTGGCATAGACAACCAGCGTGTCGGCGTCGGGCCCGTTGGTGATCCACATCTTGGAGCCGTTGAGCACATAGACGTCGTTGCGCTTCTCGGCCCTCAGGCGGAGCGACACGACGTCGGAGCCGGAGCCGCTTTCCGACATGGCGAGTGCGCCGACATTTTCGCCCGAGCACAGCTTGGGCAGGTATTTTGCCTTCTGCTCCGGCGTGCCCCAGCGCTTGATCTGGTTGACGCACAGGTTCGAATGCGCGCCATAAGACAGGCCGACCGAGGCCGAGGCGCGGGATATCTCCTCCACCGCCACGACATGGGCGACATAACCCATTTCCGAGCCGCCATACTCGCCCTCGGCTGTGATGCCAAGCAGGCCGAGCGCGCCCAGTTCCTGCCAGAGATGGGCGGGAAATTCATTGCTGCGGTCGATGTCGGCGGCGA
The DNA here is from genome assembly GCF_964252895.1 of Aminobacter sp. LjRoot7. Classification (NCBI taxonomy): domain Bacteria; kingdom Pseudomonadati; phylum Pseudomonadota; class Alphaproteobacteria; order Hyphomicrobiales; family Phyllobacteriaceae; genus Aminobacter; species Aminobacter sp. LjRoot7. The sequence goes on from NZ_CAXUPX020000002.1 coordinate 442,299, forward strand.
TCGGGGCGATGCGGTCCTGGGCGAAGCGCCGGACCATCTCGCGCAGGCTGTCTATGTCTTCACCGAGCCCGAAGTTCAGCGTCTTGTCGTACATGGCGGTCCTCCGCGTTGGTCTTGGCACCGGTCAGGCGCATCGTCATGGCAAGGTAGGTCGCGGTCACTTCGTCGACCGACAGTCTCTCATCGGGACGAAACCAGACGATGACGCCCGTGATCATCTGGATGATCGCCATCGCGGTCAGGCCGGTGTCGTCGACCTCCAGCAGGCCCGCATCCGCGCCGTCGCGCAGGATGGTCCTGAGCTCCTTTTCGTAAGCCGTGCGGAGCTTGAGGATGCTGGTCAGATTATCGCGCGAAAGGCTGCGCAACTCCATGTTGGAGACATGGGTGGCGTGCCGGCGCTCGACATGGAAACGGATGTGGTTGGCGACAAAACTGGTCAGCCGCGCCAGCGGATCGTCATTGTCGGCGCGCGCTGCCTCCCAGGCGCCAAGCAGCGCTTCCATGTGCTCGCGCATCAGTGTGTGGAGCAGGTCTTCCTTGGTCGGGAAATAGCGGTACAGCGCAGCAGCCTGCACGCCGACTTCGGCCGCCAGCTGGCGCATAGTCACCGCCTCGAAGCCGTGGCGCGCGATCAGTTGCACCGCCGCCTCGCGGATCGCCGCTTCCGTCCTGCCGCCGTCCGAACCCGCAGTTCGCGCCATCCAGCCATTCCTCCCGAATGACCAAATTAATAAAACGAACGTTTAATTAATTCAAGGGGTGCGAATTGCGACCTGTGGATGACGGCCGATCGGCGTCAGTCGCTGCGGAAGGCGCGGCTGGCCTGGTCGGTCAGCGGCTTGAACAGATAGGAAAGCACCGTGCGGTCGGTGGTCTTGAGGAACACCTCGGCCGGCATGCCCGGCTTGAGCTCCGGCGAGCCAGCCTGTTCGAGGCTCTTGGCGGACAGGGTTATGCGCACCCCGTAGTAGGAGAGCCCGGCCTTCTGGTCCTCGATCATGTCGGGTGAAACCCGGTCGACCGTGCCTTCCACTTCCGGCGTGGTCTGCTGGTTGAAGGCGGAAAGCCTCAGCGTCGCCGGTTGGCCGATGCGCACCTGATCGATGTCCTGTGGTGCGACGCGCGCCTCGACCACCAGCGCATCCGCCGTCGGCACGATCTGCATTATCGCTTCGCCCGGCGTGACCACGCCGCCGACGGTATGGATCGCCAGCTGGTGGACACGGCCGGCCTGCGGCGCGCGGATGTCGATTTGCTTCAGCGACTGCTCGGCGGCGACCTGCCGTTCCCTTAGCTCGCCGGCCTTGGCGTCGATCTCGCGCAGTTCGCCCGCCACCTGGCTGCGCATGTCCTGGTCGATCTGGATGATGGCGAGCTCGGTCTCGCTGATGCGGCCGCGCGTCTGCGCCGCCGATGCGGTGAGTTGGCCGTCCTCGCCGTCGAGCTGTGCCTGCGCCCGCTGGCGGTCGGCCAACCGAGAGATCGGCACCAGCTTCTTTTTCCAGAGCTCTTCCATGCCCGCGAGCTCGACCTTGATCAGGGCGATCTCCTGCTTCTTGCTGTTCTGCTGGGCTTCGATGCCCGAAATTTCCTGGCGGAACTGGGCAATACGCTCGCGCAATTGCGACACCTGCCCATCGCGCGCCTGCCGCCGGAGCGCAAAGAGCTTGTTTTCGCCCTCGATCAGTTGCGCAATCTCGGGAGTGGAGGCGCGGGCCGTGAGTTCGGCCGGATAGGCGATCGCGTCGACACCGTCGCGCTCGGCCATCAGCCGCGCGCGCCGCGCCACCAGCTCGTCCAGGCCATTGTCGACGATGGCGAGATTGGCCTTGGCGACGGTGTCGTCGAGCCGCACCAGCACCTCGCCAGCCGAAACCATGCTGCCATTGTGCACGTTGAGCGCACCGACAACGCCGCCCTGCGGGTGCTGGACCGCCTTGACGTTCGAATCGACAACCAGGTGACCGGCAGCGACCACTGCACCCGATAGGCTGCTCGTCGCAGCCCAAAGTCCGAGGCCGCCGACCAGCGCCAGCGCGGCGATGCCGCCCAGCCGCATGTTGCGCCTGATGTCGTTGCGCAGCCGCTGCTGTTGCGGGGTAGCGCCGGCAACCGGCATGGCGCCCTTGTCGAGCAAGGCGAGCATCTGCGTCTTCGCCGATGCGGCAAGATTTCGGGCTGCCTTCAGCCGGTCTGCCGAAAAATGGTTCGTCACCAGTGTCATGGTCAGCCCGCCGTTCCCACCGCATGCAGCGGCACCGGCACCGGTTGCAGCGCCTGCCGTGCAATGTCGCTCTTCAGGCCGAACGCCTGCTGCTTGCCGCCGCCGAGCACCAGCAGGTGATCGAGTGCTGCGAGCGCGCTCGGCCGGTGCGCCACAACGATGACGATGCCACCGCGCGCCTTGATGCGCTCGATGGCCTGCGTCAACGCCTGGTCGCCCGATGCGTCGAGGTTGGAATTGGGTTCGTCGAGAACGACCAGGAACGGGTCGCGATACAGTGCACGCGCCAATGCCACGCGCTGGCGCTGGCCGGCGGAGAGGGCAGCACCGCTCTCACCGATCTCGGTCTGGTAGCCCTCGGGCAGGCGCAGGATCATGTCGTGCACGCCCGCCGCCTTCGCCGCTGAGATAATCGTTTCGGAGGCTGCCTTGTCTTCAAAGCGCGAGATGTTCTGGCCGACCGTTCCGGCAAACAGCTCTACGTCCTGCGGAAGGTAGCCGACATGGCGGCCGAGCGCTTGCGCCGGCCACTGCTCGAGCGCGGCACCATCGAGCCGCACCTTGCCGCGCATCAGCGGCCAGACGCCGACCAGTGCCCGCGCCAGCGACGATTTTCCCGAGCCGCTCGGGCCGATGACGCCCATGCCGGATCCTGCCCGGAGCGAGAATTCGACATCCTGCAGCACAAATCGCCGGTTGCCCGGCGCCACCACGCTGATGCCCTCCACGGCGAGCTCGTCGGCCGGAGCCGGCAGCTCCATGCCGCCTTCGGACGCCGGCATTGCCGCGAACAATGCGTCGAGCCTGTTCCAGCTCTGGCGCGCATTGAGAAAGCCTTTCCAGTGCGCGATGGCGAGTTCGATCGGCGCCAGCGCGCGCGACGTCAGGATCGAGCTGGCGATGATGATACCGGGCGTCGCTTGCTGGTAGATGACGAGATAGGCGCCAAGCGCCAGCACCATCGACTGCAGCATCATGCGCAGGATGCGCGATACCGCACCGAAGCCGCTGGTCAGGTCGCTGGCGCGTTCCTGCGCCTCGCGGAAATCGCCATTCGCCTGGGCCCAGCGCTGCGCCAGCCGGTCACCCATGCCCATCGCGGCCAGCACCTCGGCATTGCGAGCGCCTGCCTGCGCAATCGCGCTGCGCCGCGTGCTGAAGCCCGACATCGCCTTGGTCGGCCCGCGCACCAGGCGGTCTGTCAACACGGTCAGCGCGACAAGAAGCACCGCGCCGGCGAGTGCCGCGACGCCGATCCAGGGATGAAAGAGAAAACAGATGCCGACATAGAGCGGCATCCATGGCAGGTCGAACAAGGCGGCCGGTCCGGCGCCTGATAGAAAGCCGCTGACCTGGTCGAGGTCGCGCATTGCCTGCAGGCCTTCGCCGCGGTCGCGCGTGCGCAAGGGCAGCCTGACGATGCAGTTGAACACGCGGCCGCTGATGATTTCGTCGATGCCCGCGCCGATGCGCGTCAGCACGCGTGCCCTGACAGCTTCGAGCACGCCCTGGAATGCGTAGAGCACCGCCACCAATATGATCAGCGCCACGAGCGTCGGCACACTGCGGCTCGGCAGTACCCGGTCATAGACCTGCAGCATGAACAGCGAGCCGGACAGCATCAGGATGTTGATCAGGCCGCTGAAGCCGGCAACGGCAACGAAAGCGCCCCGGAACGAGCCCAGCGCATCGCGCAGCTCCGAGCGGTTGGTACGGCCTGGGTCATTCGCAAGCGGATAAGTCAGGACTTTTCCCCAATGTCAGCCTCTCGGCTGCGTTGCGGCGGACCTCGTCAAACGAGGCCCGCCTCTTGGATCGCAAGTAGGATCAGGCGGCGAGGTCGCCGTTCTGGTGGCCCGAATGGGCGGCCATCTGCGCCAGGATCTTGGCGACCGCTGCCTGGGCAGCATCGCCCGCATCGGCAACGGCGTGGCCATCCGCCGGAAGGTGGGCCTGCAAGACCGCGATCACATGGTCAACCGCCTGCTGCACGTGGCCGCCATCGACGATGTCGTTGACATGGTCAGCGTTGACATGTGCCACCACCTTCGAGCTGAAGTTGAAGTGGTCGCCATCAAGCGCCACCGTCTTCTTCGTCGACGTGTCGGCCGAGTCGGCGACTTCACGTGCGCCACGCGTGCCCTGGTCCTGGCCGAAGTGGTCCATCTTCTTGAAGAAGTCGGCGAGCCAGTTGTTCGCAGGGTTTCCGCCCGTATTGTCGCCGCCGGTCGTGGCGCCGCCAGTATCGGTGTTGTCGGCAACGTCGACTGCCTTGGTCGGCGTTGTCGGCGCGGCTGCACCGGCATCGTCGGCCGAAGCGGTGGCTGCCAGCGTGCCCGACTTCATCACCGGATCGATCAGGTCTTTCTTGACGTTCTTGGTGCCGATCGTGACCGTCTGCGTCGAGGTCGCGATGTTGGTGCCGGTGAAGGTCACGGTATAGGTGCCGGGCTTCAGCACCAGGTCGTAGCCGCCCGCCGCCGAGGTCGTGGTCTTGAAGGTCTGGCCGAGGGCGTTCTTGGCCGTCACCGTGATTGCGCCAAGCCCTTCGCCCGGATCGTAGAAACGGTCACCGTCCTTGTCGTCGAAGGTGACGCCGGTCAGGAACAGGTCGGTACCCGTCTTGCCGAAGTCTTCGGTCACGAAGGCGGAGGAACGCCCCTTGTAGTCGCCGACCTCGAAGCCGAGGCCGACCTCGCGGAAGTTCGGGTTGAGGATGTTCGCCCGGTGTCCGGAAGAATTCATCAGGTTGGTGTGGAGCAGCTTCACTTCGTCGACATAGCCGGTCGGCGCGCGCGTGGTCGCCCAGGCGATGTTCTCGCCGGTCGCCCAGGAGCCGCTGAGCGTGTAGCCGGCCGCCTTCATGCGTGTCGTCGGCGACGAGCCGCCGGATCCCGTGTGTGAAAAGACATCCGCCGCGAGCATCCACTTGTCGTGGTTTTCGGCGGCTTCGCTTAGGTCGTTGTCGAATGCCAGAGGCTGGGCGCCGACTTTGGCGCGCTCCGCGTTGATGAGCTCGAGCAGATACTGCTCGTTGGCGCTGTGCTGAGGCATAGGGTCTCCCCGGTTTGGTTCTTGATTGCTGTTGAACCCCCTGTGTCCCCGTCCGCCCAGGTCCGGCCTAGGCACGAACTGTGTTGATGATGCGGCGTCGAAATGAATAAATTAGGATATGCGCATATATCTTCGCGCAAACCTATGTCGCGCGAAGTTCGTGGCTATCCCTAGTTGAAAGTGTCGGCCGTCGTCACGCGCCGCGGGCAGCAGCGATTGCCCGAGGCAGTTCTTCGGCGAAGATGTCGAGCTCGTGGTCGAGACCGACGCTGACGCGAATGCAGCGGTCGAGCACCGGCGCCATCGGCTTGCGGATGAACACGTCGCGGGCAAGCATGTTGCGCATAACCGCCAGGGCAAAGGCAGCATCACCGCCGCAGTCGATGGTGACGAAATTGGTCGCCGAGGGCAGGGGCTTCAACCCGTTGTCACTTGCAATCCTGGCGATCCGCTTGCGCCCGGCATCAACCTTGGCGACGACCTCAGCGAGATAAGCCTGGTCGGCGAGGGCTTCCTCGCCCGCTATCTGCGCCATCCGGCTGACGCCGTAGTGATTGCGCACCTTCTCGAAGCTCGTGATCACCTCGGCGTCGCCAAAGGCATAGCCGCAGCGGATGCCGGCGAGCCCATAGGCCTTGGAGAAGGTGCGCATACGCACGACATTGGGTCGCGAAATGTCGACCGGCGGCAGCGCCGAAGCCGGTGCCGTCTCGCCATAGGCCTCATCAAGGACCAGCATCGTCGTTTCGGGCAACGCTTCGACAAAGCGAAGGATCTCGGTTGCCTCCCACCAGCTGCCCATCGGATTGTCCGGGTTGGACAGATAGACAACGGGCGCATTCTCCCGTTTCACTGCGTCGAGCAGGCCCTGCAAATCCTCCTTGTCGTTGCGGAACGGCACCGGCACCAGTCTGGCGCCGACGCTGGCGACGTGGAAATTGAAGGTCGGATAGGCGCCGAGCGAGGTCACGACTGGCGTGCCTTCGCTGGCGTACATGCGCACGACGAGGTTCAGCAGCCCGTCGATGCCTTCGCCGACGACAACATTCTCGATGCCGACACCGAGATGGCGCGCAAGGGCGACCTTGAGTTCATAGTTGTCGGGGTCGCAATATTTCCACATCTCGCCCGCCGCCTCCTGCATGCGCGCGATCACGCGTGGCGAGGGGCCGAAACCGCTCTCATTGGCACCGATGCGGGCCCGAAACGGCGCGCCGCGGTCACGCTCCTGCGCCTCCGGCCCAACAAACGGCACGGTAACAGGCAGGGCATTGATGACGGGGGTGAGGGCAGGGCGGTTGGTCATGTCAGCATACTCGATGGCGTCGTCCGCCCCGTACCGGGCGCGGAACTCTCTCGGATTTTGCCTATACGACAAAACCGGCCGCGCATGCATGCGGTTTGTCGCAGCCTTGGCGCGATCGGGACCAACAATCTTTCAAAGCGGCCGAGACGAATCGTCGGCGAACGACAACGCAGCCTGAGTGAGGCCGGTGTTCGCCCGACAAATTGCCTGCTTGCCCTCAGTGCCGTTCCAGCACCACCACACAACGATCAAGATCGTTGGTCGCGAGATGTGCATAGCGCATCGTCATCGACAGCGTCTGGTGGCCGAGCCACATCTGCACGCGGCGGATGTCGATGCCGCCCTGCACGAGGCGCGAGGCGCAGGTGTGGCGCAGGATGTGCGGCACCACCTGGTCGTCGGCACCCAATCCAACTTCTGCCTTGGCTTCGTTCCAGATGGCGCGGAACTGCGGCTGCGTCAGCATGGCGAACGGTCCTTTTGGACGCGGCCCACGGTCTGCCGGCCATTTGGTCGTTTCTCTCGCGCGTGCGGTCAGGGGAATGGTGCGGCTGCGCCCGGATTTAGTGATCCAGAAGCTGACGCGGGTGTCCTGGATGTCGTTCCAGATCAGCCCGATCGCCTCGCCGAGGCGGCATCCGGTGTCGACAAGGAAAACGGAAAGCCGGTAGGCGTCTTCGCTCTTGGCCCTGATGGCAGCAAACAGCCGATCCTCTTCCTCGAGCTCGAGAAAGCGGATTCGTCCCGCCCGCTCTTTCTGGCGGCGGAACTCGGGCAGGCTGTGGATATCTCCCATCTTGTAGGCCTTGCGCAGCAGTTTGCTCAAAGCGGCCATCTTTCGATTGATGGTCGCGTTGCTGTTACCGCGTTGGCGCAAGGAGCCTATCAGGCCGTCGAGTGTCTCCTGGGAAAATGCGCTGAAGCGCTCGCCAAGCAGGACCTCGTCGATCTCACCAATAAAGGAGCTGACGTTGTACTTGTGCTTGCCGTCATCCCATAAGATGTCTTTGTAAGAATAAAAAAGGTCTATGACCCTGAATGACTTTACTTCTTTAATAGTATTGAAACTGTAAGTTACCTTGCAATCAGTCATCAGGGCGGCTGAGTGGTGGCCGCTCATAATTTGGTCCTTAGGAGTTGCTTTCTTCATAACCACCTCAGCAATCCCCGGCGCGGACGATACAGCCATGGTTTGCGGAGGCAAGGGATAACGTAAACAAATGAGCAAGCTCACGCCGTGATGCAGACGGCAATATCGTCCTGGGCTCGAACTCGCTTCGTCTTACAGCGTCGTGCTCTCCTTTTGTGGTTAGGGTCCCGGCGTTCTGCCGGTAGAAAAAAACGGCCCGAGTCTCCTAGGAAACCCGGGCCGCCTTATGCTTTACGCCGTCAGCCGATTAGAATTCGGCGTTGAGGCGGAGGAAGCCCGTGAACGCGCCGTCTTCGCCAGCATCCTCAAAGGTGTCGCCGTCGACGTAGTTGAGGGCGAGCTTGGCGTTGAGGTTCTCGACGATCGTGTAGTCGATAACCGCGCCGACCGTCCAATCATTGAAGCCCGAGTCAACCGTCGTGAGGGTCACGAAGTCGCCTTCGTGAGCGTCAGCGAAGTACTGACCACCAGCGCCGATCGCCAGCTTCTCGTTGACCTGGTACTTCAGGTAACCGCCGACCGACCATTCGTAGCCAGCGTAGAAGTCAGACAGGCCGAACCAGGTAGCACCCGACTCGTAAGCTGCGAGCAGCTCGAGCGTCAGAGCGTCGGTTGCCTTGATCTTGGCGATACCCTTGAGGGCGAACTCCGAGAAGCGATCGTCATAACCTGCGAACAGGTCGACCGAACCCCAACCCTGAGCGATCGAGACCTTACCGGTCACGAGCGGCACGTAGTCGAAGTTGTTGTCTTCTTCTTCCAGGCCGACCGACACAGCGATGCCGTTGCCGGCGTCGAAGGTGTAGCGGATCTGCTGGATGAAGTCGCCACCGCCCTTGTCGAACTCGCCCGACAGATCGCCGTCGAACAGCGTGTCGTTGCGACCGACCATCAGGCCGCCGAGTTCGAAGTAAGCATAACGAACGGCGAAGGTGCTGTCGTCGTTGCCATCAAACGACGTGCCAATGACAGCGCCTGCGTCGTCCAAGATCGGAGAGTGGGTCGCGCCGTTGTTTGCGCCCTGGAATTCGATGTAGCGCTTGAACGTGCCGTATTCGGTCTCCGAACGAGCATCGACCTTCAGGCGGAACAGGGCGGTTTTGCGCCAGCCGTCATCGGTCTCGCTGTTCCAGTCGATCTGGTAACGAACAAGGCCGCCGATCTTGAGGCAGGTCTCGGTGCCGGGGATGTAGTAGAAGCCCGCGCCGTAAACGTCGCAGATGCGGACGTATTCCATGGGTTCCGGCTCAGCGACGACGACAGCGTCGGCCGCACGAGCGCCGGAGACTGCGAGCAGAGCCGCAGCGGAGCCGAGAAGAAGGCTCTTAATGTTCATTTTCTGACCTCCAGTCAGAATCGCGGCTGGAGATCGAAAAAAGAAATCAGAAAGCCGCGAAAATCAGCTCCCCTCGCGCGCAGCGATCCTGCAAGCAATTGAAATAGCTGGTAATTCTGAGATCTGGGAGGGAAGGTAGCCTGAGGCTGGCGGAGAGGATGGGATTCGAACCCACGAGAAGCTTTTGACCTCTACTCCCTTAGCAGGGGAGCGCCTTCGACCACTCGGCCACCTCTCCGTTGCGCCGCTGGATAAAGAAAAGGCGCGGCACAATCAATAAGCCATTCTACATATCGGTGGGAAAAAGCATCGCCTGGCGAGTTCGATGCACGAATCGTCCGCTCAGCTGGGCTCCGGTGGAATCGGCTCAGCCGCGATTCTGCGGAAAGAGAACTCAACTGCATGTGGTGCCAAGCGCAAAACCTGCGCTGGAATGGCCCCATTTCTTAATGACTTCTTTATGGGGGGTATCAAATCGTGTCATTTGTGCAACATGGCCCGGCGATAGAGCGTTACGGGAGGCTTGCGGGCCGTGTTGGCTGTTGAACCGCAGCGGCTCATGGGTAATGTCGGGGTCGAAGAGGGAGCGCGGTGCGCATCTTTTTCAAACGGGGATGGGGCAGGGAACGCTGTCCTTCAGCAAAAAATACCCAGACCCTCTTTTGAAACTTTTGACTGGAGGTCAGAAAATGAACATTAAGAGCCTTCTTCTCGGCTCCGCTGCGGCTCTGCTCGCAGTCTCCGGCGCTCGTGCGGCCGACGCTGTCGTCGTCGCTGAGCCGGAACCCATGGAATACGTCCGCATCTGCGACGTTTACGGCGCGGGCTTCTACTACATCCCCGGCACCGAGACCTGCCTCAAGATCGGCGGCCTCGTTCGTTACCAGATCAACTGGAACAGCAGCGAGGACTTTGCTGATCTCGACGATTCGGGTTGGCGCAAGACGGCTCTTGCTCGTCTGAAGTTCGATGCCCGTTCGGAGACCGAATACGGCACCTTCAAGCGTTACATCGAAATCGAAGGCCGCATTGACTCGGGCTCGAGCAGTGCCTTCACGCTCCGTCACGCCTACTTCGAACTCGGCGGCCTGCTCGTTGGCTTTACCGATACGCTGTATGACGGTGACCTCTCGGGCGAATTTGACTCGGGTGGTGGCGCTCGTATTCACCAGATCCGCTACACCTTTGATGCTGGCAACGGCATCGCAGTTAGCGCCGGTCTGGAAGAAGCAGACAGCAACGAGGATTACGTTCCGAACGTGACCGGTAAGGTCTCGATCGCACAGGGTTGGGGTGGCGTTGATCTGTTCGCAGCCTACGACGCTACTGCGGAAGAGTTCGCACTGAAGGCGATTGCCAACTTCAAGGCAACCGAAGCCCTGACGCTGTCCGTTCTGGCGACCTACGAGTCGGGCGAAAGCTTCTACAGCGTGAACACTCCGCTCAGCGAAAGCTATGATGGCTTCACGTGGTCGCTTGGCGGTTACGCGAAGTATCAGGTCAACGAGAAGCTCGCAATTGGTGCGGGTGCTCAGTACTTCGCGGACGAAGCCAACGGCTTTGATCACGACGCATGGGCCGCTGGCGCTGTCGTCGACTATAAGGTCGTTGAAAACCTCGATGCCAAGCTGGCTGTCAACTACGAAGACGGCGACCATGGCTCCGCATGGGGTGGCTTCCTGCGTCTCGACGCTTCGTTCTAATCGGCTCACAAGCTGATTTAAGGAAAACCCGGCGGGCAACCGCCGGGTTTTTTCGTTTGAGGAAACGAAAACTGCAGAGCTTCAGAGTGTCGGGTGACGTGGCGCATTCCGGCGTGTCGAGCGACTCGTCCGCAATTTGCCGGACGTGCTTTGTAGCCTGTCTGCTGTCAGTGGTGGCTGCCACGTCAGCCGGCCGTGGTCGGCCCAGCCGCCGATCAGTCTTTCGGAGGAAAAGCCGTTGCGTCTGCTTTATCCAGGAAGATAGCGATTGTCGCCGGCAGGCTTCCCGTCTCCAGCAGCGGCGCGTGGCCTTGTCCTTCAACAGTGATCGCCGCGAAGCGTGGGTGGCGTCGGCGTATTTCCTCGACAGTTTCCGCCGACAGCAGCCGCGAGTTGGCGCCGCGGATGGCGAGCACCAGCACCGACGCAAGAGCTTCGAACTGCGGCCAGAGATCAGGCAGCGGCTGGCTCAGGTCCATCGCCAGCACGGTGTTGAGCAAGGCCGGGTCGTAGTCGGCGACAGGCATGCCGGCCTCGTCGCGATAGATGGCGTGGACGAAGCGGTGCCAGTCGGCGTCCGACAACGCCGGAAACGCCTCGCCATGAACGGTCTTTTGAATCCGCACTGCCTCTGTGAAATCAGCCGGGCGAGGGGCGTTCTCAAGGTATGTGCGTATGTGGGCAAGGCCTGCCGCCTCGATTACCGGGGCGATGTCGTTGAGGACCACGGCTTTGATCAGGGCAGGGCGCATCATGGCCAGCACGTGGATAATCAGGCCGCCGCGCGAGGTGCCGATGAAGGCGGCTTCGGTGACGCCGAGGGCGTCGAGGCCGGCGATGACGTCGGCAGTTTCCATGCCGACATTGTAGTTCTGCCAGTTCAGGTCATAGGCTGACTGCCCCCGCCCGCGGTAGTCGAAGCATATGATTCGGCGAGGCTTTTTGGGGTTGTTGGCGAGGTGCAGGGCCAGCTCGTGGAAGTCCCTGGCGTTGCGGGTCAGGCCCGGCAAGCAGACGACCGGGCGATTGCTGGTATGAACGGTTTCGTCGAGGGCCGGCTCGGTGCCGTAGATTCGCGCGTGCAGCCTTAGCCCGTCCTGCGAGGTGTAGAAGAAGTCCGCAAAGCCTTGCGCGTCGGTCATCAGGGTGCCTCTCCCGCTCCCGACACGACCTCGCGTCGGTCCGACCTAGCTAGCGAAGCCATAGGGCGAGGTCAAACCGCCGCCGATCTGCCCGAGCGACACCAACAAAAGGTGCCAGCGAGATCTGCCTGGGCGATACCAAGATCTGCCTGCCTGAATGACACCTGCGCGAGCGAGCTCAGCGGCCGTTCACCAGGTCGCCATTGATGTCGTAGCTGCCGGACAGCCGCATCTTGTAGACCTGATAGTTTTCCATCACGCGCTGGACGTAGCTGCGCGTCTCCGCATAGGGGATGCGCTCGATCCAGTCGACGACGGTGTCGACGTCCTTGCCGCGCGGATCGCCGTAACGCGCGATCCATTGGTTGGCGCGGCGTGGGCCGGCATTGTAACCGGCGAAGGTCAGCACGTAGGAGCCGTTGAAGCGGCCGAGCTGCTCGCCGAGGAAGCTTGCGCCCAAGGTGGCGTTGTAGCCGGCATCCGAGGTGAGGCGCTCCTGCGAAAAGGCCATGCCGGCCTTTTTCGCCAGATCCCTGGCTGTGCCGGGCATGAGCTGCAGCAGGCCGCGTGCGCCGGCGCTAGAGACGGCCGAGACCTTGAACTCGCTTTCCTGGCGCGCGATGGCGTAGGCCAGCGCCTTGCCGGAGCCCGAAATGTTGGCCGAGCCGGGGATCACCCCGATCGGATGCGACAGCGCGCCGACGTCGAGGCCGCGCTGGGCGGCGATCTTGCCGACGCGCAGTGCCAGGTAATGGTTGTTCTGCTTTTCGGCCATGACGGCGAGAAGCGCGAGTTCGCCCGGGCTGTTCAATTGCGAGGCGAGGTCGCGGTAAAGCATCTCGGCATAAGCCGCATAGCCTGCGCCCTCGAGCCGGGTGATCGCGCTGACGGCCTCGCGCTGGGCAAAGGCCTGGCGGTCGGCCGAAGTCGGCGCGGGATAAACGACGTTGAGTGCCTTGCGGCCGATTCGTTCGGCAGCAAGCTGGCCGTAGAAGCTCGTGCCATAGGTGGCGGCACGGGCGAAATAGTCCTTGGCGTTGCCAGGTCCGCCGGCTTCGGCGGTGCGGCCGAGCCAGTAATAGGCGCGCGACAGCGAGATCGGGCTGCCGGCGATCTTGGCGATGCGCTCGAAATGGCCCGATGCAAGCTTGGCGTCGTTGAGGCCGCGCAGTGCATACCAGCCGGCGTGGAACTCGGCGTCGGCTGCGTTTGTCGGGTTTTCGGCCGAATGTGCCGCAGCAATCCGGTAGGCGGTCTTGACGTCGCCCTCGTCGAGCAGTTCGCGCGACAGGACGCGGCGCTCGACCCACCAGGCGTCGGGATCGATCAGGCTGGCGCGGTCCTTCGGCGCCTTGAGCATGACGGCTGCCGCCTCGGTGAACTTCTCCTGCTTGCGCAAAAGCCGTGCCTTGGCAAAGACATAGCCGGCCGAGCGCTGGCCGGTGGGAACCGCATCGAGCAGTGCGGCCGCCTTCTTGTCGCCCTTGATGACGGCAGCCCAGGCGTCGGCGAGCGGCTTTGCCCCGGCCAGCTCGGCGACACGAGTGGCCGAATTGACCCGGTCGGCATAAAGCATCCGTTCCATGCGGATGCGATGGTCGGCGGCGGGGATCAGGGTGCCGAAATCGTTGAGGATCGCCACCTCGTATTTGGCGTCCAGCTTCTCGCTGCGCCAATAGGGCAGCAGCACGCTCAGTGCCGCCTTGGCGTTGCCGAGCTCTTTTTGGGCGCGGGCGAGAAGCAAAGCACCTTCGATCGTTTGCGGTTCGCTGCCAGCAAAGGCTGCAACCACGATGTTGGGACCTGGCGTTTCGCGCGCCATGGCGCGCTCGCTGTTGCGGCGAAGTGTGGCGAGGCCCGGCCAGCCGGGCAGGGCCTGTGCCGCAGCGGCGATATCGGCGCTCGGCACCTGGTCGCCGCCGTTGATGGCGATCGCCCACATCAGGATGTGGCGGTCGAGTGCTGTCGCGGGCAGGGCATCGCGCACGGCGCGCGCCTGCGCCAGATCGCCGCTCGACAGCGCGTCTAGCCCGCTCTTGAGCTGGTCGATGGTGCCGAACGCGGCGCGCGCTGCGTCGCCCTTGCCGATGCTGGCAAACGGGATGGCCGACGTTGCCTGCGGGTCGAGCGCAGAACTCCCGGCGGGGACAGGCGCCAGGGCAATGAAGGCGCTCAAAAGCGCAATATGATGCGGCCTGGCAGCCGGAATGATCTTGGTCATTCCCTATCCTTGCAGGTTACAATCAGGAGCGGTCGTTCGAGCCTAGGTTCATGTGGTGAAGAGCGGGTTAATGAAAGGTTAGCGCGGTCGTTCGATTCGGCCCGATATAGGGTGCTGTCGCACTTGCCGCAAATTGGTGTCGAGACTATGGTGCGCGGCCCCGCTTTCGGCTAGAAAGCCGGCGACATCAAAAAGACCGCGAAACCGTAGGGTTCCTGGAGTTGGACGACATGCTGAGAGGCTCACTTACCGCGCTCGTGACACCATTCGAAAAGAATGGCCGTCTCGACGAGAAAGCCTTTCGCGAACTCGTCGAATGGCAGATCGCCGAAGGCACCACTGGCCTCGTGCCGGTCGGCACCACCGGCGAGTCGCCGACACTTTCCCATGACGAGCACCGCCATGTCGTGAAGACGTGCGTCGAGGTTGCGCGTGGCCGCGTGCCCGTTATCGCAGGTGCCGGTTCGAACAACACCGAAGAGGCCGTCGGCCTGGTGAAGTATGCCGAGAGTGTCGGTGCGGATGCCGTGCTCGTCGTCACGCCCTATTACAACAAGCCGACGCAGCGCGGCCTCTATGCGCATTTCGCCGCGGTTGCCCAGGCAACGACACTGCCTGTCATCATCTACAACATCCCCCCGCGCTCGATCATCGACATGACGCCGGAGACGATGGGCCGGCTGGCCCACGACTTTAAGAACATCGCCGGCGTCAAGGACGCGACCGGCAAGGTCGAGCGCGTCTCCGAGCAGCGCATCACCTGCGGCACCGATTTCATCCAGCTGTCGGGCGAGGACGCCTCGGCACTCGGCTTCAACGCCCATGGCGGCGTCGGCGCCATTTCGGTGACCTCGAACGTGGCGCCGCGTCTCTGCGCCGAGTTCCAGAACGCCAGCCTGTCGGGCGACAACGCCAAGGCGCTCGAACTGCAGGACCGCCTGATGCCGTTGCACAAGGCGATCTTCATCGAGCCGGGCGCATCGGGCGCGAAATACGCGCTGTCGCGCCTCGGCCGGATCGAGAACGTGCTGCGCTCGCCGCTGGTGACGATCGAGCAGTCGACCGCCGAGAAGATCGACGCGGCGATGAAGTTTGCCGGCCTCATCAACTGAGTGCCCAAGGGTTGCGGAATTGCCACTTCGCAGCCATGTAAGCGCTCTAGGAATTGTGCCTCCCTCGAGGCTCGCCCACCGGGCTCGCACCTTGCGATTCGGGACATCAGCGACCGCAGCTGAGATCGGACGCGCTTTAGGCGCAAGATTTCGGATGTGCGGCGCTGCCCGTTGAGGTGCAGCCGTGCCGGCGAGCTGCAGGGGACGCACCAAACATGTAGCGACGTCATGAGCCAGGGCAAGAAATCCGACCCCAACAACAAGATCGCCGCGGAAAACCGCAAGGCGCGCTTCAACTATGAGGTTCTCGACACGCTCGAGGCCGGCATTGTGCTGAGCGGCACTGAGGTCAAGGCGCTGCGCCTGGGGCAGGCCAACATCCAGGATTCCTATGCCTCGTTCGAGGGCGGGGAGCTGTGGCTGATCAACTCCTATGTGCCGGAATACCTGCAAGCCAACCGCTTCAACCACGAGACCCGCCGCCGCCGCAAGCTTCTGGTCAGCAAACGCGAAATGGCCAAGCTCGCCCAGAACATCGAGCGCGAAGGCATGACGCTGATCCCGCTCAAGATCTATTTCAACGATCGCGGCATGGCCAAGATGCTGCTCGCCGTCAGCCGCGGCAAGAAGCTGCACGACAAGCGCGAGACTGAAAAGCAGCGCGACTGGAATCGCGAGAAGGGCCGGCTGCTGAAAGAGCGGGGCTAGGGAGCTCGCACTTCTCCGCTCGCGGGGAGTCTTGACACGCAGATGTCAAGAGTTACTGTCATATATGCAGGGTGAGCGATTCGCGCCCGCAAACGGCCCGCCTCTAGGCGGGTTTTTTATACCCAAAGGCTACCGCTTGATAAAATTCATAGCGGATTGGCTTTCGTGGGACGCAGCCTCCTTCTTCCTCGCCCTTGCCGTGTGGCGGTGGCAGCCGACCTGCTGCTGCCGTCGCTGCCGCCGGGCGCGTCGTTCGAAGCGCTGACCCTGATCTCAGTAACTGGATATCGATTCAGTGCTCGGGCGGAGCTATGGTCGCCCTTCGCTTCATCAGGGCGCGATTGCCGCTCGCCAGTCGCCTGCCAAGGGCTCTTCCCAGGAAAAGTGTACTCCTACTCGCCCAGCCGGTGTTGGCGCCAAGTTTCTTCACTGCCACGCTCGCTTTCGCGCCTGGCCATTGTCAAAGAACGCTCCCGTGTTGGGAGAAAGGTTCGGGAAGCGGGGCGCGAGGCCGTGCCTTCCGATAGCAAGTTAGTGGCGCGAACTCGCGCCCCACTCGGTGTCTGTCCCGAAGTCGGCCGGTCACAGCGCCGCTCCATGTATATTCCATGGACAATCGCCGCGGCTTCTCCGCATTTCCCTGCCGCGCTTGCCTCATTCGCGAGGCCTGCACCGGAAAACGCCGACCTGTCGTCGGGCCCTCGGAGCCACGGCTACCGTAGCAGTGGCGGGAGGTCACCGCCGCCCTCCCTGATACCCGGTGCGCACCAGGTCCCGTAAGGGCGATGGGGGATTGTATGGGAGGTGGCGAGGGGGGGGAGAAACGGGGGCGGCTATCCACGGGGGTTGGTGACAGAGTTCCTGACAGGTTGCGGAGGGGAGGCTGTTCCCTATGAAGCAAACCTTTGGCGTCGTGATCCTTCGCACCCCCCTCTGGCCTGCCGGCCATCTCCCCCACAAGGAGGGAGATTAGTCTCGTCGCCGGCGGCGCTCGTCCTGCGAAGTTGCATGGAAAAGCCCGGCAGTGTTGGCGACGTTGGTGATTGGCTGCGGGGCAGATGACGGCCTGATCTCCCCCCTTGTGGGGGAGATGCCCGGCAGGGCAGAAGGGGGTGGGAAGGATCGCTTCCGGCGAAAAAGCTGGGCCCAAGCTCCCGAGAAAAAAGCACCGGTCCGTGGAAATCTTGTCCCGCACTCCTGCTGGCAATGGCAGTCCGAGGCGGCCGCCATCGTGAGAAGACTCCGGTTAACCAACGCTTCGAATCGGCGCCCACGCCCCGTCGAAATACGTCATTTGCCGTATGCCAAAATCAGCGTTTTGCCGTCATTTCTCTACGCAGACCACGAGTGGCGCGGCGTGGTTCGGCACCGGGGGCGGTGCCTGAGCGCCTTGAGGCCGGGTATCCGGTGAAAGGAGCACATTGATGAAGACAATCATGATCGCAGCGGCGATGTCGCTGATGCTGGCGCCGTCGGCTTATGCCGCTGCGCCGGTTGCGGCAGGCACCGCCTCGAAGGCAACTGTCGCCAGCCAGGCTACAAAGGACGGAGCCATTCTGCTGGCCGCCGGACGCAACAGGGACGGGGCGATCGGATTGCCGCGCAACAACGGTCTCGTTCCGGGCAAGACCTTCGGTCTCGGCTGAGACTGTCGCTCGCGGTCCAAGCCTAGGCAGGTTTACCGCGTGCGACCCATCTACCGGCTGGCGCCGCAGCCAGCCGTTCCATTTGCTAGTGCCCCTTGCCCGGTTGTCGCCCACAGCACAACCGGGCTTTTTTGTGCAGGCGGCTCGCCGGGGCAGGCAAGTTTTTCCCGCAAACGATCGGGTAACCAACTCGCGCAATCCAAGCTTGGCGGACGTCGAAATACGCCATTTGTCGTATGCCCAAAGCAGCGGCTTGCTTCCATTTCTCTGTGCAGACCGCGTTTTGGCGCAGGCGTGGTCCGGCACCAAACGGTGGTGCCATCTGCGTCACGCGACGGCCGGATGGCCAATGAAGGAGGCGAACCAATGAAGACGATCATGATAGCGGCAATGGCAGGGTTGATGCTGTCGCCGGCGGCATTTGCCGCAGCACCGATGGCGGCAAAGACAGTGTCCAAGCCTGCGCTGAGCAGCCAGACGACACAGGGTGGGGCGATCCTGCTGGTCAAGGGTAACGACAAACCCACCAAGGGTGGTGCCCCAAGTAGCAAAGGCCCGGGAAAGAGTTCGTTCTTTGATCCCCGCTGAGATTTGGGCGGGGTTCTAATCCAGATTGAGCATGATCCTTGCCGAGGCCGGTTTCGATCGGCCGCAGGCGGAATTGACGTTCGGGATGGTGCTCCGCGACCTCACGGCTGACGCGTCGCCGCGAAAAGCCAGCCGTTCCAATTGCTAGTGCCCCTTGCCCGGTTGTCGCCCACAGCACAACCGGGCTTTTTTGTGCGAAGCGGAAAGGCGACTAGCCGGGCTATGTAGCCCGTCTATTTCTGCAGGAAGTCGGCTACGTCACGGAAAACGTTGACGAACATCTCTTCCGTCAGCACACCCGTATTGGTGTTGTAGCGCGAGCAGTGGTAGCTCGAAAACACCGCGATGTTGCCGACATCGCAACGCGCGCCATGCTTGAACGGTACCGCGGCGACGCGCGCGCCGAGCGCCCGCACCGTCGACTGGTGGCCGATCGAGCCAAGCGTCAGGATGGCTTTCAGGTTGGGAAAGCGTGCGATGGTTGGCACGAGGAATGAGCGGCAGGTGTTGATCTCGGCGCCCACCGGCTTGTTGTCGGGCGGCACGCAGCGCACTGCATTGGTGATCGCCGTGCCGATCAGCTCGAGGCTGTCGTCGGGGCGAGCCTCGAACTCGCCGCGCGCCATGCCGAAGCGCTTGAGCGTCGAATAGAGCAACTCGCCGGCATAGTCGCCGGTGAAGGGGCGGCCGGTGCGGTTGGCCCCGCGCACGCCCGGCGCCAGCCCGACGATCAGGAAACGCACCGCCTCTTCGCCTTCGGGAGGAAGGAAGGAGCGGACGGGTGCGTTGTACCAGCCCGGCTCGCGGGCGCGCCAGCTGGCGATGAAATCGTGCAGGCGCGGGCAGAGCGGGCAGTCCCGGTCGGGATCGACCGTCTGGGCGGGCTGGAGACTGAGCATCAAATGTCGTCGGCTGGAGGTTCGACCGGGTCGGGCTTGCGCGCCGGCCGCTCGGACGGTTCGCGGCCGATTTCGGACTTCAGCGTCATCAGGTCGATGAAATGGTCGGCCTGGCGGCGCAGGTCGTCCGAGATCATCGGCGGCTGCGAGGCCATCGTCGAGATGACCGAGACCTTGCGGCCACGGCGCTGCAGCGCTTCGACCAGCGTGCGGAAATCGCCGTCGCCGGAGAAGATGACGTAGTGGTCGACGACATCGGCGAGTTCCAGGGCATCGACTGTCAGCTCGATGTCCATGTTGCCCTTGATCTTGCGCCGGCCGGTGGCGTCGGTGAACTCCTTGGCCGGCTTGGTGACGACCTTGAAGCCGTTATAGTCGAGCCAGTCGATCAGCGGGCGGATCGAGGAGTATTCCTGGTCCTCGACGAGTGCGGTGTAATAATAGGCGCGCAACAGATAGCCGCGCTTCTGGAAGCTGGAAAGCAGTTTGCGATAGTCGATGTCGAAGCCGAGGGAGCGGGAGGTTGCGTAGAGATTAGCTCCGTCGATAAAAAGTGCGATTTTCTCGCGAGGATCAAACATAGGAAAATTTCCTTGTTGAAATAGGCTTGCGCCAAATACGCTGAACCGAGCGCTCGTTCCCCCAAATCAATGACTTGCCCCAATGCGGCAAATATCGCTCACGGTGGTTCATTCCAAGGGGGCACGGTCGCGGAGCGGTAAATTAATTGTGGGTGGATGACTGTCCGGATTCCGACGCGTCAGTGGCAAAGCCGGCTTGATGCTTGAATTGCGCGGCCGTTCAGGTTATGGCACGCGTCAGCTTTCCGTCAAATCCATGCATGAAAGGGGCACTTCATGGCCCGCGTAACCGTTGAAGACTGCATTGACAAGGTCGACAACCGCTTTGAGCTGGTGCTCCTCGCCGGCCACCGCGCCCGCCAGATCTCCCAGGGCGCGCAGATCACCCTGCCGCGCGACAACGATAAGAACCCCGTCGTGGCGCTGCGCGAAATCGCCGACGAGATGCTGTCGCCCGACGATCTCAAGGAAGACCTGATCCACTCGCTGCAGAAGCACGTCGAAGTCGACGAGCCGGAGCCCGAGGCTCCCGAGCCGGCCGACCAGACCACTGCTTCGGCAATCGACGCCGACGAAGCCGAAGAGAACATCAACTTCGACCGCATGTCGGAAGAAGACCTGCTCGCCGGCATCGAGAGCCTGGTCGCGCCCGAAAAGAGCGACGACTACTAAGAGTTTGACGCTAACTCTACCCTGCCGGGCATCTGCCTTGGCAGGGTGAGGGCTCAAAAAGGTCTCGCGTAGCGCCAAAACGCGCGCCTTGCGGCCATCAGGCACTTCCGCGCCGCCACATCTGTGTTTATCTATGACATGCGTCGCAAGCCCTTGCGGCGCATGATTCATTTCGAGTTCCGGGAAGCCGCCCATGATGCGTCAGTATGAGCTTGTCGAGCGCGTCCAGCGCTACAAGCCTGACGTCAACGAGGCGCTGCTCAACAAGGCCTATGTCTATGCCATGCAGAAGCATGGCCATCAGCGCCGCGCCTCGGGCGACCCCTATTTTTCGCATCCGCTCGAAGTGGCGGCGATCCTCACCGACATGCATCTCGACGAGGCGACGATCGCGGTCGCCCTGCTGCATGACACCATCGAGGACACCAGCGCGACGCGCGCCGAGATCGACGAGCTGTTCGGTCCCGACATCGGCAGGCTTGTCGAGGGCCTGACGAAGCTCAAGAAGCTCGACCTCGTCTCCAAGAAGGCCGAGCAGGCGGAGAATCTGCGCAAGCTTTTGCTGGCGATCTCCGAGGACGTGCGTGTGCTCTTGGTCAAGCTCGCCGACCGGCTGCACAACATGCGCACGCTGCACCATGTGCCCGAGAGCAAGCGCCTTCGCATCGCCGAGGAGACGATGGACATCTATGCGCCGCTCGCGGGGCGCATGGGCATGCAGGGAATGCGCGAGGAGCTCGAAGAGCTCGCCTTTCGCTACATCAATCCCGAGGCCTACCGCACCGTCACCGAGCGGCTGTCGGAGATGTCGGAGCGCTCCAAGGGCGTGCTCGCCGACATCGAGAAGGCGCTGTCGGCGCAGTTCGAGAAATACGATATCAAGGCGACGGTGAAGAGCCGGCAGAAGAAGCCGTGGTCGGTGTTCCGCAAGATGGAAACCAAGGCGCTGTCGTTCGAGCAGCTGTCCGACATCTTCGGCTTCCGCGTCGTCGTCGATTCCGTCGAGGACTGCTACCGCGCGCTCGGCTCGATCCACACGACATGGTCGATGGTGCCGGGGCGGTTCAAGGATTACATCTCAACGCCGAAGCAGAACGACTACCGCTCGATCCACACCACCATCGTCGGGCCGTCGCGCCAGCGTATCGAGCTGCAGATCCGCACCCGCGAGATGAACAAGATCGCGGAATACGGCGTCGCCGCGCACTCGATCTACAAGGACAATGCCGGCAAGGCGACCAACGGCGCTGGTCACACCATCTCGAAGGAAACCAACGCCTATGGCTGGCTGCGGCGCACCATCGAGCAGCTCGCCGACGGCGACAATCCCGAGGATTTCCTCGAAAACACCAAGCTCGAGCTGTTCCAGGACCAGGTCTTCTGCTTCACGCCCAAGGGTATGCTGATCGCGCTGCCGCGTGGTGCTACCCCGATCGACTTTGCCTATGCGGTGCACACCGACGTCGGCGACACCTGCGTCGGCGCCAAGGTCAACGGCCGGGTGATGCCGCTGATGACCGAGCTCAAGAACGGCGACGAGGTCGAGATCATCCGCTCCAAGGCACAGGTGCCGCCGGCGGCGTGGGAATCGATCGTTGTCACCGGCAAGGCGCGCTCGGCGATCCGGCGGGCGACCAAGAACGCCATCCGCAAGCAATATTCCGGGCTCGGCGCCCGCATCCTCGAACGCGCCTTCGAGCGCGCCGGCAAGAAGTTCTCCAAGGACAGCCTGAAGCCGGTGCTGCACCGGCTGGCGCGCAAGGACATCGAGGACGTGCTGGCGTCCGTCGGCCGCGGCGAGCTGTCGTCCAACGACGTCGTGCGCGCCGTGTTCCCCGACTACAAGGAAGAGCGCGCCACCCATCCAGCCAAGCCGCGCGAGGAGGGCTGGTCGAAGATCCGCAACGCTGCCGGCATGCTGTTCCAGATCCCCGGCCGTTCGACCGCGCCGACGCGCAAGGAGCAGAAGGCACAAGGCACTGCCGTGCCGATCCGCGGTGTCAGTGGCGACCTGCCGGTGCGTTTTGCGCCTGAGGGTGCCGTGCCTGGCGACCGCATCGTCGGCATCATGCAGCCGGGCTCGGGCATCACCATCTATCCGATCCAGTCGCCGTCGCTGATGGCCTTCGACGACCAACCGGAGCGCTGGATCGACGTGCGCTGGGATCTCGACGAGGGCTCCAAGGAGCGCTTTCCGGCAAGGCTTTCGGTGACCGCAATCAATGCGCCGGGCTCGCTCGCCGACATCGCCCAGGTGGTGGCCGCCAACGACGCCAACATCCACACGCTGTCGATGATCCGCACAGCACCCGACTTCACCGAAATGCTGCTCGATCTCGAGGTCTGGGATCTGAAGCACCTGAACCGGCTGATCTCCCAGCTCAAGGACAACTCCAGCGTCAGCGATGCCCGCCGCGTCAACGGCTAGGGGCAGGGCGCTGGACTGACGACAGGAAAGACGATGATGCAGACAAGCGAAGTTTTGGACATTTTCCGCTCGGCCGGTGCGGTGCTCGAAGGCCATTTCATCCTGACTTCGGGCCTGCGCAGCCCGGTGTTCCTGCAGAAGGCACGCGTCTTCATGCATGCCGACAAGACCGAAGCGCTGTGCAAGGCGCTGGCCGACAAGATCCGCGCCGAGGTCAAGGGCGACATCGACTATGTCGTCGGACCGGCGATCGGTGGCCTGATCCCGGCCTATGAGACCTCCAGGCATCTCAAGGTGCCGGCGATCTGGGTCGAGCGCGAGCAGGGCACCTTCCGCCTGCGCCGCTTCGAGATCGAAAAGGGCGCACGCGTCGTCATCGTCGAGGACATCGTGACCACAGGCCTGTCGATCCGCGAGACCATCGCCTGCCTGAACGAACTCGGCGCCGAAGTGGTGGCGGCCGCCTGCATCATCGACCGCTCGGCCGGCAAGACCGATGTCGGCGTGCCGCTGATAGCACTCGCCGAGTATGAAGTGCCGGCCTATCCGGCCGACCAGCTGCCGCCGGAACTGGCGGCGATCCCGGCAATCAAGCCGGGCAGCCGGAATATCTAGCAATGGCGTCGCGCCGAGGCACCCCCCTCTGGCCTGCCGGCCATCTCCCTCGCAAGGGGGGAGATCGGCAGCTCAGGCCTCGTGCCCCGAGGGGGAAAAAATGATCCTCGGCATCGGCAGCGACCTCGTCGACATCAGGCGGATCGAGAAATCGATCGTCCGCCATGGCGAGCGCTTCATCCAGCGCATCTTCACCGATGTCGAGCAGGCGCGTGCCGAGGGGCGTCGCGGGCGGATCGCTTCTTATGCCAAGCGTTTCGCCGCCAAGGAGGCCTGCTCCAAGGCGCTCGGCAGCGGCATCGCCGAAGGCGTGTTCTGGCGCGACATGGGCGTGGTCAACCTGCCGGGCGGGCGTCCGACGATGGAGCTGTCAGGCGGAGCGGCAAAAAGGCTGGCAACGCTGCTGCCTGAAGGGCATCGCGCGGTGGTGCACCTGACGATCACGGACGATTTTCCGCTCGCGCAAGCCTTTGTGATCATCGAGGCCGTGCCGGTCGAACAACCGCCACTATCTTAGGGTTTTGGCGGCGGCTGAGACATTGCCCCGGCGACGGCGAGCCCTTATACCCATCGCGACCTACAATCGAGGACGACATGAGCGTGGCTGAAAAACAGAAGAAGTCTGGCGGGCTCGGCGAGACCGTGAGCGTCATCGTTCAGGCGCTGCTGCTTGCCCTGGTGATCCGGACGCTGCTGTTCCAGCCGTTCTCGATCCCGTCGGGCTCGATGCGCCCGACCCTGCTCGAGGGCGACTATCTGTTCGTCACCAAGTGGGCTTATGGCTATTCGCGTTATTCGCTGCCGCTGTCGCCCAACCTGTTTTCGGGCCGCATCTTCGGCTCGGACCCCGAGCGCGGCGACGTCGTCGTCTTCAAGTTCCCGCCCAATCCGTCGCTCGACTACATCAAGCGCGTCGTCGGCCTGCCCGGCGATCGCATCCAGATGCAGAATGGCCAGCTCTACATCAACGGCACCGCCGTGCCGCGCGAGAAGGTCGGCCAGATCGACAACCCCGATATCACCGAGGTCAACCGCCCGGTCGACGTCTATCGCGAGACCCTGCCGAATGGCGTGTCCTACGACACGCTCGACCTGACGCCTGACTCGATCGGCGACAACACGCGTGAATTCGTCGTGCCCGAAGGCCACTTCTTCATGATGGGCGACAATCGCGACAACTCGACCGACAGCCGCTTCAATGTCGGCTTCGTGCCGGGTGAGAACCTCGTCGGCCGCGCCAACATCATCTTCTTCTCGATCGCCAGCGGCGCAAGCCCGCTCGAGATCTGGAAGTGGCCGACCGAGATGCGCGCCTCGCGCCTGTTCAACTTCGTCCGATAGGCATGGCAGGCAAACGGCTCACCGCCACGGAACTCGCCGACGCGCTGCAACTCCGCACCGGCCATAACTTCCGCGACCATCAGCGCCTGCAACGGGCGCTGACGCACGGCAGCGCGCGCAGCGCCAACGCCGGCGTCGACTACGAGCGTTTCGAGTTCCTGGGCGACCGGGTGCTGGGCCTCGCGGTTGCCGACATGCTGCTGTCGGATTTTCCGAGCGCGCCCGAAGGCGAGCTGTCGGTCCGTCTCAACGCGCTGGTCAACGCCGAGGCGCTGGCCCAGATCGCCGATGAGATCGGACTAGCCGACCTGATCCGCGCCGGCTCGGAAGTGCGCAATCTGGCCGAACGCAAGCGCGTCAACCTGCGCGCCGATGCGCTGGAATCGCTGATCGCCGTCATCTATCTCGACGGCGGGCTGGACGCGGCCAAGCGCTTCATCCACAAATTCTGGAAGCCGCG
This sequence comes from Aminobacter sp. LjRoot7, assembly GCF_964252895.1. Lineage (NCBI taxonomy): Bacteria > Pseudomonadati > Pseudomonadota > Alphaproteobacteria > Hyphomicrobiales > Phyllobacteriaceae > Aminobacter > Aminobacter sp. LjRoot7. The sequence continues at coordinate 467,488 of NZ_CAXUPX020000002.1, forward strand.
CGCCGAAGCCGCAGGTGCTGCCCGCCGCGACCCCAAGACCGAACTGCAGGAATGGGCGCACCAGGCGTCGACTTCAGTGCCTGCCTACCAGATCGAAAGCCGCACCGGCCCTGATCACGACCCCGTCTTTTCGGTGATCGTGCGGGTCGGACAATTTTTGCCCGCCACCGGCACCGGCCGCTCCAAGCGCGAGGCCGAGCAGAACGCCGCCGCAGCCCTGCTGGTGCGCGAAGGCGTATGGAAGAATGAGGAGACCGCATCGTGACCGATGCCCCTGAAACCACAATGCCTGCGACGGGTGGTACCCGTTCGGGCTTCGTCGCGCTGATCGGCGCGCCGAATGCCGGCAAGTCGACGCTGGTCAACCAGCTCGTCGGCGCCAAAGTGTCGATCGTCACCCACAAGGTGCAGACGACGCGGGCCATCGTGCGCGGCATCGCCACCCACGACAACGCCCAGATCGTCTTCATCGACACACCCGGCATCTTCAAGCCGCGGCGGCGCCTCGACACGGCGATGGTGACCACTGCCTGGGGCGGCGCCAAGGACGCCGACCTGATCCTGGTGCTGATCGACGCCGAACGCGGCATCAAGGGCGACGCCGCCGCCATCCTCGAACGGCTCAAGGACGTGCGCCAGCCCAAGGTGCTGATCCTCAACAAGGTCGACCGGGTCGATCCTGAAAAGCTGCTGAAGCTGACGGCGACGGCAAACGAGAGCGTCGACTTCGAGCGCACCTTCATGGTTTCGGCGCTGACCGGCTCCGGCTGCAAGGATTTGCTCGACTTCCTCGCCAAGCGGCTGCCCGAAGGCCCGTGGTATTATCCCGAAGACCAGATCTCCGACCTGCCGATGCGTCAGTTGGCGGCCGAGATCACCCGCGAAAAGCTCTATCTCAGGCTGCATCAGGAGCTGCCTTACTCCTCGCATGTCGAAACCGAGAAGTGGGAAGAAAAGCCCGATGGCTCGGTGCGCATCGAGCAGGTCATCTATGTCGAGCGCGACAGCCAGAAGAAGATAGTGCTCGGCCACAAGGGCGAGACCATCCGCGCAATCGGCCAGGCCTCGCGCATGGAAATTGGCGGCATCCTCGAGCAGAAGGTGCACCTGTTCCTGTTCGTCAAGGTGCGCGAGAACTGGGGCGACGACCCCGAGCGTTATCGTGAGATGGGACTGGATTTCCCGCGCTAAAGGCACTGCGGCGTCCTGCTCTGACCAAGTAGCTCTCAGCCGAGCCGATCACCGCGCGCATAACGGCCCGGTGACTGCCCGACATGGCGGCTGAAGGCGGTGCTGAAGGTGCTGGCGGAGCCGTAGCCGACCTGGCGGGCGACTTCGTCGAGCGCGATGTCCTTGCCGCCGAGCAGCTTTCTGGCGAGCGCCATGCGCCAGGCGAGCAGATATTCCATCGGTCTGAGCCCGACGGTGCGGGTGAAGCGGTCGAAGAAGGCCGAGCGCGACAGGCCGGCCTCGCCGGCGAGTTCGGCCACCGTCCACGGCCGCTGCGGATCCCCATGCATCTGCCTGATCGCCGCTGAAATCCTGGCATCCGAAAGTCCGCTGAGGAAGCCGGGTGGCGAACCCTTGGTGCGGTTCGCCCTCAGAGCCTCGATCAGCAGGATTTCGACAAGGCGGCCGAGCACGAGATCGCGGCCGGCATCTTGCCGGCTTGCTTCCTCGCCGACGAGCCGCACCAGCGTCGAAAGCCGTTCGACACCGCTGATATGGACCATGGCGGGCAGCAGCGACACCAAGAGTGCCGCGTCGGGCGAGCCGAAGACGAAATAGCCGCCGAGCAAGCGGACATCGGCCGGGCCGTCCTGCCGGCCGTGGCGAACCTCCTCCGTCGGCGCCGGTGTCGTCTTGGGATCGATGCGTTTGGGCGTCACCGGCTCGAAACCGGACATGGTGAAGGCAGGGGTGGCGGGCAACAGCACGAAGTCGCCCCGCTCGAGCGTGACCGGTGCCTCGCCGTCGACGGCGAGGCGGCAGCTGCCTTCGAGCACGGCGCAGAAGCCGGGCTGGCCGAATTCGGAGTAGCGGACGCCCCATGCGCCCGCGCCGCTGATCCCCTTCGAGAAGACGGTGCGCGGCTGGAGCAGTTCGATGACCTGGGCGAGGGGGTCTGCCATTTCAGGACTATTGCCAATGAATTACGAACTTCGGATTGATGATAGTCCGGATTTTGAACAGTATTTTCACGGCGTCAACATCAATCAGGAAAACCGCCATGAAAACCGTACTGATCACCGGCTGCTCGTCAGGCTATGGCCTCGAGACCGCCCGCCAGTTCCATTCCAGGGGCTGGAACGTCGTTGCCACCATGCGCACGCCGCGCGAGGACATCCTGCCGCGCTCGGAGCGGATGCGGGTGATTGCGCTCGACGTGACCGACGATGCGAGCATTGCGGCTGCGCTCGACGCCAGCGGTCCGATCGACGTGCTCGTCAACAATGCCGGCATCGGCCTTGTCGGTGCATTCGAAGCGATGCCGATGGTCCATGTGCGCAAGCTGTTCGAGACCAACACCTTCGGCGTGATGGCGATGACCCAAGCGGTGATTCCGCAGTTTCGCGCGCGGCGGTCTGGCGTCGTCGTCAACGTCACGTCAAGTGTCGCGCTGGCGCCGATGCCGCTGGCCGCCGCCTATACCGCAAGCAAGATGGCGATCGAGGGCTTTACTGGCTCGCTAGCCCATGAGCTCGGCGCCTTCGATGTCAGGGTCAAGCTGGTTGAACCCGGCTATGCGCCGAGCACGCGGTTTGCCCACAACACCGAACTGCGCGTCGAGGATCTCATCCCAGAGGCTTATGCCGCCTTCGCCGGGCCGATCTTCGCCGGCTTCGCGACGCCGGCGCTGGTGACGAAAGAGACCGACGTCGCCGAAGCCGTGTGGCTGGCCGCAAACGATGCATCCGCACAGCTGCGCTTTCCGGCCGGGCCGGATGCGGTGGCCCTGGCGCGCGCTAGCTGAGCTAGGGCCGCGTCAGGTCGTAGCGCAGAACGTGATTGGGGTAGGACTGGTCATCGATCTGGAAGCTGGTTTCGCCAGCCTTGGAAAAACCCTTCCTCAGATAGAACTCCGTGGCGCGCTGGTTTTCGGCATTGACCGCGAGCCAGACGTCGGGCCGGCCGGTGTCGGCGCAGACGCGCAGTGCCGACTGAAGCAGCCTGCCGCCGGCGCCCGAGCCCTGGTGGCGGGGCTGGACGTAGAGCTTGGCGATTTCGAGATCGGAACAACCGGGCACAGGGGCGGGGGCATCCAGGGTGATGTGGACGAAGCCGTCCAGGCCGACCTTGTTTTCAGACACCAAGATGAAGTTGTCCTTCTTCGACAAGGCTTCCTCGAAGCGGCTCGTCGTGAAGTGCTCCAGCGCATAGTTGGCGAAAAAGGCGTTCACGCCGTCGCGGATGTAGGTGTTGAGCCAAACCTCGATGCCGATTGCAGCCAGGCTGGAGGCATCTTCAAACCTGGCAGTTCTGATCATCGACATCTCGCTTGTTGCTTTCGCCGGCTCAATGGCATGGCGATGCCGGCTGGAACAAGTCCGTTGTCGTTGTCAAACGACTAGCGTCGGCGTGCGGACCTAACCCGCGCAGCCGGCGGTTTCGGCGGACGGCTGGCAGTTGTGGTCGTTGCCGACTTCAGCAGTTTGCGGAAGCTCGGGCACTCCATGTGCGAGGGCGCGGGGCAGTCGGCGACGTGGCGGATGACGTCGCGCAGCATCCTGAGCTCGACGATCTGCCGCTCCAGCTCCTTGGCCCTCGCATGCAGCTGGTCGCGCGGAATGTCGGGGCGGTCGTCGCGGCCGAACATGCCCGATATCTCGGGCAGTGAGAAGCCGGCCGCCTTGCCCATGGCGATAAGCGACAGTTTCATCAGCACGTCGTGGTCGAACTGCCTCCTAAGGCCGTGCCGCGCAACCGAGCGGATCAGGCCGATCTCCTCGTAATAGCGCAGCGTCGACGGCGGCACGCCCGAGCGTTCGACGACCTCGCCGATATCCAGAAAATGCATGCTTGACCTCAAGTTGGCTTGAATTCGTACGCTGTGCCGAACAGTCGAATTCAGCAAGAGGAAAAATCATGCAAGTCATTCAACAAACACTGGAAAGGCCGGTCTGGCTGGATGGGCGGGCCGTGGCATTGCTGCTGGCCGCGTCGCTGACCACTATGGCCAACGCGACGATCAGTCCGGCGCTGCCCGGGCTCGAGCGGCTGTTTGCGGCCGACCCGAACGCGGCGATGTTGACCCGGCTCCTGGTGCCGGCGCCGTCGCTCAGCGTCGCCTTGTTCGCGCCCTTCGCCGGGCTCGCGGCGGACCGGTTCGGACGCCGCCTGCTGCTGATTTGGGGCGTGATCCTGTTTGCTGTCGCCGGATGCGCCGGGTTCGTCCTGCCCGATCTTCCAAGCATCTTCTTGAGCCGCCTCGTCCTCGGCGTCGCTGTCGCGCTCATCATGACGGCGCAGACCGCCCTTGTCGGCGACTATTTCACCGGCGACCGACGCAGCGCGATGACCGGGCTGCAGATCTCGGCGCGGAATTTCGGCGGCCTTGTCTTCATCTCGCTCGCCGGATGGGCCGCGGCGATGTCGCCGCGCTGGCCATTCGCCATCTACGGGCTCGCAATTGTCTTCCTGCCCCTGATGTGGATGATCATCGTCGATCCGCCCCGGCGCCCGCAGGCATCTGGCGCCAAGGCAGCGGAAGATGCGGCTGGGCATCCGTCCTGGGTGCTGCTGCTGGCGCTGCTGGTGCTGCTGCAAGCGGTGACCAACATGATCTTCTTCGTCATGCCGACGCAGATGTCGTTCTTTCTCGAGGCCAAGGGTTATGACGCCGCCATGATGACCGGCGCGATCCTCGGTACGGTGATGCTCGCCGGCGGCAGCTTCGCGCTCATCTATCCCAAGGTGCAGCGCGCCACGGGTTATGCCGGCATCTTCCTGCTCGGTTATGCCGCGATGGCGCTCGGCTTCCTGCTGCTGCTCCTGGCCGAAACGACGCCGACACTGTTTGCGGCGGCGGCTTCGATCGGTGCTGGTTATGCGCTGGTTTCGCCGAGCTTCGTTGCGCTGACGTTGAACCTTGCGCCGTTGCGGCGCAGAGGCGTCAGCGGCGGGGTGCTGACGGCGTCGATCTTCATCGGCCAATTCATTTCGCCGCTGCTGGTCACACCGATGATAGCAAGGCATGGCTACGGAGCGCTGTTCGGCGGCACGGCGCTGCTTCTGGCGGCGATGGCGATCGCTGCTGGTGTCGCGGGCGGTGCTGCGAGGGCCCGCAGGCGATCCGGCGAAGGCTGAGATTATCCTTGATCATGCAGGCGGCGGGCGGCGGTGCCGCCGCCGCCGCCTGCATCATCGCGTGTTTCTGGCGACCATGGCGAGGATGGTCTGGAACAGTTCGTCCTTGGCGTCGGTAGGCGTGATGTCTCCGCTTGCGGCGGCGAAGGACAGCGCTTCCGCCGCGCCCAGCATCGCCAGAAGGCCCGACGAGGCGACGGTGCCGGCCGGCGCGAAGGGGGCGAGTAGGGTCCGGCACTTCTCCATGAAGATTGCCTCGTAGTCGCGCTTGACCTTGGCCAGCTCGGGCGAGCCGGCAAGGGCCGAGATCACGCCCGGGATTTCGCGGCCCTGTTCGAGCACGCAGTCGACGTAAGACGAGGCGATGACCATCGCCCGGCTCGGCAGGGTCGGCTCGCTCGCCTGGAAGGCCGCGTCCATCAACGCAGTCTGGTGCGTGTCGAACTCCTGGTACAGCGCTGCGAGCAAGGCGGGCCGGGTGGCGAAATGATCGTAGACCACCGGCTTTGCCACCTTCGCCTGCTCAGCAAGTCGGGGCAGCGTCAGCGCTTCGGTGCCTTCCTCGCGGATGACTTGCCAGGCGACATCGATGAGCTGCCGGCGCCGGTCCTCCCGCGACAGGCGGCGGCGTGGCTGCGGTTCAGGTACTTCAGCGCTTGACGTCATAATGTACCAAAAGTATATACTCTAAGTAGGTTACAAAAAGTATATAAGCTGTGACCGTCGCCCGCAACCACGAAACAGGAATTTCGACATGCACGCGCTTATCGTCGTCGCCCATCCCGATCCGAAGTCGCTCAGCCACGGCATCGCAGCGCAAATCGCCGAGGGAGTAATGCTCGCCGGCCACACCTTCGAGATCGCCGACATTGCAGCGGAGGGCTTCGACCCTCGCTACACCGCAACCGATCTCGCCGTTCACCGCAGGGAGGTGGCACCCGCTGCCGACGTTGCTGCCGAGCAGGCGCGGATCGACGGCGCCGACACGCTCGTGCTGGTCTATCCCGTCTACTGGTGGTCGATGCCGGCGTTGCTCAAGGGGTGGATCGACCGCGTCTTCGCCAATGGCTGGGCTTATGACGAAGGTGCCGGCATCGAGCCGGTGAAGCGCCTGCGCCATCTCAAGATGCATCTCGTCGCCATTGGCGGCGCGACCACCCGGACCTATGCCCGGCACGGCTATTTCGGCGCAATGAAGACGCAGATCGACCACGGCATCTTCGACTATGTCGGAGCACCCGTCGCCACCTCGGAGCTTATGCTCGACACGGAAACACAGGGGCCGGCCGAGCATCTGGAGGCGGCACGTGCCATCGGCCGCGGCCTGTTTGAAGCCCGGCACAGCCAGGACGAAGCGGCGTGAAAGCGTAGCGCTACAGCACCAGCAGGCCGAGGCCGCGCAACAGGTCGGTAGCCTGGCTTTTTGAGATCGCAGCACCCTTGAGGATCGCCGCCTCGTTGAGCTTCAACGGGCCGAGGTCACAGCCACGAAGGTCGGCACCCTCGAAGCGGCAGGAGCGCAGGCTGGCGCCGCGCAGGCTGCAGCCGTCGAAGATGGCCTCGCGGAAATCGCAGCCGGTGAGTTCGGCGTCGCTGAAATCGAGATGGTTCAGCGTCTTGCGCCGGAACGAGATCGCCGGAAGCAAGGCGCTGACCAGCCGGCATTCCTGGAAGTCCGCGCCGATGAAGGTGCAATGGGCGAAGTTCGCGCCCGTCAGCTTGCTCTGGCTGAACTTCGCGCCGTTGAGCCGCGAGCGCGTCCAGTCGGTGTTGGAGAGGTCGCAATTGTGAAATTTGATATCGACGCCGTCTATCGATGCAAGTTTGGCGCCCGCCATGCGGCAGCTGACCCAGCTTGTGTCGGTCAGCGTTGCCGCCGACAGGTCGGCGCCTGTTAGGTTGCAGTCGGCGAACTCGCAGGCGCTGAGGTCGAGCCGCGCCAGATCGCTTCCGGCCAGTTGCAGGCCGGTGAAGGAGCGCTGTCCCTGGGCGAACAGATCGGCGAGGGATGTGGCGTGCTGGTCGGCTGGCATGGGTTTCCGAGAGCGTTTTCGTCGGTCGGGGCCGGTCAGCTTCTCTGCAGGGCGACGTGGACGCCAAGGCCGATGAGTACCGCCCCACCGGCGCGCTGCATCAGCCGTTGGGCGCGGCGCGAACGCTTGATCCTGCCGATCATTGCGCCCGCCAGCATGACGCCGACGATGTCGGCGATGGTGAACATCGCATTGACCACGGTGCCCAGGATGAAGAACTGCAGCCAGACCGGGAATGCAGCCGAAGCGTCGATGAACTGCGGCAGGAAGGCCATGAAGAAGATCGCCGTCTTGGGGTTGAGCACCTCGATGGCGATGCTCTCGACGAAGGCACGGCGGGCGGATTTCGGCTCGATGACAGGCAGGTCGCCGTCGCCCTGTGTCTTGGCGCGGAACATCGCGATGCCGAGCCAGACGAGATAGGCGGCACCGGCAAGCTTGACGATCATGTAGGCCAGCGGCACGGCGTGGAACAGCACCGACAGGCCGGCGGCGGCGGCGATGACATGGACATAGCCGCCAAGATGGATGCCGAGTGCTGCCATCAGTCCCGACCAGCGCCCGCGCGCCAGCGTCTGGGCGGCGGCGTAAAGCATGGCCGGGCCCGGCATGAAGGCGAAGATCGCTGTGGTGGCGACAAAGGCGATCAACAGTTCGGCTGATGGCATGGCAGGCTCCCGTCGCGCCCAAATCGCGCGACCCATGCCGGCAAATTCGCACAGGGCGCGACCGTTCGGTAGGCGAAACCCGCCGGCCAGCTCGGCCTATATTTGGTCCAGCGATCACGAAGCGCTGTTATGCCGCACATTTGCCCGTATTTGCTGGCTACGGCTTGCTTCACGAAGTCGTGAGAATCGCGAGGATACACTTTCCGCGCTCACGCTCGTTCAGACGAGACCGAGTATTCAGCATGTCCTATTTTTCGCAGACGATCGTAGATTTTTGGCGGGCGCAGTTTCTCAACGGCGACATTCTCCATAGCGACGACAATTTTACTGTCACCGCCGACCCTGATCTCGACGAGAACTGCCGGGTCATGGTGCTGGAGACCATCGATGGTAGGGCCATGGCGGTGCTGACGCCCGAGCTGGCGGTCAAGGCTGGCCTGCGCAAGCGGCAGGGCCTGTCCATCGCCGGCTTTCGCCAGGCCCTTGATGAGGCGGGCGTGATGCTGCATGGCGCCGACCGCGTCTATCATTTCACCGAGGCCGAGAAGAAGCGGCTGGCACTGGATGAGCCGGTCGCCGGGCCGAGGCGTCTGAGCGCCGAGGATGGAGCACTGTTTGCGGGCTTCCAGGCGCAGGCGTCGGAGCAGGACCTTGATGGTGCCTTTGTCGAGCTCGACCACTGGTTGGTGTTTGGTTCCTTCGAGCAGGACCGCCTTGTCTGCGCCGGCAGCATGTATCCCTGGATGGATGGACGCGTCGCCGATCTCGGCGTGCTGACTCTCGAGCCGTTCCGGGGCAAGGGCCACGCCCGCAAGGTGGTGCGCTCGATCAGCCGGCACGCCTGGGATCTGGGATATGAGCCGCAATACCGGTGCCAGCTCGACAATGCGGCGTCGATCCTGCTCGCCGGCAAGGCGGGTCTCGAACTGTTCGGCACCTGGGAGGTGGTTTCGCCCGATTCAGCGGTCTGAGGCGCGCAGCCGCCCCGGGGGCGCTCAGGCGGCGAGCACCTGCTGGATGACTGAGACCAGCGTGTCGCGCGCCTCGCGTCTGGTGGCGAAGCCGGCGACGGCGATGCCCCGGGCCGGCGCGTAATGGACCGCGGTGCCCCAGAAGCCGAGATGTGAATAGAGTTCAGCACCGCCGACGGTGTCGACAGCGATGCCGAGCCGATAGGTGGTGGCACCCTCATGCCTGCCTTGGGCGAGCATTTCGCGCAGCGTGTTGGGGCTGTCGAAGACCCGGCCTTCGAACAGCGCGGCAAAGAAGGTGGCGAGGTCACGAACGGACATCACCAGCCCGCCGCCGCCATAGAGATCCATCGAGGCGCTGATGCCGGTGGCATCGACATCGCCGAAGAACTGGCGCGCCCGCGGCTGGGTGTGCGGCGGCTGGGGCTCCGCTATCTCCCACCAGGTCGAGGTCAGGCCGAGCCGGTCGAACTGCATCTCGCGCCGGACGGCTGCTGCAAGCGTCGTGCCCGAAATTCGCTCGAGGATGTCGCCGAGCAGGATGTAGCCGGTGTCGGAATAGCTGAAGCGCGTGCCCGGCTCGCTGAGCGGCGCCGAGAATTTGGCCCCCATGCGGACCTGCTCCTCGCGTGTCCACAAGCGCTGCGGCTCGCGAATGACGGTGGCAAAGAATTCGGGGTCGTTGGTGTGGTCGACCAGCCCGCCGCTGTGGTCGAGCAGATGGCGAACGGTGATCCTGTCTGTGCGGTAGCCGGCAGCGGTGAGCAGCTCGTTGAACAACGGGTCGATCTGCTGTGCGATCGGGCCGTCGAGGTCGATCAGCCCGCGCTCCCAAAGGCGCAGAACCGTGGCGGCCACGAAGGTTTTGGTGTTGCTGGCGACCCTGAGCGGCGTGTCGACCGACATCGGCCTGCCGGCTTGCTCGTCGGCTATGCCGGCGGCAGTAGCCCAGGGTCGCTCCAGGCCCTTGCCCGTGGCCTAGAGCGCCAGCGGAATCTGCTGCTCACGGACAAGTTCGACAAGCTCTTCCCGGTTCATTCCATTCCCCACGCTGCAGTGCGCCCGCGTCACGATTCGCTGGCGTCACTCTGGTGCGGCGGGAACGGCGAGGGATAGCGCCAGTTTGCGCAACAGTCTGGCCAGCTTGGGACGGCGTGCATTGCCCCAAGGAGCAGACGCGGGGATGGCAGGGATGGAGCTGCTCGAAAAGCCTTGCGGCGGCAGCGGACATTTCGCAGAAACACTGCCGGATACCAGTGCCAACCAATGTAGGAACCGACCGATGGCCAGCTACCAGTCATTGCTGAGCGCCGACCCGCCACCGGCCTTTGCCTACATCGAGCCGCCGTTCGAGTTCAACTCGCAGAATGTCTCGAAATATCCGCCTGAAGTGACCGGGTCGCTGGTGCTGAATTCGATCAGCCGCCGGCTCGGCTGGCATTCGCTCGCCGGCATGCGGTTGCTTGATCTCGGCTGCGGCGTGCGATTGGCCCGCGCGATCGTGAACCTGCAGATGCCGATCGGCCTTTATGCGGGCGTCGACGTCAATGCCGCCTCGATCGCCTGGCTGAAGGAGAATGTTCAAGATGCCCGGCTCCGCTTCGAGCATCTCGACATGCACAACGCACTGTACAATCCGGCCGGCGCGCATCCGGCCGACGACGAGCTCAGCCGGCGCGGGCTCACTGGTTTCGACGCAGCCTGCATGCTCTCGGTCGTTACGCATCAGGACCCTGACGACACGCGCAAGCTGCTGCGCATGCTCCACGCCTGTGTCCGGCCGGGCGGACAGCTCTATTTCACCGCCTTCCTGGACGAAGCGATCGAGGCCTATGTCGACAAGGAGGCGGGGCAGCCTCGTGCGTGGACCTCGTACAATCCGGACTTCCTGATCGGCCTCGTCGCGGAATGCGGGTGGGCGGTCAAAGCGATCTATGCGGGGTCGGTTTTGCACCAACCGGCGCTGGTCTGCGACCGGCTTTGATGCAGCTTGCGTTGGGCGACGCGCCTACCTGCCGGTAGCGCCGGCCCGGACGGGTGGCGTCACTCTGGCGATGGCGCGCTGCCGAGGGATAGCGCCAGTTTGCGCAACAGTCTGGCCAGTTGCGCCTGCTCGTCCCAGGTCAGGCTTTCCAGCATCAGCGTCTCGACCGCCATGTCGGCCTCGAAGGCCTCGCGGGCGCGGGTCAGGCCTTCCTCGGTCAGCTCGACCGGCAGGCTGCGGCCGTCGCCATCGGAGGCGACCTGCCTGATGAGGCCTGCCTTGACCAGCTTGACGATGCGGTTGGTGACGCCGCCCGACGAGATCATCATCGATTTGTAGAGCTCGGTCGGGCGCAGCCGGTAGGGCGGGCCCGAGCGCAGCAGCGTGAACACGACGTCCGCCTCGCCGGTGTCGAGCCCATAGGAGGCGAAGATCGCCTCGATCTTGGGCCGTGCTGCGAGCGTGATCCAGCGGGCGCGGCCCAGGATCGCCATGCCGCGCGTGTCGAGATGGGGCAGTTCCCTGGCCCACTGCGCCCGGCGCGCATCGATGCCGTCCTGCAGGCCGTCGCCGGCCAACTCCCCGTTATTTTCGCCGAGATGTCTTGACACTAAGATAGTTCCGTCATTTATCTTAATGCTAAGATATCTGGAGGTTGACCATGACGCAACAGGAAGTTCTTCGTCTGCCGGTGTCCTACGCCGCGCGCTCGCCCCTGATCCTGCTGGCCTTGTGCGGCCTGGTCTTCGCCACCCGCATCATGATCTCGAAGGCGGCACTGAATGCCGGCATGCAGCCGTTCCAGCTGGCACTGGTCGCCAATGTCGGCGCCGGCATGGTGCTGTTGCCGCTGCTCGCCGCCTCCGGGCAGGGCATTCCGCGCGAGCGCAGCCACATCGTGCTCTATCTGGTGCTCGGCATTATCAGCTTCACCGTGCCCACCGTGCTCGGCTACTACATCGTCGATCGGGTCGGGCCGGCCTACACCTCGACGGTCTATTCGCTGTCGCCGCTTCTGACGATGAGCTTTGCCGCCGGGCTCGGCATCGAGCGCATGTATCTCAGGCGCTTCGCCGGCATCCTGATCGGCCTCGCCGGCATGGCGGCACTGGTGCAGCAGCAACTGGCCGAGATCGACTTCTCTCAGACAATCTGGGTGCTGCTCGGCGTCATCATTCCGGCCTGTGCCGCCGCCGGCAACATCATCCGCACGGCTTACTGGCCGAAGGGTTCGTCGGCGCTCGCCTTTTCCTGCGGCATCCTGTTGAGCTCGAGCCTGATGGTGGCGCTGGTGGCGCCGTTCTTCGAGGCGCCGTCGAGCTGGGACTTTTTCGACCGCGACATCCTGTTCTGGATCGGCTGCATGGTCGCCACCTCGGCTACCTCCTACCTGCTCAATTTCCGCCTGCAGGAAATCGGCGGGCCGGTGTTCTTCATCCAACTCGGCTATTGGGGCACGGGCTTCGGCGTGGTGCTGGCGGCAATGCTGTTCAACGACGTGCTGACGACGCTGTCGGTCGTGGGCTTGATGGCGATCATCGCCGGCGGCGTGCTGGCCAACCGCAAGCGCGCCTGAACAATTCAATCTTCAACGAGGAAACATCATGTCCTTCCAGGCCTATCTCGACACCATCAAGATCAAGACCGGCAAGGGACCGGAGGAATTGGCCGCGCTCGCCGACGGCAAGGGCTTTTCCGACGCCGGCAAGCTGAAGCCAGGCGTGAAAGCTGGCCAGATCATCGAATGGCTGCGCGACGAGTTCGGCCTCGGCCATGGGCATTCGATGGCGGTTTATGCGCTGTTGAGCGGCAAGAAGAAGCCTGGCGATAAGTAGGGGCACGGGCCGGTTTTGCTGTCTTGAAACCGTGGACGGCTCCGCCATTTAATGTCTGGAGCGCAAGATCTCGAACGAGGAAGCGCCAGGCGGCAAGCCGGCCACATGCGCCGGTTCGCTCCGCCACACGCGTGCAGATTTCGGGTAGCGCCAGTTCTCAAAGCGTCTTCCTCGTCCATCAGACGAAGGGAGATACGATATGGCGAAGGTTGTTTGCGTCCTTTACGACGACCCGGTGGATGGCTACCCCAAGCAATATGCTCGGGACGGCTTGCCAAAACTCGACCGCTATCCGGGCGGTCAGACATTGCCCACGCCTGAAACCATCGACTTCGAGCCGGGCGTGCTGCTCGGCAGCGTGTCGGGCGAACTCGGCTTGCGCAAGTTTGTCGAAGGTGCCGGGCACAGCCTGATCGTGACCTCCGACAAGGACGGTCCCGACAGCGTGTTCGAACGCGAACTCGTCGATGCCGAGGTTGTCATTTCGCAGCCGTTCTGGCCGGCCTACCTGACCGCGCAGCGGGTCGCCAAGGCAAGCAAGCTGAAGCTTGCCGTCACCGCCGGCATCGGCTCCGACCATGTCGACCTGCAGGCGGCGATTGAGCGCGGCATCACTGTGGCCGAGGTCACCTACTGCAACTCGATCAGCGTCTCCGAGCACGTGGTGATGATGATCCTGGGGCTCGTGCGCAACTACATCCCGTCCTATCAATGGGTTGTAGCAGGGGGCTGGAACATCGCCGACTGCGTCGCCCGGTCCTATGACGTCGAGGGCATGCAGATCGGAACGGTGGGCGCTGGCCGGATCGGCGCCGCCGTGCTGCGCAGGCTCAAGCCGTTCGACGTCAAGCTGCATTACACCGACCGTCACCGCCTGCCGGAGCCGGTGGAGAGGGAGCTTGGCCTGACCTTCCACAAGAAGGCAGCCGATATGGTGCCGGTCTGCGACGTCGTCACCATCAACGCGCCGCTGCACCCCGAGACCGAAAACCTGTTCGATGCGGCAATGATCGGCCGGATGAAGCGCGGGGCCTATCTGGTGAACACCGCACGCGGCAAGATCTGCAATCGCGACGCCGTTGCCGCAGCACTCGAGAGCGGCCAGCTTGCCGGCTATGCCGGCGACGTCTGGTTCCCGCAGCCGGCGCCCAAGGACCATCCGTGGCGGTCGATGCCGTATCATGGCATGACGCCGCATATCTCGGGGTCCTCGCTGTCGGCTCAAGCGCGTTATGCCGCCGGCACCCGCGAAATCCTCGAGTGCTGGTTCGCCGGCCGGCCGATCCGCGAGGAATACCTGATCGTCGACGGAGGCAAGCTCGCCGGCGCGGGCGCCCATTCCTACAGCGCGGGCGACGCCACGCGTGGGTCGGAGGAGGCGGCCCGGTTCAAGCGGTAGGCTGAACCGCAGTGTCTGGAACGAGCGCCGCGACGAAGCCGCGCAGGCCGGCGGCGACGAAATCTTCGACCCGGCCCTGCGGGTCGAAGCCCCACCACAAAAGCGAGCCTTGCCATTGCGAGGCCATCAAAAGGCCGATGCCCCTGGGCACGCCGGCGATACCGGCGAAGCGCTCGTCGAGGGCGGCTGACAGCGCCGCCTTCCAGGCAGCACCGCGTGCCCGCAGAACAGGATCGCGCAGATCCTCGCGCAGCACCAAAAGGCCTTCGGCATACGTTTCGATGCCGCCATAATCCGATAGGCCGACAAGCAACTCGATCGCACCTTCGGGCGTTTTCGGCGTCGAGGCGGCGAGTGCTGCGGTCTTGGCGTCGAGCCCGTCCCAGGCATGCAGAAGCGTTGCCTGCTTGAGCTTGGCCTTTGTCCTGAAGCGCTGCACCAGCGTCGCCGGCGACAGGCCGCAGGCGCGGCCCAGGCTTTCGAAGGTGAGCGCGTCCGGGCCTTGCTCATGCAGTAGGCGCGAGGCGGCGACCAGGACTTCTTCGTCGGACAGGGTTTTGCGGCGGGGCATCTTGACCTTTATTTATAAACGAATATTCATTTATATATCGCTTCGAAGCCGATGACCAGCCTCCGAAAGAAACACTCTCGGGAGAGATCGATGACACTGCAAGGAAAAGTAGCGCTCGTTGCCGGCGGCAGCCGCGGCGCGGGCAGGGGCATTGCCACGGAACTGGGCGCGGCCGGTGCCACCGTCTACGTGACAGGGCGAACGACGCGCGACCACCAGTCCGAATACCAGCGGCCGGAGACGATCGAGGAAACCGCCGAGGCCATCGACGCGCTTGGCGGCAAGGGCATCGCGGTGCGAGTCGACCATCTCGTTTCCGACGAGGCGCGCGACCTCGTTGCCCGCATCCGCAAGGACGAGGGCCGGCTCGACATACTGGTCAACGACATCTGGGGCGGCGAGAAGCTGTTTGAGTGGAACAAGCCGGTGTGGGACCACAATCTCGACAATGGCCTCAAGATGCTGAGGCTTTCCATCGACACCCATCTGATCACCGCTCATCACGCCTTGCCGCTGATGATAGAGAAGCCGGGCGGGCTGCTGGTCGAGGTCACCGACGGTACGGCCGAATACAATGCGGTGAACTACCGCCTGTCGCCCTTCTACGACCTGTGCAAGTCGGCGGTGCTGCGCATGGCCTGGGCGCATGCCAAGGACCTGGCACCGCATGGCGCGACCTCGGTGGCGATCACGCCGGGCTGGCTGCGCTCGGAAATGATGCTGGAGCACTTTGGCGTCACCGAAGCCAACTGGCGCGACGCGACCAAAAACATCCCGCATTTCGCCATATCGGAGACGCCGCGCTTCGTCGGTCGCGCGGTGGCTGCACTCGCTGCCGACCCCGATGTGGCGCGCTGGAACGGCCAGTCGCTGTCGAGCGGTGGCCTGGCGCAGGTCTATGGCTTCACCGACCTCGATGGCTCCCGGCCGAATGCCTGGCCTTATGTCGTCGAGGTGCAGGATGCCGGCAAGCCGGCCGATACGACAGGCTATCGCTGACCCTGCATTCCAGTTCCCGCCAGTCCGACCGCATGGCGGAGAACCACTGGCGGCGCTATCATGGCGTCGCCTGATGGGGGATGCGGTCATGGCTGATGTTGCCAGTCTGGAAAACCTCGCGACGCCGAGCCTGATGCTCGACGAGACGATCATGCTGCGCAACATCGAACGGCTGGAGCGCAGGCTGGCTGCGCTCAAGGTGTCGGCGCGGCCGCATCTGAAGACGGTCAAGTCGGTCGACGCGGCGAGGTGCGTGCTGCGGAACGCCAGCGGCGCGACCGTTTCGACGCTGAGGGAGGCCGAGGTGTTCGCGAGGGCGGGCGTCACCGACATCCTCTACTGCGTCGGCATTGCGCCGCAGAAGCTGCCGCGCGTGCTGGCCTTGCGGGCGACCGGGTGCGATCTCGTGGTGATCCTCGATTCGCTTGCGCAAGCGCGCGCTGTTGCTGAGGCATCGCGCAAGGCGGGTGCGGCGATCCCGGCCTTGATCGAGATCGACTGCGACGGCCACCGTTCGGGCCTCGCGCCTGGCGACCCCACGGTCGTCGAGATCGCCCGGATACTCGCCCATGAGGGCGCGGAGCTGCGCGGCGTCGTCGCCCATGCCGGCGAGAGTTATGGCGCGCGCGGCGAGGCAAGCCTCGTGGCCTTCGCTGAACAGGAGCGCGACGCTGTGGTCGCGGCGGTGGCACGGCTGGAGGCTGCGGGCTTTGCCTGTCCGGTGGTCAGCGTCGGCTCGACGCCGACGGCGCACTTCGCCCGTGACCTGAGCGGGGTGACGGAGGTGCGCGCCGGCGTCTATGTCTTCTTCGACCTGGTGCAGGCCGGCATCGGCATCTGCGGGCTGGAGGATATCGCGCTGTCGGTGCTGACGACGGTTATCGGCCACCAGCGCGAGCGCGGCTGGATCATGATCGATGCCGGATGGATGGCGCTGTCGCGCGACCGCGGCACCGCATCGCAGCCGGTCGATCAGGGTTACGGCGTGGTCTGCGACATCGAGGGGCGGGTGCTCGACGGCCTGATCGTTGCGGCGACAAACCAGGAGCATGGCATCATCGCCGCAAGGCCGGGCAGTGCCGTGCAACTGCCTGAAATGGCCGTTGGCACGATGCTGCGCATCCTGCCCAACCACGCCTGCGCCACCGCAGCCCAGTTCGACGGCTATCAGGTCCTCACCGCAGCCGGCGGGCTCGACTACTGGCCGCGCTTCCGCGGCTGGTGAGAGGACAGCCGAGAAGTTTCGCGCGGGGTTGGTCTTGACCGTATCCCCTCCGGGGGGATAGCAATTGGGCATGATGGAACATGCTCACTCCCACGCCTCCCACCCCGACACGGTCAAGCGGCTGAAGCGGGCGGAGGGCCATCTGCGCGGCATCATCGCCATGATCGAGGCGGGCAGGCCATGCCTCGACATCGCGCAGCAGCTTCATGCCGTCGAGAAGGCCGTCGGCCAGGCCAAGCGCACGCTGATCCAGGATCATCTCGACCATTGCCTGGAGGACGCGGTCGGAACCCTGCCGCGCGCGCAGCGCCAGTCGATCGATGAGTTCAAGGAAATCACCAAGTACCTCTAAGCGGGGCGCCGGCCATGCGCCGGTCGCCGTCGTTGACCCAGAGTGCCTGACACCGCCAGAGCCCGACCATGCTTCAGATCCTGTCCAACCGAACCTACCGCCATCTGTTTGCGGCGCAGCTGATCGCGCTGATCGGCACCGGCCTTGCCACCGTGGCGCTCGGCCTGCTGGCCTATGAGCTGGCCGGGCCCGATGCCGGCGTCGTGCTCGGCACCGCGCTGGCGATCAAGATGATCGCCTTTGTCCTCGTAGCACCCGTTGCCGCTGCCTTTGCCGAGCGGCTGCCCAGGCGTTCGATGCTTGTCTGCCTCGACCTCGTGCGTGCGGCGGTGGTGCTGCTTCTGCCCTTCGTTACCGAGGTCTGGCAGGTCTATGTGCTGATCTTCGTGCTGCAGTCGGCCTCGGCCGGCTTCACCCCGGCATTCCAGGCGACGATCCCCGACGTGCTGCCCGACGAGAAGGACTATACGCGGGCGTTGTCCTTGACCCGGCTTGCTTATGATCTCGAGAGCCTCGTCAGCCCCATCCTGGCGGCTGCACTGCTGACGGTGGTCAGCTTCCACGAGCTGTTCGCCGGTACCGTCGTCGGCTTCCTGGCCTCCGCAGCGCTGGTGGTCTCGGTGACGTTGCCGAGCCCGAAACTGTCGGCGCCGCGCGGCATCTATGAGCGCACCACCAGGGGCCTGAAGATCTATCTGGCGACGCCTCGGCTGCAGGGCCTGCTGGCGGTCAGCATGGCGGTGGCGGCCTCGGGCGCGATGGTGATCGTCAACACCGTCGTCATCGTGCAGGGCGAATATGGCCTGACGCAGAAGGCCACCGCGCTGGCGCTTGCTGCCTATGGCGCCGGTTCGATGACGGCGGCACTGATGTTGCCGAGGATCCTCGACAGGGTGCAGGACCGCTCGATCATGCTGGCGGGCATTTCCCTGCTGGCGCTTGGGCTCGTTTGCGGCACTCTGGTGCAGGGTTTTGTTTCGCTGATGCCGCTGTGGTTCATGCTCGGCCTCGGCTATTCGATGGCCCAGACGCCTGCGGGGCGGCTGCTCCGGCGCTCGTCGCGCGCCGAGGACAGGCCGGCGCTGTTTGCCGCGCAATTCGCGCTGTCACACGCTTGCTGGCTGATCACCTATCCGCTGGCCGGCTGGCTCGGCGTCTCGGTCGGCCTACCCATGACCTTTGTCATCATGGCCAGTATTGCGGCGGCAGCGGTCGCCACGGCGCTGGTGCTGTGGCCGTCGTCCGATCCCGATGTCGTCGACCATCACCATCACGGCCTCGCAGACGATGATCCGCACTGGACCGAGGGTGGGCATCGTCATGGCCATCGCCACGCGCATGGCTTCGTCATCGACACGTTGCACCAGCAATGGCCGCGCCACGGCTGACGCGCCAAGCGCTCGTGCCGCAGTGACTTTGCGGCGGCATTGTGGCATGGCGCCATGATGAAGAGCATGCGGCTGCTTTTGCGGGACAGGCTGTCGGCTGGCGCCATCGCCGGCATGATTGCCTTCATGTTGCTGTTCCAGGCGCTGCTTTCGGGTGCCGCCTCTGGCGCCATGGCCGCTTCCGCCGCCGATCCGCTTGGCGTTATCTGCACCATGGAGGGCATGGGCCCGGCCGGCGGCGACAAGCAGCCCGCCCGCAGCCCTGCCGAATGCCCTTGCGGTACGCTTTGCCAGCTGGCTGTCGCAACGACGCCCGGACTGCCGGGCGAACAGCTTGCCTTCATCCTCGAGCGGCCCGAGGCGCATGGCACAGTCCTTGCCGAACAAAGGCAGCCTGCCCCCCAAGGCCAGCGCGGCCTGATCGCCGAGGCAAGGGCACCTCCGTCTTTCTCCGTCTGACGTCGAAACCTGCGGGCCGTCTAGGCCCGCGCTTCTACTGATATGGAGACAACAATGTCCGATACGACCCTCGGACGGGAGAACGCTGCCGTGCGCTCCACGTCCAACCTCTACCGCGCCGTCTGGCGCTGGCACTTCTATGCCGGGCTGATGGTGCTGCCCTTCATGATCACGCTCGCCGTCACAGGCGCGCTCTATCTGTTCAAGGACGAGATCGACACAGCAGTCTATTCCGACCTCAAGCGCGTCGCCGTCGAGCTGAACAAGGTGTCGCCGGAGGTCATGGTGGACGCCGCACTTGCCAACTATCCCGGCTCGGCGGTGAAATATCTCGACCCGGCAACGCCGCAGAGTTCCGCCGAGATCACCGTTACCACGGCCGATTTCGGCAAGCTGGCCGTCTATGTGAATCCCTATAGCGGGGCCGTTCTGGGCGCGTTGCCCGATCGCGGGACGATCATGTGGACCATCCGCTACCTGCACAGCCTGAAGTATTTTGGCGACACAGCACGGCTGCTGATCGAGCTGGCCGGCGGCTGGTCGATCCTGCTGGTCGGCACCGGCATCTATCTGTGGTGGCCGCGCGGCAAGAAGGGCGGCGTCGTTAGCGTGCGCGGCAAGCCGAGGAACCGCATGTTCTGGCGTGACCTGCATGCGGTGACCGGCCTGTTCGTCGGCGTCTTCATCGTCTTCCTGGCAATCACCGGCATGCCCTGGTCGGGCGTCTGGGGCGAGAAGGTCAACGAATGGGCCAATGGCAGCAATTTCGGCTACCCCTCGGGTGTTCGCGTCGACGTGCCGATGTCGGGCGAACATCTCGACCATGTAGCGAAGACGTCGTGGTCGCTGGAGCAGGCCAAGCTGCCGGAATCCTCTGAAGCCGCGGGCACGCCGATCGGGCTGAACAAGGCGGTCGAGACCTTCGACCGGCTGGGCCTTCATCGCGGCTATGCGGTTGCCATTCCGGGCAAGCCTACGGGCGTCTACACCGGCTCGGTCTATCCTGACGACGCCAGCCAGCAGCGGGTGGTCCATCTCGACCAGTACAGTGGCGAGCCTTTGATCGACATGGGTTTTGCTGACTACGGCTTGGGCGGCAAATGGATGGAATGGGGTATCTCGGTGCATATGGGCCAGGAGTTCGGGCTGGCCAACCAGCTTGTGCTGCTGGCTGCGTGCATGGGCATCGTGCTGCTTGCCGTGTCGGCCGGGGTGATGTGGTGGAAGCGCCGCCCAATAGGGTCGCTCGGCGTGCCGCCGCTGCCTGAGGACACGAGAGTGTTCCGCGGGCTGATCGCCATCCTCGCCATTGGCGGCATCGCCTTTCCGCTCGTCGGCCTCTCGCTTTTGGTGATGCTGGCGCTCGACTGGGCAGGAACGCGGGTGATGCGGCCGAGATTCGCCTGACCGACAAGGCCGCCGTGGTTACGCGGCGGCCGATCTGGTTGCAACACGGCCATCGTCTTGGCGCTGCCGATCAAGGCCGCTATCATCGGTCACAGGGCCGGCGCGGAGATCCGCGCCGCTGCCCGAAACGGCGAGGGGACAGGCCATGTTCAAGATCGCGCTGACCGCATTTCTCACACTTGCCATCGTTCCGCCCGTGATGGCGACATCAGGGCCGGGCTGCCTGGTGGTGGTCAATGTTGCCAGGAATGATGCGCTCAACATGCGGGCACGGCCCTCGGCCAATGCCCGCATCGTCGATGTGCTACCGCCGCAGACCCACGGCATCATCCACCTCGATGCCGCCTGCCGACCAGCAAGCGCGCCATGGGCGAGCCGCTGGTGCCCTGTCACCCATTACAATGGCGACCGCACCACCAAGGGCTGGGTCAAGGCGCGTTTCGTCCGGGACAGCGACTGCCCGTAACCGGCTTCAGCGGGGCGGGACGACTGGACCAACCGGCTTTGCTTGACCCATGGCCTGTCATGGGGCACTGACGCCGTCCCGAAAAACGCCCTCAATTCAAGACTGGCAAGACAATGACCACCGGCAAGCATGGCGGCCATGCAGGCATCGCGTTTACGCTCATCGTGACAAGCACCGTGCTCGGCATCGCCGGCACCGACCTCGTGCTGCCGGCCGTGCCGAGCCTGCCCGAGGTGCTGGGTGGCACCTATGCCCAGGCGCAATTCGTGCTGGCGGCATTCGTCACCGGCGCAGCCCTTGGCCTGCTCGTCTTCGGCTCGCTCGGCGCGCGCTATGACCAGCGCCGCCTGCTGGTCGGCTCGCTGGTCGCCTATGGCCTCGTTTCGGCGCTGGCTGGCTTCAGCGTCTCGCTCGAGATGCTGATTGCGCTGCGCTTCCTGCAAGGTGCTGCCGGTGCGGCCGCAGCCGTGTTCGCGCCCGGCATGATCCGCGCGCTCTATGGCGACGAGCGAGCCATAGGCAAGCTCGGCCTGCTGGGAAGCATTGAATCGCTGACGCCTGCCTTGGCGCCGGTCGCCGGCGTCTGGCTGCTGTCCATCGCCGGCTGGAACGCCTCGTTCGAGGTCATCGCCGCGCTCGCGCTGCTGCTTGCCGTGGCCGTCGCCACGCTGGGCCGGCACCTGCCGCGCGTGGTCAGCGGGCGCCGCAGCGGCGGCTATGCACATCTGCTGCGAGACGCCGTGTTCCTTCGTTATGCGGTGAGCCACGCCTTTACGCTCGGCGCGCTGCTGGTGATCGTCTTTGCGGCACCAACGGTGTTCGTCGCGGCACTGGGAGCCGGGCTCAAGGACTTCATCATCATGCAACTGACCGGCATCGCGACCTTCATCGTTGCCGCCAACGTCACCGGCAGGCTGACGGCACGTTTCGGCGCCGAACGGATGATCTGGTTCGGCACCGCGCTTTCAGCCCTCGGCGGCGTGGCGATGCTGGCCTATGCGCTGATGGGCGGGGCGAGCACGCTGGTGGTGACGGCACTGTTCGTGCCGTTCAACTTCGGCCTCGGCTTCCGCGGGCCGCCCGGCTTCCACCGCGCTGTCGTCGCCTCGCATGGCGATGACGCACGCGGCGCAGCCCTCGTGGTTGTCGCGATCCTCGGCACGACGGCGGCCGGCACGGCAGCGGTCGCGCCCTTCATCACGCTTGGCCTTTTGCCGCTGGCGCTCGTTGCGGCAGGGCTGGTGCTGGGCGCGTTGCTGCTGCTGGCGCTGATCCCGCCGCTGCCGGAGCGTTGAGCTGCCGCCGGGCCTGGTTCCGGCCAACAGCCTGGCCAGCCATAGTTCTTGATTTCGTCGTCTAACCGGCTGATGGTCCGGCCATGGAGTGGCGCGACGAAGGAATCATCCTCGGCACCCGCAAGCATGGCGAAACCTCCGCCGTGCTGGAGGTGATGACGCGCGCGCACGGCCGGCATCTCGGCCTGGTGCGCGGCGGCCGATCGCGCAAGCAGCAGCCGGTGCTGCAGGCCGGCAACCGCGTCGAGCTGATCTGGCGCGCGCGCCTCGACGAGCATCTCGGCACCTTCCAGGCCGAGCCGATCGAGCTCAATGCCGCCAGGCTGATCGACAGCGCGATTGCCGTCTATGCGTTGCAGACACTGGCCGCCCATCTCCGGCTATTGCCCGAGCGCGACCCGCATGGCGGCCTCTACGAGACGCTGGCGATCCTGATCGAGCATCTCAACGATGCGGACGCCGTCGGCGAACTTGTCGTGCGTTTCGAGCTTCTGGTGCTGGACGAACTCGGCTTCGGCCTCGACCTCACCGAATGCGCCGCCACCGGCGTGCTCGAGGATTTGACCTATGTCTCGCCAAAATCGGGCCGTGCCGTGTCGCGCACCGCCGGCGAGCCGTGGCGCGACAAGCTGCTGCCGCTGCCGCTGTTCCTGCAGCGCGGGGCGCGGCAGGGCGCCGACCTCAAGGCGATCGAAGATGCGTTTAGGCTGTCGAGTTTCTTCTTTGCCCGCCATGTCTACGAGCCGCGCGGCATCGAGCCTCCGGATGCACGCGGCGGACTGCTGACGGCGCTGCGGAAGTACCACGCTGCCCAAGCCATCTCGCATGGAGACACTGCCGCATGAGCGAAGTCGAACTGTTCCCCGGCCTCGTTTCTCCGCTTGGCCTGGGCACGATCCCGCATGAGGACGTGCATCTCTTTTCTGGTGCCGAGTTGCTGCAGCGTGTGGTCGACGGCCTTTACCCTGCGCCACCGATCGCGGCGGTGATAAATTTCGGCCTGACCGAGGTGGAGGCGGGGCGCGCGGTGTTTCGCGGCCTGCCCGGCGACCGCCATCTCAACCCGCTCGGCTCGGTGCATGGCGGCTGGGCCGCGACGCTGCTCGATTCGGCGCTGGGCTGCGCCGTGCACAGCACGCTGGACAAGGGCGAGGCCTACACGACGGTCGAGTTCAAGGTGAACCTGACCCGGCCGATCACGCCGAAAACAGGCGAAGTGGTCTGCGAGGGCAGGGTGATCCACAAGGGCCGCACGCTTGCCGTGTCGGAAGCGACGCTGAAGGACAAGGACGGCAAGCTGCTGGCCTTCGGCACCGAAACATGTTCGATCTTTCCGGTCGCCAATCTGGCGGCGCGGTGAGCCGGCCAATCTGAGGGGGAACGGCCATGCTTGAGAGCCTGTTGGGCGTCATCGCCATCGTGGCGCTGTTCGTCATCATTTCGAAGCAGCAGAGCCGGCTCGGCCTGCTCGAGCGCGAGTTGGGCGCGCTGCGTTCGCTGGTGCTGTCGGGCGCCGTGTCGGCGCCGGCCGCCAAGGCGGCGGAGGTCGGGGCCGAGGCGGTGAGCGAGGCTGCCTTGCCAGAGGCGCTGACAGCAGAAGTGGCCGATCAGCCCACCGTGGCGGAACCTGTCGCGGCAGCGACAGCATCGCCAGAGGCAGCGCCAGCCGAAGAATTGCCCGTAGCGGCGAATGCCGAAGCGGATGCGACTTCGTCGGGACCATGGAGCGGCGCGCCAGCGGCCGCCGAACCGGCGCAGGCTGCGGCGCGCGCCACGCCCGACATCGAGCAAGCGCTCGGCACACGCTGGGCAGTGTGGGTCGGCGGCCTGGCGCTGGCCTTCGGCGCCGTGTTCCTGATCAAAGTTTCCATCGAATCCGGCATCTTCGGCCCCGGCCTGCGCCTCAGCATGGCGGCCCTGCTCGGGCTGGTGCTTGTCGGCGGCGGCGAATTCATCCGCCGCACCGGCTACCGCGTGCCGATCCAGAACGGCGGCAATGCCTATATCCCGGCGATCCTGACCGCAGCCGGCGCCTTCACCCTGTTCGGCACCATCTATGCCGCGCATGGTATCTACGGCTTCATCGGCGCTGGCCCGGCCTTCGTGCTTCTGGGCATCGTCGGCGTCGCGACGATTGCCGCGGCCCTTGCGCATGGTCAGGCGCTGGCCGGGCTCGGGCTGCTCGGCTCGATGGTGACGCCGGTGCTGGTGGCGTCGACGGCGCCGAACTACTGGGCGCTGTTCGGCTATCTCGCCATCGTGCTGGTGGCAACGACTGCGGTTGCCCGCACCCGCCGCTGGTCGCTGCTGATGGGGGCAGCCTTCATCGGCACCGGCCTGTGGACGCTGCTCTATCTCGCCGACGCACCGCTGGCGAGCTTCACCATCGTGCTGTTCATCAGCGCGGTCACGCTGGCTGCGCTGGCGCTGCTGTGGCTCGGCCGCGACGATGAGCCGGGCGTTCTCGACTGGCCGTCGATGGTGCCGGCCTTCTTCGTCGCGGTGACCGCTGTCGTGCTGTTCATCCATCCGACCTATGCAGAGCTTGGCGGTCCGCTGCGCGGCACGATCCTTTTGGTCGGCATGCTTGCGGTGGCGCTGTATCGCCCGGCGGCGCTGTCCCTATTGTTTGCTGCCGGCATCGCCTCGGTGCTGGTCTATCTGCGCAACGCTCTGGGCGGCACCTTCGACCTCGACCTGCCGATTGGCGCACTCACTGTCGAAGGGCTGCCGATCGAGGTTGCCGGCTCGACCCTGACCCGTATCGGCTGGCTGCTCGGACTGGTATTCGCCGGCGCGGGCTTCTGGAGCGCCCGGCGGCAGGTGACGGCCGAACCCTGGCGTGCGGCTGCATGGGCCGGCTGGAGTGTTGCGGTGCCGCTGGCGGTGCTGTTTTCGCTCTGGCTCGCTTATGGCAATCCCGACCGTGATCTTCTGCGCGCGCTCATCGCTGTCGTCATGGTTGTTGCCTTTGTCGCCGGCGGCGAATGGATTGCCCGCAGCGAGCAGCCGCCATTGACCGGAGGGCCCGCCGTGTCCTTCGCCTTTGGCGGGGCAGGGGTGGCGCTGCTGCTTGCCCTGCATATGGGCTTCGGTTCGGGGTGGACGACGGTGCTTCTGGGCGCTGCGGCAGCACTGCCGGCGCTGGCGACCAGGCAACGCAGCTATCCGGTACTAGGCTGGCTGAGTGTCGCCGCGGCCGTTGCCGTGCTGGCGCGGGTGGCCTTCGACCCGACCATCGTCGGCGCCGACGTGCTGGGACGAACGCCTGTGTTCAACTGGTTGCTTCCAGGCTACGGCATTCCCGCACTCGCCTTCGGCTTTGCTGCCTGGCAACTGGCGCGCACCACCAATGGCCGGCCGCGGCTGGTGATGGAGGCGGTGGCGGCACTGTTTGCGCTGCTGACGCTGGCGATGCTGGTGCGCCACGCGATGAACGGCGGGGTCATCACCTCCGACGTACCGACGCTGGCCGAACAGGCGATCTACACGCTGATCGCGCTCGGCGGCGGCGCCATGCTGGTGGCGCTCGACATGCGCTCGCCGAGCCCGGTGCTGCGTTATGGCTCGCTCGGCATCGGCGTCGTGTCGGTGCTGTCGATCGTCGGCCAGCACTTCCTGGTGCTCAACCCGCTGTTCACCAACGAAAGCACCGGCGGCATCGTCTTCTTCAACCTGCTGTTCCTCGCCTATCTGCTGCCGGCAGCTGCCGCCGCCGGCCTCGCGCTTTATGCCCGCAACAAGCGGCCGCAATGGTATTCGGCGATGCTGGCGCTGGTCGCCGCCCTGCTGGTCTTTGCCTATGCCACGCTGTCGGTCAGGCGTCTGTTCCAGGGCGAGCATATCGGCATGTGGGCTGGGCTCGGGCAGGTCGAGACCTACACCTATTCGGCGCTGTGGCTGGCAATGGGCGTCGGCCTGCTGGTCGCAGGCGTGACGCTGAAATCGCAGATCCTGCGGATTGCCTCGGCAGCGCTGATCTCGGTCGCCGTGGCCAAGGTCTTCCTGTTCGACATGTCCGAGCTGGAAGGCGTGCTTCGGGCGCTGTCCTTCATCGGCCTGGGCGGCGTGCTGATCGGCATCGGCCTGTTCTACCAGCGCCTGCTGACACGCGCGGCGCGCTGAACGTGCTCGATGAGGCCGGCGTGTCAGCGCCGGCCTCATGTCCCGGCAGGCCATCTTCGTGGAGCGCTTTTCGCTGCTGCCTGAAGCGGTGAATGCCACCGTTTCCTCCCGCGCCAACGCAAGGAAGGCTTAATGAAGGTTACCGAAAGATTACCGCTAAATAATTGATTTTATTACATTCGATGCAATGTTGCTGCAATGCAGAAGGCTCAGGTTACGCTCGCAACCAATGATATGGTGCACGGGACTTGGCCGGCGGGTTCTCCCCCCGTTGCCGCTGCGTCGAGGCCCCGTCAACGGGCTGCGAGGCTTTTGCTTCGCAGCCCCACGCAAATGTCGGAGCAAGATCTAACATGTCCACGCGAAATCTGTTTTTCGTCGTATTCGCTGGCCTCGCGCCTTTCGCCATGCCTGCAATGGCCGCTGATGTCGCCCAGAACTATGAGGCGCCGCAGGATTTTTCCAATCAGGCCTATGACTGGTCGGGCACCTATGCCGGTGTCCATCTCGGCTCGGCCTCCTCGGGCTTCCCGAACCCGTTCGCCGACAAGAGCGGCTGGCAACTCGGCGGCCAGGTCGGCACCAATTTCCAGTCCGGCTCGATGGTCTATGGTGCCGAGCTCGAAGGCAGCTACTCCAAGGGCTCCAAGTACAATCTCGGCGGTGGCGCCGAACTGCAGCGCACCTGGAACGGTGCGGCCAAGGTTCGCGCCGGCGTAGCGCTTGACCGCACGCTGGTCTACGGCACCGCCGGCTACTCGATGGCCAAGTTCAAAGGCAAGGGCAACGTCATTTCCGACGACAAGTGGGAAGGCGGCTACCTCGTCGGCGGCGGTATCGAACAGGCGTTCGATGGCGGCCTCAGGGCTCGCGTCGAGTACAACTACGTCAACTATGGCGACGTGAACGCCGTGGTCAAGGGCGGTGGCCGCCGCAGCGAAGACCTTGCCAGCCACAGCGTGAAGCTCGGCCTGAACTACGGCTTCTAAGGAAAAAAACCCTAGGACCAAGATGGTCCTTGGGACGGATCTTGCGCCGGTTGAAGGCGCCGCCACGTCCCTTGCCTCCAGAGGGGGACGCAAGGCGCCGACAACGCTGACCCACCACATCGAAGACAGGCCCAGCTCCCAATCGGCCTGTTTTCGATGACCGGGCCGGGCCCGGAAAGGAGCCATGATGTTTTTTGCAAAGACGCTTGCCAAGGCGCTGACTTGTGCCGTGGCCGCCAGCCTGCTTGCCAGTCTTCCGGCCCAAGCCGGCAGCCCAAGCTTCTCCCCCTCGTCGGGTGCGCAGGTGCATCTCGTCGGTGGCAGCTATTGGGACGACGATGACGACATCGACTGCGACTGGCCGCGCGACCGCTACGAGCGGCGGCAGTGCGAGCGCTGGGGCGACAGGCAGGATCGTCACGATCGCCGCAAGCGCGACAAGGACACCGAAGCCGCCATCGGCATCGGCATCCTCGGCCTCGCCGTCGGCGCGATCGTCGCCGGATCGGTGGCCGAGCAGAATTCCAGGGATCGCCAGCGCGACCAGTGGAGCGGCCCGTGCCACAGGCGCTACGGCTACGACCGCCGCAGCAACACCTTCATCGGCGAGGGCGGCCGTCGCTTTTACTGCCGGTAGGAGCCAGCCGACGGATCACTCCGCCGGCGCCAGCACCGCCGGCCGCGTGACGGGGCGTTCCTTGATCGGCCAGTGCACGGCGGCGGCGAACAGGCCGAGGATCACACCGAGCCACCAGACAGGGTCGTAGGAGCCGAATTGGTCGTAGAGGTAGCCGCCGAGCCAGACGCCTAGGAACGAGCCGATCTGGTGCGAGAAGAAAACGATGCCGCCGAGCATGCCGAGATGGCGGGTGCCGAACATGATGGCGACTAGGCCATTTGTCGGCGGCACGGTCGATAGCCACAACAGACCCATGATGATGGCGAAGACGACGACGCTGGTCGGGGTCTGCGGCACCAGCAAGAACACCGTCACCAGCACCGAGCGGGCTATGTAGATCCAGGCGAGGAAATGCGGCTTGGAATATTTCTGGCCAATGACGCCAGAGGCGAGCGAGCCGATGACGTTGAAGAAGCCGATCAGCGCCAGCGCGATGACGGCGTAGCGCGCGTCGATGCCGATGTCCCTGATATAGGCCGGGAAGTGGGCGGTGATGAAGGCGACCTGGAAACCGCAGACGAAGAAGCCCGAGACGAGCAAAAGGTAGCTCTTGTGGGCGAAGGCCTCTGACAGAGCCTGACCGAGCGTCTGCTCGATCTCGGCCTGCGAGACCTTGCCCGAGCGCGAATTGCCGACGAGCGGGATTGCCAGCACCGGAATCACCAGCATGGCGATCGACATGTAGACCAGCGTGTCGGACCAGCCATAGGCGTCGATCAGGCCCTGGCTGATCGGCGCGAAGACGAACATGCCGGCGGAACCGGCGGCGGTGCCGATGCCGAACACGATCGAGCGGTTCTGCGGGTTGGTGTTGCGGGCGAACGCTGCGAGCACGATGCTGAACGAACCGGCGGCGACGCCAAGTCCGACGAGCACGCCGCCACCGAGATGCAGCATGCCGGCGCTGTCGGCATGGGCCATCAGATAGAGGCCGAGCGAATAGAGCACCGCACCCAGCGTCAGTACGCGCCAGCTGCCGAAACGGTCGGCGATGGCGCCGAAGATCGGCTGGCCGAGGCCCCAGCACAGGTTCTGGATCGCCATGGCGAGGCCGAAGGTCGTGCGGTCCCAGCCTTTTTCAGCGAGCATCGGCAACTGGAAGAAGCCCATCGCCGAGCGCGGGCCGAAGGTCAGCGCTGCGATCAGGCAGCCACAAATGATGATGAGCCAGGGTATTTTCGACCCCGACCTGGTGTTCACCGCCGCTGCCGTCATCGTCAAATCTCCCGTGAGTGGAATGTTTTTACCCGATCCGGAGCGATGTTCAAAATCAATTGAACTAGGGAAATGGTTCAAGATTTCTGATGTGTCGGGAATAGAACGCAGCTGCCAATCGTTAGTTGTGCGCTTGGGTGACTGGGGTGGCGAAAGCCGTGGCCAGGCGCTTGCGCGGCGCCGGCAAGGCGCGTTCAATCGGCGTGGAAGAGGACGGCTTGCGATCCGCGGTCATGGACGAAAAGAAGGCAGCGATACTTCAGGAAATCCCCCGGCTGCGCCGCTATGCGCGGGCGCTGCTGCGCGACCGCGATTCCGCCGACGATCTCGTCCAGGACAGTCTTGAGCGCGCGCTTTTGCGCATGGACAACTGGCGAACCGGAGAAAGCCCCAGGAGGTGGCTGTTTACGATCATGCACCATCTATTCATCGACCAGATGCGCAAGGTGAGCCGCCGCGGCGAGGCATCGATCCTGCCGCTCGAGGCAAGTGAGGCGATGGCAACCCCTGCGATCCAGGCCGAAAGCGTCGCTTCGCGCGAGATCGTCGACGCGCTGCAGCAGATCAGCCCCGACCGGCGCGCGGCCCTGGTGATGGTCGCGATCGAAGGGTTTTCCTATGCCGAGGCCGCAACGATGCTCGGCGTGCCGGCCGGCACGCTGATGTCGCGCATCGCGCGTGGCCGCGAGGAACTGCGCGGGCTGCTTGACGACCAGGCACGCCGGCGGGCGATAAGGATCGTCGAGAAATGAGCGCGCGCAGCTTCACCGACCGTGACATCCACCTGGCCCTCGACGGCGAGCTGCCCGAGGACGAGCGCGCCGCCTACCAGATGTGGCTGGAAGCCAATCCCGACATGAAGGCCAGGAGCCTGCGTTTCGCCGCCGACAACGCCGCCTTGCGCAACCTGTTTGCCGGTGTGCTCGAGGAGCCGGTGCCGGCGCGGCTCGAGGCCGTGGTCAGTGGCGATGGGCCGAGGCGCAAGCAGGTTACCCCGTGGTGGCGCATGGCCGCTGCTGCGGCATTGCTGATCGCAGGCGGGCTTGGCGGATATCTTGCCGGCATGAACGGCCTTGGCATGGGCGGCGATTCCGATGACCGTATGGCCCAACTGGCGATTGCCGCCCACCAGACCTTCGCCGCCGACAAGAACCGGCCGGTCGAGGTCGACGGCAGCGACCAGGCCTATCTGACCGGCTGGCTGTCCAAGCGCACCGGCCTCAAGCTGGTGGCGCCCGATCTCAGCAATGACGGCTTCACGCTGCTTGGCGGGCGCCTTGTGCCGGCGGACGGCAGCACGGCAGCGCTGATGCTTTATGCCGACGCTGACGGCAACCGCATCTCGGTCTATGTCGTGGCCGAAGGGACCGAGCGCTCCAAGGGCACCTTCGCGCTGGCGAGCGGGGGCCCCGAGGCCGTCTACTGGCAGGATGAAGGTTATGGCTGCGCCATCGTCGGCACGCTGCCGCCGGAGCAGATGGGGACGGTCGCCAGGAACGCCTACAAGCAGCTGATCGCGGGGGCAGGGCAGGCGCGGACGTAAGGGTGGCGCTGTTGGTCGTGCTTTCGGAGCGCGTGTTTCTCTCGAGCGTAATGGCTTGATCCTGATGGCTTGCGGCAGTTGTAAGGTCACGGCATGGATCCCCGGGTCTCCGCACGTCGCTTCGCTCGTGCTTCGCCCGAGGATGACGAAGGCTTAGACGTTGCCGGCTAATCTCCAACGCCTGCCTCGAAGGTTTCCGCCAACAGGAAACGTTGGAGATTGGCGGAGAACTCCCCTGCCTTCGTCATGCCCGGGCGGAGCACGAGCGAAGCGACGTGCGCAGACCCGGGGATCAATGCCGTGACAGTCGAGTGGCCACAGGCCATCAGGAGAAGCCGGGAGAGATGGCAACGGCTTCGCAGTGCCACCCACATGCGCAACACGGCGATCACCAGCCGCAGAGGTCGAGAAACATGGGCGTGCTGGCACCACGGTTTTCACCATCTCACCCATGAGATTCATATGCCCGACCGGCCGCCTCCCATGTCACAATAAGGCCCGAATCGAGGCGTGACTGCGCAGGGCAAACGCAGGGCGCGCCAGCGCTTCGCAGGACATTCCTTCAGGGCTCCTCCCGCCCAGACGAGGTTCTCAGGACCAGATGGCTGCCGACATTCGTACGGCCCGCGCTGAAGATGTCGATGCGCTTGTCGCCATCGAGAATGCCGTCTTTCCGGGCGACAGGATTTCGCGCCGCTCCTTCCGCCAGCTGATCGATCACGAAACCGCCGAAGCACTGGTTGCCGAGATCGGCGGCCGCCTTGCCGGCTACGCCATGGTGCTGTTTCGCAAAGGCAGCGGCGTCGCCCGGCTCTATTCTTTTGCCATTGCGCCCGACTTCGGCGGCAAGGGCATCGGCCGCCTGCTGCTCGATGCCGCCGAGGACGTCGCCTACGAGCATGGCCGCATGCTTTTGAGGCTCGAGGTGCGCGCGGACAATGCCCGTGCCATCAGCCTCTACGAAAAGAACGGCTATCGCAGGATCGGCCACGAGCCCGATTATTACGAAGACGGTATGGCAGCCCTTCGTTACGAAAAGACGCTGCGCGGTGACGTGCCGGTGGCAACCAAGGTGCCGTTCTACGCTCAGACCTGCGATTTCACTTGCGGGCCGTGCTGTCTGATGATGGCGATGGCCAATTTCGACCGCAAGTTCGTACCGGACCCGGTGATGGAGGTCAGGCTGTGGCGCGAGGCAACGACCATCTTCATGATGTCTGGGCCGGGCGGCTGCGAGCCGTTCGGGCTGGCGGTGGCGGGGCATGAGGCCGGGCTTGGCGCCGAGATCTTCGTCTCGGCCGAGGGCGCCTTGTTCCTGCAGTCCGTCCGCAGCGCTGAAAAGCGCCGGGTGATGGAGCTGGCCCAGGCCGATTTTCGCGCCCGCGCCGAAAAATACGCGATACCCGTGACCTATCGCCCCTTCGCGCTCGACGACATCAGGGCCAAGCTCGCCGAAGGCAAGCTGGTGCTGGTGCTGGTCTCGGGCTTCCTGATGTTCGGCAAGAAGGTGCCGCACTGGGTGCTGGCCATCGGCGACGATGGCGGCCACATCCTGATCCACGATCCGTGGATCGAGGACGAGCAGCGCGAGACGGCGTCGGACGCCGCCAACATTCCTGTTCCCTACGACATATTCATGCGCATGGCGCAGTTCGGCCGCGATGGCCTGCGCGCCGCAATCACTCTCGGAAAGCCTTCGAAACGATGACCTGGGTCATTCTCACCGGCCGGCAAAGCGATCTCGACCAGACGGCGACGCCGCACAAGATCATCACCAACCGCGACTATCTCGCCCACCCCGCGCTGTTTCGCGGCCAGCGGCCGAAGATCATCAACCTGTCGAACCGCTATGCCTATCAGAGCCGGGGCTATTACGCCTCGCTGCTGGCCGGCTCGCGCGGCCACAAGGTGATCCCGACGGTCGAGACGATGATCGATCTGTCGGAACGCAAGCTTTACGAAAACGCGCTGCCGGAGCTGGAGCTGGCGCTGAACAAGTGCCGCAAGGACCTCGGCGGGTCGTTTCCGGCCAAGGTGACGATCTTTTTCGGCGTCGGCCCGTCCAAGGCCTGGGACCGCTTTACCCGGCTGTTGTTCGACTGGTTCCGCGCGCCGGCGCTGGAGGTGGCGATCAAGGACGGCGAATGGGCCTCGATCCACAAGATCGGCTTTGCGGCGCTTGGAAGGCTCGACGATGCCGACAAGAAGCGCTTCGTTGCGGCACTCGAGGCCTATACCAGCCGCGAATGGCGCGACACCAAGGCGCGCACGCCCTCGCGTTTCACCTTCGCCACGCTGATCGACCCCAACGAGCAGCTGCCGCCGTCGGAGATTTCGTCGCTGCGCTACTGGGCCCGTATCGCCGAGAAGATGGGCGTCGAGGTCGAGCCGATCACCAAAAAGGACCTGGCCAAGCTCGCCAACTACGACGCGTTGTTGATCCGCGAGACGACGTCGATCTCCAATCACACCTACCGCTTCGCTCGCCGCGCGCAGCAGGAAGGCATGCCTGTCATCGACGACCCGCTGTCGATGATCCGCTGCACCAACAAGGTCTATCTCAACGAGCTGATGGCCTACAACAACGTGCCGGTGCCACCGACGGTGATGATCGCCGGGCCATCGGATCTGCAGGTCGCTGCCGACACGCTCGGCTTTCCGCTGGTGCTGAAGATCCCCGACAGCTCGTTCTCGCGCGGCGTCAAGAAGGCGTCGAATTTCGACGAGCTGAAGGCGCTGGCGACGGCCTGGCTCGAGGATTCGGACCTGCTGATCGCGCAGAAATTCATGCCGACGCAATATGACTGGCGTGTCGGCGTGCTCGGCGGCCAGCCGCTGTTTGCCATCCACTATCTGATGGCCAAGAAGCACTGGCAGATCGTCAATCACGACCGCGCCGGCAAGCCCGACGAGGGCGGCATCAAGACGTTCACGCTCAAGCATGCGCCGGCGCATGTCATCGACACCGCCGTGCGCGCCGCGCGCTGCATTGGCGACGGGCTTTATGGCGTCGACCTCAAGGAGACCAGGGAAGGCGTCTTCGTCATCGAGGTCAACGACAATCCCAACCTCGACCATGGCGTCGAGGATTCCGGCGAGAAGGACGAGGTCTGGGTGCGCCTGACCCAATGGTTCCTCGACCGGCTGGAGCGCAACGGCAAGTAGCTTCCAAAAAACATTATACCGAGCGGTTGACTATTCGGATTTGCGGCCATAAATTATACCTTATGGTTGAACATTCCGAACATCTTGACGCGGTCTTCCACGCGCTTTCCGATCCGACCCGCCGGGCGATGCTTCAGGGGCTGGCCAAGGGGCCGCGCAAGGTCGGCGACCTCGCGGCACCCTTCGACATGACGCTGGCCGCCGCCTCCAAACACATCAAGGTGCTGGAGAAGGCAGGGTTAGTGCGCCGCAGCGTGCAGGGGCGCACCCATGTCTGCAGCCTGGACGCGCTGCCGATGCATGCGGGTGTCGAGTGGATGCGGCACTACGAGAAATTCTGGAACCAGCAGCTCGACGTCCTCGAAGCCCTGCTCGTGGCCGAGGACCAGGCTGCGGCGAAGAAGCCTACCGAAATCAGCACTGAAACGAAGAAGAAAGGGAAAAAGTCATGAATATCCATACTTCTTACGGCGTCGTCACCGAGCCCGGAACTGTGCGCATCGAGCGCCTGCTGCCGGGCCCGATCGAGCGCATCTGGAGCTATCTCACCGACTCCGAAAAGCGCAGCACCTGGCTCGCCGGTGGCCCGATGGAGCTGAGGGCAGGCGGCAAGGTCGAGAACCGCTTCCGCAACTCCGAACTGACCCGCAACGACGATCCGCCGCCCGCCCATCTCGCCGCCTTTGCCGAGCATCGCGTGCCAGGCGAGATCATCGCCTGCGAGCCGCCGCATCTCTTGGCCTATAGCTGGGGTGGTGCTGCGGAAGCGGGCGAAAGCTCCGAGGTGCGCTTCGAGCTCGAGCCGCGCAACGACAAGGTGTTGCTGACGGTCACCCATCGCCGGCTCACCGACCACGGTGCGATGCTCAATGTCGCCGCCGGCTGGCACACCCATCTCGGCATCTTGTCCGACAGGCTCGAAGGCCGCGAGCCCGACGGCTTCTGGCGCACCCACACAAGGCTGGTGGGCGAATATGCAGAGCGCATCGGCAGTGCGGGTGGAGCGTGACATGTCGCTCGTAAACCGCGTTGCGGTTGTCTATGGCGGCGGCGGCGCGATTGGCGGCGCCGCGGCCAAGGCCTTCGCCCGCGACGGCGCGCGTGTGTTCCTTGCCGGGCGCACGCGGGCGAAGATGGAGGCGGTGGCCAGCGACATCCGAGCGCTGGGCGGCGACGCCGACATCGCCGTCATCGATGCGCTGGACGAGGACGCGGTCGAACGCCACGCCGACATGGTGGCGGAAAAGGCCGGCGGCATCGACATCGCGCTGAACGCGACTGGTATCGCCCATGTGCAGGGCACGCCGCTGGCGGAACTTTCGCTTGCCGATTTCGAGCTGCCGGTCGCAGCCTACACCAGAACCAACTTCCTGACCGCCAAGACGGTGGCGCGGCATATGAAGGGCAAGGGCGTGATCCTGACCTTGTCGACGCCGGGGGCGCGGCTGTCGGGCACAGGCTTTTTGGGCAACGGCGTGGCAAGTGCCGCGGTGGAGGCGTTTTCGCGCATCCTTGCCGGCGAGCTCGGGGTGCAGGGCATCAGGGTGATCTGCCTCCGGCCCGATGCCATTCCGGAATCAATGCCGGTTTCGCATGTGCGCTCGGCCTTCGAAGGTTTTGCTCACCGCGCCGGCATGTCGGTCGACGACATGCTGGCCGCCCGTGCCGCCAGCGGGCCGTTGCTCCGGCGCTTTCCGACGCTGGCCGAGATCGGCGATTTCGCCGCCTTCGCCGCGTCCGACCGTGCCGGCGCGATGACCGGGGCGATTGCCAATCTGAGCTGCGGCACGCTGGTCGACTGAGCGCTGCCTTGCCAATTCCCGTGTCCCCTGATCTTCTCCGAGGAGAGCGGGGGCACGGACAAAAAAATGCTTTTCTTTGTCATCGAGGATTTTCGCGGGCGCGACCCGAAGGCGATCTACCGCCGCTTCCGCGACAAGGGGCGGCTGGCACCCGAGGGTTTCATCGTTCACCACAGCTGGATCGCCGCCGACATGAGCCGCTGCTTCATGCTGGTGGAGGCCGAAAACGTGACGCTGCTGCAGCGCTGGGTCGTCGAATGGGCCGACCTCGTCGGCTTCGAGATAGTGCCGGTGGCATCGAGCAAGGACACCGCCGCGGGGCTCGCGCCCCATCTCTGAGCCGCGTGTGCTCGCGCGCCGTATCAATCGAGACTTGCAAATGCCGCTTGCAAATGACTGGGCGGCTTGTTTTCCTGCCGATGCATTGGAGGCGTGCATGCGGCGGATTCTCTTGTCGATGGTTGGAGCACTCGTCGTTGCGTCGCCGGGTGATGCCTCGGCGGCCGAGCGCCGCTGCGGCTGGTACGCCAGCCCGACGCCGGGCAATCTCTGGCTCATCGACAAGGATGCGACCTGGACGATCACCTCGCAGGGCGAGGCTGACGGGCCCGACGCAGCTGGTGCCGACAAGGCGCCTGACTTCAATCCCAGGCAGTTCGTCGAGACCAATGTGCCGGGGGCCGGCTATGGTTATGGCTGCGCCTGCATGACCGTCGAGACCGATGCCGGAAACCAACGCATCAAGAGGGTCTTTGCCGGTGACATCCTGCCGCTC
Source organism: Aminobacter sp. LjRoot7 (assembly GCF_964252895.1). Classification (NCBI taxonomy): domain Bacteria; kingdom Pseudomonadati; phylum Pseudomonadota; class Alphaproteobacteria; order Hyphomicrobiales; family Phyllobacteriaceae; genus Aminobacter; species Aminobacter sp. LjRoot7. Next base: position 504,140 of record NZ_CAXUPX020000002.1, read on the forward strand.
AGCAAGTGCCGGGCCGACCCATCCTTGCCGCCGCCGCCGGATTGAGTGTCGGCGGATTGTGGGAATGCCTGGCGAAGGCCGGCATGGGTGCGGGCAATCACGCTCTGAAATCTTCGACGATCTTGGGAAGGAAAGCGCATGGCATTGAGCGGGGCAAGCAACAACTACCAGCGCGAACGGCGGCCGGGCGAGAGCGCCAGGGTCGAGTTCGTCGAGCTGTTCTTCGACCTCGTCTTCGTCTTTGCCGTGACGCAGCTGTCGCATTTCCTGCTCAAGCACCTGTCGATGGCAGGCGCGCTCGAGGGACTGCTGATGCTCGTCGCCGTCTGGTGGGTGTGGAACTACACCGCCTGGGTGACCAACTGGCTCGACCCGCGCAAGGCGCCGGTGCGCGGTATGCTGTTTGCCCTGATGTTGGCCGGCCTGATGCTGTCGACCTCGATCCCCGAGGCGTTCGAGGGGCGTGGCCTGCAGTTCGCGCTCGCTTATGTCGTCATGCAGGTCGGGCGCACGCTGTTCGTGATCTGGGCGCTCAAGAACCACAACCGCGACAACTACCTCAACTTCGTCCGCATCGGCCTGTGGCTGGCGCTCTCAGGCGTGTTCTGGATCGCGGGCGGCTTGGCTGAGCCCGAAAACCGCTTCGCCCTGTGGGCGGTGGCACTGCTGATCGAACTGGTGTCGCCGGCGCTCGGCTTCTGGACGCCCTGGCATGGCGCCTCGTCGACGACGGGCTGGGACGTCGAGGGCGGCCACATGGCCGAGCGCTCGGCGCTGTTCATCATCATCGCGCTCGGCGAATCGATCCTTGTCTCGGGTGTGACCTTTGCCGAGCTCGAACTGAACTGGGTCAATTTGGCGGCATTCCTGACCACCTTCTTCGCCTCGGTGGCGATGTGGCTGGTCTATTTCAACGTCGGGCAGGAACTCGCCCACCACAAGATCGCATCGGCCGCCGACACTGGGCAGATCGCCCGTGTCGCCTACACCTACATCCCGGTCATACTGGTCGCCGGCATCATCGTCGTGGCGGTTTCGGACGAGCTTGTGCTCGCCCATCCGCTCGGCCATGCCGAGCCGGCGCTGATCTGGACGGCAATCGGCGGCTCGGCGCTCTATCTCGCCGGCAATTTGCTGTTCAAATTCTACGTCGTCGGCCGCGCGCCGCTGTCGCACGTCATCGGCATCGCCGTGCTTGGAGCCATGGTGCCCTTTGCCAGCCACATGTCGCCGCTGGCGATCGGGGCGGCGACCACCACCGTGATGGTGCTGGTGGCAGTGCTCGAACTCAGGGGGCAGCCGGCCAGGCATCACGTCGACAATCACGCGGACTAGAAGCATGGATCGAGGCTAGCCGCGCAAACCCTGGGCGATGAGCAGCACGCCGCCGGCGACCACCACCGCGTCGAGGATTGCGATATGAGCCCGGTTGGAGAGGCCGGATGCGAGCCGCTTGGCAACGAAGGCGCCGGGTGTGGCGCACAGGCCGATGACCAGGGCCATCACCACCGACGACAGCGGCAGGAAGCCGGTCGTCTGGAAGACCAAGGCCTTGGCGAGGCCCAGTGTCATCGAAATACCGGCGTCGGTGGCAATCACGGCCCTGCCGCCAAGGCCCGCGGCTAACAGAATGGTGATCAGAACGACACCGGCCCCCGATGTGCCGCCGGCAAGCAGGCCGTAGCCCAGCCCGGCGGCACGGAGACCCGTACCCCGGAGATGACCGCGGGCGCGCAACAACAAATGCCTGACCGGCACCAGTATGATCAGCATCGACCCGATGAGCAGGGTGATGCCTGGACCTGAAAGCAGCGTATAGCCGTAGGCGCCGGCAAGGCAGGCAGGCAAGGCCAAAGCGCCGACGATGACGGCCGTGCGGCGATCAAACTCCGTGTGGAAGGCGGCCAGTCGGCTGCCGTTTGTCATCAGGGCCGAGACGCTGATGATCGGCACCACCGCCTCGGGCCCGACAATCGGCAGCAGGACCGGCGGCAGCAGAAGGCCCGTTCCGTAGCCGGTAACGCCGCCAAGAATGGCAGCGCAGAACGACACCGCCGCGACCAGCAGATATTGCCACAGCGCTACGTCACCAAAGGTCACGACTCAGCCCCGCCCGGTATGAATTGCCCAGCCGTTCTCAAACAGTTGCGGCCTGCCGGCAAGGCCGCGCTTGACGAACTGGTGCCGTCGGAACCCGATCCCTGGCTTCTGGATCGGAACGATGCCTCGTGTACTATCCCCCCGAGGTTTCGCTCCGGGACGTTACGACATGATCCTCATCGGCCAGTATGACAGCCCCTTCGTCCGCCGCGTCGGCATTGCGCTGAGGCTCTACGGCATCCCGTTCACGCATGAGACGTGGTCGGCCTTCGGCGACGCCGACAAGATCCGCGCCTACAACCCGCTGACCCGGGTGCCGACACTGGTGCTCGACAATGGCGAGGTGCTGATCGACAGCCACATGATGCTCGACTATCTCGACAGCCTGGCGCCTTCAGGCGAGGCGATGTTCCCGAAGTCCGAGCCGGCTCGGCACCAGGCGCTGAAGATCGCGACGCTGGCCACCGGCGTTGGCGAAAAGGCGGTCAGCCTGTTCTACGAGAAGCGGCTGCATACGCATGTCTCTGAGGTTTGGGTCGAACGCTGCCGGACGCAGATCGCCTCGGTGCTTGCGGTGCTCGAGGCCGACCGGGCCCAGCGCGGCGGAACCTACTGGTTCGGCGATCGCATCGGCCATGCCGACATTGCCGTGGTTGCCGTGCTGCGCTTCATCAATGACGCGCATCAGGGCCTGCTCGACATGGCCGAATTCCCCGCGCTTGCCGCCGACGCGGCACGGCTGGAGGCGATGGCGGTGTTCAAGGAGATCAGCCAGGAGTTCATCCCGCCGGCGTGAGGGTTTCCGGTGGATGACCTGGCCCGAAAGCCGGCATCCAGTCTCCGGGATCAGTTTTGGCCGGCGCGCAGCTTCTCGATCGCCGCAAAGCGCTTGAGGAAGGCATCCTGGACGCGCTTTGCCGGCTGCGGTGCAAGGTCTAGCCCGTCGGCGGTGATACCGCGCGGACGGCCGAAGAACTCGGTCGCCTCGGCAATTGAAAAGCCGGCGAGCAATGTCGCCTCGAAATAGGCCGATATCTGGTCGGCGCGCTTGATGTCCTTTTTCAGGCCCTGGCCGATCTCGGCCGGCAGGCCGACGCGCAGGTGGATGGCGTGCTGCAGCCGCTCCTCGCAGGATTTGTAGCCGCCGCCGACGACCGACTTGAACGGAGAGATCATGTCGCCGATGACATATTCCGGCGCGTCATGCAGCAGGGCGGCGAGCAGCGCCTCCGGTGCGGCATCAGGCACGATCCTGCGGAAGATCTGCTCGACCAGAAGCGAGTGCTGCGCCACCGAGAATGCGTGGTCGCCCGACGTCTGGCCGTTCCAGCGCGCGACACGTGCGAGACCATGGGCGATGTCTGAGATCTCGACGTCGAGCGGCGAGGGGTCGAGCAGGTCGAGGCGGCGGCCCGACAGCATGCGCTGCCAGGCGCGGGGCGGGGCGCCGGGACGGTCGGCCATCAGGCGTCTTCCGCACTGGCGGCTTCGGGATAGGTGAAGCTGGCCCAGGCAGGAATGGCGAGCGCCACGGTGACGTCATCGGCGGTGATGGCGCTGCCGGCATCGAGTGCTGCCTTGACCCTGTCGATACGGGCGATGGCGAGACCGTTCGAGCCGTCGACGGAGCCGAGCGTGCCCAGAACCTTGCCGTCGGCCCTGAGTTCGGTGCCAGGCGCCGGCAGACCGGATGTGGCCGAGACCAGCAGCACGCGGCGGCGGGCGGTGCCGCGATGTTGCATGCGCGACACGACCTCCTGGCCGATGAAGCAGCCTTTCTTGAAACCGATCCCACCCATCTGGTCGAGCAGCACGTCGTGTGGAAAGGCATCGGAGAGCGCGTAGTCGGGGCCGCTTTCGGCGACGCCATTGTCGATGCGGAACGAGTGCCAGTCGGCCTCGGAGGCGCTGGTTGCGGGGTGCGTGCCGTAATGGCGGAAGACGGGTTGTTGGAAACGGCTGTCGCGGACAGTTGAATCAGAGTGCGAAGCAGCTGAATCATCTTGCCACGTAACGGCAACAACAGACTGATCCTGCTTGGAAATCTCTGCCTTGGCACGTAGCCGGTAGAGCATCAGGCGGCGGACGAAATCGTCCGCTATGTCGGCCCGGCATTCCAGCCTGAGCGCATTGTCCCCGCTGCGCGAGACCAGGAAATCGAACATGATCTTGCCTTGCGGGGCGAGCAGCGCGCCGGGTTTGGCCTCATCCTTGCCGAGTGCATCCAGATCAAGCGTCAGGATGTTCTGCAGAAAATGCTCGGCATCTGGGCCGGAAACATCGATGATGGCGCGGTCTGCGAGGATGGCTGTCGGCATGGACCTGATCTTGCATTTCGGAGAGCCATTACGTAAGCCGCAGGCAATTCCCAGACAAGGGCACGCGCGACATGGCTACCACCTTCGATCTCATCCTCAAGGGCGGCACGGTCGTCAATCATGACGGCAGCGGCGACCGCGACGTCGGCGTCACCAATGGCAGGATCGCCGCCATCGGTGATCTCGGCAGCGCTTCGGCCGGCGAGACCATCGATTGTCGTGGCCTGCACATCCTGCCCGGCGTCGTCGACAGCCAGGTGCATTTCCGCGAGCCGGGGCTGGAACACAAGGAAGACCTGGAGAGTGGCTCGCGCGCGGCCGTGCTGGGCGGCGTCACCGCTGTTTTCGAGATGCCCAACACCAATCCGCTAACGACGAGCGAAGCGACGCTTGCCGACAAGGTCAGCCGGGCGACCGCGCGCATGCATTGCGACTTCGCCTTCTGGGTCGGCGGTACGCGCGAAAACGCCAAGGACGTTGCCGAACTGGAGCGCCTGCCGGGAGCTGCCGGCATCAAGGTGTTCATGGGCTCGTCGACCGGCGACCTTCTGGTCGAGGACGACGAGGGTGTCGCCTCGATTCTGCGCAACACCCGCCGCCGCGCTGCCTTCCACTCGGAAGACGAGTTCCGCCTGCGCGAGCGCCAGAACCTGCGTGTCGACAACGACCCGTCCTCGCACCCGATCTGGCGCGACGAGATCGCAGCGCTTCAGTGCACCGAGCGGCTGGTGCGCATCGCTCGCGAAACCCGCGCCCGCATCCACGTGCTGCACATCTCGAGCGCGGAGGAAATCACCTTCCTCGAACAGCACAAGGATGTCGCCACCTGCGAGGCAACGCCGCATCATTTGACCATGAGCTCGGACGATTACGCTCGTCTCGGCACGCTGTTGCAGATGAACCCGCCGGTGCGCGCAGCACGCCACCGCGACGGCATCTGGCACGGTATCAGCCAAGGCGTCGTCGACGTGCTCGGCTCCGACCATGCGCCGCACACGCTGGCTGAGAAGGCAAAACCGTATCCGTCGTCGCCCTCCGGCATGACCGGCGTGCAGACGCTGGTGCCGATCATGCTCGACCACGTCAATTCAGGCCGGCTTTCGCTGGAGCGCTTCGTCGATCTGTCGAGCCACGGCCCCAACCGCATCTTCGGCATGGCGCGCAAGGGCCGCATCGCCGCTGGTTATGACGCCGACTTCACCGTCGTCGACATGAAGCGCAAGGAAACCATCACCAACGCCCAGGCCGGCTCCAAGGCCGGCTGGACGCCCTATGACGGCAAGCAGGTCACCGGCTGGCCGGTCGGCACCATCGTCCGCGGCATCCGCGTCATGTGGGAAGCCGAGATCACCACGCCGTCGCAGGGCAGGGCGGTGGAGTTTTCGGAAGCAGTGGTGAGGTAGGCTTTCTTCTCCCCGTTCACGGGGAGAAGATGCCGGCAGGCAGATGAGGGGCGGAGCTAGCCTCACAGACGAATGCGCTGCCCCTCATCCGGCCCTTCGGGCCACCTTCTCCCCGTAAACGGGGCGAAGGAAGAGGCAGCTTTAGTGCTCAATCCCCCGCGACGAAAAACGCCCAGCGGCCTTCGGGGGTGATGCCCAGGCGGTAGAAGACGTAGGCGCCGTATTGCTTCATGTCTTCGTAGTCGCCGGCGGTGACGATCTTGAACAGCTCGACCTTCTGGCGCGGATCGAGCTTGTCGAGCGGGATGCCGAAGAAATAGGGCCAGACATAGAGGTCTTCGTCGGTGCCTTCGCCGAGATGGACGTAACCGGCGTTCAGCACCTCTTCCATGATGGCGAGGATTTCCTGGCCTTCGCCGTCGCCGGACAGGCCCTTGATGAAGGCGATCGGATCGCCCTCGATGTCGCCGAACGACAATTGCGGCATCGCTTCGCCCTGGCCGACCAGCGGCCGCAGCTTTTCGATGTCGCCGGTCTTGGCTGCTTCGACCAGCAATGTGCGCATGCGGGCCACCGGCTCGGGCAGGCGGCTGAGGTCGTAGACGATTTCGGGAAGCGGGCCTTCCGGATCGAGATTGGGCGCAGCGGGACCGGTGGCACCACCCGGTTCGGTGGGCGTGGCGTCCGGTTCGGCCGGTTGCTCGTCGCCCGGTTCTTCGGTGTCCGCAGGTGTTTCGGTGCCGGAAGGTGCGGTGGTCGCCGGCGTCTGGATCGGGTCGGGCATCGGCACCGATTTTTCAGGTGTAGCGCTCTGGTCGGTGGCGGGCTTCGGCGGCGTGACGGGGGCCGGGATTTCTTCGCGCTTGATTTCGGACAGCGCAAACGCCGTCGAGGCGTAAAGCGGCAGGACGAGCGAGGCGGCAAGGCCGAGACCGGCAAGTCGCAATGCGCCGCGGGGCGCAGTTTCAGTCTTTGGCCGCATCAGATCCCTGGCTCCGGTATTCCCGAGCGTTTGCCCCCTCTCGGGCCGACGCTGCAACGCTTTCAATCGCATGACCCCGCCCGGAATCATGTTCCGACAATGCGTGGTTACGCCGCTAATGTGCCAGCATGATGCCGAAACCGTGTCGGCTAGTCAAAGAAGTGGGGTAGCGCTCAATGCCGCAGGCGCACCGGCTCGAAGTCGCCGGCTTCCACCCTGGCGCGCATGCGGTCGAGCATCGCCAGCGCCGCGCGTTCGCCATTGGCGGCGACGATCTCGGCAAAAGCGGTGGCAAGGGCTGCTTCGGCGATGATCTCGGGCTCGATGCCGGCGGACAGGCCTTCGGCCCACGCCTCATTGTGGCTCTCGACAGCGGTCAGGCGCTTTTCTTCCCGAACCAGGGCGTCGATGTCGCTTACGCTTTGTTCCATTGCGGTCTTTCACCCTGCCCACTGATCCGATGATTCGGATCAACTTGAGCTATCCCTTTAATGTCCCGTTAAGACACCTAGCACAATCGCCCGTTCGTGTACGGCAGGCAATGCCGGGAAAGTAAATAGCCTGTTAATTACCGAAGCGGGAGGCGATATCCCGGCTCAGTGCCTCGCCTTCCTTCATGTAGCGGCTGATCGCTTCGGTCGCCGAAGGCGTGCAGGCAGTGTAGGTGCCGTCGAAGGAGCGATAGCCCCGGTTGAAGGACGCGATGAATCGGGCGCGGCGCTCGGGCGAGGGGTTTTCCGCCTGCAGTAGCTTTTCCATCTCGCCGCGCCATTGGGTGCCCTTTTCGCCGCACAGATTGCGCAGGAAATGCAGCGAGCCGAGCACTTCGGCGAGGCGCATCAGGCCCGGCTCGAATGGCGCTTCGACGGCGCGCACCGGTACCGCGAACGCGGTCGTCGCGGCAAGCGTCAGGGCCATGATGTAGGTCGAAGCGCGCATCATAAGCTTTTGTGGCGAAACAATTTGTCCCCTGCAAGGCCGTTCTGGCGCTATCCCAAGGCTAAGCAGGCAGCACAACCTCACCGCCGAGCAGTTCGAGCACGATTTCGAGCGTCGAATCGGTGAGTGGCAGGCGTTCGATCTCAGCGAGGTCGAAATAGGCGGCCTCGTCGGCATCGTCGGCGGCAACCGGCTCGCCCTCGAGGTGGCGGGCACCGAAGACGGTGAGCAGGTAGACCGAGCCGCTGTCGTTGCGGCTGTCGATGAGCAGTTCGCGTAGCTGCACCAGCGCGCCAACGGCAATGCCCGTTTCCTCCATCAATTCGCGGCGGGCGGCATCCTCCAGCGCCTCGCCTGCTTCGACGCGTCCGCCGGGGAAGGCGTAGAGCCCCTTCGACGGCGCGCGGCCACGGCGCACCAGCATGACCGAGCGGCCGCGCAGGACAGCGACTGAGACGGCAGGGATGATGGTCGCGTCGATCATGCGTTTTGCCTCGGGGGATGCGTTCCATTGTGGAACAGCCGATCCTATCCGCTTTAGCGGTTGCGGCGGGCGCGATCCATCGCCACTTTCAGGCGATGAACCGGAACCTGACCTGATGTGCGGACGCGTAGCGGTGTTGGCGTCGCCCGACGAGACCTCCGCCTTTCTCGGGCTGGACGATCTCGAGAGCTTTCCGCCGCGCTACAATGTGGCGCCGACCCAACCGATTCTGGTGGTGATGGCGGGGCCGCAGCGCCCACCGGGCTCGAATCTGTCCGACCGCATGGCGCTTCTGGCGCGCTGGGGGCTGATCCCGGCCTGGGCCAAGAACCCCGCCGACATGCCGCTTTTGATCAACGCCCGCTCCGAAACGGCGATCGAAAAGGCTTCGTTCAAGACGGCAATGCGTCACCGTCGGGCGCTGATCCCGGTTTCGGGTTTCTACGAATGGAAGAAGCTGCCTGGCAATCGCCGCCAGCCCTATTGGTTGAAGCCGCGCAAGGGCGGGCTGGTGGCGCTGGCCGGGCTAATGGAGACGTGGAGTGAGCCGGGCGGCTCGGAAATGGACACGGCGGCGATCCTGACCACCAATGCCAGCGCCGACATCCTGCATATCCACGACCGCATGCCTGTGGTGATCCAGCCGGAGGATTTTGCCCGCTGGCTCGACTGCCGCACCCAGGAACCGCGCGATGTAGCTGATCTGATGCGGCCGGCGCAGCCCGATTTCTTCGAGCAGATCCCGGTGTCGGAACTGGTCAACAAGGTCGCCAATGTCGGGCCGGAGATCCAGGAGCGCGTCGAGCCGCTGCCTGAGGCAGCACCCGAACGGGCGGCGAAGCCGAAGGTGGAGAAGATCAAACCTGACGACGGCCAGATGAAGCTGTTCTGACCGGTACAGGGTTCTGCGCGTCAAAGGCGCTCTGCGACGCTCTGGCATCATGAAACCCTGCATCCTGCCTTTCGAAAATCCATTTTGATTTTCGAAGCTGTGCATTAGAAGAACGGCGTGTCCACGCCAATTCTCTCCGCCGCCATCTCCGGATTCCTGCTTGGTGCCTCGCTGATCATCGCGATCGGCGCGCAAAACGCGTTCATCCTGCGCCAGGGCCTGCTGCGCCAGCACGTCTTCATCCTGAGCCTTATCTGTGCGGCCTCGGATGCGTTGCTGATCGGCCTCGGCGTTGCTGGGCTCGGCACGCTGATTTCGCAGTCGCCACGCCTGATATCAGTGGTGACGGTCGGTGGCGCGCTGTTCCTGTTCGCCTACGCCGTCATTGCCTTCCGGCGCGCGATGAAGCCGGAAGTACTGCAAGCGGCAAAGAGCGGCGAAGCCAGGCTCTGGCCGGCGGTCGCGGCCTGTCTCGCCTTCACCTTCCTCAACCCGCATGTCTATCTCGACACGGTGGTGCTTTTGGGCAGCCTTTCGGCAGCCCATGAAGGACAGGCGCGCCTTGCCTATGGCATCGGCGCTGCTTCCGCTTCATTCGTCTGGTTTTTCGGGCTCGGCTATGGCGCCCGGCTACTTGAGCCGGTCTTTGCCCGGCCTGCCGCATGGCGCGTGCTCGATGTGCTGATCGGCCTAGTGATGGCGGCGATCGGCCTCAGCCTGTTAGGCAGCCTTGTTTAGCTTGGGGACTGTCTTTTCTTTCTTCGGCGCGCAGATCAGCGCGGCAAGAATTGCTGCGGGGCCGATGGCCCGGTAGTGCTTGGTCAGTTCGGCGTACTGGCTACGCGCTCGGTCCTGGTCGGATTGTTTTCGTTTCATCGGTCTCTTCCCTAAAGTCAGCTCTGTCGAGAGCGGCTGCATTTGCTTACGGATTCGGTCGAATTCGTGGCAGTGCGGCGCCTTTTATCCGGGCGATGTTTCATTACGGTGCCGGGATGTTTAACAAAGTGTTTCAGTACTGCTTCCGTTCCGGTCGGAGCGGTAAAGTTTCATGTCGATGCGTCTTGACGGCAACAGCTTGGTGAGGCGATAAAGCCCTTGATGAAAACGTCTTTCGCCATTTCCGGCATTTGCATTATTGGCTAGCGTTCGCGCTGGTCAGGACGTTTTCGCCTCATCTTCACACGAGACAGGTTGAACGCCCGGGCCAGCAGGCCAGGGGAGAGTTATGTCTGATCTCACGTTGAAGTCCGAGGCATTCAAGGGCTTGCGCCTTACCAACACGCTGACGCGCACGAAGGAGGACTTCGTGCCGATCGATCCGCAAAACGTGCGGATGTACGTCTGCGGCCCGACGGTCTACGACTTCGCCCATATCGGCAATGCGCGGCCGGCGATCGTCTTCGACGTGCTGTTCCGCCTGCTGCGCCATGTCTATGGCGAGGATCACGTGACCTACGTGCGCAACCTCACCGACCTCGACGACAAGATCAACGCGCGCGCATTGCGCGACTTCCCCGACCTGCCGCTCAACGAGGCGATCAGGCGCGTCACCGAAAAGACGGCCAACCAGTACCAGGCCGACGTCAAGGCGCTTGGCTGCCTCGAGCCGACCGTCGAGCCACGGGCGACCGAGTTCGTCCAGCCGCGCGCCGACGGCCGCGCCGACATGATCACCTTGATTCTAAGCCTGATCGAACGCGGCCATGCCTATGAGGCGCAAGGTGAAGTGCTGTTCGACACCGGTTCGATGGAAGACTACGGCCAGCTGTCGAAGCGCAATCTCGACGAGCAGCAGGCCGGCGCGCGCGTCGAGGTCGAGGCGCACAAGAAGAACCCCGGCGACTTCGTCTTGTGGAAGTCTTCGTCGCCGGAGGAGCCGGGCTGGGACAGCCCCTGGGGCCGCGGCCGTCCGGGCTGGCACATCGAGTGCTCGGCAATGGCCTCGGCCTATCTCGGCGAGGTCTTCGACATCCATGGCGGCGGGCTCGACCTGATCTTCCCGCACCACGAGAACGAGATCGCCCAGTCGCGCTGCGCCCATGGCACCGAGGTGATGGCCAACTATTGGATGCACAACGGCTTCCTGCAGGTCGAGGGCCAGAAGATGTCCAAGAGCCTGGGCAATTTCTATTCGATCCACGAACTGCTCGCGACCGAGAATTTCGGCGGCCGCAAATGGCCGGGCGAGGTGCTGCGGCTGGCGATGCTGATGACGCATTATCGCGAGCCGATCGACTTCTCGCTGCGCAAGTTGGAAGAGGCCGAGAACACGCTGCGCAAGTGGAAGCGCGCGGCCGACAGCGCCGGCGAGGCCGAAGCTGAAGTGCCCGCGGCACTGATCGCGGCTCTCGGCGACGACCTCGCCACGTCGAGCGTCTTCCAGGGCCTGTCGCAGCTGGCCGGAGAAGCGGGCGGCAACGTCGCGGCCGCGGCAGAACTCAAGGCCGCGCTGCTGTTCCTCGGCTTCGGGCTCGAGGCGGCCGAGGTCGACGAGGCGGCGGTCGCGGTTACCATCGCCCGCCGGCTGGAGCTGATCAACGCCAAAAACTGGGCCGAAGCTGATCGTATCCGCGACGAGCTTTTGGCACAGGGCGTGCAGCTGAAGGACGGCAAGGACCCGGTGAGCGGTGAGCGCGTGACGACGTGGGAAGTGAAGCGGTGATGATGCTGCTGCACGGCGTGGATAGGGCGGGGCCGGGTGTCCCCCTCCGTCCTGCCGGGCATCTCTCCCTCAAGGGGGAAGATCAAGTTGCGTATTCGGTGGATGGGTTTGCGGGACAGCGCCCCCCTCTGTCCTGCCGGACATCTCCCCCACAAGGGGGGAGATCAGCTGTCACGCCGACTTTCGCCAATCGCCAACGTTGCAGAAGTGGCAGTGTGAGCGCCGCTGCCAATCTCCCCCCTTGTGGGGGAGATGTCCGGCAGGACAGAGGGGGGCAACGTAGGACGCTAGCTTCGCCAGGAGGGCATTGCTGATGCCACACACGCCGGTCGTGCCCGCCAACCGCAAGAATGCCAAGTCGATGCGTCGGAAGATGACCGATGCCGAGTTGAAGTTGTGGAATGAGCTGCGCGCACACCGGTTGATGGGGCTCGGATTTCGTCGCCAGTATCCTGTTGCAGGCTACATCGTCGATTTCGCTTGTCCGGCACACAAGCTGATCGTTGAGCTGGACGGCTCGCAGCATGCCGATGCGGCCAACGTCGAGGCCGATGCGGTGCGCACGCTCCGCCTAGAACAAGACGGCTGGACCATTCTCCGCTTCTGGAACGACGACGTTGTTCGCGATATGGATAACGTCTGCCAGAACATTGTGATCTCGGCCGGGACGGCCGTCCGCATGAAGGAGGAGTTCGTGCAATGATCGACCATACTGGAATTTCGGTCGCCGATTTCGACACCGCGCAGGCGTTTTACGACAAGGCTTTCGCGCCGCTGGGTGCGTCGCTTCTGATGATGGTGCCGGGCGAATATACCGGTGGCGTCAAGGTTGGCGGCTATGGCCGCGAGCGGCCGGTGTTCTGGCTGCACGAAGCGGCAGCCGGGCCGGGGCGGCATTATGCGTTCACGGCGCGCAGCCGGGCCGAGGTCGACGCGTTCTATGCGGCGGCGATTTCCGCTGGCGGCAAGGACAATGGCGGGCCGGGGCCACGGCCGCATTATCACCCCGACTATTATGCGGCCTTTGTCTTTGATCCCGACGGCAACAACATCGAGGCGGTGTGCCATGCGCCAGCTTGAGGGTTTGACGCAATGAGCCTCGACAACAGGCCGCATTATTCCGGCGGGTGCCAATGCGGCGCCGTTCGTTTCCATGTCGACGGCAAGCTCGGCGATGCATCCGTCTGCCATTGCCGCATGTGCCAGAAGGCGTTCGGCAATTTCTATGCGCCGCTTGTGTCGGTGCGGCAGGCGAAACTGACCTGGACGCGAGGCGAGCCGAAGAAATTCCGCTCGTCGAACTTTGCCTTTCGCGGCTTCTGCGGTGAGTGCGGCACGCCGCTGAGCTACGAGGCACCTGACGGCGTGGCGTTGGCGATCGCCGCCTTCGACGAGCCGGAGGAGATCGCGCCGACGGTGCAGTGGGGGCTCGAGGGCAAGCTGCCTTATGTCGACCACGTCCACGAACTGCCCGGTTATTCGACCGAGGAGGACCCCGAGGCGGCCGAGTTCGTCAACGACATCGTCTCGTTCCAGCACCCCGACCACGACACCGAGACCTGGCCGCCGGAGGAGCGCAAATGACTGTCACGACAGGCGGTTGCCAGTGCGGTGCCGTGCGCTACCGCATCGACCAGGCGCTGGAGAATGCGCATATCTGCCATTGCCGCATGTGCCAGAAGGCATCGGGCAACTACTTCCAGCCGCTGGCCCGCACGCCCAAGGCGAAGTTCTCGGTCACGCGCGGCGAGATCGGCTGGTTCCAGTCGTCCGACATCGTGCGTCGCGGCTTCTGCCGCGACTGCGGCACGCCACTTCTGTTCGACGTGGTTGCCCGCGACACCATCAATGTCGTGCTTGGCGCGCTCGACGATCCAGAAGCGGTGAAGCCGACATTCCAGTGCGGATCGGCCGAGAAGATGCCATGGTTCGGCGAGCTCGACACGGTCGAGTTGTCGGACGATGAAACCGCCTGGTACGCGGCGGTCGCCCCTTCGAACCACCAGCACCCCGACCACGACACTGAACAATGGCCAGCGGAGAAAAGGTCATGACCGAAACTGCAAGGACAGGCGGCTGCCAGTGCGGCGCCGTCCGCTTCCGTATCCACGGCGCGCTGGGGCGCAGCTCGATCTGCCATTGCCGCATGTGCCAGAAGCAGTTCGGCTCGTTCTTCGGCGCCTTCGTCGCGGTGCCGGTGGATGGCATCGAGTGGATCCGCGAGGAGCCGAGCTACTTCCAGTCGTCGATCAACATATCGCGCGGCTTCTGCCAACGCTGCGGCACGCCGATGGCATACCGGCACGCAGAAGGCCTGGAACTGTCGATCGGCTCGTTCGACGACCGGTCCGACCTCGCACCGACGATCCAGATCAACCACGGCTTCCGCCTGCCTTGGGTCGAGACGATCTTCGGCCAGCCGGTGCTCGACAATCCCGACTACTACCAGCGGCAGGAGCAGATCATCTCCTTCCAGCATCCCGATGAAGAAACGGCCAACTGGCCGGAGCATGGACTGAAACTATGAGCGACGAACTGCGCGGCCTCTATCCCGAGATCGAACCCTTCGACAGCGGCATGCTCGATGTCGGCGGCGGCCATCAGGTCTATTGGGAGCGTTCGGGCACCAAGGGCGGCAAGCCGGCGGTGTTCCTGCATGGCGGCCCAGGCGGCGCGACCTCGCCCAAGCATCGCCGCCTGTTCGATCCCGCCTTGTACGACATCATGCTGTTCGACCAGCGCGGCTGCGGCAAGTCGGTGCCGAATGCCTCGCTCGATGCCAACACCACCTGGCACTTGGTCGCCGACATCGAGCGGCTGCGCGAGATGGCCGGTTTCGACAAATGGCAGGTGTTCGGCGGCTCCTGGGGTTCGACGCTCGCGCTGGCCTATGCCGAGACGCATCCGGAGCGGGTGAGCGAACTCGTCGTGCGTGGCATCTACACACTGACCCGCCCCGAGCTCGATTGGTATTACCAGTTCGGCGTCTCCGAGATGTTCCCCGACAAGTGGGAGCGTTTCGTCAAGCCGATCCCCGAGGCCGAACGTGGCGACATGATGGGCGCCTACCGCAAGCGCCTCGTCGGCAACGACCCGAAGGCGCAGCTCGAGGCAGCCCTTGCTTGGAGCACCTGGGAAGGCGAGACGATCACACTGCTGCCCGACCCGGACACCAGCGGCAAGTTCGGCGAGGATCATTTCGCCATCGCTTTCGCCCGCATCGAGAACCATTATTTCGTCCATGCCGGCTGGATGGAGGAAGGCCAGCTGATCCGCGACGCCCACAAGCTGCGCGACATTCCCGGTGTCATCGTCCATGGGCGCTATGACATGCCGTGCCCGGCGAAATATGCCTGGGCGCTGCACAAGGCCTGGCCCGAGGCGGAGTTCCACCTGATCGAGGGCGCCGGGCACGCTTTTTCGGAACCGGGCATACTGGACCAGCTGGTCAGGGCGACCGACAGGTTCGCAGGGAAATGACGATGGCACGCGAACGCATCTATCTCTTCGACACCACATTGCGCGACGGCCAGCAGACGCCGGGCATCGACTTTTCCGTCGAGGACAAGATCGCGATCGCGTCGATGCTCGACGAGTTCGGCCTCGACTATGTCGAGGGCGGCTATCCCGGGGCCAACCCGACCGACACCGCTTTCTTCCAGGAGAAGCGGACGCGCCGGGCGAAGTTCGTCGCCTTCGGCATGACCAAGCGGGCAGGTGTCTCGGCCTCCAACGATCCGGGCCTGGCCACGCTGCTCCAAGCGAAGGCCGACGGCATCTGCTACGTCGCCAAGAGCTGGGACTACCATGTGCGGGTGGCGCTCGGCGTCACCAACGAGGAGAATCTGGAGTCGATCCGCGCTTCGGTCGAGGCGGCGCGTGCCGCCGGCCGCGAGCCGATGGTTGACTGCGAACACTTCTTCGACGGCTTCAAGGCCAACCCCGACTACGCGCTGGCCTGCGCGCGGACGGCCTATGACGCCGGCGCGCGCTGGGTGGTGTTGTGCGACACCAATGGCGGCACCCAGCCGTCGGAGGTGCGCGAAATCGTCGCCAAGGTCATCGCCTCTGGCATCCCGGGCGCCAATCTCGGTATCCACGCCCATGACGACACCGGCCAGGCGGTGGCGAACTCGCTGGCTGCGATCGAAGCCGGCGTGCGCCAGGTGCAGGGCACGATCAACGGCATTGGCGAGCGCTGCGGCAACGCCAATCTGATCACCATCATGCCGACACTGGCGCTTAAGCCACATTTCGCCGAACGTTTCGAAACAGGCGTCTCGTCCGAGGCGCTGGCGGGCATTGCGCGGCTGTCGCGGGCGTTCGACGAGCTGCTCAACCGCGCGCCCGAGGCGCAGGCGCCTTATGTCGGCGCATCGGCCTTTGCCACCAAGGCAGGCATCCACGCTTCGGCGATCGTCAAGGAGCCGAAGACCTATGAGCATGTGCCGCCGGAGACGGTGGGCAATCGCCGCAAGGTCATGGTGTCGGACCAGGGCGGCAAGGCGAATTTCATCGCCGAGCTCAGGCGGCGCGGCATCGACGTGCCCAAGGACGACCGCCGGCTCGATGCGCTGATCGCGGTGGTCAAGGAGCGTGAAGCCGAGGGTTATGCCTATGAGGGGGCGGATGCCAGCTTCGAGCTTCTGGCGCGCGGCATGCTGCACAGCGTGCCGGAGTTCTTCCGGGTGACCTCGTTCCGCTGCCTCGTCGAGCGCCGTTTCGACGCCAATGGCAATCTCAAGACCGTGTCGGAAGCCGTGGTGAAGGTCATGGTCGACGGCGAGGAGAAGATGTCGGTGGCCGAAGGCGACGGCCCGATAAACGCGCTCGACATCGCCCTGCGCAAGGATCTCGGCAAGTTCCAGGACGAGATCGGCGACCTCGAGCTCGTCGACTACAAGGTCCGTATCCTCAATGGCGGCACCGAGGCGATCACGCGCGTGCTGATAGAATCGCATGACTCGACCGGCGCGCGCTGGTGGACGGTCGGCGTGTCGACCAACATCATCGACGCCTCGTTCCAGGCGCTGATGGATTCGATCATCTACAAGCTGATGAAGAACCGCGAGATGGCCGGGCTGGTGGCGGCGGAGTAAAACATGGACGTTAATCAATTTTTCAAGGAAATATACTTGAACGAAATTGAAAGAAAGGACAAACTTGACTCCGGAATAGGGGTAATTCTTACAGCTATTACAGCTGTATCTATATCAATGGTTTACATATTTGAGAAGGTTAGTTCAAAAAATGGATACGATGGAGTTATATTAGTTTCTATATTTTTTGCGATTTGCGCTTTTATGATCGCAATTTCAATTGCCTTCCTAGTCTATGGTTTCCATGGAAGGCCATACCGATACGTTGGCTATGCGAATGATGTCTGGGACTACTACAACAAGTTAATCAGCTACCATGGTGTAAACAAAACAGCTGCGGATTCTGACTTTTTGGCTGAGATGACGGACCAATTCGCGCGATTTGCGACACATAACGCACAAGAAAATGATAAGAAATCAGAAGGCTATTTCCAGGCTAAGCTGTGGTTTGCGTGGAGTTTGCTTCCATTTGCCTGCGGAGTTGTGGTATTCGTACATTTCCTTATCTGGGGGTAAGCGGCGATGATCGACGAGGACAAAGAGGACAAGCGGCCGAGGGAGCAGCAAAAGCCTGAACCTCCGGCAGGTCGAGAAATTAGAGAAGGCTACGAGCCTCCGATAAAAAATTAGTCCGGCTAACTTTCAGTGATGCTCGCTAAGGTGCCAGCCGCAGCGGCTGGCCCTGTCGATTGATCCATCAACGAAAAGCGGGTGGACCATCACTATTTTGAAATGGCGTGCGCTGGCGGGCGGGCGCATAGGTGCCCGCCATGAGCACCAACACGCCTGCGATTTCCCGCGACGAAGCCACCCGCGGCTTCCTGTTTGCCCTGTCGGCCTATTTGATGTGGGGTTTTTTGCCCTTCTACATGAAGGCGGTGGCCCACATTCCCGCCGCAGAGGTCATTGCGCATCGCATCACCTGGTCGATCCCGATCGCAGCGTTGCTGTTGTGGTGGCTTGGCCGTACCTCCGACATCAAGACCGCCTTGCGCACCCCACGCACGCTGGCCATGGGCACGCTGACGGCGACGCTGATCACCATCAACTGGGGCGTTTATGTCTGGGCGATCGGCAACGACCGGGCGCTCGAAACCGCTCTCGGCTATTACATCAACCCGCTGTTTTCGGTGTTCTTGGGCGCTGTCGTTCTGGGCGAGAAGCTGACGCGGGCGCAGACGGTGGCGATCGGGCTGGCGGTGATCGCGGTAGCTCTCTTGACCTGGGAAAGCGGCGGCTTGCCCTGGGTTTCGATCGTGCTGGCGCTGTCCTGGGGCTTTTACGCGCTGTTCAAGAAGACGCTGCCGATCGGCCCGGCGCAGGGCTTCTTCCTCGAAGTGCTGATCCTCGGCATCCCGGCGCTGGTCTACATCGCCTATCTGCAGGGCACCGGTGTCGGCCATTTCGGCACCACGGGGATGACCGACGTCTGGCTGATGCTTGGCTGCGGCATCGTCACCGCCGTGCCGCTGATCCTGTTTGCCAATGGCGCCAAGCTGCTCCGCATGTCGACGATCGGCATCATGCAGTACATCGCGCCGACGATGATCTTCGTCATCGCGATCTTCATCTTCAAGGAGCCGTTCTCGAGCGAACGCGCGGTCGCCTTCGCCCTGATCTGGGCAGCCTTGGCGATCTATACCTGGTCGATGTTTTCCGAGCGCGCCAAAAACGGCTGAGTTTCAGGCGAGGCCGGCCTACAAATGCCTGCCACCTGCGCTTCCGGTACTCGCGTACCTGAATGTACGCTCCGTTCCGGTTCTCGGTAATCGCCATTTTCGGCTCGGCCTGACCTGAAACAGGCCGAGCGTACTTCCGGGTTCGATCCGAACTGGAAACCTACATCTTGTCGATGAGCGACTGCACGCCTTCGGTCGGCGTCGAGTCGGAACCGGCGGCGACCATGATCGCCGAGACCACCGCTTCCGGCTCGTCGACGACCAGCGGCTGGACGAGATGGGAGGTGTGAACGAAGCCCTCGGTCTTCATGTGATCGATGAGCGACAGCATCGGATCCCAGAAGCCCTTGACGTTGGCGAAGACGATCGGCTTGCGGTGATGGCCAAGTTGGGCCCAGGTCATGATCTCGACGATCTCCTCGACCGTACCGATGCCGCCGGGCAGTGCCACGAATGCGTCCGATTTCTCGAACATAAGATGTTTGCGCTCGTGCATGTTGTCGGTGACGATGACTTCGTCGAGCTTGGTGAGCGCGCTTTCCGTTGCTTCCCTGTTCATCAGGAAGCGCGGGATGATGCCGGTGACCTTGCCGCCGGCGCGCCTTGCACCGTCAGCGACGGCGCCCATGATGCCTTTGGTGCCGCCGCCATAGACGAGCCTGACGCCGGCCTTTGCGATCGAATGGCCGAGCAGGTGGCCGGCCTTGATGTAGACCTCGTCGCTGCCCGGCGAGGAGCCACAATAGACGCAGATGGATCGAATCTTGTTCATCGGCTGATTGGGTATTGCCTCCACAGGCAGGGTCAAGCCCGAACGGGGCTTTTTCTTGTCGCTGCCGGCAAAACAAGGTAGACCCGGCGGGCGGCTAGGGGCAGAGAAATATGGCGATTAATCCGTTGAAGATTTTCCTACTCGCAGCAGGCGGCGCGGCCGCTGCTGCGACTGTTGCGTATGTGTCCGGGGCACTCGATCCCTATCTTGCGCCGCCCGCCGCGATCGCGTCCTTGCCGGCACCCGCGGCAACGACGCCGACGGGCGACAAGCCCGCAGATCCGGCCAAGCCGGCAGCCGGCGCAGCGGCGACCACCACCATCACACCGGCGCCCGCAGCGCCTGCCGCAGCCGCAGCCGTGGTCGCCCCGTCCTTCGACGTGGTGCGTGTCGAAAACAACGGTTCCGTGGTGATTGCCGGCAAGGCTGCCGGCAATTCCAAGGTCGAGATCGTGACCGGTTCGAAGGTCATTGGTGCCGCCGTTGCCGGCGCCGACGGCGATTTCGCCGTCGTGCTCAACGATCCGCTGAAGCCCGGCGACTACCAGATCGTGCTGCGCGCTACCGCACCCGACAATGTCGTGGCGACCTCGACAGAGACGGCAGTGGTTTCGGTACCGTCGGATCCGGGCGGCCAGGTGCTGGCCCTGGTCGAGGAGCCGGGCAAGCCGTCGCAACTGATCACCGTGCCGAAGGCCGCCGATGCGCCATCGGCGCCAGCCGCTGGCGAACAGCAGGCAAGCGCGCCTGCGGCAGCGCCCGCAGCACCTGCTGCGGCTGAGCCCGCACCGGCGAAGTCGGCAGCGGCCGCAGCTGAGATCAAGGTGGCCGTCGAGGCCGTCGAGATCGAAGGCAAGAAGATCTTCATCGCCGGCTCCGCTGACGCCGGGCGCAAGGTGCGCGCCTATGCCAACGAGATCCTGATCGGCGAGACGCTGACCTCGCCAGAGGGCCGCTTCCTGATCGAAGCCGAGCGTGAGTTGCCTGTCGGCGACTACATCATCCGCGTCGACGCGCTCGAGCCGAACGGCGCCAAGGTCGTGGCCCGCGCCGCCGTGCCGTTCCAGCGCGAGCCGGGCGAGGCGGTGGCAGCGGTCGCACCGCAGCCGACGGCCCCAGCTGCGCCTGCCGCTGAAGCAACTGCGCCTGCGGCAGAGGCCAAGACGGCGATGGCTGGCGAAGTGCCGTCCAAGCCTGCCGACCCGGCTGCAGAAGCGACGGCACCGGCACAGGCAACTGCTCCGGCCCCCACTGCTACGGCCGACAAGCCGGCTGAAGTCGCCGCCGCACCTGTTACAGCCGAGACCACGACGCCCAAGCTCGAAGCAGTCGACGGCGCCGTCATCATCCGTCGCGGCGATTCTTTGTGGCGGATCTCGCGCCGCGTCTACGGCCATGGTGTGCGCTTCTCGAATATCTATCTCGCCAACCAGGACCAGATCCAGGATCCGGACCGCATCTGGCCGGGCCAGGTGTTCCGTGTTCCCGAGAAGTCCAAGGAAGGCGAGGCGGCCAACATGGACGCCATGGGCGAGCAGGCGATGCCGGCTCCCAAGCCGTAATCACGGGAACGCCTTTCCGGTCATTCCGGGTTGATTGGAATGAGTTCATCGTCTATCGTCGATAAACGATGAAATCATTTTCCTCCACATCTGCCTGTTGCGCACCCGTCAAGGACGTGACGCAGAAGCTTGCCGCGCTGTCGCATCCGGCACGGCTCGAAATCCTGAGATGCCTGGCTGGCGGCAGGTCATGCTGCTGCAAGGAAGTGGTCGAGCATCTCGATCTCGCCCAGTCGACAGTCTCGCAACATCTGAAAATCCTCGTCGAAGCCGGTCTGGTGCGTTACGCGCCGGAGCGGCAGCGGTCGCGTTATGAGATTGACCAGGCAGCACTGCTTGCCGTTTCCGCGTCGGTATCGGCGTTGGTCGAGACCTGCTGCGCCGTCGAAGGCGCAAACATCTAATCAAGGCAAGCACAGTGGCCAGCAAAACCGTATCCGCCGAGCGCGGCTCGACCCTCAGCACGATCAGGAATCTGTGGCCCTATATGTGGCCAGAAGACCGGCCCGACCTCAGGGCGCGGGTGGTGTGGGCGACAGTGTTCCTGTTCGTCGCCAAGCTGACGCTGGTGGCCGGGCCGTACTTCTTCAAATGGGCGACGGATGCGCTCGCCGGCGACCAGCGCACGCCGTTGCCGCTGCCGGCCTTCCTGGTGGCGCCGATCATGCTGGTGATCGCCTACAATGTGGTGCGCATCGTCCAGCTCGGCTTCAACCAGCTGCGCGACGCGCTGTTTGCCCGCGTCGGCCAATATGCGGTGCGCCAGCTTGCCCACCGCACCTTCGTGCACATGCACCAGCTGTCGCTGCGCTTCCATCTCGAGCGCCGCACCGGCGGCCTGTCGCGCATCATCGAGCGCGGCACCAAGGGCATCGAGACGATCGTCCGCTTCACCATCCTGAACACCGCGCCGACGGTGCTGGAATTCGGCCTGACCGCCGGCATCTTCGGCTTCGCCTATGGCTGGAAATATGTGGCCGTGGTGGCCGCGACGGTGTGGCTCTACACCTGGTTCACGGTGTGGGCGAGCGACTGGCGCATCGGCATCCGACGCGAGATGAACGATTCCGACACCGACGCGAACACCAAGGCAATCGATTCGCTGCTCAATTTCGAGACGGTGAAGTACTTCAACAACGAGGCCATGGAGGCCGAGCGCTTCGACCGCTCGATGGCCCGCTACGAGACGGCGGCAACCCGCATCTGGACCTCGCTCGGCTGGCTGAATTTCGGCCAGGGCGTCATCTTCGGCATCGGCATGACGATCGTCATGGCCATGTCGGCGATGGAGGTGATGGCCGGTACCCAGACCGTCGGCGATTTCGTCTTCATCAACGCCATGCTGATGCAGCTTTCGGTGCCACTCAACTTCATCGGCTTCATCTATCGCGAAATTCGCCAGGGCCTGACCGACATCGAGCAGATGTTCGACCTGCTCGATGTAAGCCAGGAAGTGGTCGACAAGCCCGGCGCAAAGGCACTGGTCGTCGGTACCGGCCGTGTCGAGTTCCGCGACGTGCATTTTGCCTATGACCCGAACCGCCAGATCCTGAAGGGCGTGAGCTTCGAGGTGCCGGCCGGCAAGACGGTGGCGATCGTCGGGCCCTCGGGCGCCGGCAAGTCGACAATCTCGCGGCTTTTGTTCCGCTTCTACGACATCCAGCAGGGCGCCATCCTGATCGACGGGCAGGACATTCGCGACGTTTCCCAGCAGAGCCTGCGCGGGGCCATCGGCATGGTGCCGCAGGACACGGTGCTGTTCAACGACACCATCGCCTACAACATTCGCTATGGCCGCGTGAACGCCGACGAGGAGGATGTGCGCAAGGCAGCCGAGTTGGCGCAGATATCAGGCTTCATCCAGCGCCTGCCGGAAGGCTACAAGGCGATGGTCGGCGAGCGTGGGCTGAAGCTGTCGGGCGGCGAAAAGCAGCGCGTGGCGATCGCCCGCACCATCCTCAAGGCGCCGCCGATCCTGATGCTCGACGAGGCGACCTCGGCGCTCGACACCCAGACCGAGCAGGAAATCCAGAGCGCGCTCGACCTGGTCAGCAAAGGCCGCACCACGATCGTCATTGCCCATCGCCTGTCGACGGTCATCTCGGCCGACGAGATCATCGTGCTCGCCGATGGTGGCATTGCCGAGCGCGGCACCCACGCCGATCTGCTGGCGCAGGGCGGGCTTTACGCCTCGATGTGGGATCGCCAGCGCGAAGCGACCGAGGCCGAGGAACGGCTGCGCCAGGCCCGCGAGGGCGACGAGTTGGGCGTCGTCGTGCGCCGCCGCACGCCGGAGGTCACCAACGACGCGGAGTGAGCGGCCGGACCAGGCCGCAGGCTGACATGATCAATTGTAATGCGAGCGGCGATTGCGCCGCTTGCGGCCTGCGATAGCGGTGGGCGCTGCCAATGCCGCGTTGCGGCTGACGGTCGTTTCCGGTAAGCACTCCGGGACTTCAACAGCAACGGCCTCCACTTCATGAGCATAGCCGACACGATCCGCAACGCCTTCGTTCCGGTCCATCGCGAGGGATATCCCTTCATTGCCGGATTTGCGGCGGTTGCCGTCCTGCTGGGCTTCTTTTCTACTTCGCTGTTCTGGATTGGCGCGATCCTGACTGCCTGGTGCGCCTACTTCTACCGTGACCCCGAGCGCGTCACGCCTGTCGACGACAAGCTGGTGATAAGCCCCGCCGACGGCGTGGTCTCGGCCGTGGGCCCCGCCGTGCCGCCGCGCGAGCTCAATCTCGGCAGTGCTGAAATGACCCGCATCTCGGTGTTCATGAATGTCTTTTCCGTGCACATCAACCGCGCACCGGTGCGTGGCAAGATCGTGCGCATCGAACACCGTCCCGGAAAATTCCTCAATGCCGAGCTCGACAAGGCAAGCCAGGAAAACGAGCGCAACGGCATCGTCATCGACAGCCCCAACGGGCAGGTGGCGGCCGTGCAGATCGCCGGTCTCGTCGCCCGCCGCATCCTTTGCTGGGCCGATGTCGGCGGTAACATCGCCGTTGGCGAGCGTTTCGGCCTGATCCGCTTCGGCTCGCGCGTCGACGTGTTCCTGCCGACCCATGCGGTTGCGCGCGTATCCGTCGGCCAGACCGCCGTTGCGGGTGAAACCGTCCTTGCCGAGTTTGGTGGTGCCAGCCATCCGCCGCTGGTGCGGGTCTCCTGATGGTCGCGCCGTTCAAGCCATTCGAACCGCATGGCAGCGGCGGCCCGCGCATTCGCGAAATCCCGCTGCGCATGGTGCTGCCCAACCTGATCACCGTGCTGGCGATCTGCGCCGGCCTGTCGGGCATCCGGCTCGCCTTCGAGGGCCGCTTCGAATCGGCCGTCGTGATGGTGCTGCTGGCTGCCTTCCTCGACGGCATCGACGGCCGCCTGGCCCGCATGCTCAAGGCGACCTCGCGCTTCGGCGCGCAGATGGATTCACTCGCCGACATCGTCAATTTCGGCGTCGTGCCGGCTCTGGTGCTCTACGCCTATCTGCTGGACAAGGCAGGCTCGCTGGGCTGGATCGCAACGCTTTTGTTTGCCATCGCCATGGGCCTGAGGCTGGCGCGCTTCAACGTGCTCGACGAGGATCTCGATCGGCCCGCATGGCAGGCCGAATATTTCGTCGGCGTGCCGGCGCCGATCGGTGCCATCACCTTGATGCTGCCGATGTATCTCGGCTTCCTCGGCCTCGAAGGCACCCGCACCGTGGCCTACATTGGCACCGGTTTCACCATTCTGGTCGCCTTCCTGCTGGTCAGCCGCTTGCCCGTCTATTCCGGCAAGAAGCTGAAGATCAAACGCGAGCACTTGCTGCCGGTGATGTTGCTGGCGGTGTTCTACGTGCTGCTTCTGACCGTCTATCCCTGGCAGACGCTGACCGCCTCGGTGGGCGGATACCTGCTGTTCCTGCCGCTAAGCGCCAGCGCCTACGCACGCCGCTCCAGGATCGAAGCTACCGCAGCAGCGGCTGCGGCCGAGGCGGCTGCGACCGACGAGACCAAGCCGGACGCCTGACGGCGGGCGCCTTTCCGGACTGGCGCTAAGCCGCCAGCCCGAGCTGGTCGAGCGCCAGACGCCGGGCGGCGACATAGTCTGTCTTGCCCGAGCCGAGCACCGGAATCTCGTGCACCTTGATGATGTCGTGCGGCACCATCAGCTCGGTGGCGCCGGCCTGCTTGCCATAGACACGCAACGCCTCGGGATCGGCATTTCCGGCTGTCGTGACCAGCACGATGCGCTCGCCCCGGCGCTTGTCAGGTACGGCGACGGCGGCGTGGCGCTGTTCCGGCCACAGCGCCTGCACCAGCATCTCGACGGCGCCGAGCGACACCATTTCGCCGGCGATCTTGGCAAAGCGCTTGGCGCGGCCCTTGATGGTGATGAAACCCTCGCGGTCGACAGAAACGATGTCGCCGGTGTCGTGCCAGCCTTCGAGCGGCTGCAACTCGCCCGGCCGGTCTGATGTCATGTAGCCCATCATCAGGTTGGGGCCGCTGAGCCAGAGCTGGCCACCTTCGGTGACGCCCTCGACCTCTTCGAGGCGCATGCGCATGCCAGGCAAAAGGCGCCCGACAGTGCCGTCGCGGCCATGCGTCGCCGTGTTGACGGCAACGACAGGTGCGGCCTCGGTCAGGCCGAAACCTTCGATGATCTCGGCATTGAAGCGGCTGCGCCAGACCCGGCGCGTCTCCGCCCGCACCGGCTCGGCACCGGCGACGACGAAGCGCAGGCTGGAGAAATCGCCATCCTCGGCGGTGCGGGCATAGGCGGCGAGGAAGGTATCGGTGCCGAACATGATCGTCGGGAGGATCTTGCGCGCGACATCGGGGATGATCTTGTAGTGCAGCGGCGAGGGGTAGAGGAACAGCCTGATGCCGGTTAGAAGCGGCAGGATGGTGCCGCCGGTCAGGCCGAAGGAGTGGAACACCGGCAGCACGTTGAACAGCTTGTCTTCCGGCGAGATGCTGATGCGCGCCTCGGCCTGCATGGCATTGGCGACAAGGTTGCGGTGCGACAGAACCACCGCCTTGGGCGTGCCCTCGGAGCCCGAAGTGAACAGGATGACGGCCGGCTTCGAGGCGTCCTGTGGCGCAAGCGGCCGCCACCATTGCAGGGCAGCCGTGAGCTTCTCCGAGGTCGTGACGCTGTCGCGCAGCTCTTCCAGCCAGACGATCTTGGCGCCGGCCTGTTCGGCAGCAGTGACGACGTCGCCAAGATCGGCCTTCTGGATGAACGCTCGCGACGACACGATGGTCCTGATCGCGGCCGTCTTGACGGCGGACGCGACATTGGCGGCACCCGCCGTGTAGTTGATCATCGCGGCAACGCGGCCGGCCGAGATCAGGCCGAGCATCGAAAGCACCACGCCATTGGCGTTGGGCAAGAGGATGCCCAGGGCTTCGCCCGGCCTGGACATGTCTTCGAAGCGTTTGCCGAGCACGCGCGCGCCGGTCAGAAGCTTGCGATAGTTGAGCGCGCCGCTGACAACGTCCTCGACGATCGGCCGCGACGGGTCATAGCGCCTGGCAGCGTCGACCATCGAGCCGAATACACCCCGGTCGAGATCAGTGCCGGCAAGCCGCGCTTCGGCGAAGCGGTCGAACAGCGCGTTGGCGGTTGTCGTCTGGCTGTAGCCGGTGCGCTGGAGAAGCTCGGCCATGGTCATCGGGGCAAGGGCAGCGATCCTGAGGCGCTGGAACCAATGGCGCGGTGCGCGTTCGGCAGGCGTCAGCGAGAAGGGCAGGTGGCGGGCGCCGCTGACGAAGATCGGCACGACCCTCGCGTCGGCCTGCATGGCGATGCGCGCAACGGCGCGGAACAGCCGGAACGATTTGACGTCGGGCTCGACGGTGTCGGGCAGGTAAACGGCGAGGCGGCCCTTGCCGCGCAATACCCGGACCAGCCGGCGGCTGACGAAGACATGCTCGGCGTTGAAGGCGATGGTGCGGCCAAGCTCGCGCCACGGCTCGAGCCAGAATGCCTTGGCTGAGGCATCATCGAGGATATGCAGCGTCTGGTCGGGCAGCAGCGACAGCATCAGCGCCGGTTCGAGCCGCGACTGGTGCGAAATGACGTAGATGACGGGAGCTTCGGCATCACGGGCCTGGATCAGGGCGCGGTCCTCGATCCGATAGATCAGCTTGAGCGGCAGATAAAGCAGCGCCTGGCGGAAGCGAATGCCGCGTCCGTGCATCAGAACAGCTGATGCAAGCATCCATGCCGCAACGAAGCCGAGCACAATTGCACTGGCCAGGACCATGCCGCACCTCCCAATGCACGCGAAACCCACCGCGCGCATCGAAACTAGACGATGACGAGGCGACGTCAATGCGCATCGTCATTCCATCCCCTTGGCATCAGGACAGGAAAAAGCCGGTCTTGCGACCGGCTTAAAGCAAAGGGACGGGTGGAGGGGATGGGGGGATGGGGCAACCCGTCCTGAGCACAAGAACGCGGCCGCTAACATTTGGTTCCACGGCAATCATGCTTTTTGCGATTCTTTTTCGATCGGGCTGGACGGGATGGCGGTGTCGCGGGCGTTGGCCCAGTCGCGCCAGGCGTGCCAGAACACAGCGCCCAGCACGATGGCGCCGCCGATAACGCTCGCCATCGGTGGCAACTCGGCCAGGAACAGCCAGGCAAACAAGATGCCGCATGGCACCTCGGCTGTACCGAGCAGGCCGGCTTCGGCGGCGGGAATGCGGCGTGCGCCCTCGGTCCACAAGATGACGGCAAGGGCGAAGGTGAAGCCGAAAATGATCAACGGCGGAATGCTGCTCGGCGGAACGGTGAGCGGATCGGTGACGAGCCAGGCAGGTATTATGCCGAGAAACGCTGAAACCGCGCCTGCCCAGACCACCGAAGCGTTGCGGAAACGCCGGACAAGGGCGGCATAGAGTGCAAACAGGAAGGTCATCATTAGCGCCAGGCTGTCGCCGAAGGCATGGCCGCCGCCAAGCCCGGACCAGACCATGATCGCTACGCCGACAAGGCAGACGGCCGCCGCCACCGCCGTCTGGCGCCTGAACACCTCGCCGACGATCAGCCAGGCGAGCAGTGCGACGACGAATGGCACGGTGGCGTAGATGACCACGACATTGGCGACATAGGTGTTCTTGAAGGCGGCGATGAAGGCGATGCTGGAGATCGTCCCCAGGATGGCCAGTACCCAACCTTGCCAGCCGAGATGCAGGCTTTCGCCGACGCCGTTTCGCCGACGCCACAAGACATAGGCCGAGATCAGCAGGCCGCCGACCAGCCCGCGCCAGGAGGTGATGGTCAGCGGGGCGGCGTCAACAGACTTTGTCAGGATGCCGGCAAGGCCGAAGACGGCGGCCGAGGCTGCGACGAGCAGCATGCCGAGGCGGTGCTGAGCGGCGGTTTCGCTTGTTGTCGACATCTCGGCCTCCCAGGCAGTAGCGTAGCCTATCCCTGTGCCACTGACAGCCTGCTGTCAGGAGACCGGCGTGCTGGGATGGCGCGGAACTGGTTCAATCAGGGAGGAAGATGATGGATGCCGCACAGCTGAAGGCGTTGCAGGCGCCGATGAAGGATTCCTATCGCGACGATGGGCCGCGCGCTGATCACGCTTAGGGCACGCGGCGCCGTCGACGACCAGTCGATTTCCTGCAAGATCGACACCGGCAAGGCGATCGTCACCGCCGGCCTGCATCCAGCGACGGGCGGCAGCGGCATGGAGCTGTGTTCGGGCGATATGCTGCTCGAAGCGCTGGTGGCCTGCGCCGGCGTGACCTTGAAGGCGGTGGCGACGGCACTCGAATTCCGCCTCGGCGAAGCCGTGGTTTCAGCCGAGGGCGATCTCGATTTTCGCGGCACACTCGGCGTCGCCAAGGACGCGCCGGTCGGCTTCCGCGCCATTCGGCTGGCCTTCAAGCTCGACACCGACGAGCCGAAGGATCGCATCGATGCGCTGATCAAGCTGACGGAGAGGTATTGCGTGGTGTTCCAGACGCTGAACGTCAGGCCGGAGCTGAGTGTTTCGGCCGAACGCTAGGATTCTGTCCCTGGCCCCTCGGCCTGGACGCCTCGCAACCGCAATTCCGTCCTCATTCCTGGTCCCGTCGTCCCCTTGCAGCCCGATCAGGATTTCATCTCTCCATAGGCCTGGGGCGAAAGCCGAAATGGGGTCGCTTGCCCGAACGCGCCTCGCCAGCGAGCGACCAGTCGCCGGGCTGAAACAGAGAGGAAAAAAGCGTGACATGCCGGACTGTGTTGCCTCGGCCTCACATTCAGCTATTGGCTCGGGCTTGTATATCAGGCCCCAGAAATATGATGAGACCAGCAAATTATCAGATGTTTTTACAATTTTTCCGTGTATTCCTTATTTAGTTCAGTTGACTTTAAGCAAGTGCTTCCAGACCAATGTCACGTGATCGTGACGCTCGTCTGTCAGGACTCTGCAAAGGGTCGGCAGGGGCGAAGACATGGAGTTGGACCGGACCTGCGGCGCTTGCCGATAGTGTGCGGTTCTTGCGGGGCGGGACAGTCTTGATATGGCCAGGGTGCGCAAAGCTGCGTGGAACATTTGCGCGCTGTTTCGAGGTTGCCGTGGAAACACGGTGCCCAGGAGTTGGCTTGGGCGCCTGTTCGTGATGTCAGGCGTATTGTCCCTGCTGTCGGCGGCTCGACATTCGATGACCGGTAAGCGGATCTGTGAGCGCGCTGCGCCACGATCCTCGACGCAGTCTTTCCTTGCAGCCCTGGCGGAGCGGTTTTCCGATCTCGCTTCATTGTCCGACACGATCAGGTGCAAGGCAAACGCCGTAGCGCTCGCGCTGTCGGCGATGCTGATCCTGCTCTCGCCGATCGCTGCCAGGGCCGCCGATGGCGACGGCTGCAACTATCTCAGGAACAATCCCGGCTTTTATGACAATGCCACCTACAACGTCAGCAGCACCGGCCCGACCACCATCATCAATCAGGCGCCGTTCGGACCGCAGACCGGCATCGTCAATTTCGCGGCGGGAACCGAAGTCTATTACGCGTACACGGTCTCCAGTTCCGCGGTGAATGCCAGGCTGAACCGCGCGCCTCTCGCCGGCGTCGCCACCGTCTTTGTCGATTCGAACATCAGCAACAGCGGCAGCATTACACTGCCGGTAGATACTCGTTCCATGGCAGCTTCGGCCTATGTGCCGGGAGCCGGCTCCGGGACGGTGACCTGGACGATCTATTGCGCTGCGCGTGCAACCCAGGCCGTTGCTTCGGCCACGGGCACGGTGGGCACGGCGATAAGCTTCACGCCGGTCACGGCCTCGTTCGGCTACGGATCCTACACCTATGCGCTGAGCGGCGGCACGCTGCCTTCCGGCCTTGCTTTCAACACCGCAACCGGGGCCATCACCGGTACGCCGACCGCCGCACTCGCCGCCACCACCTTCACCGTCACCGTGACCCACCAGGGAATGGGCTCGGCGTTCAAGACCTTCCAGCTTACGGTCAATGCGGCGGCGCCGACGATCGCTGCGGCCTTCAGCCCGACCTCGGTCGCCACTGGCGTGTCCTCGACACTGACCCTGACGATCACCAATCCGAATGCCGCAACGCAACTGACCGGCGTTGCGGTGTCTGCAGCGGCGCTGCCGGGGGGGCTCACCGGATCGAGCGCGACGACGACCTGCAGCGGCGGCACCGCCACGCTGGCCGGCGGCACGCTGAGCCTGTCCGGCGCGACGCTGAATGCGAGCGCTTCATGCACGGTGTCGATCACCGTCTCGTCCGCCACGCCGGGCTCTTACAGCTACACCAGCGGCACGGTATCGGCCTCCGGCCCAACCCCGGCTTCGGGAAGCACCGCAACGACGCCGACACCGCTCACCGTCACAGCACCCGCGCCGACGGTGACCTCGGTTGCGCCGACAACAGGCCCGGCCGCAGGCGGCACGTCGGTCATCATCACCGGCACCGCCTTCACCGGCACGATGGGTGCCGGCGGCGTGCGCTTCGGCGCAACCAATGCGACGACCTACACGGTCAACAGCGACACGCAGATCACGGCGGTTGCGCCGGCTCATGCCGCGGGTATCATCGACGTCACCGTCGTCGCGCCGGGCGGCACCAGCGCCACGAGTGTCGCCGACCGGTTCACCTATGTCGCGGCACCCGTCGCCAGCTCATTCACCGCGTCGGCTGTCGCTTATGACGTCAGCAATGCGACCTTCAGCGTATCAGGCCATGCGACGAACAGCCCGACCTTCTATGCGGTGGGCTCGGCGACCACGGCCCAGGGCGGTTCGGTATCGGTCAATGCCGCCGGCCTCGTCACCTACACCGCGCCGACCGGCTTCCGCGGCAATGACAGCTTCACCTTCACCGCGACCAATCTGGGCGGCACCTCCGCCCCGGCGACGGTCACCGTGCCGGTCAGCAACCCGGTGCTGGTCTCCGTCTTCCCGGTCGGCTCCGGGACACGCGGCACAGCACTTTCGGGCGTCCAGATCGACACCACCGGCGGCAGGTCGCCCTACAACTGCTCGACCGCGCTGAACAGCGGCGCGCTGCCTGCCGGCACGCAGCTCAACAGCGATTGCACGATATCAGGCACGCCGGCGGCAAGCGGCACCTTCACCTTCACCGCCAGTGTGACCGACAGCTCGCTCGGCACCGGTCCCTTCACCCAGGCAACCGGTCCGCTCGTGCTGACCATCGCCGCGCCGACGATCACGCTGTCGCCTGCTTCCGGCGCGCTGCCGGGCGGCTCGGTCGGCACCGCCTATTCGCAGAGCTTCACGGCGGGTGGCGGCACCTCCACCTACGCCTATGCGCGCACGGTGGGGACGCTGCCCCCGGGCCTGACCCTGACCGGCGGCACGCTGTCGGGAACGCCGACCACCACCGGCACCTTCAATTTCGATATCACTGCGACCGACAGCTCGACCGCGGGCAGCGGCGGGCCGTACTCAAGGGTGCAGTCCTACAGCATAACGATGGTCCAGGGCGGCCAGACGATCAGCTTCGGCCCGCTGCCCAATGCCTCGCTCTCGGCCTCGCCATTGACCTTGTCGGCAACGGCGTCGTCGGGCCTGACGGTCGACTTCGCCTCGACGACAGCGACCATCTGCACGGTTTCCGGCACCACGCTGACCTTGCACCAGATGGGCACCTGTTCGATCACCGCCAGCCAGGCGGGCGACGCTGACTGGAACGCGGCGAGCGACGTCGTGCAGAGCTTCACCGTCACCCCGGCCAATCTGGTGCTCACCGCCGGTGCAG
The DNA here is from genome assembly GCF_964252895.1 of Aminobacter sp. LjRoot7. Classification (NCBI taxonomy): domain Bacteria; kingdom Pseudomonadati; phylum Pseudomonadota; class Alphaproteobacteria; order Hyphomicrobiales; family Phyllobacteriaceae; genus Aminobacter; species Aminobacter sp. LjRoot7. Next base: position 536,267 of record NZ_CAXUPX020000002.1, read on the forward strand.
AGTCGGGCAACCAGGTGGGCGCCAGCTACAGCCAGTCCAACACAGCCTCGGGCGGTATCGCCCCCTATAGCTTTGCGCTCAATGCCGGGGCGTTCGTCCCCGGCACGAGCATCGATCCGAACACCGGCCTGGTGTCGGGCACGCCGACAATGGCCGGCACGTTCAGCTACATTGTCGCTGTGACCGACAGCCAGGGCCCGCCAGTCACGGCAAGCGGCCAGGTCACCACGACGACGATCGCCAAGGGCAACCAGACCATCAGCTTCACCTCCACTGCGCCCGGTAATGCTGCGGCAGGCGGCGCCGCCTACACCGTGACCGCGACGGCGACGTCAGGACTTGCCGTGGTCTTTTCGGTCGACGGCGCCAGCACCGGCTGCGCAGTGTCGGGCAACTCGGTCACCTTCACCAGCGCCGGTACCTGCACGATCAACGCCAACCAGGCGGGCGATTCCAACTGGAACGCAGCACCTCAGCTCCAGCAGAGCTTTGCCGTCGTGGTGGTGCCCACAGTGACCGGCGTGTCGCCGCCCTCGGGCCCCGTCAGCCAGGTGGTGACGGTCTCCGGCACCGGATTCAGCACGACGCCGGGCAACAACATCGTGCGGTTCGGCGGCGTGGCCGGCAGCGTGACCGCAGCCAGCGCGACCTCGCTCACGGTGACTGCGCCTGCGACCGGATCGGGTCCGGCGATCGTCACTGTCACCGTCGACGGCCAGACCAGCACCGAAACCGTGACCTTCACCTTCATCGACAAGCCGATCGCGGCCGACAGGTCAGGCGTGGTCGTCGCCTTCAACAGCCCAGGCACGGCAATCGACCTGTCAGGCTCCATCTCAGGTGGCCCGCACAGCAGCATCGCCATCGGCACGGCTCCGACCCAGGGCACGACGTCGATCGCCGGCGATGTCGTGACCTACACCCCGACATCAGGTTACACCGGGCCTGACAGCTTTACCTACACGGCAACCGGTGCCGGCGGCACCTCCAACATTGCCACCGTCTCGCTGGAGGTGATCGAGGCGGTTCCGACCGCGCCGACACGCTCGGTCGCAGCCCAGGCCGGCAGCATCGTTACCTTCGATCTCACCGGCGGCGCGACCGGCGCACCATTCACCGGCGCAGCGATTGTGTCGATCACCCCTGCCGATGCCGCCGAGGTGGAGCTGGTCGAGGGCGGAACGGCGATGAACCGCAGCTACAGCCTGCGCTTCACATCCCGCAGCAATGAGGCGCAGGCGGTCACCATACTCTACACCCTGAGCAATGGCGGCGGCACGTCGGCGCCGCTCAGCTTGATCGTCCAGATCGACGCGCGCCCCGACCTGTCTGATGACCCCGACGTGCGCGGGCTCGAGGCTGCCGAGACGGGTGCTGCCCGCCGCACGGCCGAGACGCAGATCCGCAATTTCGGCCGCCGCCTGGAGCAGCTGCATGACGGTCGCTGCGCGCCAGGCATGGGCGTCAGCCTCAATCTCGGTATCCCGACAGGGGCCACGGCGGAGCAGCAGCGGGCCAATGACGATCCGACCCAGCCCGGGTGGATCGGCCGCGACGGTCGAGCGATTGGTCAAGGCACGGGTCCGCTTCAGGCGGCCGATGACACCAGCAGGGGAACGGCGGCCAACGGAACGGCCGCAACAATCAATGCGGACAGGTTTGGTTCAGGCGTCAGCTGCGACGACGGTTCGCCGCTGCGCGATCCGGGCAATATCGAGCTGTGGAGCAACGGTGAGGTAACGATCGGCAGCCGTGACGCGACCACCGGCACGGATCGCTTCGACATCTCTACCTCCGGCCTGACCGCTGGCGCTGACATCGTCCTGGCCCCCGGCGTCACCATCGGCATTGGCGGCGGCTACGGCCGTGACCAGACTGATGTCGGCAGCAATGGCTCGCAGGTCGAGGCCAGCTCCTGGGTCGCCGGCGCCTATGGCAGCTTCCGGCCAACGCCCAACGGCTTCATCGACGTCCTCGCCGGCGCCGGCGGGATCGACTTCGATCTCACCCGCTACGTCGGTGCTGCCGACAGCTTTGCCACCGCGCAGCGCAATGCCGACCTGTTCTTCGGGTCGGTTCGCGCCGGCATCGACCGCAATGACGGGCCGTGGCGCTGGTCGCTGTTCGGCGGCATCGAGGCGTCGCGCACCAACTTCGGCGCTTACGTCGAGGTCGGGCCGGAGAGCTATTCGCTCGCCTATGATGAGCGGGGAATGGACACGATCGACGGTCTCGTGGGCGGACGCATCGAATACAGCTTCCTGTGGGGCGACACCGTGCTCACCCCGCGCGGCCGGTTCGAATATCGCTACGATTTCGAACAGGCCGAGGGGCAGCGCGTGCGCTTCGCCGACTGGATGACCGGACCGTCCTTCATGATCGACGCGGACGGCTGGTCGCGCAGCCAAGTGACGGCCGAGCTGGGCATCGGCGCGGCGCTGCCGACAGGCTGGCAGATGGGAGCCGATGTCACCGGCAACCTGTCTGGCAACAGCCGGTCGATCGGGCTGCGGCTGGAAATCTCGCAGCGCTTCTGAGCGCCCTAACGATGACGAGGCACTGGATGGGTGCCTCAGCGGTTGGACCTCGGCCGGTCCGGATTGGGTTGGCGCGCGACTTTGAGCAGGGGCGTCGCCAGGGATGCGCCTTTCCGCGCCCTCGGGTCAGGACCGGCCTTGTGTCCTAGTCCAGTCGTCGCAGTGCAGGCTAGTCAGGATCTCGTCTTTCCCAGTCCCATCGGCAAGGCAGAGGCGGCGAATCGGCGGGGCGCCGGTGTGCCTGTAGCCGAACCGCTTCTGCAGCTCCCATGACGCTTCGTTTCCGGTAACATAGCCGTTGTGCAGTTCGCGCAGGCGCAGCGTCTCGAACGCGAAGCGGATGCGCGCGCCGAAGGCTTCGCTGCCGTAGCCCAGGCGCTGGCAGGCAGAGCTGATCCAGATCCCGCCGCCTGCTGTGCCGCGTTCCATCTCGCCATTGTTCAGGCTGACGCCGCCCACAAGCGCGTGGTCGGCCTTCCGCTCGATCGCAAATTCGTAGTCGGGCAAAGTAGCCTGGTCCGGTGAAAGCCGCCGGCAATGCTCGAGCCATTTCAGCCCGTCAGCGCGTTGATAGGGATGCGGGACGAAGGCCAGCCATTGCGCGACGCCGATGTCGTTCAGGCCGTCGACGAGCTGGTCGATGTCGTCTGGCCGCCAGGGGCGAAGCATGAGCGCTTCGGTTTCAAGGACGGTTTCCATGTTCACCCGTTGTTGCAACTGGTGCGAGGCCCAATGCTGTGGTGCTGGGGCTTTCGCGCTGGCTTCCGCTGACGTCGCCCAGCGAAGATGACATTGTTTCCGAGCCAAGCGGCAAGGCTCGCCGTCGCATTTTCCATTGGTGCACGGCAAAGGCTGCGACCGGCGCGCCGGCGATGGTATGGGCTACGGCATTGGCCTGCCTGCAACAAAAAGGCTCGCCGGATGGCGGCGAGCCTCTCAAGGCATGATTTCCCCCGGGTCGGGGCGCCGCCTTCAGTTGGCGGCGAAGCAGTAGAACAGACCGTCGCCGCCCGTTCCCTTCAGGGCCTCCTGGCTGCAGCCGCCGCGCGAGGCATGCGAGGAGTTCCAGGATTTGGCGGCGGCGGAATCGTCGAGGCCCATGCGGTCGTGGTGGCCCATCATGGCCACACCCTCGGCGCCGTCGAGGGTCCAGTCGCCGCAGGTCTGGTCGGCGATCCTGGTGCCGTCAGGCTTCGAGCCAGTCAGGATGTCGTGCTTGTTGGGCTGGTCGCCGCGGCCATTGATGGTGTTGCCCTTCTCGTCGAGGGCGGTTTCCTTGTTGATGTTGTTGGCGTCGCTGTGCAGCGACGCGACATCGTCGGCGATCTTCTGGCCCTTGGCATTGACCCACGGGCCCTTGCCGATGCGGTCCTTGGCATCGGCGTCCTTGGTCGAGAGATAGGCGTGCCAGGTCTTGCCGGTCGAGCCGGCGGCTTCGGCCAGGCTCTGGCAATGGGCGTCGGCGCCGGCCAGGCCGCCGAGATTGGCGCCCTTGCCGAGGCCGGTGCCGGTGACGAAGAAGCTCATCGTGGCGTCCTGGGCGCTGGCGCCCGACAGACCTGATAACAGCAGCGCAGACATCAGAAGAATGCGTTTCATCGAGTGGTCCTCCCTCATTTTCTTGCTTGAGGGCCGCAAAACTAGGACCGGCCGAATTCACCGGCCAATCACGCTTGCGTGTCGCCTACATCGGCCAGACGAGCATCAGCATCGGTACGGCAACGACGATGACAAGCAGCGACAGCGGCAGGCCGAGGCGCGGATAATCGGAGAATTTGTAGCCGCCGGGACCCATGACCAGCGTGTTGCACTGGTGGCCGATGGGAGTGAGGAAATCGCAGCCGGCGCCGATCGCCACCGCCATCAGGAAGGCTTCGGGGCGAAAGCCCAGCGTGGTGGCAAATCCGGCGGCGATGGGCGCGACGACAAGCACAGTGGCGGCATTGTTGAGGAATGGCGTGACCGCCATCGCCACGACCATGATCAGCGTCAGCGCACCGGCAGGCGGCAACGTCGAGGCGAATTCGGCGAGCCAGGCGGAAATGATGTCGGTGGCACCGGTCCGGCGCAGCGAGTCGCTGACCGGGATGAGGGCGGCAAGCATGACCAGGATCGGGCCGTCTATGGCACCATAGACCTCGCGCAGCGGGATGACGCGGAACAGCACCATGGCGACGGCGGCGGTGAAGAAGGCGAGCGGCACCGGCAAAAGGCCAAGAGCGGTGGCGCCCATCGCCGCGACGAGGATGGCAAGCGGGACGATGCCGCGCCTGAAACTGCCGAGCAGGATCGGACGCTCGGCCAAAGGCAGGCAGCCGAGCTCGCGCAATATGTCGGGCATGGTCTGCGGGTTGCCCTGCAGCACGACGACGTCGCCAAGGCGCAGGATGACGGCGCCGAGCCGCTCCTGGATGCGTTCGCCCTTGCGGCTGACCGCCAGCAGATTGACGTTGAAACGGTCATAGAGCGCCAGGCGCTGGGCCGAGCCACCGATCAGGGTGGAGTTTTCGCCGATGATCGCCTCTACGGCGGTGGCCGCGTGCTTGCCGCCGGCGGAATCACGGCTGCCGGTGACGCTGAGCTTGGCCTGGGTGACGATGCGGTCGAGCGCTTCAGGCGCGCCTTCGATCAGCAGGATGTCGCCCTCGCGCAGCACGACGTCGGGGAACGGCGTCACATGCAGGGCGCGCGAACGCAGGATCGAGGTGACCACCGCGCGGCTGCCTCCGAGCTTCAAAAGGTCGGCCAGCGTCTTGCCGACGACGGTGGAGTCGGCGACCAGGCGGGCCTCGGTGACGTAGTTGTTGACGTCGAGCGCCTCGTGGATCGAGGCCGAGGCGCGGGTGCGGATCGGCAAGAGCCAGTAGAACAGCACGAGGAAGACAAGGCCGGAGACCGCAAGTGCTGCGCCGACAGGGGTGAAGTCGAACATCGAGAAGGCTTCGCCGGTCATTTCCTGGCGCACGCGCGACACCACGATGTTGGGTGAGGTGCCCACGAGTGTCATCAGGCCGCCGAGCAGCGAACCGAAGGCCATCGGCATCAGGAAAACCGAGGGCGAGGTGTTGGAGCGGCGGGCAAACTGGAAGGCGATCGGGATCATGATCGCCAGCGCGCCGATGTTCTTCACGAAGGCCGACAGGATGGTGACGATGAGCACCAGCAGCGCCAGTTGCGCCCTGACGCTCGAGACATCGGGGGCGAAGCGCTGGATGGCATATTCCATGATGCCGGAGCGCGCGACGCCGGCGCTGACCAGGAGTGCCGAACCGACGATGATGACGATGTCGTCGCTGAAGCCGCTGAACGCTTCGGCCTGCGGCACGATTCCGATCGCAACGGCTGCGATCAATGCGCCGCAGGCGACGAGATCGTAGCGGAACCGGCCCCAGACGAATGCCGCCATCATCAGCGCAATGACGGCGAAGGACATCATCTGGTCGGTGGTCATGCGGCCGATGTCCCCTACGTTGATATATAGCGCCCTGATGGGCGCCTGGTGGCATAGAGCGCCCGGACGGGCACTTGTAAGACGTCCATTCCACGCATCGCTGCGATGCGCTCAAGCTTTGGTCAACGCGACAGCGGCGACATCGTTGCCCTGATGGCAGGGTTGCCGCCGCGATGTTTCACGAGGAAATGTGGTGTCAGGCCGGCTTCTGGTGGGAAACCCAGCGCTGTTCGCGGATCTGGTAGATCTCGCCGGTGCGGGTGAGGCCGGGGTCGACCATCCCAAGGATGTGGCTTGCCGTCTCCGACGGATGCGTGACGGTCGCCGGATCCTCGCCGGGCACGGCCAGCGCCCGCATCGCGGTGCGGCTGGTGCCGGGGTCGAAGATGTTGACGCGCAAGGCGGTGTTCCTGGTCTCGTCGGCCCAGGAGCGGGCAAGCGCCTCGACGGCCGCCTTGGAGGCGGCATAGGGCGCCCAGAAGGCACGCGCCGAATGGGCGGAGCCGGAGCTGACGATGACGGCGCGGCCGGCATCCGACTTGCGCAGCAGCGGATCGACCGAGCGGATCAGGCGCCAGGTGCCGGTGACGTTGACGGCCATGACCTTGTCGAAGACCTTGGCCTCGACATGGCCGATGGGGGCGATGACGCCGAGCACGGCGGCGTTGGCCACCAGAATGTCGAGCTTGCCCCAGCGATCATTGATCGAGCTGCCGAGGCGGTCGATGCCGGCCATGTCGGTGAGATCGAGCGGCACCAGCGTCGCCTGTCCGCCGGCTGCCTTGATCTCGTCGTCGAGCTCTTCCAGCCCGCCCACCGTGCGCGCCACGGCAATCACATGCGCGCCCGCCGCGGCAAGCTGCTTGGCCGTGTTGTAGCCGATGCCGCGCGATGCGCCGGTGACGAGCGCGATGCGGCCGGAGAGGTCGGGAGTGGTTGTCATGATGGCATCCAGTTCGATCTTGTCGGTCCGCTGCCTGATAGGACGATTTTATCAGGAACAAAACCCCGCACGGCCGATTGAACGTCGACTCGGGGCCGCTGCGCATGAAATTTTCGCGAGCTTCTGTCGGCGAGAGCGACCGTCATGCGTCCTAAGTTGAGAAAGCCAATGACACGGGAGACAGACCCATGGGCAGAACCGTTGAAATCCTCGTTGCCAGACTGATCTTTGCCGGCGCATTCGGCATGGCGGCTTTCTTCAAGTTCGCTGGAATGGCCGAGACGGCCGCCTACATTTCCGCTGCCGGCTTTCCCTTCGCCCTGCCATTGGCCTGGCTGGCGGCATTCTTTGAACTTGGGCTGGTGCTGGCGTTCCTGACCGGCGCGTTCTTCTCGGAAGCGGCACTTCTGGCCGGCGCCTATGTGATCTTCCTGGCCTTCGCCTTCCACGGCCCGTCGCACTGGCAGGGCAACCAGGCCGAATTCGGCTTCTTCGTCGATCACTTCACCTTCTTGGCTGGACTGCTTTACGCAGCCGTCCACGGCCCAGGCAAAAGGCTGGCACTGCGGCAAAGCTTGATTTGGAAGGACAAGGCTGCTTCCGCGCATTGACGCGGAAGCACGCTGAATGTGTGGGTCTACAGCCCGCCGGTGGCCAAAAGCGACAGCGAGCGCACATTGTCGGCGCCTTCGAGGTCGAGCAGGCGGGTCGGGTACTGGCCGGAGAAGCAGGCATCGCAATATTGCGGCTGCTCGTCGTTGCGGCTTGCCTCGCCGACGGCGCGGTAGAGGCCGTTCATCGACAGGAAGCCGAGCGAGTCGACGCGGATGAACTCGGCCATTTCCTCGATCGTCATGCGCGAGGCCAGGAGCTTCGACTTTTCCGGCGTGTCGACGCCGTAGAAGCAGGAAGCGCGGGTCGGCGGCGAAGCGATGCGCATGTGCACCTCCTTGGCGCCGGCGTCGCGCACCATCTGCACGATCTTCTGGCTGGTGGTGCCGCGGACGATGGAATCGTCGACCAGCACGATGCGCTTGCCCTCGATCATGCGGCGGTTGGCGTTGTGCTTCAGCTTGACGCCCATGTGGCGGATCGAATCGCCCGGCGAGATGAAGGTACGGCCGACATAGTGATTGCGGATGATGCCGAGCTCGAAGGGAAGGCCGGCCTGCTGCGAGAAGCCGATCGCCGCCGGCGTGCCTGAATCCGGCACCGGAACGACGATGTCGGCGTCGACGGGGCTTTCGATGGCGAGTTCGGCACCGATGCGCTTGCGCACGTCATAGACGTTGCGGCCTTCGACCGAGGAATCGGGGCGGGCGAAATAGACATATTCGAAGATGCAGAAGCGCGACTTCTGCGGCTCGAACGGGAAGATGCTCTCGATGCCCTTGGAGGTGACGATGACCATCTCGCCGGGCTTGAGGTCGCGCACGAAGCGCGCGCCGATGATGTCGAGCGCGCAGGTCTCCGAGGCGAGGATCCAGGCGCCATCGAGGTCGCCGAGCACAAGCGGGCGAATGCCGAGCGGATCGCGGCAGCCGATCATCTTCTTGGATGACAGCGCGACCAGCGAGAACGCACCCTCGACCTGGCGCACCGCATCGATGAAGCGCGCATTGAGGTCGCGTTCCTTGGAGGTGGCGACGAGGTGCAGGATGGTCTCGGTGTCGGAGGTCGACGAGAAGATCGAGCCTTGCTTCTGCAGCGCGCGCTGCACGGTCATCGCATTGGTCAGGTTGCCGTTATGCGCAACCGCGAAGCCGCCATCGGCGAGTTCGGCGAAGAAAGGCTGGATGTTGCGGACGCCCGCGCCGCCCGTCGTGGCGTAGCGGGTGTGGCCGATGGCGCGGTTGCCCTTGAGGCTGTCGATGACGCGCTGCTTTGTGAAGGTGTCGCCGATCAGGCCGACATGGCGCTCGACGTGGAACTGGCTACCGTCATAGCTGACGATGCCGGCGGCCTCCTGGCCGCGATGCTGGAGCGCATGTAGCCCCAGCGTGACGATTGCCGCGGCGTCCTGTCGGCCAAAAATGCCGAACACGCCGCATTCGTCGTGGAAATGATCATCGGCTTCCGCGGAAAGCACGTCAGCTGCGTCTGCCATCGGGGGCGGCCTCTTGTCGCAAAAACGCTATATAGTGCGATGAGGCGGGAAGGGCAACGCACCATCCCGCCTCATGCGAAATCAGTTGTTGGTCGGTGCCGGTTCGGCCGGCGTGTCGCCTTCGGCAGGAGCTTCAGCCGGGGGCGTTGCCGTGCCGGCCTCGGGCTCGCCGCCCTGCGGACTGAGCTTCTTGAGGATCGAATTCTCGGGATCCTCGGGCAGAAGGTTCTCGATCGAGGTGCCGATGCTCTCGAGCAGCGGGCGCGACTTCGCTTCGGCAACCCAGGCCGGAGCGTTGGGGCCGACCAGCCAGTTGAAGAACAGCAGGCCGACGGCAACAACCAGGATGCCGCGGGCGGCACCGTAGAGGAAGCCGAGCGTGCGATCGAGCGCGCCGATGCGGCTGTCGATGATGAAATCGGCGATCTTCATGGTGATGATGGTGACGACGATCAGCGCGATGACGAAGACGATGCCGGCGGCAGCCGCCATGGCGATCTTTTCGTTGTCGATATAGGGCTGAACGTAAGGCACCACGGGCTTGTAGAAGAAGAAGGCGGCAGCAGCGGCAGCGGCCCATGAGGCGACCGACAGCACTTCGCGGGAAAAACCGCGCACCATGGCGAGCATCGCCGAGACCAGGGTGAAGCCGACAAGAATTCCGTCAAGCAGCGTAATCGGCATCGTGTCCACTCACTCCATGGCGACGGTTTCAGTCCGTCTCTTCCGCGCGGCTTCGCCTTGAGCCGGCTATCCGCGCCACCAGATCCGCGAGTGCGGTCGGCTGGAACGATCCGGCTCCGATTCCACCTGCGAGCTCCCCACTGCCGGAGGGCAGCACGGCCCTTCCGAAGCCCAACTTTTCGGCCTCTTTAAGGCGTTGCTGCGCATGCGCAACCGGCCTCACGGCGCCAGAAAGGCTGATTTCGCCGAAATAGACGCAATCAGCAGGCAGGGCAATACCGGTGAGCGATGAAACCAGTGCGGAAGCCACAGCGAGGTCGGCCGCAGGCTCCGAGATGCGGTAGCCGCCGGCGACGTTGAGATAGACGTCGTGCTGGCCGAAGCGTACGCCGCAATGCGCCTCGAGCACGGCGAGGATCATCGACAGGCGCGACGAATCCCAGCCGACGACGGCGCGGCGCGGCGTGCCCAGGCTGGAGGCGGCGACAAGCGCCTGTATCTCGACCAGCACGGGACGGGTGCCTTCGATCGCCGCAAAGACCGCAGCCCCGGGCGCCTTGGAATGGCGTTCGCCCAGAAACAGCTCGGAGGGGTTGGCGACCTCGCGCAGGCCCTTGTCGGACATCTCGAAGACGCCGATCTCGTCGGTCGGGCCGAAGCGGTTCTTGACCGTGCGCAGGATGCGGAAATGGTGGCCGCCTTCGCCCTCGAAATAGAGCACGCCGTCGACCATGTGTTCGACGACGCGGGGACCGGCGATCTGGCCTTCCTTGGTGACATGGCCGACGAGTACGACTGCTGCACCTGTCGATTTGGCGTAACGGATCATCGCCTGGGACGCGGCGCGCACCTGGGTGACCGTGCCCGGCGCCGAATCGGCGAGGTCGGTCCACAAGGTCTGGATCGAATCGATGATGACGAGGTCCGGCCGCTTGCCGTCGGCGATGGTGGCGAGGATGTCCTCGACATTGGTCTCGGCGGCAAGCTCGACGGGTGTCGAGGCGACGCCGAGGCGCTGGGCGCGCAGCCTGATCTGGGCAACCGCCTCTTCGCCCGAGACATAGACGACGCGGTGGCCGCGCGCGGCGAGTGCCGCCGCCGCCTGGGTTAGTAGCGTCGACTTTCCGATGCCGGGATCGCCGCCGATCAGCAGCGCCGAGCCGCGCACGAAACCGCCGCCGGTGGCTCGGTCGAGTTCGCCGATGCCAGAGACGATGCGCGGCGCATCCTCGATGTCGCCGTCGAGCGAGGTCAGGGTAACCGGGCGGCCTTTTCGCGCGCTCTTGAGCGAACCCGGACCTGAGCCGATGCCGCCGGCCGTGCCTTCCTCGACAAGCGTGTTCCACTCGCCGCAGGAATCGCACTTGCCGGCCCAGCGCTGATGCGCGGCACCGCAGTTCTGACAGATGAATTGAACGCGGGCTTTAGCCATGGGTGGGGTACTGCAATGCTGATTGGGAGAGGCTGGGCTTTTTCGCACCCCCCTCTGGCCTGCCGGCCATCTCCCCCGCAAGGGGGGAGATCACGCCTTCTTCGGCGCTGGGGCCAATCACCAACCTTGCAAAGCCTGCAGTTGCAAGCGCGCAGGATGACCGCCGCCGGCGACGCGATTGATTTCCCCCCTTGCTGGGGAGATGGCCGGCAGACCAGAGGAGGGTGCGAAGGAATGCCGCGTGCGACAAAGCCTATTCTTCCCCGAACCTGTCCGGCAGATGATCTTCAGGCGCGAGGTCGAAGAAGCGGGTGAACTCACCCTGGAAGCCAAGCGAAACCGTCCCAGTAGGGCCGTGACGTTGTTTCGCGACAATCACCTCTGCCTTGCCCTTCACTTTTTCGAATTTCAGCCGCCACTCCTCGTACTCTGATGTTCCTTGGTCGGGCGCCTTGCCTTGCAGGTAATACTCCTCGCGGAAGACGAAGATCACGACGTCGGCGTCCTGCTCGATCGAGCCCGATTCACGCAAGTCGGAGAGCTGCGGGCGCTTGTCGTCGCGGCTTTCGACCTGACGCGACAGCTGCGACAGCGCGATGATCGGGACGTTGAGTTCCTTGGCCAGCGCCTTGAGGCCGGTGGTGATCTCGGTGATTTCCTGGACGCGGTTCTGCGACGACTTGGACGAACCCTGCATCAGCTGAATATAGTCGATGATGATCAGGTCGAGGCCGCGCTGGCGCTTGAGGCGGCGGGCGCGCGCCGAGAGCTGGGCGATCGAGATACCACCGGTGGAGTCGATGAACAGCGGGATCTTCTGCAGTGTCTGGGTGCAGCTGACCAGCTTTTCGAAGTCGGCTTCGGTGAGATCGCCGCGGCGGATCTTGGAGGAGGGCACCTCAGCCTGCTCGGAAATGATACGGGTGGCGAGCTGCTCGGACGACATTTCGAGCGAGAAGAAGCCGACCACGCCACCGTTCTCGGCCTTGAACGAGCCGTCCGCCTGCTGTGCCGGTACATAAGCGTGGGCGACGTTGAAGGCGATGTTGGTGACGAGCGAGGTCTTGCCCATGCCGGGGCGGCCGGCGAGCACGATCAAGTCGGAAGACTGCAGGCCGCCCATGCGGGCGTCAAGGTCGTGCAGGCCGGAGGCGACGCCGGAAAGATGGCCGTCGCGCATAAAGGCGGCGCTTGCCATGTCGATGGCGGTCTTGACCGCGTCGGAGAAGCTTTCGAAGCCGCCGTCATAACGGCCGGTTTCGGCGAGCTCGAACAGGCGGCGCTCGGCGTCCTCGATCTGCTCGGCCGGCGACATGTCGACAGGCGCGTCATAGGCGATGTTGACCATGTCCTCGCCGACGGTGATCAGCGCGCGGCGGGTGGCGAGGTCATAGACGGCGCGGCCGTAGTCGGAGGCGTTGATGACGGTGACGGCGTTGGCGGCAAGGGCGACGAGATACTGCATAACCGTCATGTCGCCGACCTTTTCGTCGGCGGGCAGGAAGGTCTTCAGCGTCACCGGGTTCGCCATCTTGCCCATGCGGATGAGCTCGGCGGAAACCTCGAAGATCTTGCGGTGCAGCGGCTCGTAGAAGTGGGTCGCCTTGAGGAAGTCGGAGACGCGGTAGAAGGCGTCGTTGTTGACCAGCATGGCGCCGAGCAAAGCCTGCTCGGCCTCGATGTTGTTGGGGGCTTCCCGATAGAGCGGGGTCGCTTCCGCCACCTCGAATTTGCGCGCTGCCTCTGCCAATGTCGTCCCCGTCGCTGAACCAGATACTCCCCGTAGCAGAGTCCGATATCGAATTGCTGGCTCAATCTGCTTTAGCTGGGTTTCAAGGCCAGTTTGCTCAAGAATTCACAGGCTGGGCGAAACCATCCACAGGACATGAGTCCTACTGCCGGAATCAATTTGACTGTTGCCGAATCCTGGCTCGCGAATTTCTCCAAAACCATCGAATCCTCAGACCCGAACTGCGCGCAGCAGGGGCATTGAACCACCGGGGAAGAGATGCCTCCTGCGAGCCAACTACCCACGGCGCAGCCGCCTGCGACTGAAACCGGTCGACACGAATCGACGCGATTGTAGCCGGAAATCGGAAGGAACAAAACAGGAATATTCTGCCGACCGTTTTGTTTACCAAGAAGCTGCTCAGCACTATCCAGAGGTAGTTTGTATACATTGCTTGTTGATTTTGTCAGGACATTCGCTGATCCTTGCCGTACCGAGGGCTTGTTCATCGCGATGCGGCACATGGCGAAGCATATGTCCGAGGGCTACCCGGGGCCGATTCTGCGCTGCTGCGGCGCGGGCCTCGTCTGCTTGAGGAGGCAACATGCACATTCTTCGCCCGGCGTCGGCTCGAATCGGCTGGCTGGCATCCACGGCCATGGTTCTGTTGGGTTCGACGCAGGCCGGCTTGGCCGCCTGCGTCCTGACGCCGACCGTCGGCAACAGCATCTATGTCTGCGACAGCGGCGCCAGCGGCGGACTGACCGACACTGACGGCACCAACACGCTGACAATGCCGGCGGGTGGCACGGGTGCCATCACTGGCGATGTGGTGTTTGGCAATTTTGCCGATCGGGTCGAAATCCATTCGGGAACCATAGATGGCGCCGTCAACCAGAGCGGCGGTGCCGATGTGTTCATCATGACTGGCGGCGTGATCAACTCGCTCAACCAGGGCAGTGCGCTTGATACTGCAACCATCAGCGGCGGCCACATCATCGGCGAGTTTTTCGCCGGCGATTTCGTCACCATGACCGGCGGGCGGATAGGCAACGTCAATCTCGAGCAGGCCAACAACGAGATGCGGATGTCGGGCGGCAGCGTCGACACTTCCATCGTCGCGGTGCAGGGCAACGACCTGCTTGAAATTTCCGGAACCGCCGCTGTCGGCACGTTCGTCAATCTGGGTAACGGCAACAACACCTTCCGCTGGCTGGGTGGCGGCAGCATTGGCGGCAATGTCACGATGGGCACGGGCCAGGACACGGCGCTGCTGCGCGGCCTGACGGAGGCGAGCTTTGCCGCCGGACAGGTCATCGATGGCGGCACGAATGCCGTCATCAACTCGATCGACACGCTGACATTCGACAACACCCAGTCCGCGACAGTGGCGCGCTACCTAAACTGGGAAACCGTCAACCTGACGGTGGGGTCGGCTTTCACGCTGGATGGCGATTTTGTTCTTGGCGACGCGACATCGGCGCCCCGCAACTTCAACATCGACGCGTCGAGCACGTTGTTTGCCGGTGCCGGCGTCAATGCCGCCGTGCGCGCCTCGGGCAATGCGGTGACGCTGACCAACGCCGGCACCGTCGACCTGACCAATGGTGCGGCCAGTGCCGCCGACACCTTTACCGTCATTGGCAACTACATCGGTGCCGGCGGCTATCTCAGGCTGGACACGGTCGTCGCCGGTGACGGCGCGCCGTCCGACAAGCTGGTGATCGAGGGCGGCAACGCCAGCGGCTCAACCGGCATCATCGTGGTCAATCTCGGCGGCACTGGCCAGCAGACCGATGCCGACGGCATCCTGGTGGTCGAAACGACATCGGGCGGCACCACCGACACTGGTGCCTTCACGCTGGCAAGTCCGGTGGCCTATGGCGCCTACGAATATCTGCTGTTCCGAGGCGATGCCGCGGGGCAGGGCGAGAACTGGTACCTGCGCTCCGAGTTGATCAACCCGGTTGACCCAAGTGAGCCCGGCATCCCGCTGATCCGGCCCGAGACGGCTGTCTACTCGGTGATGCCGCCAATGGCCCGCGACGTCGCGCTGGCGACGCTCGGCACCTTCCATGAGCGTCGTGGCGAACAGGGTTTCCTTGCAGGCGGCGATGATTTTTCGACCACATGGGGGCGGGTTTTCGGCTCAAGCGCCAGGCAGGACTGGGCCGGCACGGTATCGCCTTCGGCCGACAGCACGACCTTGGGCATCCAGGCCGGCCTTGATTTCTGGCGTGGCGAGACCCAAGCCGGGGCGCGCAATGCCGCCGGCATGTTCCTCGGTTACGCCAGTCTCAACGCCGATATCAGCGGTGCGGTCCAGGGCCAGGCCGACCTTGCCGCAGGCAAGCTCGACCTCGATGCCTACAGCGTCGGCGGCTACTACACCCATGTCGGGGCCGGCGGCTGGTATGTCGATGCCGTGCTGATGGGAACGTGGCTCGGCGGCGATGCAAGCTCTGACCGCGCCATCGGCATCGATGCCGACGGCCGCGTCGTGACCGCCTCGCTGGAAGCGGGAGCGCCGATCGCCCTGACCGAAGGCTGGATGCTCGAGCCGCAGGCGCAGATCATCTGGCAGGATGTTTCCCTGGACGACGCCAACGACACCTTGTCGGGCGTGCGCTTCGACGAGGGGCGTGGCGTGACCGGTCGCATCGGCGCCCGCCTACAGGGTACATTCGACACCGCCTCGGGCCAGCTCAAGCCCTATCTCAAGGCCAATCTCTGGCACGGCTTTGACGGCGAGGACGTCACCTATTTCGACAGCGACGCGATCCGGATCGAGACGGGCGGCACCAGGCTCGAGCTCGGCGCCGGCATAAGCCACGCCTTCACCGACAAGGTCAGTGCCTTTGCTGTGGCCGACTACACCTTCAATCTGGGTGGCGAGCGTAGCCGCACCTTCGAAGGCAATATCGGCCTGCAGGTCAAATGGTGACGAAGTCGCGCCCCGCTTCGGCCGGGCGCGCCTGAAATCCTAGGCTCCGCGCGGGGCGAGCAGGATGATCGAGGCGCCGAGGATGCAGATGACGGCGCCGATCATGTCCCAGCGGTCGGGGCGGATGCCTTCGGCGAGCCATAGCCAGCACAAGGACGCCGCGATGTAGATGCCGCCATAAGCGGCATAGGCGCGGCCGGCGGTGTTGGCTTCGACAAGGGCAAGCAGCCAGGCGAAGGCGACCAGCGCGACGAGCCCGGGCGCGAGCCAGAGCGGCGACTTGTCGAGCCGCCACCAGGCCCAGAAGGCAAAGCAGCCGGCGATCTCGGCAAGGGCAGCGGCGGCGTAGATGGCATAGGTCATGAAAAAAGCCCGGCTCATGGCAAGACGGGCTTTTTCCTATGGGAGACGCATGAGGCGCAAGGCCCGACGTCGGTTGGCTGCGTCCTACTCCTTGTCGCCGACCTTCTTGCGGCGGTTGGTCTTGGTGGCAGGTTCGACTTCCGAGGCGAGCTTTGTCTGGCGGTGCCCCATCTCGTGCATGGCCAGCGCCTTCTCGCACTTGCCGATATAGTCGCGGGTCAGCGGCAGCGTGTCGTTGCGGTGGCTGAGCTGGATCTGGAAGACCATCAGGTCCTGCCAGCGGAAGGCCGCCTCGGACGCGGCGAGATAGAACTCCCACATCCGGCAGAAACGTTCGTCATAGATCGCCTTGGCCTTGTCGCGGTTGGCGGCGAAACGCAGGCTCCAATGCCTCAGCGTCTCGGCATAGTGCAGCCTGAGGATCTCGACGTCGGTGACCATCAGGCCGGCCTTTTCGATCGCCGGCAGCACCTCGGACAAGGCGGGGATATAGCCGCCGGGGAAGATGTGCTTGCGGATGAAGGCGCTTGTCGAGGCCGGCGGGCCGGCGCGGCCGATCGAATGCAGCACCATCACGCCGTCTGGTTTCAGGCGCTTGGCGACATTGTCGAAAAAGGTCCGGTAGTGGTTGACGCCGACATGCTCGAACATGCCGACGGAGACGATGCGGTCGAAACGCTCGACCAGATTGCGATAGTCCCTGATCTCGAAATGGACCTGGTTCTCGAGCCCTTCGGCCTGGGCCCGTTCGGTGGCAACCGCATGCTGCTCGGTCGACAAAGTCACGCCAAGCACCTGCGCCTCGAAGGTCCGGGCAAGGTAGAGCCCGAGCCCGCCCCAGCCGGAGCCGATGTCAAGCACCGACTGGCCGGGCCTGATCCGCATCTTGGCGGCGATATGCGCCTTCTTGGCGATCTGGGCTTCTTCCAGCGTCATTTCGGGGTCGGCGAAATAGGCGCAGGAGTATTGCATGTCGGTGTCGAGGAAGAGCCGGTAGAGCTCGCCCGACAGGTCGTAGTGGCGCTGGACGTTGCGCTTGGAGCGGGCGGCGGTGTTGACCTGCTGGAAGCGGCGGAAGGCAAGCCGGAGGCCGTCAAGCGCCTTGGTCCAGGCGGTATCTATGCTGCCATTGCCGAGGTTCTGGAACACGACCCGCATCAGCCCGAGCACGTCGCCGCCGACGATGTCGACATCGCCGTCCATGTAGGCCTCGGGCAAGGCGAGCATCGGGTCGAGCGTGATGGCGCTTTCGGCACGCCGCGTCTTGATCAGGAGGTGGACAGGGTCGCCCGTGTCATCGCCGAAACGGTGCGATCGACCGTTGGGGCCGGTGACTGTCAGATTGCCGGTGCGCACAAGCTTCCCGACGATGCGTTGCAACAACATATTCATGGCGTGCTCGCGAAAAGGTCAGTCGTGTAGTCCGTCTCTCAAGATAGGGGCGACGCTGCCAAGTTCCACGCCTGGCACAAAAAAAGCCCGGATGTTGCCATCCGGGCTTGGTCCAGAAAACTGGCCAGAAAACTGGTTTGGGACAGAGGCTTAGATCAGCCTTCGTCGCCTTCGCCGTCTTCGTTCGGATCAAAGAAGCTGTCCGGACGGGCGTTTTCGTTGATGTCGTCGCCGTAGATGGCTTCGGCGGTCGTCAGCGTCTCGCCCTTCGACTGACGCTCGGCTTCGTCGGCCGTGCGCGCGATGTTCAGGGTGATGGTGACTTCGACTTCGGCGTGCAGCGCGATGGCGACGTTGGTCAGGCCGATGGTCTTGATCGGCTGGTTGAGCTCGACCTGGTTGCGGGCAATCGTGAAGCCTTCGGCGATCAGCAGATCGGCGATGTCGCGGGTCGAGACCGAACCGTAGAGCTGGCCGGTTTCACCAGCCGAACGCACGATGATGAACGACTTGCCGTCGAGCTTGTCGGCGACCTGCTGGGCTTCCGACTTGCGCTCAAGGTTGCGGGCTTCCAGCTGAGCGCGCTGGCCTTCGAACTTCTTCTTGTTGGCTTCGTTGGCACGGAGCGCCTTGCCCTTGGGCAGAAGGAAGTTACGGGCAAAGCCGTCCTTGACCTTGACGGTGTCGCCCATCTGGCCGAGGCGGGAAATGCGTTCGAGGAGAATGACGTCCATTGTCCTTGTCCTTTCGTTGGCTGCAAAGGCAGCGGAAAAAATTCAACGGGCAAGGAAGCAATGAGGGCGTTGCCGCCGGTTTCGCTGTCCTGCCTGTCGCGGCAGTTAGGATTTCCTCAGAAATCCAACCCGGGATTTGAAGGCTCGCCCGACCGCGCCCGTCGCGGAAGGGAGAATTCCGGCCCGGGGCAGATGCCGCCGGGCCGGAACTGATATCACTTCACCACGTAGGGCAGCAGGCCGAGGAAGCGGGCGCGCTTGATCGCCTGGGCGAGTTCACGCTGCTTCTTCTGGCTGACGGCGGTGATGCGCGAAGGAACGATCTTGCCGCGCTCGGAAATGTAGCGCTGCAGCAGACGCACGTCCTTGTAGTCGATCTTCGGTGCGTTGGCGCCGGAGAACGGGCAGGTCTTGCGGCGGCGGTGGAAAGGACGACGGGTCGGGATCTGATTGATGTCGACCATTATTCTGCACCCCCTTCAACGCCTTCGCGCGGACGGCGCGGGCCACGATCACCACCGCCATCGCGGTCGCCGAAGCTGCGCGGACCACGGTCGCCGCGGTCGCGGTCGCCGAAGCTGCGCTGCGGACGGTCGCCGAAGCCACCGCGTTCGCCACGCTCGGAGCGCTCTTCGCGCTTCTGCATCATGGCGGAGACGCCTTCTTCATG
Organism: Aminobacter sp. LjRoot7; assembly: GCF_964252895.1. Classification (NCBI taxonomy): domain Bacteria; kingdom Pseudomonadati; phylum Pseudomonadota; class Alphaproteobacteria; order Hyphomicrobiales; family Phyllobacteriaceae; genus Aminobacter; species Aminobacter sp. LjRoot7. Next base: position 555,253 of record NZ_CAXUPX020000002.1, read on the forward strand.
CGCCTCGACCTTGACGGTCAGGAAGCGCAGAACGTCTTCGGACAGGCCCTGCTGGCGCTCGACTTCCTTGACGGCAGCCGATGGAGCGCTGATGTCCATGAGCGTGTAATACGCCTTGCGGTTCTTGTTGATGCGGTAGGTGAGGGACTTCAGTCCCCAGTTCTCGACCCGGCCAACCGATCCACCAGCTGCAGTGATGATGCCCTTGTAGTGTTCGACAAGTGCATCGACCTGCTGCTGCGAGAGGTCCTGGCGGGCAAGAAACACATGTTCATAAAGAGCCATAGTTTTTGCCTTTCTTCGTTTCCATCTTCCGGTCCCGGCGGCTAGAGCCTCTGCGACCTCCCTGACCCTTCGAGGACCTTGCGGCCTCTTCAGGGGAAGAAAGGAGCACGACGAGACGGTCGAGAGCGGAGACACGGGAGGCGGAAGCGTTTTCGCTTCACACGGCGACTTTCAAGAAAGCCTCCGGCCCTCCGTTCAGCCCCCAGCTGGGACCGGCAGATGGCGGGCGTCTACATGCTAAGTGCCGCCAAGGCAAGGGGGAAGGCCGAGATTCTCAGGAAAACCGGCCTTTCCGGCCGGTTTTGGCTCAGCCGAATGCCTCGTCCCGGAGGAACAGCGGCGAACGCGTGCGGTTGGCGACGACCTTGTCGACGGTCTCGGGGAAGAAGCCCTTGGCGCCGCGGCGCTTGCCGAACATCATGTCGTATTGCAGCCAGCGGAAATCGCGGATCGCCGGGTCGAGCTCCTTCTGGCGCGACCAGTCGAACACCGACTCGCCCTGGCGCGGCAAGAGCATGTTGCGGTCGACGACACGGTAGCGGTCATGCAGGTCGCCGAGGAAGCCGGTGTAGTAGGGATGGCTGATGCCGGCGGTCTCGAGCACGTGCAGCGGCAGGAACGCCGGGCTGATCGAGCCGATGTTGCGCGCGGCACCCGTGCGGTTCGACCACACCACCAGCGGTGTTTCGTGCTGCACCAGCATCTCGTCGATCGGCGCCTTGCGCTTGGCAACCGGCTCTTTCATGAAACCCGTCTCGACATAGACCGGCCCAAGCGGCGGCAGGTGGTCGCCGAAGAAGGCGATAACGGTCGGGCGCTCGCGCTTGCTGGCCCAGTCCATCAGGCGCTTCAGGCCACGGTCGGCGTCGGAGGCACCTTCGGCATAGGTCAGGATCGAATCGCGCGCCCATTGCGATGTCGGCGCCTCGACCTTGTGGGTGGTGTCGCTGTAGCGGTTCGGCTCGTAAGGGCCGTGGCTCTGCAGCGAGACCGCGAACATGAAGAAGGGGTGATCGGTGGCGTCGGCCTCGCGGATGATCTCTTCGGTCAGCGCGGCGTCCGAGACCAGCGGGCCGCGCTTGGCGAGCAGCGGCAGGTTCTCTTCCGACATGAACTTGTCGAAGCCGAAGGCCTTGTAGACCGGCGCGCGGTTCCAGAACCAGCCACCGAAGGGATGGATGGCCTTGGTGTCGTAGCCTTCGCTCTTGAAGAAGGTGGCAAGCGAAGGCACCGGTGCGCGGACATATTGCTGGTAGGGGATCGAGCCAGCCGGCAGGAACGCGTTGGAGAAGCCGGTCAGCGCCTCGAACTCGACATTGGCGGTCATGCCGCCGAATTCGGGCGAGAAGACATGGCCGGACTGCGATGCGCGCACGTTCTGGATCGGGTCCGGGGTGATCGAGACGCCGGGCAGCCGTGTCGGATCCCAGAAGGATTCGCTCATCACGATGATGACGTCGGGCTTTTCCTCGGGCAGCACGGCCGCCGTCTGCGACGGTGCTGCGATGGCGTCGATGGCCTTGTCGGAATAGCCTTGCGGCGCCTTGACCTTGGCCATCGGCACGTTGAGGGCAAAGGCGATGGCAAAGCCGTTGGAGGCGTAGTTTTCCTTCTGATCCCACATCATCGGGATGATCTGCAGGCGATCGCGCGTCCACGAGAAGGTGGCGTAGTCCATGATCGAGACGAAGAAGGCCAGCGCCGGAATGGCGATCGCCAGGCGCGAGATGCGGGCCCAGAACGACAGCGTCGGCATACGGCGGCGCCAGTAGCGCCAGGCAAAGACGAACAGGGAGATGCCGGCGATGAGACCAACGGCAATGCCGATGCCTGCGAGCGGCCGCTCGCGGACCAGCAGCGGCATCAGTTCGACGATCTGGCGGGCATAGAGGAAATCGGTCGGATAGAGCGGGTCGCCGAGATAAAGCGACTTCTGATGGCCGACAAAGGCCAGAAAGAGCGCCACGGGTGCGACGATCAGAAGGCCGTTATAGGGGCGGCCGAGCAGCGCGTCGAAACCGATGATCAGAAGCGCGAACAGCGCAACCGTGGTCCAGCTCGGCTTGAACGGCTGTTGGAAGAAGTTGAGCGTGTCGATGAAGGAGCCGCGGGCGACGAACTCGATGGCGAAGACGAGAACGGCCGAGACGGCAAGCGTGATCATCACCGAGCGCAGGACGCCCAGGGCATAGGCACGCCGGCTGAGTGCTTCAGCCTCGTTTTCCTGGTCATGTGCGACGGTTTTGCCTGTCGCGAACAGCTTTGCCAACTCAACTTCCTCGAACGCTGGACGGCGGCGTCACGCAACCGTCACGAAACTGTCATCGAAAAGCTAGCGCATATGGCAAAATTGAGAAGGATGGGGCAAACAAAACGTATTTCGCATTAATTCTCTGTGATTATTTGCCCCAAACGGGTCCCAAAGCCCTCAAGGCTTGACTTCGCGGTATCCATTGCGCCAGAGGCACAACGATATGGCGCGCTGCCGGTTCCAGGACGTCCGGCGCCGTGCCGCGTGATATCTCTGCCCCGTCGAATCCCGAAAAGCCGATTCCGGTTCGGGCCGATGCGGCAAATAGCCAGGAGACCAACATGGCCGTTGCATTCACTTTTCCGGGGCAAGGCAGCCAGGCCGTCGGCATGGGCAAGGAACTCGCAGATGCCTTTCCAGAGGCACGCCGCGTCTTCGAGGAAGTCGATGATGCACTCGGTGAAAAGCTGTCCAGGCTGATCTGGGAAGGGCCCGAGGAGACACTGACGCTGACCGCAAATGCCCAGCCGGCGTTGATGGCGGTGTCGATGGCCGCGTTCCGCGCGCTTGAATCGCGCGGCCTGTCGCTCAAGGACAAGGTCGCCTATGTCGCCGGCCACTCGCTCGGCGAATATTCGGCACTTGCCGCCGCAGGATTTGTTTCGGTCGCTGACGCCGCCCGCCTGCTGCGTATCCGCGGCAACGCCATGCAGGCCGCCGTGCCGGCAGGCCAGGGCGCCATGGCCGCGATCATCGGCCTCGAGCAGGGCGACGTCGACGCCGCCTGCACTGAGGCCGCGCAAGGTTCGGTCTGCCAGATTGCCAACGACAACGGCGGCGGCCAGCTGGTCATTTCGGGTGAGAAGGCGGCCGTCGAGCGTGCTGCGGCACTTTGCACCGCAAAGGGCGCCAAACGGGCGCTGATGCTGCAGGTCTCCGCCCCCTTCCATTCGGCGCTGATGGCGCCTGCGGCTGAGAAGATGCGCGAGGCGCTGGCCGGCGTGACCAAGAACGTGCCGGTCGTGCCGGTCGTTGCCAACGTCACCGTCAAGCCGATCACCGATCCCGAAGAGATTGCCGCCCGCCTCGTCGAGCAGGTCACCGGCCAGGTGCGCTGGCGCGAGACGGTCGAGTGGTTCGGCAACAACGGCATCACCACGCTTTACGAGGTGGGCGCCGGCAAGGTGCTGTCGGGCCTCGCCCGCCGCATCAACAAGGAGATCGCGACGGCTGCCGTCAACACTCCGGCCGACGTCGACGCGGCCATCGCCGCGCTCGCCTGAGCAATTCAATCGACCCCACCCGTGTGAAGGGTGCGCTCTTCAAGGAAGGTAGCAACATGCTCGATCTGACCGGCCGCAAGGCACTCGTCACCGGTGCATCCGGCGGCATCGGCGAAGAAATCGCCCGCATCCTGCACAAGCAGGGCGCCATCGTTGGCCTGCACGGCACCCGCATCGAAAAGCTCGAGGCGCTTGCCGGCGAACTTGGCGACCGCGTCAAACTGTTCCCCGCCAATCTCGCCGACCGCGACGAGGTCAAGGCGCTGGGCCAGAAGGCCGAGGCCGAACTCGAAGGCGTCGACATCCTGGTCAACAATGCCGGCATCACCAAGGACGGGCTGTTCGTGCGCATGTCCGACGCCGACTGGGACCAGGTCATCGAGATCAACCTGACGGCGATGTTCCGCCTGACACGCGAGCTGACGCACCCGATGATGCGCCGCCGTCATGGCCGCATCATCAACATCACCTCGGTGGTGGGGGTCACCGGCAATCCCGGCCAGACCAACTACTGCGCCTCCAAGGCCGGCATGATCGGCTTCTCCAAGTCGCTGGCGCAGGAGATCGCCACCCGCAACATCACCGTCAACTGCGTGGCACCGGGCTTCATCGAATCGGCAATGACCGAGAAGCTCAACGACAAGCAAAAAGAGGCGATCATGGCCGCGATCCCGGCCAAGCGCATGGGAACCGGCAAGGAAGTTGCCTCGGCCGTTGCCTATCTCGCTTCCGACGAAGCGGCCTACGTCACCGGCCAGACAATCCACGTCAATGGCGGCATGGCGATGATCTGATTGGGCAATTGGCCGGGATAACCGGCCCTTTTGCCTTGGACGCGGTGAATTTTTCGTGTATTGCCGCGCTCCATCAGGTGGCCAGGACGAAACCCGACCGCCGCCCGAGCGCTTGGGAAAGCGTAGATTACAGCTTGATTAGCGGCAATCCGCCCGCTAACGAAGACCTAACAACACCAGACTGAGGATGCCCACATGAGTGACACCGCAGAGCGCGTCAAGAAGATCGTCATTGAACATCTTGGCGTCGACGCCGACAAGGTGACGGAAGCTGCGAGCTTCATCGACGATCTGGGCGCGGACAGCCTCGACACGGTCGAGCTCGTCATGGCTTTCGAAGAAGAATTCGGCGTCGAGATCCCCGATGACGCGGCCGAGACCATCCTCACCGTTGGCGACGCCGTGAAGTACATCGACAAGGCTTCGGCCTGAGCGATCGCGAATTGTCAGGGATGCCTGCGATGAGGCGTGTGGTCGTCACAGGCCTTGGCCTGCTTTCACCGTTCGGCATGGGCTACGAGCACGGCTGGAAAGAGCTTCTTTCCGGCCGCAGCGCAGCCCGGCGGATCACGGAGTTCGAGGTCGACGACCTCGCGTGCAAGATCGCCAATGTCATCCCTCGCGGTGATGGCTCCAACAACACCTTCAATCCCGAAGCGGTCCTTGAACCCAAGGAACTGCGCAAGATCGGCGACTTCATCCTGTACGGGATCGCGGCCGCCGACGAAGCATTGAAGGATTCGGGTTGGCAGCCAAAGACGCCGGACGAACAGAATTCGACCGGCGTCATGATCGGCTCGGGCATCGGTGGCATTGACGGCATCGCCGAAAATGCCCTGATCCTCAAGGAACGCGGCCCGCGCCGCATCAGCCCCTTCTTCATTCCAGGCCAGATCATCAATCTGGTTTCCGGCCAGGTTTCTATCCGGCACGGGCTCAAGGGCCCGAACCATGCCGTGGTCACCGCCTGCTCTACCGGCGCGCACGCCATTGGCGATGCTGCCCGCCTGATCATGTTCGGCGATGCCGACGTGATGGTGGCCGGCGGTGCCGAAGCACCGGTAACGCGCCTGTCGCTCGCCGGCTTTGCCGCCTGCAAGGCGCTCTCGACCGACCGCAACGACGATCCGGAAAAGGCTTCGCGCCCCTATGACCGCGACCGTGACGGCTTCGTCATGGGCGAGGGTGCCGGCGTTGTCGTTCTCGAAGAACTCGAGCATGCGAAGGCGCGCGGCGCCAAGATCTATGCCGAAGTTGTCGGCTATGGCCTGACCGGCGATGCCCATCACATCACGGCTCCCGCCGAGGATGGCGATGGCGCCTTCCGCTGCATGACGGCCGCCCTCAAGCGCGCCAACCTGACGCCTGCCGACATCGACTACATCAACGCCCATGGTACCTCGACCATGGCCGATACGATCGAGCTCGGCGCTGTCGAGCGTCTCGTCGGCAACGCCGCCTCCAAGGTGTCGATGTCGTCGACCAAGTCGTCGATCGGCCACCTGCTGGGTGCTGCCGGAGCGGCAGAAGCGATCTTCTCGATCCTCGCCATCCGCGACAACATCGTGCCGGCGACGATCAATCTCGACAATCCAGAGCGCGAGACGGCCATCGATCTGGTGCCGAACAAGCCGCGCAACCGGCAGGTCGACGTCGCCCTGTCGAACTCCTTCGGCTTCGGCGGCACCAACGCCTCGCTGGTATTCCAGCGCTTCAACGGCTGATAGGTTGTGGGAAGGGGCCCGTTGAGGGCCCTTTGCCGTGATTTTTGCCACATTCAAGCCTAGTCTCCCGGCGGGGATTCGACGCAAGAGGGAGTGGCGAGGCAAGATGAGCATCAATACGCCAGGTCAGGGAGAGGGCGCACCACGCGCCGCACCGGCCAGTCCGATCGTTCCAAAGACCGCGCAGGAAGCGTTGCGGCCGGAAGCCGGCACGCCGCCGCCCTCCAAGCGCTCGCGCGCCTCGCGCAACCAGATCGTCGTGTTCCTGAATTTCATGATGTCGACGGCGGTGCTGGTCATCCTCGCCGGTGGTGCTGCGCTCTATTTCGGCAAGCAGGAATTTGGCGGCGCGGGCCCTTCGACGGTGCCGGCGACCTTCCTGGTCAAGCCGAGCACCGGCGTGCAGGACATCGCCGACCAGCTCGAGCGGCGCGGCCTGATCAGCGACGCCCGCATCTTCCGCATGGGCGTGCGCGCTTATGGCAATGACGGTGCGCTCAAGGCCGGCGAATATGAGATCCAGGCCGGTGCTTCGATGCACGACATCATGGAGCTGTTGAAGAGCGGCAAGTCGGTGCAGTATTCGCTGACCATCCCTGAGGGGCTGACCGTCGAGCAGGCCTGGAAGCGCATTGCCGAGCAGGAAGCGCTGAGCGGCGACATGCCGGCCGAGATGCCCCCGGAGGGTGCGCTTGCCGCCGACACGCAGCGCTTCACCCGCGGCCTGACGCGCCAGCAGATCGTCAACAAGATGCTGGCCGACCAGAAGGAACTGGTCGAGACCATCTGGGCCCGGCGCTCGCCCGACCTGCCGCTCGCCGACGTCAACGAGTTCGTGACGCTGGCGTCGATCGTCGAGAAGGAAACGGCGCGCGGCGACGAGCGCTCACGCGTCGCGGCGGTGTTCATCAACCGCCTCAACAAGGGCATGCGGCTGCAGTCCGATCCGACGATCATCTATGGCATCTTCGGCGGCAAGGGTAAGCCGGCCGACAGGCCGATCTATCGCTCCGACATCGACAAGCCGACGCCTTACAACACCTACACCATCAAGGGCCTGCCGCCGACGCCGATCGCCAATCCGGGCAAGGCCTCGCTCGAGGCCGTGGCCAATCCGTCGAAGACCAAGGACCTCTACTTCGTTGCCGACGGTTCGGGCGGGCACGTCTTTGCCGAGACGCTGGACGAGCACAACGAGAACGTTGCCCGCTGGCGTGCCTTCCAGCGCAAGGTCGTCGAGGACGAGAAGGCGGCAGACGAGGCCGATCCGGCCAAGAAAGACGCTGCGACCACCAACGCCGTCAAGAAGTAAGAACAGGCTGCCTTGCGCCGTTCCAGGGGCAAGGCACGCTGCAAGACAGGAACGCGCTGCCCAGATGACCCTCCAGAGCATGACAGGCTTCGCCCGCGTGGCCGCCGAGCACGACGGGACGGCGATCGCCTGGGAGGTGAAGTCGGTCAACGGCAAGAGCGTCGATGTGCGCCTGCGCCTGCCGCAGGGCTTCGAGCGGCTCGAACCGGCAGTCAGGCAAGCCATCCAGAAGCGCTTTTCGCGCGGCAATGTGCAGGCGACGCTGACCGTCAGCCGCATGGCCGGCGCGATGGTGCAACCTGTCATCAACGAAGTGTTCCTGCGCGACGTCGCTGAGCTCGCCACCCGCTTGGTCAAGCAATATGGCGCGGCCCCTGCCAGTGCCGACGGGTTGCTTGCGCTGCGCGGCGTGTTCGACGTGCCTGAAACCGTCGAGACCGAAGAGCAGCGGGCAGCGATCGACGCTGTGATCATGAATGGCCTGGAAAAGGGCCTCGCCGGGCTCGTCGAGGCGCGCAAGGCCGAGGGCGAGGCGCTGCGGTCGTTGCTGTCGGATCACATCGCGACCATCGAGACGCTGACCTTGCAGGCCGAAGCCGACCCGTCGCGCGAGCCGGCGCAGATCCGCCAGCGCCTGGCCGAACAGGTGCGGCTGCTGCTTGAAGCATCACCCGCGCTCGACGAGACGCGGCTCAACATGGAAGCGGCGTTCCTGGCCACCAAGGCCGACATCCGCGAGGAGATCGACCGGTTGAAGACCCATGTCGCCTCCGGGCGGACGCTGCTTGCCGGCGGCGGCGCGATCGGCCGGAAGCTCGATTTTCTGGCGCAGGAATTCAACCGCGAATCGAATACGCTGTGTTCGAAGTCGAATGCCGCCGCAGTGACCGCCATCGGGCTGGAACTGAAGGCCGTCGTCGATCAGTTCCGCGAGCAAGTTCAGAATCTGGAGTAGCGCATGAGCGCCGAGACCCCATCCATCGTCATCAAGCGGCGCGGCTTGATGCTGGTATTGTCGTCGCCGTCGGGCGCCGGCAAGTCGACCATCTCGCGCAACCTGATCGAAACCGATCCGGAGCTGAAGCTGTCGGTCAGCGTCACCACCCGTCCGCGCCGCGGCAGCGAGATCGACGGCGCCCACTATCATTTTACCTCGAAGCGCGAGTTCGAGCTGTTGCGCGACAATGACGCGCTGCTCGAATGGGCCGAGGTGCACGGCAATTTCTATGCGACGCCGCGCGAGCCGGTCGAGCTCGCCATGTCACAGGGCCGCGACATGCTGTTCGATATCGACTGGCAGGGCGCCAAGCAGCTCAAGGAAAAGATGCGCGGCGACATCGTCTCGATCTTCATCCTGCCGCCGTCGATGGGCGAGCTGAAGGCCCGTCTCAAGCGCCGCGCCGAGGACCAGGACGCGGTGATCGAAACGCGGCTGAAGAACGCCCGCGACGAGATCGAGCACTGGGGCGAATACGACTATGTCGTGATCAACGAAGACCTCAACCGTGCCTTCGCCGAAGTGCGGGCGATCGTCGCCTCAGAACGCCTGCGCCGCGACCGCCGGCCCGGCCTGTTCGACTTCGTTTCGAAGCTGCTCGACGAGAAGATTTGACGTTTTTCCTTTTCCTCTGTGGGAGAAGGAGATCAGACGGCCTTTGACAGTGCGACGAATTCTTCGACGCTGAGCGTTTCGGCGCGGCGGGTCGGGTCGATGCCGACAGCTTCCAGAAGCTTTTCGCCGCCCATGCTTTTCAGGCTCTGGCGCAGCATCTTGCGGCGCTGGCCGAAGGCTGCCTCGGTAACCCGGCCAAGCACCTTCACATCGGCCGCCAGCGGCTCCCTGCGCGGCTCCAGATGGATGACCGACGAGGTCACCTTGGGCGGCGGCGTGAAGGCCTGCGGAGGCACGTCGAAGGCGATGCGCGCGTCGGTGCGCCAGCCCGCTAGCACGCCGAGCCGGCCGAAGGCGGAGCTGGCAGGCTTGGCCACGATGCGCTCGGCGACCTCGCGCTGGAACATCAGCGTCAGCGACTGGTAGAAGGGCGGCCAGGCCTCGACGGTCAGCCAGCGGACCAGCAACTCAGTGCCGATGTTGTACGGCAGGTTGGCCACGATCTTGACCGGCTCGCCGCCGGCGAGGCCTGCGAAATCGGTTTTCAGCGCATCGCCTGACACCACCTCGAGCCGCCCCGGATAATGATCGGAAACCTCGGCAAGGGCGGCCAGGCAGCGCTCGTCGCGCTCGATGGCGATGACCCGTTTGGCGCCATGCATCAAGAGTGCCCGCGTCAAGCCACCGGGGCCGGGGCCGACCTCGATGACGGTGACGCCGGTCAGGTCGCCGGCGGCGCGTGCCACCTTGCCGGTGAGGTTGAGGTCGAGCAGGAAGTTCTGGCCAAGCGCCTTCTTGGCCTGCAGGCCATGGCGCTCGATGACGTCGCGAAGCGGCGGCAGGCCGTCGATGCTAGTCGTACTGCTCATGCGGGCTTCGCCTCTATGTCTGCCAGCAGCCTGGCCAGCTTCAGCGCGGCGATCAGGCTGTCGGGCCGGGCGATGCCTTTGCCCGCGATGTCGAAGGCGGTGCCGTGGTCGGGTGAGGTGCGCACGAAGGGCAGGCCGAGCGTGACGTTGACCGTCTCGTCGAAGGCGAGCGTCTTGGCCGGGATCAGTGCCTGGTCGTGATACATGCAGATCGCCGCGTCGTAGCCGGCGCGCGCGCGGGCGTGGAAAATCGTGTCGGCGGGCAGGGGGCCGAAGGCATCGATGCCTTCCGCCTTCAGCGCCTCGACGGCAGGGCGGATGACGCGCTCGTCCTCGTAGCCCATGGCCCCGCCTTCGCCGGCATGCGGGTTGAGGCCCGACACCGCGATGCGCGGGCTGGCGATGCCGAAGCGGGCGCGCAAGTCACGTGCGGTGATACGCACGGTCTCGACGATGGCGTCTGTCGTCAGCGCCTTCGGCACCTCTGCCAGCGCGATGTGGATGGTCACCGGCACCGCGCGCAGCTCGGGCCCGGCAAGCATCATGACAGGGGTGGTGTCGATGCCGGTCCGCTCGGTCGCGAGATGAGCGAGATATTCGGTATGGCCGGGAAAGCGGAAGCCGGCGTCATAGAGCGGCTTCTTGGCGATCGGGCAGGTGACGACGGCTGCAGCGCGGCCTTCGAAGGTGTCGGCGACAGCACGGTCAATGGCCTCGATGATGCCGGCGGCGTTGGCCTTGTCGGGCTGGCTGGGCGTATCGATCAGAGCGGCCGCGAGCGGAACCACTGGCAGGGCATGGGCGAAGGCTTTGGCAGCACCGGCGGGATCGGTTTCGACGATGGCGACGTCAACGCCCAAGGCGCGCGCGCGCGCCGCAATGAGCTTCGGGTCAGCAAGCAGATAGAAGGGCGGCACGCTAAACGCGCTACGCTGCCGCCAGGCGGCGACAGCGATTTCGGGACCAATGCCCGAGGGATCGCCCGACGTCAGCGCCAGCGGCAAGCTATGGCCTGTCACGGCCTAGCGGGTGACGATGCGAGCCTTGGCCCGCAGCTCTTCGAGGTACTTCTTGTTGAGCTCGTCGGCCTTTGCGTCGCCCTGCTTGCCTGCACCCTCGGCCTGGAAGACCATCTGGGCGACCTTGTCGTCGGAGACTTCGCGCGAGCTGCAGACGCCGATGAACTCGACGCCGCGATCGGTTTCGCGCACCGGCGTAGCGCCTCCGACCTTGAGCTTCTTGATCTCCTCTGCCCATTCCGGCGGCAGCTGCGGGGCGATGACACGGCCAAGGTCGCGCACGGTGACGTCGAGCAGGCCCTTGGCGAACTCGCGCGTCTGCTCGCAGCCATTGAAGCGGCCACGCATGGCATCCGCCTCGCGCTTGCGCTTGGCGATCGTGCCGCGCTCGGAAGCGGGAACGACAAAGATCACCTGCTGCAGCATGTATTCGGTAGCGCTCGGCTTGGCGCCGCCCTGCTGCAACATGCGGCGTACCGCGTCCTGCTCGGTCGACATGCCGCCACCGCCGTCAGCCGAACGGAAACGGGCGCCGAGCGCCTGGTTCCAGCCCATCTGGGCGCGGATGTAGTCCTTGAAGTGGCTGGCGGTCACGCCGGCCTGGCCCAGAATCTGGTCCATCTGCGCCGGCTTGAGCTTGTTGGAACCGGCAAAGCGCGCATAGGCGTCTTCGACCTGCTTGTCGGAGATGCGGATGTTGAGCCGTTTCATCTCGGCGACGCGCAGCGTCTGCTCGATCATTTCCTGGCCGGCATCGCCCTTGCGCTTCTGCAGCTTGAGGAAAGCCGCGCGGCGCTGGATGTCGTAGCTGGTGATCGGCACATCATTGACGATGTACTTGATCTCGCTTGCCTGAGCCGGCGGTGCATAGGCGGTGATCGAAAGCGACGTCGCCGCCACGAGCAGGGCAAAGCCTGCCGAAAAGAGGTGCTTCCGCATAAAAATAAGTCCCGTTCAAACCCCAAATCCGGACATTGCCCGGATACGTGCCCCGTCATTGGCCGCGTTATGCGGCAAAACGATGTCAGGCCGCCCCTGCCGCCGTCCCGTCACTGCCTTAGAAGGCGCTCGTCGCCGTGCCGAAGTCGCCAATCGTGCGGAACGAGATGTTGAAGCCGACGGTGCGCGAGACGTCGTCAGGCTTATTGTGATCACGGCTCTCGGAATAGGACATCATGTAGGTGAAGCACTCGTCGTCATAAGCGAAGCCGAGGCCATTCTTGACGAGCAGGTCGCCCTTGATGTCGTAGGTACCGGAGCCGAACACCCGCCACTCGTCGTTGAAGCGGGCGGTGGCGCCAAGGGTGACTTCATGACGGTCATTGGCAAAGCCGTAGAGCGGCTGCGCCTCGATGAAGGCATAGCGCGCCGACACGGCAAGGGGACGCGCATCGAGGCCGACCTTCATCTCGGCGCGGCGAACATCGAAGGTGCGTTCGTCGAAGCGGCCGCTGACCGAAGCCGAGAATCCGTTCGGGCTGGCGATGCCGGCCAGGGCTACGTAGTCGGAGGTATCGGTCTCAAGGCCGGAATAGGCGCCGGCATTGACGAGATCAGGCGCGGCGAACGAATTGTCGCCGGCAAGATGATACGACTGGCCGACAAGCGCGTTGGTGGTCCAGCCATTGTTGAAGCTGCCGGAATAGCGCAGGCCGAGATTGGCGCGTGTGCCGCCTTCCATGCGATCGTAGCCGGAGAACTTGTCGCGTTCGAACAGCGAGGCCGCGTCGAAGACGAAGCTCTGCGCATCCTCATTGGGGATGCCGAGGGCGCTGATATGGCTTTCGCTCGGACGGGCAAAGATCTGGGCCATCGGCTCGAGCACATGGGTCGAACTGGTCGATGAGAACAGCACCGGCCAGCGCAGCTCCAGACCAAGGGTAGCCATGTAGCGGAACAGCGACGAGCGCACGTCGTCGGCAACGTTGATCCGGGGATCGGCGGCCATGTTGTCGATGGCGGTAAGCGAGGCGCTGGACGCATCGACATAGCTGCCGTCGGCACGGAAGGCGAGCAGGGGCGTTACCAAAAGGCCGCCATCGGTGATGATGGTGCGTTTCCACTCAGCTTCGGCAGTGATGCGGCTCGACGTGCCTTCGATGCCGTGAACCGTCGGACCATTCGCAGCCGCAAGGCCCGCATCGAGGTCCGAGCGTTGGATGACGCGAGCGTTGAGGTCGAAGGAGAGCTCACCGCCGGCCACCGGGGTGTCGGGGATGTAGGCATAGTCGAGCGACGGCAGCACCCAGGGCTGCTTGTCGGCACGCGCATTGGGATCGGTGTCGAGCGCTTCTTCCTGGACCTGGAAACGCATGGCGCGCAGGTCGAAGTAGTTACGGTCGTTGAGACCGGTCAGGTAGACTTCCGAGCGGTGCGTGCTGCCGGAGAAGCCATCGATGCCATAGGTGCGCGAGAAATTCTTGTCCGACTGGGCAAGGATGTTCCAGCCGAAGGCCCAGCGCGGGTTGAGGTCGAAATGACCTTTCGTGCCGACCATGCCGCGCAGCTTGTTTTCGTCGCCGGCCGGGCCGCGATCGACCGTGTTGGGGTCGAACTTGTCCGGGTTCATCTGGTGGATGCCGGCGATCTTCAGGCTGTATTGGCCGTTGTTGAAGCGCTGGCGCCACTCGGCCTCGCCAAGGAAACCCTGGCGGGTGTAGCCGGTGCCCTTGATGGTGAGATCATATGTCGGCGAAAGCGCGAAATAATAGGGGATCGAAACGCCGACGCCGAGCTCGCTCTTGTAGCTGACGCCGGGCATCAGGAAGCCGCTCTTGCGCTTGACCGTCGGGTCGGCAATCTCGAAGGCCGGCAGGAAGGCGATCGGGAAGCCGAAGAACTCGAAGTTCGAGTTCTCGAATCGCACAGTCTTCTTCTGGCCGTTCCAGATGATTTTCTGCGCCTTGACGCGCCAGATCGGTGCCTTGTCGGGCTTTTGCTCGCAAGGTTCGCAGGCGGTGTAGACGCCGTTGTTGAACGTCGTCAGGAAGCCGCCCTCGCGCTTGGCGCTTTCGGCGGCGAAATAGGTCTTGTCGACGGTCTCGATGCGCAGCGTATTGACGAAGCCGTCGGCGAAATCGTCGGTGATATCGATCTCTTGCGAGAAGATCTTGGTGCCGTCCGAATTGACGACCTCGACATTGCCGCTGGCGACCAGCCGCGACGTCTTGCGATCATAAGTGACGCGCTGGGCAACGAGTCGGTTGCCGGCATAGTCGATCTGCACGCCGCCCACCGCAGTCACGGTGTTGGCGTCGTTGTCATAGACGAGCGTGTCCGCCTCTAGCAGCATCTGCGCGCCTTCCGGCACGCTGGGTGCGAGGTCGGCGACAGTCTGTGCGAAAGCAGGTGCGGACGGCAACGCGACCGCAAACAGGCACGCGAGCGCAGTCGCGCCCAAAAGGCCTGCCATATGGGCCCTGCGGTTGGCCATTGCGCCCCTCACCTAACCGTCCTCTTTGTAGAGCAGGAAAGTCACCCCGAAAAACATTGCGACCACTACTGGAAACCATGCCGCAATATAAGTCGGCACGAATCCCGCATTGCCAAATGCTTTGACCAGAACCGAAACGACATAAAGCAGAAAGCCGGCGACGACGCCACCCAAAATCATCGTTGCTGACTGCCCCATACGTGCAAATCGCATCGACACTGTTGCAGCAATGAGAGTCATTGCAACCAAAAGGAAGGGCAGCGCCACAAGTGAATGAAATTGCATGGCGAATGCGTTGGCCCGGAGGCCGAAGGAACGGGCCACTTCGATCTTTGAAGGCAGCTCGAAGAAGGGAATTGTTTCGGGCCGCGCCAGCCGTTCCTGGACGAATTCAGGCTTCAGATTGGTGGGCACCTGATCGACCGGCTGGGAGGTGAAATTCTTGCCGCCCTTCATGCTGCGGACGTTGACCAATTCCCAGTGGCCGTCACGCAGATAGGCGCGCTCGGCGTCCTTGCGTTCGACCATGTCGCCCTTGTCGTCGAAGATGAAGAACACCGCATCCGACAGCTCGAGACCCTGGTTGAGCACTGCCCGGGCACCGATGATCACTTCGGTGCCGTCGGCCTTCTGCCGCAACCAGGGCGCCGAAAACGCCGAAACCGAATTGGACTGGCGCGAGCGCAGCTCGGATTCGATGGTCTCGGAATGCGAGAAGCCGTATGCCGCGATCGGATTGAGGATGCCGACGGTGACCAGGCCGAACAGCAGCGCGCCGATGCAGCAGGGCAAAAGGAACTGCCAGGCCGAGATGCCTGCGGCACGCGCGATGACCAGCTCATAGCGCCGGTTGAGCGAAACCAGCGTCGCCATGGCGCTGAACAGGGCCACGAACGGCACCGTCTGCTGCATGATCATCGGCACGCGAAGGGCTGAAACCGTCATGGCGATCGAAAACTTGAAGCCCGGCAGGCCGCCGACATTGCTCGAGAATTCGGTGACGTCGATGATGAAGATCAGCGCATAGATGCCGATGAAGAACCACGTCGTGATGACGGCGTAGCGGACGAGGAAATAGCGGCCAAGCGTCCAGCCCATCATGCCGCTCCCTGGCCGGAAGCGCGGCCTGTGAGGCGCTGGCGGAAGGCGGCGAAGCGGTCGCGTAGCCGCGCTGCGAATGCCGTCAACCGGTCAGCGACCGAGACAGGCAGTTCCAAGGCGCGGTGGCCGCGGATGAACCAGAGGGCAAACAGCGAGGCGCCGATGGGAATGGCGTAGACGACATAGCCGATCCAGGCCGCTGCCTCGGCCTTGCTGTTGGCGAAGAAGCCGAGCCAGCGGAAGAACAGCGCTATCGTCACTGTCGTGACCAGCGGGTGGATTCGCGCCTCGCGGTGCGAGCGTGCGTCGCCGGCGACGGCAAGTGCTATGAAGGCGAAGGCGATTGAATAGAGCCAGTCGGAGAAGCGGCGGTTGAGTTCGGCGTCGAACAGGCGCGGGTTGCGCTGGTAGAATTTGTCATCGTGCTGCGGCTGCATCAGATAGGACGTCGAGCGGTCCTTCGGCTGCATGGTGACTTCATTGGCGGCAGCAGAAAACTCACTAAGATCAAACGCGTAGGAGTCAAAGCTGATGACCGAGACTTCGCCGCCCGGCGCCTTGCGGTGAATGACGCCTTCATTCATCACCAGCATCTGTTTCTTGTTACGTTCGATGAACGAGCCGTCCTTGGCGTAGTAGACGAGGTCGACATTGGGCTCGCGCGAATCGGCGACGAAGATGCCGCCCAGCCCGCCATTGGGCAGGCGCTCGCCGACCTGCACGAACAGGCCTTCGTCGACCTTGCGGAAGGTGCCTTCCTGGATGATCAGCGACAGAAGGTCAGCGCGCGACGTCGCGATAAGCTCCCGGTTGCGCTGGCGCGCCATCGGGTTGGCGACGTTGTCGACGATGAAGGAGAACATCGCGGCGCACACCGCAAGGATGAGAATCGGTCGGATGACGGTGAGCCGCGAGGCGCCCGCGGCATTGAGGATCACCAGCTCGGAATCGCTGTTCATGGTGCTCAGCGTCAGTGCCACCGCGATGATGACGGCAAACGGCACGACGATAGGAATGACGGTCGGCAGGATGAGGGCCGCGACCTCGAAGAAGGTCAGCGCCGACTGGCCGCTGTCGGTAACAAGGTCGATGCGTCCGAGGACCTGGGTGGTCCAGACGATCGCCAATGTCCACGTCAACGCCGCGATGAAAACCGCGAACGCACGACGCAGAATGTAGCGCTCAACAACCTTCATCGATGATCAGGATTCCGTGTTTCCGACTTGGCCGGCCGACAGGGCGTCGCTTGGCCGGTGGGTGTCTAAACTATAGTCCAAGGCAAGCCGGCACAACTGCCGTCAACGCCGCCAACACTTTCTCCCGCCATCGGGAGTCTCGTCGCCAATGGCTAAGAAACGCCGAACGGAGGTGGTTAACGCAAGGTTTCCGAACAATTTTCAGCTTTAATCATATCGAGGGAAGATGACGGGAGGCTTGCCAAACCTGTGAAAACGACGAAATGTCGCGCACCATCTGAACGGGATCCGAAAGCGGGATATCATGACTTCTAAGCCGTCGATCAGTTTTGCCAAGCCGGGCACGCCCAAGAAGGGCACCGTCATCGTCTTTTCCGCCGACGAGGGCGGGCTGAGCGATGCGGCACGTGCCAGTGATCCGGCCAAGGCGCTCGATCGTGCTTTCCCCGTTGCCGACTTCAACGGCAAATTCGCAGGCGTGGTCGAACTCCTGGCGCCCGAGGGCACGGCGGTTGACCGGCTCGTTGCCATCGGAACCGGCAAGGCGTCGGCGCTCGACGAATATGCCTGGCTGAAGCTCGGCGGCGTGGTTGCCGCGCAGCTGCGTAAGGCGACTGAAGTAGCCGTGATCCTCGACATTCCGGGCGTGACAGCCGATGGCGCGGCCGCGGCAGGCATTGCCGCCGGCATCCAGCTCCGGAGCTACAGCTTCGACAAATACAAAACCAAGAAGGATAATGGCGACGGCAAGGCCGACGACAAGAAGCCGGCCAAGATCACCATCCACTGCGCCGATCCGGCGGCCGCCAAGAAGGCCTTTGCCGACGCCGAGGCTGTCGTTGGCGGCGTACTGCTTGCCCGCGACCTCGTCAACGAGCCTGCCAACATCCTTGGCCCAGTCGAGTTCGCCGCCCAGGCCAAGGAACTCGAGAAGCTCGGCGTCAAGGTCGAGATCCTGACCGAGAAGGAAATGAAGAAGCTCGGCATGGGCTCGCTGCTCGGCGTCGCCCAGGGTTCGGTGCGTCCGCCGCGCCTCGCGGTCATGCAGTGGAACGGCGGCAAGGCCAAGGACAAGCCGGTGGCCTTCGTTGGCAAGGGCGTGACGTTCGATTCGGGTGGCGTGTCGATCAAGCCGGCTGCTGGCATGGAAGACATGAAGGGCGACATGGGTGGCGCTGCGGCCGTCACCGGCCTGATGCAGGCGCTCGCCGCGCGCAAGGCCAAGGTCAATGCCGTCGGCATCATCGGTCTGGTCGAGAACATGGTCGACGGCAACGCCCAGCGTCCGGGCGACATCGTCACCTCGATGTCGGGCCAGACCATCGAAGTGCTCAACACCGATGCCGAAGGCCGCCTCGTGCTGGCCGACGCGCTCTGGTACTGCAACCAGCGTTTCGAGCCGAAGTTCATGGTCAACCTGGCGACGCTGACCGGTGCGATCATGGTCGCGCTCGGCCAGAGCCATGCCGGCCTGTTCTCCAACAACGACGAGCTTGCCGAGCGCCTGACCGCCTCGGGCACGGCGACGCAGGAGAAGCTGTGGCGCATGCCGCTCGGCTCGGAATACGACAAGCTGATCGATTCCAAGAATGCCGACATGAAGAACATCGGCGGCCGCTATGGCGGCTCGATCACCGCGGCCCAGTTCCTGCAGCGTTTCGTCAAGGAAACGCCCTGGGCGCATCTCGACATTGCCGGCACCGCCATGGGCTCGCCGACCAACGAGATCAACCAGTCCTGGGGTTCGGGCTACGGCGTGCGGCTGCTCGACAGGCTGGTGCGCGACCACTACGAAGGCTAAGGCTCAAGCTCCGGCAACCGCGCGTCATCAGCGCGGTTGCCTGTGAAGCTTCACCCGCGACTGGAATTGGGGCATAGCATTGCCTCATGGCTGAAGTGCTTTTCTACCACCTGACCGAATCGACTCTCGAGGATGCCTTGCCGGGCCTGCTCGAGCGCAGTCTGCAGCGTGGCTGGAAAGCGGTGGTGCAGACCGGCAGCGAAGAGCGCCGCGACGCGCTCGACCAGCATCTGTGGACCTTCCGGGACGATTCGTTTCTCGCCCATGGCAGCGACCGCGAGCCGCACGCCGCCGACCAGCCGGTGGTGCTGACGGTGACAGAAGCCAATCCCAACGCCGCTGAGATCCGTTTCCTCGTCGATGGCGCGTCGCCGCCCGACATCACGCCCTATCAGAGGGCGGTGTTCCTGTTCGACGGCCATGACGCGGCTCAGCTCGAAGGGGCGAGGGAGCACTGGAAGACAATGAAAGCTGCCGGCCACGCGGTGACCTACTGGCAGCAGGCGGCCGACAAGCGCTGGGAGCGCAAGGCCTGACGGGCGCGGCACACCAAGGGGCCGCCGCGCCGTGCCAAGCGACTATTTGGCAGCGCTCATCTCGCCGCCAAGATCCTTCTTGAAGGTCTCGAAATCGACCTGCATGCCGTTGAAGATGGTGCTCCAGTGGCGCGTCAGCGCTGCCATGGCGACCGCTTCCTGGATTTCCTGGTCGGTGGCACCCGCCTGTTTGGCGCTCTGCGTATCGGCCCAGATGCAATAGCTGCACGGGATCTGTGCGGCGACGGCGAGCGAGATCAGCGCCTTGGTCTTCGGCGGCAGCGCGGTCTTGTCGCTGAACTCGATGGCCTTGAGCTCCGACCATGCGCCGGGCAGGCCCGCTTTGGGGAACTGGCTGATGAAGCTTGGCACGCCGCCCATCGTCTTCTGGATGTCCTGGATGGTGGCGTCGTAGTCGTCGGCAAAAGCCGGCAACGGCATGATGGCAAGCGGAATGGTGAGGGCTGCGGCACCGGCCAGGACCGTCAACGTGCGGCGGAACGAGGCGAAGGTGTATGCGTCATATGCGGGCATGACTTCCTCCTCTGGATCATTTTCCCCTTACGGTGTAAGGTGTGCAAATTGATGATCCTTACAGTGTAAGTTGTCAAGGCGAGCGGATGGGCAGGGCGATCAACAAAAAGCGAGCGAAGCTGTCGCGCGACATGATCGCGAAGGCCGCTTTCGAGGTCATCGAGCGCGAGGGCCTGGCGGGCTTTTCGATGCGCAAGCTGGCGCAAGCGCTCGGTTGCGAGGCGATGAGCATCTACCATCATTATGCCTCGCAGGCGCATCTGTTCGAGGCGCTGGTGGAAAGGCTGGTCGGTGAACTGGAGATCCCGTCGCGCGATCTGCCCTGGCGGCAGCGGGCGCGGGCGGTGATGGGCGACTTCCGGGCGGTGGGGCGTGCGCATCCGGCCTTTGCGCCGTTTCTCGTTACCTACCGCATGAACTCGCCGAAGTGCCTGCAATGGCTCGACGGCGTGCTTGGCGTCTTCGAGGAGGGCGGCTTTGGCAAGGAGCGCTCGGCACGGCTTTTCCGGGCGGCCGGCTACTATCTGATGGGCGCGATCCTCGACGAGACGGCAGGCTATGCCAAGGGCGCGTCGGCGGTGACCACGGTCGATGACGCGCAATTGCGGCGCGATTTTCCTAATGTGGCGGCGGCCGGTGCATTCTTCACCGTCGCCGAGTTCGACAAGACCTTCGACCTCGGCCTCGACATGCTACTCGACGAGATGGAACGGGAAGTTGCCGGCAATGGCCGGCCCGGCCTTTCCGGCATGGCGCAAAAGCCGTAGTAGGGGAGCGTCGTCCGGTCAGGGCGATTGCTGTTTCCGGCCCAGTTTCGAGCGACATAGAGTTTCGAGCGTCATGCGGTTCCTGTTTCTACTCATCCTGCTTGCCGGTACTGGTCTCGGCATCCTCTATCCCTGGGCGACGACCAATTTTGCCGGTCGCGAGATCGGCACCTACCGCGCCTATGACCGCGCCGCTGGCTATCGCCCGGTCGAGGTTGCGCTGGCGTCGAGCGACGCGCCGGTGCGCGTGCTGGTCGACTTGACCACGCTGGCGCCGCCGCAGGTCAATCCGGCGAGCGCGGTGCTGACCATCACAGCCTCGACGCGCGGCCAGACCGTGCTGGCTGAGGCGCTGAATTTCTATGACACCACCCCGCGCGAGCGCAGTCCGCAGCTGCCCGACCCGGTGTTCCGCGACGATGCCGGGCTGATCCGCGAGGTCCAGCCGGGAAGCTATCGCTTTGTCATCGAGCAGGGCGACGCCGACAACGTCCAGGTCCAGCGCGTCGATCTCATCCTGCGTTCGGGCGGCCTCGAGGTTGACGAGCGCGCCCAGCCGATTGGGCTGTCGCTGATGGCAGTCGGCTTCGTCGGCCTGGTGCTGTCTTTGCGCCGCAAGAAGGACAGCCAGCCCGACAATCCCAATTCACAGCCGCCCAATTCGCCGCCTCCTGCGCCGCGCTGGGGCAGGGACGCCGACAAGTCATGAACTACCGCCACGCCTATCATGCCGGGAACTTCGCCGACGTCGTCAAGCACGCCGTGCTTGCCCGGCTCGTCGAATATCTCAAGCGCAAGGACAAAGCGTTTCGCGTCATCGACACCCATGCAGGCATAGGTCTCTACGATCTTGCATCTGAAGAGGCTCAAAAGACGGGTGAATGGCATGACGGCATCGGCCGGCTGATCGACGCGAAGCTGCCTGCAGATGCTGCCGAACTGCTGGCGCCTTATCTGGACGCCGTCCGTGCCGTCAACGCCGAGGGCGGCATCGAACGCTATCCCGGTTCGCCTGTGATCGCCCGGCATCTGCTGCGCAAGCAGGATCGCCTGTCGGCGATCGAATTGCACCCCGAGGACGCGAGGACGCTTGCCGCGCAGTTCGAAGGCGACTTCCAGACCCGGGTCACCGAACTCGACGGCTGGCTGGCGCTTGGCGCGCATCTGCCGCCCAAGGAAAAGCGCGGGCTGGTGCTGGTCGATCCGCCCTTCGAGATCGGCGGCGAGTTCGACCGGCTGGTCGACGGGCTGAAGAAGGCGCACCGGCGCTGGCCGGGCGGCATCTTCGCCCTGTGGTATCCGGTCAAAGACCGCAAGGCGGTAGCGGCGTTCCGCGACGACCTTGCGGACGCAGGCATCCCCAAGATCATGGACATCGAATTCTACATCCGGCAGCCATCGGCCGAACCACGGCTCGACGGCACCGGCATGGTGGTGGCCAATCCGCCCTATCAGCTGGAAGCTGAGCTCAAGACCATGCTGCCGGCACTTGGCAAGCTGCTGGCTGAAGGGCCCGGCGCGCGCTGGTCGGTCGAGTGGCTGGCGGGCGAAGCTGCGGCTTCTTGACCGCAACGCGGCGAAACCGCAAACTGGGTTGCACAAGCCTTGGAGTGGGAACCATGAGTCGCGTCGCCAGCACCATCTTTGCCGCAATGATTGGCCTCGGAGCGGCCCTGTCGGGCGCAGGCTCTGCGCAGGCAGCCGACCTTTCCGTTGGCGCCGACTATTCCGATCCCGGCATTTGCGGCAATGCGGCGGTGCTCAACCGCATCACCAGCCGCTTCAGCTACCAGGTCCGCCACGTGCCGAACCTGCCGCAGGTCGCCATCACCGATTTCCAGCGCATCCACGAACACCGCTACGAGCCGGCCGATGAGAGCCATCCGATCGGCCGCCGTTATTGCGGCGCGACCGTGGTCTTGTCCGATGGTGCCGACCGCGACATCTGGTACCTGATCGAGGAAGGCATGGGCTTTGCATCGATCGGCGACAATGTCGAGTTCTGCGTGTCGGGCTTCGACCGCTGGTACGTCTATAACGGCCGCTGCCGCGTCCTGCGCTGAGGCCGGCTCGGCTGAGATGATCCGCAACGTCCTGAGGGTCGCGCTGACAAGTGCGGTCTTTGCCGTGTTGGCCGCCTGTGCGCCGGCCGAGCAGTCGCAGCCGTCCGACACGACATCAACCGAAACGAAGCAGGCGGCATCAGCCGTTCCGCGTGGCGAGGGCTTCGATTTCTACGTCCTCGCTCTGTCCTGGTCGCCGAGCTATTGCGAGGCCGAGGGCGAGCAGGCCAACGGCCAGCAATGTCGCGCCGGCCGGCCCTATGCCTTCGTCGTGCATGGACTTTGGCCGCAATATGAGCGCGGCTTTCCCGAGAGCTGTCCGACCAACAATAGCGATGTTTCGAGCGACAGGCTACGCAGCCTCTACGACCTGATGCCCTCGGCCGGCCTGATCCGCCATCAGTGGCGCAAGCACGGCACCTGCACCGGGCTTAGCCAGGACGACTATTTCAAGGTGCTGCGGGCGGCCCGCGAGAAGATCGAAATGCCAAAGGAATTCAAGAGCCTGGACAGCTATCGCACACTGTCGCCTGATCAGGCTGAGCGCGCATTCCGGCAGTCCAATCCCGAGATGTCGGCCGATTCGGTCGCGGTGACCTGCGACCGGCGCTTCCTGCGCGAGGTGCGCATCTGCATGAGCAAGGATCTCGCCTTCCGCGCCTGTCCCGAGATCGACCGCCGCGGCTGCCGGCTCGACAAGGTGGTAATGCCGCCCGTGCGTGGCCGCTGATTCCGGCTATCCTTGATTCTGGCGAACTCTGCTTCTGGCGTCCCTGATTATGCTGGCTGCATGTTGCCGCAGCAGCACGTGCTGATATGGTCGCCGGCGCAAAAGGGGACCTCCATGCCGAAACTCTTCTATTCTCCCGCTTCGCCCTACAGCGGCAAGGTCCGCATGGCGGCCGCTTACGTTGGGATCGCGGTCGAATCCGTCACCGTCGAGACCGGGCCGCAGCCGGCGCTGCTGACCGACGCCAATCCGCTCGGCAAGATCCCGGTCTGGATCACCGACGAAGGGCAGAGCATCTATGATAGCCGCGTCATCACCCAGTATCTGAACCGGCTGTCCGGCAACAAGCTGTTCCCGCGCAATGCCGAAAAGCGCCTCGATGCCGAGCGCCTGGAAGCGCTGGCCGACGGCATCTGCGATTGCCTTTTGGCGATCGTCTACGAACGTCGCGGGCGTCCGGAGGAGATCGTCCACCAGCCCTGGATCGACAAGCAGTGGTCGAAGGTGACGCGTTCGCTCGACCTGCTCAACGCCAACCCGCCAAAACTGCCGAAGGCGATCACCACGGGCCAGATCGCGCTCCGGGCGGCGATCGGCTATCTCGACCTGCGCTTCGCCGGAAAGTGGGAAAAGGGCCGCCCGCGCCTCAAGCGCTGGGCCGCCCGCTTCGACGAGAAGTTCCCGGAGCTGAAGGCCATAATCCCGCAAGGCTGAGACCTGCCGGGGCAGCGGCCGGTTGCGTTCGCTCGGGCTTGGCACTCAGGCCTGGTTGGACAGCTTCGACCAGCTCTTGGGCAGGATGTCGGGATTGCTGGCGGACGGATCGGCAAACCATAACGCCGGCCCGATGACGATCTTTTCGGGCGATCGGTTGAGCCAGGCGCCCCACCAGGAAAAGCTGGAGTTGGCGATGACATGATGGCGGCAGGCGCTCATCAGGCGCATGTCCTCATAGTCGGCGTCGCGGCCATTATGGCCCATCACCCGTTTCTCGACCGGGAAGGAGAGATTGTCGCGGGCCCAGTCGGGATCGTCGGAGAAGACATAGATGACCGGTTCTTCCGCCATCTTCGACGCCATCAGGTCAACAGCCTTGGCGTAATATTGCTTCGAGCAGGCGGCAAACAGCGCCTGGTTTTCCGGCAGGAGGTAATCGCCACGACGGACATGCAACGAGATTGCAGGGCATGCCGCGATGTCGGCAAGGTGTTTTGCATTTTCGTCGCTGGGCGGCGTGACGATTCGGAGGTCGTCCCGGATTGTTTCGATGCAATCGGCAAAATAGCGTTCCGACTGCCAGTAGCCGTCGAGCCAGACGTTGGTGCGAGGCACAAGCATTGAGGCGTCGAAGCTGAGGGCGCGTTCCCTCACACGATGCGGCGGAAGCCTCAGTCCGCGCCAGAGAAGGTAGCGCAGCCGCTCCTCCTTCCGTAGCGGCGGCAACCTTCCAGCAACGACGGCTTGGCCGATGTTGAAGTGGTTCAGCCGGAAAGTGACTGACGGCGCACTATCGAAATACCGCTTGTCCAGCAGCAGGGAACTTTGGCTGCGGATTGCCATGGCGCGGCCCATGGCAAACTGGAACATCTGGTTGCCCAGGCCGCCATATATCTTGCTGATTATCTGCCGGTTCATTCGTGTGATCGAGTCCGCCGCAATTTGCCGCTTAGTGGCAGCGGTTGTCGAAGAAATCAAATCTGGAGATCGTGAGATCGCATTTGTCCGACGACACGCTGCAAATGAGGCGCGTGTGCAAATGTCATTCCCATTCGCCAGACTGTAGTTTACTGGCTTTCGCCTTCACGTCGCGCAGGCAGGATCAAGAATGTTGCGAAAACTGATGAGCCAATTTGGCTTCCTGGAAAAACACCGGGAGCCGCTGGCGTTGCTGAAGGACGGCTTGGCTGCGCAGCTTGGCATTAAGACGGCCATTCACGTTGGGGCACATTATGGCGAAGAGCGCGAGGCCTACGAGTCGCTGGGTTTCAGCGATGTGCTTTGGGTCGAGGCATCCGCGGATGCGTATCGGCAACTCGTCGACCGCCTTGCCAAGCCGACTGGCGCCAGGACGCGCCATGTGGCGATCAATGCGTTTGCCTCCGATGTCGCAGGTCTGGGCGTAACCCTTCGCCACTTCAGCAATGAAGGCGCTTCCAGTTCAATCTTTTCGGCGACTCCGTTGTTTCGGGAAACCTGGGGGCATGTAGAAGAGACGGGCGTTACCGAAGAGGTTGGAACGGATACGCTCGACCACATTGCCCAGTCGAACGGATTTCAGAACGCTGATCTCATCGCCGCGGACGTGCAGGGCGCAGAGCTGATGGTTTTGAAGGGAGCGACATCGCTGTTGGCCAATGCCAAGGCGGTGATCGTGGAGGTTTCGAAGGAGCAGTTCTACGAAGGCGGGGTGCTGCAGCCCGAGCTGAAGGTATTTCTCGGCCGCCACGGGTTCATCGAACTCCGCCGCGCGCCAAGGCATGGCGACCAGCTTTTCTTACGGACAACTACCTTTGGTTGGCTACGACGCTTTTGCGAGACTTTCAGGTCGAGATAACCTTTTTGTTCTCTGTTGCGGTTGACCTTCACAAAACAAAAAAGCCGGGCGTGAGCCCGGCTTTTTCGTTTGTGCTGATCTCAAGGATCAGAACTTCATACCGACGCCGAACTGGATGCGGTGATCCTTGTTCGAGATCTTGGTGTCGCCTGCGCCGAGAGCGAAGGTGTCGCTGCCCAGGTCGGTGTAGCGGTACTCGACACGGCCGAAGACCGACTCGGTGAGCTTGACGTCGGTGCCGACGCCAGCGGTCCAGCCGAGCATGGTGTTCTTGTCGGAAATGCCGCCTTCAGTCGCCTTGACCTGTGCGCCAGCGCCACCAGCGGTAGCGTAGAGCAGGATGTCAGGGGTCACGACGTAGCCGAGACGGGCACGCAGCGAGCCTTCGAAGCCGTTCTTGACGGCGGTGCCGGCGTTGTCGCCCTTGACGCCGCTGTAGCCGAGATCGCCTTCGGCGCCGAGGACGAAGTTTTCCATCTGGTAGTTGTAACCAGCGAAAGCGCTGCCGAGGAAGCCGCTGGTGCTGATCTTGTTGCCAGCTGCGTCAGCTTCGCCGCTGAAGCCGTAACCGATGGTCACACCGGCATACGGGCCCGACCAGGTGTTGAGCGGGGGCTGTTCCATCGGCGCGGCAGGTGCCGGCGGCTCTTCCATGACGACGTCGGCAGCGAATGAAGGCATGGAAGCCAGCGCGACCAGGCCGAACGCCGCAGCGAGCGGACGAGCGTGCTTGAGAATGGCAGTCATTGTTTTACTCCTTAAGCCAACTAGACACTGGCTCTTTTTCAACTGGCACCCCTAGCCCGTCCGGGGGGAGAAACGGGCTGGGCGCCGAACAGTTCCGAATGTCGTGTCGAAATGCGGCTGAACCGAACCTGAAGTTGGGTGATTGCCCGGCGCAAATGAGGCTGAAGCGTGACGTTGCATGTGCGCAACAGCCTTGTCAGGAGCTTTGCCAGCCATTTGCCTGAAGCCGCTTGGTACAAGGGGTTGGGCGTTCTATATCTCGCATGCCAGCCTGCTTCGCTGGCAGGTTTTCGGGCGGTACCGCTGGCTTTCGCCACATTGCCGCCAGATCGATGAACGGCTTTTTACATAGGTTACCAAGAGGTAGCCGAAACCTGCCTTTGCGGAAGCTGGCGGACAGCATGAGAGGACGACTGGATGGCTGACATGGCGGGCAACGTGCTGGTGACGGGTGGGGCCAAGCGTATCGGCCGCGCGATCGTCGAAGACCTTGCCGCGCATGGCTTTGGCGTTGCCATCCATTGCAATCACGCGCGCAAGGCGGCCGATGATCTTGCCGCCACCATCAATGCCGGTGGTGGCCGGGCCGTCGTCGTCCAGGCCGACCTCGCCGATATGGCGGCGGTGGACGGACTTGTCGCTGACGCCGCGACGGCACTCGGGCCGATCTCGCTGCTGGTCAACAATGCGTCGGTCTTCGAAGTCGATTCGGTCACCGATTTTGGCTGGGAGATATGGGACCGCCACTTCGCCCTGCATGTGAAGACGCCGGCACTGTTGGCGAAGAACTTTGCCGCCGCATTGCCCGAGGGCGCCGACGGCCTGATCGTCAACATGATTGACCAGCGCGTGCTCAAGCCGACACCGCAATATTTCTCCTATTCGCTGTCGAAGGCGGCGATGTGGGCAGCGACAAGGACGATGGCGCAGGCGCTGGCGCCGCGCATCCGCGTCAATGCCATCGGCCCCGGCCCGACTCTGCCGAGCTCCCGCCAGGATGCCGCTGCTTTCGCCGCCCAGCTCGACGGGCTGATCCTGAAGCACGGGCCGGCGCTGGCGGAATTTGGAGCGACGATCCGCTATCTCTGGCAGTCGCGGTCGGTGACCGGCCAGATGATCGCGCTGGACGGCGGCCAGCATCTTGCCTGGCAGACGCCTGACGTGACAGGCATGGTGGAATGAGTCCACGCCAATCCGATACCGGCACGAGCCTCCGCAAGGGCGCCAAGGCTGCCGAAGACATGCCCGACGTCGATCTCGATGACGACGAGGCGGCGGAAGAGATTGTCGTAGCCTCCGGTCCGGACCTGCCTTTCACCGCGATAGACTGGAGCGCGCACGCTGGCGATGCCGACGGCATGGTCGGCGCCGAGGTGATCCAGACTTTGGTCAAGCGGCTGCCCAACGCGCCGGGCGTCTACCGCATGATGAATGCGGCGGGCGACGTGCTTTATGTCGGCAAGGCGCGCAGCCTGAAGAAACGCGTCACCAACTATGCGCAGGGGCGATTCCACACCAACCGCATCGGCAAGATGGTGCGCGAGACGGCGACGATGGAGTTCGTCGTCACCCGCACCGAGATCGAGGCGCTGCTGCTCGAAGCAAACCTGATCAAGCGTCTCAGGCCGCGCTTCAACGTCTTGATGCGCGACGACAAGTCGTTCCCCTACATCATGCTGACCAGCGACCACACCGCGCCCGGCATCTACAAGCACCGCGGCGCGCGCTCACGCAAGGGCGGCGACTATTTCGGGCCGTTCGCCTCGGCGCAGGCGGTCGGTCGCACCATCAACTCGCTGCAGCGCGCCTTCCTGCTGCGCAGCTGTACCGACTCGTTCTTCGACAACCGCACGCGGCCCTGCCTGTTGTTCCAGATCAAGCGTTGTGCGGCACCTTGCACCGGCGAGATTTCGCGCGAGGGCTATGACGAGCTGGTGCAGGAGGCGAAGGACTTCCTCTCCGGCCGCAGCCAGAAGGTGAAGACCGAGATTTCCGGCCAGATGCAACATGCGGCCGAGGAGCTCGATTTCGAACGCGCCGCCGTCTATCGCGACCGCCTGGCGGCCCTGTCGCATGTGCAGAGCCATCAGGGCATCAACCCGCAGACCATCGACGAGGCCGATGTCTTCGCCATCCATCAGGAAGGTGGGCAGACCGGTATCCAGGTGTTCTTCTTCCGCACCGGCCAGAACTGGGGCAACCGCGCTTATTTCCCCAAGGCTGACTCGTCGCTGGAGGCGGCCGAAGTGCTCGGCTCGTTCCTGGCCCAGTTCTATGACGACAAGCCGTCGCCACGCGCGATCCTGTTGTCACATGGGGTCGAGGAGCAGGAACTGCTCGCCGAAGCGCTGTCCACCCGCGCCGGCCACAAGGTGGCGATCTCGGTGCCGCAGCGCGGCGAGAAGAAGGACATCGTCGACCACGCCGTGCAGAACGCCCGCGAGGCGCTCGGCCGCAGGCTGGCAGAAACGTCGACCCAGGCGCGGCTGCTGGAGGGCTTTGCCCAGACCTTCGGGCTGGACAAGCCGCCGGTGCGCATCGAGGTCTACGACAACTCGCACATCATGGGCACCAATGCGGTCGGTGGCATGGTGGTTGCGGGGCCGGAGGGCTTCGTCAAGAACCAGTACCGCAAGTTCAACATCCGCTCGACCGACATCACCCCCGGCGACGACTTCGGCATGATGCGCGAAGTGATGACCCGCCGCTTTTCGCGCCTGCTCAAGGAGCATGGCGGCGACCAGCCCGAGACGGAAGAGGCCGAGGGCGTCGAGGACGCCGGCGCGTTTCCGGCATGGCCCGACGTCATCCTGATCGATGGCGGCCAGGGCCAGATGACGGCGGTGCGCGCCATGCTGGCCGAACTAGGTATCGAGGACCGCGTCATTGCCATCGGCGTCGCCAAGGGCCAGGACCGCGAGGCCGGGCGCGAGCGTTTCTTCGTCAGGGGCAAGGATTCGTTCTCGCTGCCGGTGCGCGATCCCGTGCTCTATTTCGTCCAGCGCCTGCGCGACGAGGCGCACCGCTTTGCCATCGGTTCGCACCGGGCACGGCGCAAGAAGGAGATGGTCAAGAACCCGCTCGACGAGATCGGCGGCATCGGACCGAGTCGCAAGCGCGCGCTGCTGCTGGCCTTCGGTACCGCAAAGGCGGTGAGCCGGGCGGCTGTCGACGACCTGATGGCCGTCGAGGGCATCTCGGAATCCATCGCGCGCCTTGTTTACAACCATTTTCACGATAATGGGTGATCAACGAGAATTGTCGTCCGGCGTCTGATCGGGCTATCGATAGACAGTTGACCCCCAAGCCCCCGTTCTGATTTCACTACGGCAGACGAAAGAGCATAAGAGACCATGGCCCAGCGCGCATTCAATCTGCCCAACATGCTGACCTACGCGCGTATCGTGGCCGTGCCGCTCGTCGTATTGTGCTTCTTCCTCGAGGGCACGTTGAAGTCGAGCGACTTTGCCCGCTGGAGTGCGCTTGTCATCTTCATCGCCGCCAGCGTCACCGACTATCTTGACGGCTACCTGGCGCGCGCCTGGAAGCAGACATCGAACATCGGCCGCATGCTCGATCCGATCGCCGACAAGCTGCTCGTCGCCACCTGCCTGCTCTTGCTTGCCGCCGATACCGACCATCGTGGCGGCATTGCCGGCTGGTCGCTGTGGGCGGCGATCATCATCCTGTGCCGCGAGATCCTGGTCTCGGGCCTGCGCGAATATCTCGCCGCGCTGAAAGTCAGCGTGCCAGTGACCCAGCTCGCCAAGTGGAAGACGGCGATCCAGATGGTGGCCATCGCCTTCCTGCTTGCCGGCCCGGCCGGCGACAAGATCTTCCCGCTGACCACCCAGGTCGGCCTCGTGCTGCTGTGGATCGCGGCCCTTGTGACGCTTTACACCGGCTACGACTATTTCCGCGCCGGCCTGAAGCACATCATGGACGAGTGAGACCATGACCAAGCTCATATATTTCGCCTGGGTGCGCGAGCGGATCGGCAAGGCCGAAGAAGAGGTCGAGCTGCCCGCCGACGTGAAGACGGTGAGGGAGCTGCTTTTGTGGCTCAAGTCGCGCGGCGAGGAATTCGAAAGCGCCCTGCAGCATCCTGAAGTGATCCGGGTTGCGATCAACCAGGAGCATGTCGATCACCGCGAGCCGATCGGAAGTGCGCGTGAGATCGCGCTGTTTCCGCCGATGACGGGCGGCTGAAGCCGATGACTGTCGTGCCGATGGTGCGCATCCAGGCGGCCGATTTCGACGTCGCCGCCGAGATCGCGCTGCTGACGCAGGGCAGGGCGGATGTCGGCGCCGTCGTCACCTTTACCGGCCTGTGCCGCGACGAGGCCGGCAGCCTTGCTGCCCTCGAACTCGAGCATTACCCTGGAATGGCCGAAGCCGAGATCACGCGCATCGCCAACGAGGCGATGGCGCGCTGGCCGCTGGCCGGCATCACCGCCATTCACCGGTTCGGCAAGATCAGGCCGGGCGAAAACATCGTGCTGGTCGTCGCTGCGTCCAGGCACCGGCAGGCAGCCTTCGAGGCGGCAAGCTTCCTGATGGACTATCTCAAGTCGCGCGCGCCGTTCTGGAAGAAGGAGCATCGCATCGACGGCACTGAAGGCGGGTGGGTCGACGCCAAGGAAAGCGACGAAGCTGCCGCCGCCCGCTGGGCGAAGTCCTGATCGATGGTGGCCGCTGTCGACATCGGCGGCCATGGAACCACCTCATTTCTTTGTACTTTTGGCCCTCATACCCCGAGGCTTTGCAGCTTCGGGGGCAGATGGGTGGCGCACGTCGCGCCTTGGCAACAACTGAAACGGGGAGGCTGCCTTGCTCTGCAAGCTCGCGGAATTTCTAGTGTTTGGCTTCGCGCCGCTGTTGGTCGGAATGCTGGCGGTGCCTGTCGTGGCAACGGCTGACGAGACCTTGGTCACCGGCGAGGTGCTCTATCGCGAGCGCATCGCCTTGCCGCCGAACGCGGTGCTTTCGGTGCAGCTTGCCGACATTTCCCTGGCCGACGCTCCCGCCAAGATACTCGGCGAGCAGAAGATCGATCCGGCCGGCCAGGTGCCGATCAGGTTTGCCATCCCTTTCGATCCCACCGCGATCAAGACCAACATGACCTACGCGCTGCAGGCGCGCATCAGCGTCGATGACCAGCTCTGGTTCATCAATGATGTACGCCATTCGCTCGATCCGCTGACGGCGGGACCGCAGACGATCCAGGTCAAAATGGTCCGCCAGTCCGCTGGCACCGAGGAGGTCACGATTTTTGACCGCGACTGGGTTGCCGAGGAGATCGACGGCGCGGCCGCCCACGACAAGGCCAAGCCGACGCTGCAGATCGGCAAGGACGGCAAGGTGTCGGGCCGCGGTGGCTGCAACGGTTTCTTCGGCAGTGCGAAGGTCGATGGCAGCAAGGTGACGTTTGGCCAGATCGGCTCGACGCAGATGGCCTGCGAGCAGGCTGTGATGGACCAGGAGCACAAGTTCCATCAGGCGCTCGAGCGCGCGGCCACGTTCAAGATCGAGCAGGGCAAGCTCGTGGTGGCCGACAAGGACGGCAAGGACATCCTGCGTTTCGCTGCCGGAAGCTGATTGAATCAGTTTCGCCGATAGTCCTGTCAAGCCTTTGAAATGTCTGGCTGGCAGGTGAAATTGGCAGCTCATGATCAAAGAAAAAGCCGGGGCTCGCACCCCGGCTTTTTCGATTCTGGATCAGCAACTTGGCAGCTGCTGTTCGCTGGCTGGATCAACCGACGACTTCGGTGCCCGAGAACCAGTAGGCGATCTCTTCAGCTGCGGTCTCGGGGGCGTCCGAGCCGTGCACCGAGTTTTCGCCGATCGACAGGGCGTGGACCTTGCGGATGGTGCCTTCGGCAGCGTTTGCCGGGTTGGTGGCGCCCATCACTTCGCGGTTCTTCGCGATGGCGTTCTCGCCCTCGAGAACCTGGACGATCGTCGGAGCCGACGACATGAACTCGACCAGCTCGCCGAAGAAGGGGCGTTCCTTGTGGACGGCGTAGAAGCCTTCGGCCTCGCGACGGCTCATCCAGACGCGCTTCGAAGCAACGACGCGCAGGCCGGCGTCTTCGAGCATCTTGGTGATGGCGCCGGTCAGGTTGCGGCGGGTTGCGTCCGGCTTGATCATCGAAAATGTGCGTTCGATCGCCATGATAGGTCCTTGTGATCTCTGGGATTTGCAGTGTGGCGGGGTCTATACAGGCCGCCCGCCGCATTGCCAAGGGGCTAGGCCGCCGCAGCCACGCGGCTTGCCAGGCCGCCATGCAGGGCGAGGCAGCGGCCAAACCAGGCAGCGATTGGGTCGGCGTCGTCGAGCAATTGGTAAGGCGTGGCGATGCGCGCCCATTGCAGCGCGCCGAACACGATGTAGTCGGCAAACAGGGGGCCATCGCCGCCAATCCAGGGCTGATAGGCAAGCATGCTGCGCAGCGGCTCGAGCGATGCCCTGAAGCTGGCGAGTCCGGCATCGCGCCCCGCCGTCACCTCTTCAAGCGTCTTGCCGAAACGCGCTTCCCGGCTCCTACGGAAATAGTCGGCGTTGGCCTCGTCTTGCATGCCGTGAAGGGCGGTCAGCGCGGCGGCACTGATAAAGGGATGGATGGTCAGTTGCGACCAGCGCTCGATGAAGCGGGCATGCGCCTCGCCGCCGGCGCCACCAAACAGCGACGGACGATCCAGATAGGCATGTTCGAGATGGAGCGCGATGGCGAAGGAATCGGCGACCACACTATCGCCGTCGCGGATGACCGGCACGGTCTTCGAGGCGCCGCCTTCGATATCAGGCACTTCGAGGAAGCGCGTCGGCACGGTGCGGTATTCGAACCCCTTATGCGCCAGCGCCATCGCCACCTTCCAGCAATGCGGACTGAACGGGCGCGTCATATCGCTGCCCACGAGGTCGTAGAGGAGAATGGTCATTGGCGGCTGTTCCCGATGGGCTGTAGTAAGAAGATGATTTTCGAAGCACCGAAGGATATCGGATGAAACAGCATTTCATGATGTTGGCCGCATATAATCAATGGGCCAACGAGCGTGTCTATGAAGCAGCAGCCGACCTGGACGCGGAAGAATATGAGCGCGACACCGGGGCGTTCTTCAAGTCGATGAAGGGAACGCTCAATCATCTGCTGGTCGCTGACCGCGTCTGGCTGAAGCGTTTCACTGGCGAGGGCGATGCGCCGTCATCGCTCGACGCCGTCATCCATGGCGACTTCGCCAAGCTGCGCGCCGCGCGCCAGGCCGAGGACAAGCGTATCGTCGAGTGGATCGGCTCGCTCAGTGACAAGGCATTCGCTGGACGGTTCACCTACATGACCGTCACCGACATGCGCACAATCTCCCAGCGGCTGGCGCCGGCCCTGATGCACCTTTTCAACCACCAGACCCATCATCGCGGCCAGGCGCACATGATCCTGACAGTGCTCGGCCGTCCGTCCGTAGCTTTGGATTTGATTTACTTCCAGCGCACGGAAGACGGCAGAGCATTCGCTTGAGGTTGCATAAAATTTTATATTCTTAAACGTGTCGTGAAGTGGACAAAATTGCTTTTTGCGTCGAGTAGCGAAAGAGAGCAGCGTTAGTAAAAAGAAAAGGATAATTGCCGGGCATGTGAAACTCGTAGTCGCATGGGTGCGTAACTGAAGGAGCACCAGTCTAAGGCGACTGGGTGCTTGGTTCGAAAACCACAGGGAGACATCCATGACTAGTATATCGAAGGCAATAGCCAAGACACTGGCGGGTGGTATCGTTTTCGCGGCGCTCTGCGCCCCGGCCAGCGCCCTGGACATCGGCGACCGTAGCAAGGGCCTCGGCGTCTCTGTCGACATCGGTAATTCAAATGGACTCGGCGTCGACGTCGGCGCAACCGTTGGCGGTTCGGGCGGTGTCAACGCCGATGTCAACGCAGATATCGGCGGCACCAAGGGTCTGGCGGATGCCAAAGCCAACGCGACCGTCGGTGGTAACAACGGCCTGACCGCCAATGCCAGTGCGAATGTCGCTGGCAACCAGGGCCTGGCCGGCGTGAACGCCAACGTCGGCCTTGGCGGCAACACGCTCGCAGACATTGGCATCAACATCGGCGGACCCGGCATTGGTGGACCTGGCGGTCCCGGAGGCCCTGGTGGACCCGGAGGCCCCGGCGGACCTGGCGGACCTGGCATCAACCCAGGCGTCATCGGTGGCATGAATTCCGCTCAGGTGGCAGCCTATGTGAAGCGCTGCAAGATGGTGCTGTCCAACCCGGCGGCATTCGAAAGCGACCTGCGCGAACTGTGCAAGCTGCTGCGTACCGCAAGCCGCTAAGGCTTCGCGAAGAATTTCGGACGGCCCGCGATCTGCGGGCCGTTTTGATTCCGAGGGACGGTCGGCCCAACTGCTTGTCATGAGATGTCTGGATCATCGGATAGGAGCTTCTGGGCGGCGCGGTTTGCCTTGTCTTTGACCATGATCTCGTCCAGTTCAGGCAATCGCGACTCCGCCCGATCCGGCAGCGGTCGCTTTCTCTTTTGTCAGGCCATCTCTTTTTCCAGGAATTACCTCCGTGCGTCCATTCAGCGACAAGACCGGCCAGACGATCGTGCTGTTGCTCATTGCCGGCTCCGGCATGGTGGCGATCGCCCGGGGCATGAGCCTGACCTTCCTGGCGATCCGCCTGCAAGGCGATTTCGGCCTGAGCCCGGCATGGATCGGCGTGCTGATCGGCACGGGGCCTTTGCTGGGTGCTGCCGTCAGTCCGTTTGCCGGCACGATTTCGGATCGTATCGGCCGGCGGGTGGTGCTGGTTACGGCGCTGATGTTCGCCGGCCTCGGCCTTGTCGGCCTCGGCCTGGCGCAGTCGGTTGCGGCCTTCGCGCTCGCGCATATCGTGTCGTCGGTTTCGGCTGCGGTATATGAGCCGGTGTCGCGCGCGCTGATGAGCGACGCGGCGCCTGAAAAGCTCCGGCTCAAGATGTTTTCGTGGCGCTACCTCGTCATCAATGCCGGCTGGGCCGTCGGGCCGATGATCGGCCTTGCCATCGGCGCCAATTCGCCGTTGCCTTTCGTCATCGCCGGCATCGTCCACTTCGTCTTTGCCGCGGCGATCTTCACCATCGTGCCGGCGGCACTGGCCGAACGCGGCGGACAGGGCACGGTGCAGCAGGCGCCCGGCTTGCGCAGGCTTGGTGCTGCTTTGCGCGACCGCCGGCTGTTGTTTTATGTCGGCGGCGGCACGCTGTTGATGGCGGTCTATGGCCAGTGGTCGGTGACCTTGTCGCAATACCTGACCACCAATATTGCCGACGGCATGAAGATCTTCGCCTGGCTGGTCACCACCAACGCCGCCGTGGTGGTGCTTGCCACCGCACCGGCGCGCATGGTGATCGAGAGGATCGGGCCGTTGCGGGCGATGGTGCTGGGCTGCCTGCTGTTCCTCGGCGGCGAACTCGGCTTTGCCGTTTCCACCGATGCAACCATGCTGATCGGCTTCATGGTGCTGTTCACCATCGGCGAGGTTCTGGTCGTGCCAGCCGAATATGTTCTGGTCGACAAGATCTCCAATGACGGTAATCGCGGCGCCTATTTCGGCGCCCATTCGCTGAGTTCGGTGGGCAATTTCATCGGCCCGCTGTTTGGTGGGCTGGCGCTGGGCGCGTTTGGCGGGCAGGGCATGTTCATGCTGTTTGCCATGCTGGCCGCCGGCAGTGCGGTGCTGTTTGCCATCGGCCATGCCTCGCCGCCGCCTGCTGCATCAGACGGCGAGGCGGTCGATGCGACGGGCGAGATTGCAGGCGAAGCGCTGCACCGCAGCCACCGGCCGGCCTTCGCCTGATCCCTGACACTGGCTCATTCCATCATGCGTCGTTCCTAATGGGTGCGGCGCGCTCTTGCCATTGCCGCAACTCTCGGCCAAAACCGCCACGCCATGCTCATCATCAATGAACTTTCCCTCCGCATTGCCGGACGCCTGCTTCTCGACCACGCGTCGCTGACCCTGCCTGCCGGCACCAAGGCTGGCCTGGTCGGCCGCAACGGCACCGGCAAGACCACGCTGTTCAAGGCAATCACCGGCGACTTCAGCTCGGAAACCGGCAGCATCAGCCTGCCCAAGAACACGCGTATCGGCCAGGTTGCCCAGGAAGCGCCCGGCACCGAGGAGCCGTTGCTCGAAATCGTGCTCAAGGCCGATGTCGAGCGCACGGCACTTCTCGCCGAGGAGCAGACCGCCACTGACCCGCACCGCATCGCCGAGATCCACATCCGCCTTGCCGACATCGACGCGCATTCGGCAGAGTCGCGCGCAGCCACCATCCTCGCCGGCCTCGGCTTCGACGATGAGGCACAGCGGCGTCCGGCCTCGTCCTTCTCGGGCGGCTGGCGCATGCGCGTGGCGCTTGCCGCCGTGCTGTTTTCCGAGCCCGATCTTCTGCTGCTCGACGAGCCGACCAACTATCTCGATCTCGAAGGCACGTTGTGGCTCGAGAACTATGTCTCGAAATATCCGCACACGGTGCTCTTGATCAGCCACGACCGCGACCTGCTCAACCGCGCCGTCAATTCGATCGTCCATCTCGATCAGAAGAAGATGACCTTCTGGCGCGGCGGCTACGACCAGTTCGAGCGCCAGTTCGCCGAGCAGCGCGAGCTGCAGGAAAAGGGCCGCGTCAAGCAGGAGGCAGCGCGCAAGCACCTGCAGTCTTTCGTCGACCGCTTCCGCGCCAAGGCCTCGAAGGCACGCCAGGCGCAGTCGCGCATCAAGGCGCTGGAGAAGATGAAGCCGATCGCGGCGCTGATGGAAGACAATGTGCGCCCGTTCAGCTTCCCCGAGCCGGTGAAGACGGTTGCCTCGCCGATCGTCGCCCTCGACAAGGTCAATGTCGGCTACCAGGCCGACAAGCCGATCCTGAAGAAGATGACCTTGCGCATCGACGCCGACGACCGCATCGCGCTGCTCGGCGCCAACGGCAACGGCAAGTCGACCTTCGCCAAGCTGCTCGCCGGCCGGCTCAAGGCCGAGACGGGATCGGTGACGATCGCGCCCGGGCTCAAGGTGGCGATCTTCGCCCAGCACCAGCTCGACGATTTGAGGCCCGAGGAAAATGCCTATGAGCATGTCCGCCGGCTGATGCCGGAGGCGCCGGAATCGAAGGTGAGGGCGCGTGTCGCCCAGTTCGGCCTGCCGACGGAAAAGATGAACACCGCCGCCAAGGACCTGTCCGGCGGCGAAAAGGCGCGGCTTCTGATGGGCCTGTCGGCCTTTGACGGGCCGAACCTGTTCATCCTGGACGAACCGACCAACCACCTCGACATCGACAGCCGCGAGGCGTTGATCATGGCGCTCAACGAGTTTCCGGGCGCGGTGATCCTGATTTCCCACGACCGCCACCTGCTCGAAGCCACCGCCGACCGGCTGTGGCTGGTCAAGGACGGCTCGGTCAACCCGTATGACGGTGATCTCGAGGACTACAAGACGTTGGTGACGGGCGTGTCGGGCGACCGGCGCAAGGAGCGCGAGGCCGACAAGGCGTCGAAGGCCGACAAGCGCCGCGAGGCCGCGGCCCGGCGCGCGGCGATGGAGCCGCTGGCCAAGGAAATCCGCGCCACCGAGGCGCTGATGGACCGTATCCGCAAGCGCATCGACGGCATCGAGGACCAGCTGGCCGATCCCAAGCTGTATGAGAAGGACCCGACGACGGCGACGCAGCTGGCCAAGGAGCGTTCGCAGCTTGGCACCCAACTCGCCCAGAACGAGGAAAAGTGGCTGACCATGTCGGCCGAATATGAAGAAGGCGTCGCCGAATAGAGCCTTTCACTCTTCCCTGGGGCGGGCATCACCTAGACTGAACATACGGCATTACCTAGACTCAACCTTGATGAGGATGAGGGGATTCTGCCATGGCCACCCGTAACGTTGTGAACCTTGACGCGCTTATACCGCGGGAGGACTTATCGGCTCCGGCTGAATCTGGTGGCGATATTCCCGGCCTTAAGATTAGCGACCTAAAGCCCGGTCTTGTCTATAGCTGGTTACGCAAGCCAGACTTCCAGCGAGAAACCGCCAACTGGACACCTGAACAGGTTGTCGGACTGATCGAAACTTTTGCCAACGGCAACATTATCCCCGCCATCATTCTTTGGCAGAATGGTCAGCGCGTTTTTGTCGTTGATGGAGCCCACAGGCTGAGCGCGCTCGCCGCATGGGCAAATGACGACTACGGCGCGGGAACAATTTCCGCGAAGCACTATGGGAATGCGATACCCGAACATCAGCGCGTCATGCACGATCTGACGCGGAAAATGGTGAAAGACAGGCTTGGCTCATACGAAGCCCATGAGTTCGCGGCACAATATCAGAAGGCAGAAGACCCAGAGTTGCTAAGACGTGCGTCCCTAATCGGGTTCAAGTCTATTGATACTCAGTGGATCAAAAATGCCGGGGTCGAGCAGGCCAAGAGTGCATTCTTTCGAATAAACGAAGGTGGCACCCCAATTGATGCGACCGAAACTAGGATACTGCGTGCCGGCAATTCGGCCCTCGCGATTTCATCGCGGGCAATTACGCGAGGCGGCACTGGACACGCGTATTGGAAGAAGTTCGATCAGCATCAAAGGCAGTTGGTTGAGGAACTGGGTGGCGCAGTAAACAAGCTCTTATTTAGTCCTCCGCTTCAACTCCCCATCAAAACCCTGGATGTGCCATTGGCGGGCTTCGGCTACGGTGCATCCGTTTTGCCGTTCTGTTTCGATCTGATCTCTCTGGCCAATGAGTTGGTCATTCCCGATTCTTCGACGAAGAAAAAAGGATTGAAAGACGAGATTCCGGAAGATCAAGACGGAAACTCAACTGTAGAATATCTCAAATCTACAAAACGGATGGTTGAATTCATAATTTCAACAGCACCTCAATCGCTAGGCCTGCATCCCGCTTTGTATTTCTATACATCTTCGGGTGGATTTCAGTCGGCCGCACT
Source organism: Aminobacter sp. LjRoot7 (assembly GCF_964252895.1). NCBI lineage: Bacteria > Pseudomonadati > Pseudomonadota > Alphaproteobacteria > Hyphomicrobiales > Phyllobacteriaceae > Aminobacter > Aminobacter sp. LjRoot7. The sequence goes on from NZ_CAXUPX020000002.1 coordinate 594,838, forward strand.
TTTCAATGTTCTCTCATGGTTACTCCAGTTGGAGCAGAAAGGTGAGATCGTAAGATTTTTGAAAGTCCGAAGTAAATTTGAACAAATGATCATGGATCATCCCGTACTCGGAAAACCTGCAACCCATCGCCTAGGCAGCGGCGGCCGAACACGGCGGCGGATGATGCGCCTCTATGACAAAATGCTGCAAATACTGAGCGCAGGAACCGCGCCCGATGAAGCATGGACAAGTATAATAGGTGAATCGGACTTTGCGTTTCTTGAAAGCGAAGATGCCGAACACAAGGAGCGTCGTAGAACGGGAACGGCTGGGGCTGGGTTCTCTCGGGGAGCTAAGTCCGGTGGCTTCATTGAATCCGCTTTGCCTACTGCCCATAGATGCTTGTTATGCGGGGGGCTATTGCACAGCAACGGGATCGTCACGGATCATGAGGACGAGCGATCGAACGGGGGCAGTTCAGCCGGTGCGAATGGGCGACCAGTCCATCCGCGCTGCAATAGTGAGAGAGAAAACCTAAAATGAGCAAGCAATCGCTGTAAGACAATCCGCTAGTCGCAGCGACGAGGTAGTCTGCCGCTCGGCGAATGCTCCGCCGCAACGGCGCGTTTGTCGTCTTTGCGTAGGGGCGGATCGCGTAATGGCGCTGCTTTGGCAAACCGAGGCCGGCGTTGACCCGCAGGGAACTACACGCTCGCTTATCTCCTGTGGTCGGCACATACTGAACTCGACGGCGTTGATGCCGGGCATCTCGATGCCGTGGAGCAGGTCGCCCGCTACCGCAACCTGTTCTTTGCCGAACTGGCCCAGCGATTCGAGGCGATTGGTCGACTTGGCGGGATGGCTTAGGCCAATGTCTGGAGCAATCTACCAGCCCTTGGCAATTTGGGGTAAACCCCTGACATGAACCAGCACGCCAAGATCAGGATCGGCCATTCGGCCTGCCCGCATGACTGCCCGTCGACCTGCGCGCTCGAAGTTGAGCTGCTCGACGACAAGCGCATCGGGCGTGTGCATGGCGCCAAGTCCAACAGCTATACGGCAGGCGTCATCTGCGCCAAGGTCGCGCGCTATGCCGACCGCGTCCATCACCCCGACCGGCTGCTGAAGCCGCTGGTCCGTTCCGGCGCCAAGGGCGACGGCAACTGGAAGGAAGCGAGCTGGGAGGCAGCGCTCGACCTCGTCGCGGAAAAGTTCATCGCGGCGGAGGACAGATACGGCTCGGAGACGGTCTGGCCCTATTTCTACGCTGGCACGATGGGGCTGGTGCAGCGCGACGGCATCGAAAGGCTGCGCCACGCCAAGAAATATTCCGGCTTCTTCGGCTCGATCTGCACCAATCTGGCCTGGACCGGCTATGTCATGGGGACAGGTGCGCTGCGCGGCACCGATCCGCGCGAGATCGGCAAGTCGGACTGCGTCGTCATCTGGGGCACCAATGCGGTCGTCACCCAGGTCAATGTGATGACCCACGCGATCAAGGCGCGCAAGGAACGCGGCGCCAAGATCGTCGTCATCGACATCTACGAGACGGCGACGCTGAAGCAGGCCGACATGGGGCTGGTGCTGAAGCCCGGCACCGACGCGGCCCTGGCCTGCGCGGTGATGCATGTGCTGTTCCGGGACGGCCTTGCCGATCGCGCCTATCTCGAAAAATACACCGACGATCCCAAGGGGCTGGAAGCGCATCTGCGCGACAAGACGCCGGAATGGGCAGCCCAGATTACCGGCCTTTCGGTTGACGAGATCGAGGCTTTCGCCCGGCTAGTTGGCACCACCAAGAAGACCTTCTTCCGCTTGGGCTACGGCTTCTCGCGCCAGCGCAACGGCTCGGTGAACATGCATGCGGCGCTGTCGATCCCGGCGGTGACTGGCGCTTGGCAATATGAGGGCGGCGGCGCCTTCCATTCCAATTCGGGCATCTTCAAGCTCAATGGTGAGCTGCTCGAAGGCACCAAGTTCCGCGACCCCAACATTCGCTATCTCGACCATTCGCGTATCGGCCCGGTGCTGACCAATGCCGAGGACGCACTTTATGGCGGCCCGCCCGTGACGGCGATGCTGATCCAGAACACCAACCCGATGAATGTCGCGCCCGAGCAGCGTCTGGTGAAGCAGGGCTTCATGCGCGACGAACTGTTCACCTGCGTGCACGAGCAGTTCATGACCGATACGGCGAAGCTCGCCGACGTCGTCCTGCCGGCGACGATGTTCCTCGAGCATGACGACATCTACAAGGGCGGCGGCAACCAGCACATCACGCTGGGGCCGAAGCTGACCGACCCGCCGGAGGGCCCGCGCACCAACCACTATGTCATCGAGGAGCTGGGCAAGCGGCTTGGCGTGTCGCATATGCCGGGCTTCGGCATGACTGAACGCCAGCACATCGACGTCATGCTGGAGAAGAAGGGCCTGGGCAATTTCGATTCCTTTAAAGAAGAGAAGTGGGCCGACATGCAGCCGGAGTTCGACAGCGCGCATTTCCTCAAAGGGTTCGGCCATCCCGACGGCAAGTTCCGCTTCAGGCCGCAATGGAATGGCGGTGCCGCCCCCAACAAGCCGCCGCGCAGCATGGGCATCTTCGGCCCGGTGGCGCAGCTGCCCGAATTCCCCGATCATGTCGACCTGATCGAGGTGGCGGATGCCGAACATCCGTTCCGCCTGGCGACGTCGCCGGCGCGCAACTTCCTCAACTCGACCTTTGCCGAGACGCCGGTGTCGCGCGAGAAGGAGGGGCGGCCCGAACTGCTCATCCATTCCGAGGACGCGGCAGCACTCGGGATCACCACAGGCGACCGGGTCGAGATCGGTAACATGCGCGGCGAGGTCGTGCTGCATGCCCGCCTGTTCGACAAGATCAAGCGCGGCGTCGTCATTGCCGAGGGCATCTGGCCGAACTCCGACCATGAGCGCGGCGAAGGCATCAACGTGCTGACCGGCGCCGACGCGCCGGCGCCTTATGGCGGCGCGGCCGTGCACGACAACAAGGTCTGGGTAAGGGCGGCTTAGGGTCTGGGCTGCCAGCCAGCCGCAGAAACGACGAAAATGGGCTGCGCGTCATGACGGCGCGCAGCCTTTTGTTTTGACCGCTCAGGCGGCCAGCGCTGCGCTCGTGTCGCGCAGCACGTCGGCGAGGGGAACCAGCCCCTTCATCGCGCCGCTGCCGGTGGCCGTGGTGTCGCCGTCTTCGATCGCCACGGCAAAGCGGAACGCCGGGTCGGCTTCGATGCGGTTGCGCAGCGCCAGGATGCGCGGGTAGTCGCTCGGGTTGACCGCCTTGTGGAAGTCCGTCCAGCGCGCCACCCCGGCAAACACCGCATCCGCCAGTGTCGGCCTGTCGCCGAGCAGGTAGTCGTTGTCGCCGATCATCGCCTCGAGTTGTGCGTGGCGGGTGGCGACGAAGTCGCGGCCGAACTTGCGCAGCGTCTCGCGCTCCTCTTCGGTGGCGTCTTCCGCTTCGAGCGCCACCCAGAGCGGGCCGAAGGCGCCGGTGAAGGCGGTGTTCAGGAAGGCGATGTACTGGTGCATCCTGTCGGCCTCCGGCGTGCCGGGCTCGAAGCTGATGCGGCGTTCGGGGTCGCGCGCCTCCAGCCAGAGCGCGATCGCCATCGTCTCGGTCAGCACGCGGCCTTCTCCTGTAATCAGCACGGGCGTCTCGACCCGGCCGTTCAGGCGTTTGTAGGCCTCGGTGCGCATCTCGCCCAGCATGTCGACGCGGGTCAGCCGGTAGGGGTGGCCGAGCCATTCGAAGGCGGCGACGAGGCCGGCCGACGAGCCGAGCGGGAAGCCGGAGGTGAAGATCGGGGTGGTTGTCATGTCAGGTCTCCATTGTTGATGACCCTGATGTATTGATGTGGACTTTGATCTTGTAGTCGGGCAATTTGAAACCAAATGTCCACAAACGTAGACTTTGATGCTGAACCTCAACGATCTCCATTTTTTCGCCGCGGCGGTCGAGCATGGCGGCTTTGCCGCCGCCGCGCGGCGTCTCGGCTGCCCCAAATCGACGGTCAGCAAGCGTGTCGCAGCGCTTGAGGCGTCGCTCGGCGCGTTGCTGATCCACCGCAGCTCGCGCAGCTTCACGCTGACCGACGTCGGCCGCGACGTCTATGACCATGCGCGCGCGGCGGTCATCGAGGCCGAGGCGGTGGAGACTGTGGTGCAGCGGCGGCTGGCGGAGCCGGGCGGCATCGTCCGTGTCACAACCTCGGTGCCCAATGCGCAGTTCCGGCTCGCGCACCGGTTGCCTGTGCTGGCGCGCCGTTATCCCAAGCTGCTGATCCAGCTGCATGTCACCGACCGCTTCATCGACCTGGTGCAGGAGGGCTTCGACATCGCCCTGCGCAGCCATTTCGCGCCGCTGCCCGATTCCGACCTGGTGCAAAGGCGGATGAGCGAGGATGCGATGACGCTGGTGGCGGCACCGTCCTATCTCGCCGAGCATGGCGTGCCTGATAAACCGGAGGCGCTCGCCTCTCATGACGGGCTGATGAGCAGCATGACGGCGAAGAATTGGCGGCTGCGCGATATCAAGGGCCGCATCGTCGACGTGGCGCCGCAGCAGCGCTTCCATGCCGACGAGTCCGTGCCTTTGCTGATGGCTGCAGAGGCCGGCCTCGGCATCGTCTGCCTGCCCGAGCTGATCTCGGCCAGTTCAGTGGCGCAGGGCAGGCTGGTGCGGCTGCTGCCGGACTGGACGGCAGGCCGCGTCACCACGACGATCCTGACACCGCACAAGCGTGGGCAATTGCCGGCGGTGCGCGCGGTGATCGATTTCCTGCTCGAGAAGGGCGCCCAGCCGGCAAGCTAGCTGTCACTGCAGCGGGGCGACGCTGTCCAGGCCCAATCACTGCATCTTTCGCGCGCCGTCCATATCGGTCTAGCTTGCAGCAATCGAATCCCGAGGGGGAGGCCTTGATGAGCGGCGACCACGATCACGGCGACATGAAGAACACGCCGGTCTCGCGGCTGTGGATGGCCTTTGGCCTGACCAGCGCCTTCATGGTGGCAGAGGTGATCGGCGGTTTCGTCACCGGCAGCCTGGCGCTGATATCGGATGCCACGCATATGCTGACCGACGCCATGGCGCTGGCGATCGCGCTGGTGGCGATCAATGTCGGCCGCCGCCCGGCCGACCTGCTGCGCACCTATGGTTATGCCCGCTTCGAGATCCTGGCTGCGGCGTTCAACGCGCTGCTGCTGCTCGCTGTCGCCTTCTACATTCTCTACGAGGCCTATGTCAGGCTGTTCCAGCCGCAGGACATCCAGTCAGTTGGCATGCTCGGCATCGCCGTCATCGGGCTTCTGGTCAATCTGACGTCGATGCGGCTGCTGGCCGGCCACAAGGACGGCAGTCTCAACGTCAAGGGCGCCTATCTCGAGGTCTGGGCCGACATGCTCGGTTCGATCGGTGTGATCGCAGGTGCAGCCCTCATCTGGCTGACCGGTTGGCAATGGGTCGATTCTGTCATTGCCGTCGGCATCGGCTTCATGGTCTTCCCGCGCACCTGGGTGCTGCTCAAGGAGTGCATCAACATCCTGCTCGAAGGCGTGCCGCCCGGCATGGAGCTGGCCGAGGTGGATCTGGCGATCGCCACCGTGCCTGATGTGGCCTCGGTGCACGATTTGCATCTTTGGGCGATCACCCAGAGCAAGGCGTCGCTGACCGCGCATGTGGTGCTGGAGGAGGGCGCCGATGCCGAGACGGTGCGCCAGGCGATCGAGGCGCGGCTGCAGGAAAAGTTCGACCTGCACCACACCACATTGCAGATGGAGCGGGTCAGCTGCGCGCCGCTGGAGCGCATTCACTGAGCGCGCCTGCGTCACACTGTCCTGTCAGTGATATGTCCTATTATCTCTAACAGCCGGAGTGCCTATGTCATGCCGGCCCGATGAGTCTTCGGTGCGCAACTGTAGCGGAGAGCATCGATGGGCGGACATGACTTCAGGAACAACGGCAAGCGCCGCGACGGGGACCGTAACAGGGGCGGCCGGGATGGCCTGCTCGGCACGGTGCTCAGCGAAATAGGCACGCGGCTTGGCGACAAGGCCTCAAGCGGCAGTCATGGCGGCAGCAGTCATGCCGGCAGCGGCCATGGCGGCAGCAGTCATGGCGGCAGCGGCAACTGGGGCGCCAATCAGCGTTCGCCGTCGGGCCATGATGGATCGGCGGCCTTCGGGCGCGACGGGCGCGGGCTTCAGGGCAAGACCGAGCCGCGCTCGCGTTTGCCCGGCTTCGGCAGCACGGCAGCGCTGGTCGTTCTGGTTGTGTGGACGCTGCTGGCCTGGGGCGGCTACAGCCTCGTCGACGGCGTGCTCGCCTGGACGTCGAGCAATGCAGGCGCCCTGGTGCAGAGCGGTCGGGATGCGGCGGCTGCGACCGGCATCGGCTCGGAGGTCGTCGGTGTCGTCGGCAGCGTCGAGACATCGGGCCTGCTCGGCGGATTTTTCACGCTCGTCGGTGCCGTGCTCAAGCCGCTTGTGGTCGTGGTCTGGCTGGTCGGCGCGGTGCTGATCATGGCAGCACCCAGGCTGGTATCCCTGCTCACGCGCAAGTTCCGCTAGGCGGTTTCGGCGCGCGCCCGAGATAAGCAGCACCCAAGACGCGCCCACGTGACAGGCCCCAAGACGCGCCCTTACGACAGGCGCGCGCCCCAGGACCTGAAATGGCGCCGTGAGCCATGGCGCCATCACGGGTGCTGCCATCAAGGATGCTGGTAACGGAACTCCTGGGTCTTGCCGCCATAGCCATAAGAGGCCGCGCGCACGTCATGGACGTGGATGTAGCTCTCCTCATGAATGTCGCCGAGGATGTCGGCAAAGCCGGCGAAAACCGCCTGGATGTAGCGCTTCTTCTCGTCCTTGGTGTTGGTTTCGTCGGTGACCTTGATCTCCAGCGCAAAGCTCGACTTGCCGTGGTTCTGCAGCGACTTGCCGGCGATGATCCAGTCGCGTGGATCGACATAGCTGATGGCGATGGCCGTCACTTCAGGCTTCTTGCCGAGGATGGTGCTGGTGTGTTCGGCCAGCATCGCCGCCACCTGGTCGGTCAGCGTGTCGCTGCGCTGGGCGGCAATCTTGACGGTGAGGATAGGCATGACTTCTCTCCAGTGGTTAGATATGCAACTATTATGAGCGGCTCATTCATCCTGAATGGCTCATTCCAGCTTTGCGGCGATCGCCTTGGCCTGGTCGACGAAACCGGCAAAGACCTCCGCGCCGAAAAGGCCGGACAGGCGTTTCGTGACCGCAGCGCTGGCGGCGTTTAGCGCATCCTTGATTTCGACAGCCGCCGCTGTCGGCGTGATCAGGGATTCGCGTTTGTCCCCGCTCGACTTGGTCCTGACGACCAACCCCTTGGCCTCCAGCCCGTCGAGGCCGCGCGTTGCTGTGGCCCGGGCGATCTTCAATTCGTCGGCCAGCTCGCTTTGCAGCAGGCCCGGCCGTGCCAGCACGGCGCGCAGCATGAAGCCTTGCGGCGGCGTCAGGTCGAACGGCGCAAATGCTACCGTCCAGACGCGATCGAGCTGCCGCGCCAAGGCTGTGGTGTTGAAGTAGATGCAACGGTCGAACATGACCTCAAGATAGGCATTGGTAGTTGTATATGCAATTACTATTTTGCCCCCGTTCGAAAAATTACGACGGGCGGGATGACGGGCTTCAACCGGCGGCCGGAAGGACACGGCCGGGCAGGGGCGCTGAAGGCGGATCGTTGCGGGGACGGTCGCGTGCGACCGGCAGCTTGCCGTGGCGGCGTCTGCCTTGAGGTTGAGCCCTCAGCCCAGCTCTCTTGGCCTGAGGCAATGCGTCAGGCGCGCGACACCGGGGCGGAGTTCATCCCAGCCGCCTTCGAATTCGAAGCGGGCCAGTGCGCCGCTCGGGAACTTTTCTTCAAGCGATTGGACCGCATCGCTGCTCGAACCAGGGCCGGCAAGCTGGGCGGCGAAGATCTCAAGCCCCGGATTGTGGCCGATGACCAGCAACGCGCCGATCTCGTCGGGCGCAGCCTTGGTGAGCGCGAACAGGTCGTTCGCCAAAGCGCCATAGATGCTGTCGTGATATGCGGTTGCGGGCAGGGGGGCGGGCCAGAGTGCCGAAGCCAGCTGCCAGGTCTGGCGCGTGCGCATCGCCGGCGAGATATAGACAAGCTCGGGCAGCCAGCCGCGTCTGGCGATTTCAGCGCCCATGCGCGGCGCGGCCTCGAGGCCACGCGGCGCCAAGGGCCGGTCGAAATCGGCAAGCGCTGCATCGTCCCAGCTCGACTTGGCATGGCGCAGCAGAAGCAGTTGCCTGGTCTTTGCCATGCAGGTCTTTCGGCTCAGGGCGTGATGCGGGCGAGCTGCTCGAGATCGATCTCGTCGCGCGCCGGGTTCGGGGCGGCGATCTCGTCCGTGCCGATGCTGTCGCTGAAGCCGGAATAGGCCGTGCGGCTGCCTTCCATGCGCACCTTGCCTTCGGCGAAGAGCTTGAGGGCGAGCGGATAGAGCCGGTGCTCGGCCTTGAGCACGCGGGCCGACAGTGTCGGCTCGTCGTCGTCGATCAGCACCGGCACGGCGGCCTGGGCGATGACAGGGCCATCATCCATCTCGGGCGTAACGAAATGCACGGTGCAGCCATGCACGCGAATGCCGGCGTCGAGCGCGCGCTGGTGGGTGTCGAGCCCCTTGAACGACGGCAGCAGTGCCGGATGGATGTTGATCATCCGGCCCTGCCACTTCTCGACGAAGCCGGTGGTCAGGAGACGCATGTAGCCGGCAAGGGCGACGATCTCGGCGCCGAACGTGTCGAGTGCCGTGGCAATCGCCTCGTCATGCGCTTCCTTGCTGGCGTGCTCCGCGCGTGTCACCACCTTGGTGGCGACGCCACGGCTGGCGGCGATGCCGAGGCCGGGCGCATTGGCCTTGTCGGAAATGACGCCGACGATCTCGGCGGGGAATGCCGGGTCGGCGGCGGCGTCGATAAGCGCGGCCATGTTGGAGCCGCGGCCGGAAATCAGGATGACGGTGCGTTTGCGCTGGAGGCTCATAGGGCGAGCGACCCGCGATAGATGACGCCGGTGTCGCGGCGCGGCACGATGCGGCCGATCGGCGTGACGGTCTCGCCGGCTTCCTGCAGCACGGCGGCGACCTGCGCTGCCTGTCCGGCGGCAACCACCGCGATCATGCCGATGCCGCAGTTGAAGGTGCGCATCATTTCTTCAGGCGAGACGCCGCCGGTGGCAGCCAGCCAGGAGAATACGCGTGGTGCCTCGATCGCCGACAGGTCGAGCTCGGCCGAGAATTCCTTGGGTAGCACCCTGGGGATGTTTTCGGGGAAACCGCCGCCGGTGATGTGGGCCAGCGCCTTGATGCCGTTGGTCTCGCGGATCGCCTTGAGTAGCGGCTTGACGTAGATGCGCGTCGGCTCGAGCAGCGCTTCGGCCAGCGTCGGACCATCGGCGAAGGGCGCGCGGTCGCTCCACTTCAGGCCCGAAACCTCGACGATGCGGCGGACCAGCGAATAGCCGTTGGAATGAACGCCCGAGGACGCGAGGCCGAGCAGCACGTCGCCCTCGACGACGTCGTCGGTCGGCAGCAGCCGGCCACGCTCGGCGGCACCGACGGCAAAGCCGGCGAGATCGTAGTCGTTGCCATGGTACATGCCGGGCATTTCGGCGGTTTCGCCGCCGATCAGCGCGCAGCCGGCCTGGCGGCAGCCTTCGGCGATGCCGGAGACGATGTCGGCACCCTGGTTGGGATCAAGCTTGCCGGTAGCGAAATAGTCGAGGAACAGCAGCGGCTCTGCGCCCTGGACGACGATGTCGTTGACGCACATGGCGACGAGGTCGACGCCGATCGTGTCATGCTTGCCGGCATCGATGGCGATCTTGAGCTTGGTGCCGACGCCGTCATTGGCCGCGACCAGGATCGGATCGTTGAAACCGGCGGCCTTGAGGTCGAACAGGCCGCCGAAGCCGCCGATCTCGCCATCCGCGCCCGGCCGGCGCGTCGAGCGCACCAGCGGCTTGATCTTCTCGACCATCAGATTGCCAGCGTCGATGTCGACACCTGCCTGCGCATAGGTGAGACCGTTCTTGCCTTCGCTCATCGCCAATTCCTGATGTCGTGCGCTTTTGAGGCGCTATTCGCATGAACGGCCCGTTCCCGCAAGCGAGAGAGCCGGATTGCCTTGCAAACGCCCTGCCAAAGCGGTGGACAGGGCGCTGGTGGCGGCCACTCTCTTGCGATGCTGTGAAGTCTCGCCCATTTATCGACAAAAGACAAAATATCGGGAAAAGACAAAGCGTAATGGCAACGGCCGGGACGGGATGCTGATTGTGACTATTCCGAACATGATCACGATCATGAGGCTGATCCTCGTGCCTTGCGTGATCTACGCCATGCTGGCGGGTGAGTGGGACTGGGCTTTCGCCGGTTTCGTCATTGCTGGCGTTTCGGACGGCGTCGACGGCTTCATTGCCCGCCACTTCAACCAGCGCTCGGAACTTGGCGCCTATCTCGACCCGATGGCCGACAAGCTGTTGCTGGTCAGCGTCTTCGTCGTGCTCGGCATCATGGGGCATCTGCCGCTGTGGCTGGTGGTGCTGGCGGTGTCGCGCGACGCCTTGATCATCGGTGCAGTGCTTTTGTCGACCATCATGGGGCATCCGGTGAAGGTGCGCCCGCTGATGGTCTCGAAGGTCAACACAGCCGTCCAGATCGTGCTGGCGGCCGTCGTGCTGGCCGAACTTGCCTTCAGCTTTGCGCTCGGCCCGGTCCGGCCAGCGTTGATAACCATTTCCGGCCTCTTGACCGTCGCTTCCGCGGCAGCCTATCTCGTGGCTTGGCTGAGGCACATGAGCGGTTATGGCGAAGGCGAAACTCCCAACCGATAACGAAGCGGCCGAAGAAGCTGCTGCGGCGGCATTCCGCAAGCAGATCCGCTTCTGGTTGATCACCGCCGTCCTGTTCTCGGTATTCCTTTATCTGTTCAGCGACATCCTGCTGCCTTTCGTGGCCGGCATGGCGCTTGCCTATTTCCTCGACCCCGTCGCCGACCGACTGCAGAAGCTTGGCCTATCCAGGCTGATGGCGACGGTCGTCATCCTGGTCTGCTTCCTGGTGCTGCTCATCCTCGGGCTGGTCATCATCATTCCGGTGCTGGCCTCGCAGATGGCCGACTTCGCCGCCAAGGTGCCGGGCTATCTCGAACGCCTGCAGCAGCTCATCACCAACTTCAACCCGCAATGGCTCGAACAGCGTTTCGGCGTCGATGCCGAAGGCTTGCGCGAGGGCCTGAGCTCGCTGCTCAAGTCGGGCTTCGGTTTCGCCACCACCATCTTCCAAGGCATCTGGAGTTCCGGCGTCGCGCTGTTTTCGATCGCCAGCCTGTTCGTGGTCACCCCTGTCGTTGCCTTCTACATGCTGCTCGACTGGGACCGCATGGTCTCTGTCGTCGACAGCTGGATCCCGCGTGATCACGTTGTCACGGTCAGGCAGATCGCCCGCGACATCAACACGGCGATCGCCGGCTTCGTGCGCGGGCAGGGCACGTTGTGCCTGATCCTCGGCATCTTCTACGCCGTCGGCCTGACGCTGACCGGGCTGAACTTCGGCGTGCTGATCGGCCTGTTTGCCGGACTCGTCAGCTTCATTCCTTATGTCGGCTCGCTGCTTGGCCTGGTGCTGTCGATCGGCGTCGCCTTCGTCCAGTTCTGGCCGGACTGGACTATGGTCGCCGCCGTGGCGGCGGTGTTCTTCATCGGCCAGTTCATCGAAGGCAACATTCTGCAGCCGCGCCTCGTCGGCAAGAGCGTCGGCCTGCATCCGGTCTGGCTGATGTTTGCGCTGGTCGCCTTCGGTGCGATGTTCGGCTTCGTCGGCCTTCTGGTCGCGGTGCCGTCGGCGGCAGCCGTTGCCGTGCTGGTGCGCTTTGCCATAGGCCGCTACCTCGATTCACCGCTCTATCACGGCCATGCCGTGGAGCCGCCCGAGGCGGGCACGCCGAGCAGCGCAAAAGTCCAGGCCCGCAAGCCGAGCGGCGCGAAACCGGAAAAATGACCGTGTCGCGCGAGCCGATCAAACCGCGCCAGCTGCCGCTCGACCTCGGCCATTCGCCCGGGTTTTCGCGCGACGATCTCGTTGTTTCAGGCGCCAACGCCCAGGCAGTTTCGCTGATCGACCGCTGGCCCGAATGGCCCGCACCTGTCGTGTTGCTGGCCGGTCCCGCCGGATCGGGCAAGTCGCATCTCGCCGCGATCTGGCGCGAGCATGCCGAGGCGCTTCAGCTCGACGTCTCCGACATTACGGCTCATTTGGGCGAGGTCGGCGCCGCCTCGGTGCTGATCGACGACGCCGACCAAGGGCGGATCGACCAGGACGGGCTCTTCCATCTGATCAACACCGTTCGCGGCTCGGGCGCGCAGCTTTTGCTTACCGCGCGCAGCTTTCCCGCGGCCTGGGCGGTGACGCTGCCTGACCTCGCCTCGCGGCTCAAGGCAGCGGCGACCGTCGAGATCGACGAGCCCGACGACCTTCTGCTTGCCGGCGTCATCACCAAGCTGTTCGCCGACCGCCAGGTCGAGGTCGAGCCGCATGTCGTGCAGTTCCTTGTCCGCCGCATCGAGCGCTCGCTGTCGACGGCCATTCGTGTTGTCGAGCGCCTCGACTGGGCAGCGCTCGAACAGAAGAGCCGCATCACCCGCGCACTGGCCGCCGAGACCATCGGCGCGCTCGACGCCGGGCAGGGCGAGTTCGAGCTCTAGCTCCGCCTTTCCTACGGAACTCCTCCTCTTTCTGGAATTTCGCTAGCCTCTCGCCAGCCGCGTATAGAGCGCCTTGGCACCGAGCATGACGGCCAGCAGCGTGATGTTGGAGACCAGGCCAACGCCGACAGCAAACGCCTTGGCGACGTCGTCGGAGCTGCCGAAGCTGTAGGGAATGAGGACAGCGACGAAGACGATGCCAAGCGCAATCGGTATCCAGCGGTTCAGGTTGGGCGCGGTGTTGGCGGCGGTCAGCACCAGCGCGATCAGCAGGCCGACCCGGAACGGGTCGGTCAGCTGGGCAAGATAGATGTCGAGATAAGGCATTGTCGTTCCTCCCGAATCCAGTTGCGCAGGTCGTATGCGAACTGTCGAGTAAGCCTATCGTCTAGCTGCCCGGTCGCGGCAGCGTCACGCCGAGCAGCAGCCGGACCAGCGACGACTGCTTGGAGACGCCCGACTTGGCGAAGATCGAGCGCAGATGCGAGCGCACGGTTTCCCTGGCGATGCCGAAATCCTGGCCGATGGCGTCGATGGTGCGGCCGTCGGCGAGGGCAGAGGCGATGCGCGCTTCGCTCGGTGTCAGGTCGAACAGCGCTTGCAACACCTTCACAGGCGGTGCGCCCGGGCCGGGCAGCGGCATGATGACGAGGATGCTGTTCATGCGGCTGAACAGGTCGTTCGCCGAGCCGCGCACCGGCAAGAGATGCGCCACGCCTGATGGCTTGCCGTCGCTGCCCTTGATCGGAAACGACTGGACGATGCCGCGCCTTGTGCCGCCGGCCAGCGCCGAAAGTGCTGTCTCAAGCAGCGCATCGGCTTTCTTGTCGGTGATCTGGGCGCGGGCCGAGCCGTCCTGCACCGTCACCGGGATCAGCTTGTCCATGAGCTGGTTGCAGGCGAGCAATTGCCCGCGTCCGCCCAGCACTGCCGCCGGCAGGCTAAGCGCCTCCAGCGCATCCGCCCCGGCGCGCGCCTTTTCCAGACCGATCCGCGCGCCGACCATAGCGGCTCGGGCGACATGCGGGCGCAGCCGGTCGAGCGCGTCGACAAGCGGCCTCTCGAACGGGCCGCGCGCCGTGGTCCGCTCAAGGTTGAACGACAGTACGTCGCCGGTCGGGATCGGAATATGGGTGCCGGCTGCCCAGCCCATGCCGCGTGGCCTGAGGAAATCGCGGTAGATCGGCTCGCGCTCCAGCTCCTCTTCGCTGAAGGCATCGAGGTCAGTGATGAAGCCGGGATAGGCAAGCGCTTCGGCGCGCGCCGCCCGGCCGTTCACCGCCATCCAGCCTTCATGCATGAAGGCCTCGACATGCGGCGCGACCGCGTCGGAGGCGACATAGGCGGAAGCGCCACGGCTGATGGTGAAGAGATAGCCGCCCATGCCGTCGACAGCCTTGGCGAGGCCGTCAAGCAAAACAGGCCATTTCTCCGGGACGAAGGACGCCTCGTAGATCTGGTCGATGAATTTTTCGGATAGCTCCGCCAATCGTTGGCACTCCCACCCTGGCCCGCGACCGGTTATGCAAAGTCATTCGCGCGTGGCGAAAAGCCGGCGAGCGGATCCGCCAGGCTCTGGCATGGTGGAACGCGCAGCTGTCATTCAGCTTTTGTTAACCATGCTTGACCGGACGATAGCACTACACTTTGATTCATCAAATGCTGGCTGCCGTGCGCAAAGGTCGCAACGGCACATCTCCCGGTGATCTTTCCACAATCTATGGCCGGCGCCGTCCTGCACATCGGATGTGCGGGTGGGGGATGTGCGGGCGAAACGTGCCGGCGGGGCGTCGCGAGCGGCCCCGGCGGCGTCGGCGTCGGGCATGGGGGCGGCGGGTTAGCGGACTTGCCGATCTTACGATTCGGCGACGAGGTGGCCGCCGCCGACATCGGTCAGCACCAGCTTCTTCGGCGCATCGCCGAGCTTGCGCACCGGGCTCGGGATCTCGCGGTCCATTCGCGCGAAACGTTCCCGGCGCCTGACCGGGTCGGGAACCGGCACCGCCTCGATCAGCCGCCTGGTGTAGGGGTGGCGCGGATTGGAAAAGATCTGGTCGCGTGTGCCCATCTCGACGATCTGGCCGAGATACATGACGGCGACACGGTCGGAGATGTTCTCCACCACCGCCATGTCGTGTGAGATGAACAGATAGGCGACGCCGAATTCGCGCTGCAGCTCCTTCAACAGCTGCAGCACCCGCGCCTGCACCGAGACGTCGAGCGCGGACACGCTTTCGTCGGCGATGATCAGCTTGGGCCTGAGCGCCAGGGCGCGGGCGATGCAGATGCGCTGGCGCTGGCCGCCGGAGAACTCGTGCGGATAACGTTCCATCTGGTCGGCTGAAAGACCGACGCGCTCGAACAGGGCGGCGACCCGTTCGCTGCGCTCCTTAGATGTGCCGATGTCGTGTATCACAAGCGGCTCGGCGACCAGGTCGCCGACACGCATGCGTGGATCGAGCGAGGCGTAAGGGTCTTGGAAAATCATCTGCACGTCGCGGCGCACCGCCTTGCGCGCCTCGCGGCCGAGGCCCTTGAGGTTGCGCCCGCCGATCTCGAGCTCGCCGTGATAGGGCACTAGGCCGGCAAGGGCTTTGGCCGTCGTCGACTTGCCGCAGCCGGATTCGCCGACCAAGGACAGCGTCTCGTTGGCGGCGATGGCAAAGCTGATGCCCTCGACGGCATGGACCCGGCGGTTGACCCGACCGAAGAAGCCGCCGGTGAGGTCGAAGCGGACATGCAGGTCGCGCGCCACGGCGACCGGCTGAGGTTTCGTCGCCGCGACGTCGCCGGAGGCGGCCTGGCGCGCGGCACCAGTGCCCATGCGCGGCACAGCGGCGAGCAGGTCGCGTGTGTAGTCGGCCTGGGGCCGTTCGAAGATGTCGGCGACCTTGCCCTGCTCGACCATGCGGCCGTAACGCATGATGATGACGCGGTCGGCCATTTCGGCGACGACGCCCATGTCGTGGGTGATCAGGATGACGCTGGTGCCGTGCTGGCGCTGCAGGTCGCGCAGCAGTTCGAGCACCTCGCCCTGCACGGTGACGTCGAGGGCCGTGGTCGGCTCGTCGGCGATCAGCACGTCGGGCTTCAGCGCCAGTGCCATGGCGATCATGACGCGCTGGCGCATGCCGCCGGAGAGTTCATGCGGATATTGCCCGAGCCGGCTTTCGGCCTCGGGGATGCGCACGGCGGTCAGCGCCTCGATGGCATGTTTGCGCGACTCGGCGCTGGAAACACCTGTATGGGCTTCGATCGCCTCGACCAGCTGGCGCCCGATCGACAGCACCGGATTGAGCGAGGTCATCGGTTCCTGGAAGATCATGGCGATGCGGTTGCCGCGGATGCGGCGCATCCCGCGTTCGTCCAGGCCGGCGAGATCGGTGTCGCCGAGCCTGATCGAACCGGCCGAGATCCGTGCTGCCGGCTGGGGCAGCAGCGCCATGATTGCCAGCGAGGTCATCGACTTGCCGGAGCCGGATTCACCGGCGATGCACAAGGTCTCGCCGCGAGCCAAAGAGAAGGAGAGATCGGAGACGACAGGCCGTTCGCCGTCTTCGCCGCGCACGGAAATGGTCAGCCCGGCGACGTCGAGCACCGGCCTGTCGGCTGCCGGGGCAGGGGCTCCGGCAGCATGTTTGATGTCAGCGGCTGCGTTCATTCGAACACGCAGCGCGGGAAGTAGAACGACACCACCCAGTTCGGCATGTCGACGATCTCCGAGATGCGGAGGTCGCCGCACACCGACACCAGCATGTAGGCGTCGACCGGATCCATCTGGTAACGCCGTGACAACAGGTCGACCATCTGGGCGACGGCCTCCTTGGCGCCGGTCATCAGGTCGGGACCGATGCCTGTCGTCACCTCGTAGCCCTTGGCGTCGAGATGCCGCGTCACCGGCCCCGGCGTGGTGAAGCGCGGCGTCTTCAGCCTGGCGTCCTTGACCAGGTCGAGGGTGAGAACCACGTTCATCGGGCTTTCGATCGCCGTGCCGCAGACCTCGCCGTCGCCTTGGGCGGCGTGCGTGTCGCCGACCGAGAACAGCGCGCCCGCCACTTCGACAGGCAGATAGAGCACGGTGCCGGCGGCAAGGTCGCGGATGTCGAGATTGCCGCCGACGCGCCGTGGGGGCACCACCGAGTGGTGCCCCATCTCGGCCGGGGCGTTGCCGATGGTGCCGGCGAAAGGTTTCAGCGGCACGCGGCCGTTCTTGCCGAACAGCGCCGGCTCGAGCGAGGTCGCGTCATATTTCCAGATGTTGAGCGCCGGCTCCTTGAAGTCGTCGGCGAGCAGGCCGAAGCCCGGAATGTTCGCCGTCCAGCCAAAGCCGGACGGTTTGAACGCCTCGATCGTCACCTTGAGCGCGTCGCCCGGCTCGGCGCCCTCGACGAAGATCGGCCCGGTCACCGGGTTGATCTGGTCGAAGTCGAGTTTTGCGATGTCGCCGACGGTGCTGTTGGCCGTGAGCTGGCCGCCCGACGAGTCCAAACATTCGAACTCGATCGTCGAGCCGGGCGCCACCCGCTCGGCCGGGGCAAACGAATTGTCCCAGCCGAAGTGATGATGGCGTCCGTGGATGGTGTAGTTGCAGTTATTGCACATCGTTCACATACACATAGTCGTAGTTGATCGGGATATGGACCGGGTCGACATAAAGCTTGTCGTCGCCGCCCATGCGCGGCGACTTCATGGTGAAGCGCTGCTCGTTGAAGACGGGCGCCCAGGGCGCGTCCGCCATGATCTTGGCGTAGATCTCGCCCCACAGCTTGGCACGTTCCTCGGCCTTGGCAGGATCGACGATCGAATCGGCCGCTGCCGCCTTTTCGTCGAGGTCCTTGTTGCAGTACCAGGCCCAGTTCCAGCCGCCCTGCACCGCGCCGCCGCAGCCGAGGATCGGGCCGTAGAAATTGGACGGATCCGGGAAGTCGGCGATCCAGGCCATGCCGCCGGACCAGATCATCGGCGCGCCGTTCTTTTCGCCGCCGGCGGCGATGACGTTTGCCTGGGCGAGCGACTGGATCGAGGCCTTGATGCCGATCGCCGAAAGATCCTGCTGGATCGCCTGGGCGATGCGCGGGTTGGGATCGGTGTTCATGACGAACAGCTCGGTCTCGAAGCCGTCGGGATGGCCGGCTTCGCCGAGCAGCGCCTTGGCCTTGTCGACGTCGAAGGCATAACCAGTGAAGGCCTTGTCATAGCCGGGCATCGACGGCGGCAGCGGCTGGTTGGCGGGCACTGCGCGGTTGTTGATCAGCTTGACGATGCGGTCCTTGTTGATCGCCATGTTGACGGCCTGGCGCACCTTGACGTTGTCGAACGGCGCCATCTGGGTGTTCATGGTGACGTAGCCGGTCTGCAGCTGGCCGCCTTCGACGACACGCGCCTTCTGCGCCGGATCGGCCATCACCTCCTGGAACTTGGCCGGCGGAATGCCGTCGCCCGGAACGTCGACCTCGCCATTCTGCAGGCGCAAAAGCGCCACGATCGGCTCCTGGCCGATCTCGAAGGTGATCTTGTCAATATAGGGCAGGCCTTTGTGCCAGTAGTCGGCGTTGCGCTCGAACACCAAGCGCTGGCCGAGCGTCCATTCGGCCATCTTGTAGGCGCCGGTACCGACAGGGTGCTTGCCGAAGTCGGCGCCGTATTTCTCGACCTCTTCCTTCGGCACGACATGGCTGAAATTGATCGCCATGACATGCAGGAAGGTGGCATCGGGCCGCGACAGCTCGATCTTGACCGTCGAGGGGTCGACCACAGTCACGCCCGCAAGGCTTTCCGACTTGCCGCCGGCGACGTCGTCATAGCCGTTGATCGAGGCGAAGAAGCCGGCGCCCGGGCTCTGGGTCTTGGGGTTGGTGACGCGGTCGAGCGAATATTTGACGTCCTCGGCCGTCATCTCGCGGCCATTGTGGAATTTCACGCCCTTGCGCAGCTTGAAGGTGAAGGTCTTGCCGTCGGGGGAGATCTCGTAGCTCTCGGCCAGTTCGGGCCGCAGCGTGGTGGTGCCGGGCTCGTAATCCATCAACCCGTCGAACAGGCTCTTGATCATCGACCAGTTCTGCCAGTCATAGCCGATCGCCGGATCGAGGGTGGCGACATCGTCCTTGTAGGTGATGGTTATCGCGCCGCCCTGCTTGGCCTTGGGGTCGAGCGTTTCCTGTGCCGTGGCAGAAGCCATGCCGAGCGCCAGCAAAAGCGCTGACGCGGCGACGGTCGATGTTAACAGCTGTTTCATCCGAGGTTCCCTTCTCTTTTGTTGTCTGCTTGTCGTCTGTCTGTTGGCAGTCTTGCGGTCCTGTCGTTGATCAGCGCAGCTTGATGCGCGGATCGATGAACGGGGCGACGATGTCGGCGAGCAGATTGCCGAGCACGATGGCGCAGGCGGAGACCAGCGTGACGCCCATGATGATCGGGATGTCGACGCGCTGGATCGCCTGCCAGGCGAGCTGGCCGATGCCGGGCCAGCCGAACACGCTTTCGACCACCACGATGCCGCCCATGAACAGGCCGATGTCGATGCCGATCATGGCGACGACAGGCAGGATGGCGTTGGGCAGAGCGTGGCCGAACAGCACGGCGCGCTGGGCCAGGCCCTTGGCGCGGGCGGTGCGGATGTAATCCTGGCGCAGGACGTCGATCATCGACGAGCGCATCATCCGCGAATACCAGCCGGCGCCGAGGATGCCGAGCGTCAGCGACGGCAGCACCATGTGGCTGAAGGTGCCGTGGCCGCCGATCGGAAACCAGCCGAGCTTGACGGCAAAGACGTAGAGCAGAAGCAGGCCGACGACGAATTGCGGTGCCGACACGCCGATGAAGGAGCCGACCATCAGTGCCTGGTCGGTGGCGCTGCCGCGCTTGACCGCAGCAACCAGGCCCATGCTCAGGCCGATGACCAGCTCGCAGACGATGGCGCCGACCATCAGCAGCAGGCTGGCCGGCAGGCGCGCCACGATCAGCTCGCTGACCTCCGAACGCTGGATGTAGGAGCGGCCGAGATCGCCGCTGAGCAGGTTGGTCAGATAGCGCCAGTATTGCACAGCGAAAGGCTGGTCGAGCCCGAGCTGCTGGCGGATGCTCTCGACTGTCTGCGGGGTGGCGCTGCGGCCGGCGATCTGGCGCACCGGATCGGCCGGCAGGAGATAGAGCAGGGCGAAGGTGATCAGCGACACGCCGAGCAGGATCAGCGCTGCCTGGATCAGCCGGCGGGTGAGATAGGCGATCATGCCCGGCCTCGCTGCGTCGGGTCGAGAATGTCGCGCAGGGCATCACCGACAAGATTGAAAGCGAGCGCCAGCAAAAGGATCGCGGCGCCGGGGAAGAACACCAGCCAGGGGGCTGCCTGGAAATAGGTCTGGTTCTCGAAGATGATGTTGCCCCACGACGCCGTCGGCGGCTGCACGCCGATGCCGAGATAGGACAACGTCGCTTCCAGAAGCACCGTCGTCGAGATGCCGAGCGTGCCCCAGACGATGATGGTCGGCAGCAGATGCGGCAGGATGTGGCGGAACAGGATGCGCCCGGTGCCGGCGCCGATGGTGCGCTCGGCGTCGATGAACTCGCGTTCGGCAAGCGAGCTGGTTTCGGTGAAGACGATGCGGGCTGTCTGCACCCAGTTGACCAGCGCGATCACCATGGCAACGATCCACAGGCTGGGCTGGAACACGGCGGCCAGGCAGATGGCGAGCAGCAAGGCCGGAAAGGCCATCATCAGGTCGGTGAAGCGCATCAGGGCTGCCCCGACATAACCGCGGAAATAACCCGCGGTGATGCCGACGAGCGTGCCGATCAGGAGGGCCGCGCCATTGGCGACGATGCCGATGATCAGCGAGGTCCGCGCGCCATAGAGAATGCGGGTCAGAAGGTCCCGGCCGAGCAGGTCGGTGCCGAGCCAGAAGGTGGCGCTGGGCGGCAGCGGCGCGCCTTCCAGCGTCAGACCGTCGAAGAGCTGCTCGTTGGGGTCGTAGCCGGTGAGATAGGGGGCGAGCAGGGCGCCGGCGACGGTGATCGCGATGGTCACCAGGCCGGTCAGCGCCAGCGGCCGCTTGACGAGGCAACGCCAGACACCGGCGCGTGCCTTGGCCGGCACAGCGACAGCCGGCATCTCAGGCGCGATGGGACTGGTCAACGCCGCCCTCCTTTTCGGTCATGGCGACGACACGTCGGGCGGCTTCCTCGAGGCTGACCTGCCAGTTCATGGCGAGCGAACGCAATTGCGCATAAGCGCGTTCGTCGTCGACGCCATCCTGGCTCGACAGAGCGGTAACAGCGCGCACGATGGTCTGGCGCTCGGCGACGCGCTGCTGCAGCGCGGTGATCTCGTCGGCCAGTTGCCGGCGCGCGGCAAAACTCTGGCGAGCAATCAGCAGCGCGCTGTAGACGCCGGCATTGCCGACCGGCTTCAGCAGTTGCGCATCCGCCTTGTGCGACAGTGCCCATTCGATGCGACCCGGCGCTTCCGAGCCGATCAGCGCGATGGTCGGCATGGGGGCAGCACCGCGCGGCCAGGGAAACTGCTGGTCGAAGCCGAGATCGACGTCGAAGAACACGAAGTCGGCGGCTAGCGCCTCGGCCGGCAGTTCCGGCCAGCAATCCACAACCTCGAGGCCGATAGCCTGGAGCTGGCGTGATATGGCGCTGACCGTGGCATGCGGGCGGTGCAGCACGAATGCCTTGGCGCCGCCGAGATTGGGGATATGTGCCGCGCGGCTCATGACACGACCTTGAGCCGCTGGCGGCCGAAGGTCTTGGCCCGGTCGTAACGCGAGAGATAGGGGTCGGGAGCGACACGTTCGATATGGCTGACGCGTTCGAAGCCGAGCCCTGAGATGCGGCCGATCTCGACCGGCAGGGTCGCATGCTGGGTCTGCGGGTCGACGGCGATGGTGCCGAAGGGCGTGGCGAAACTTGATTTGGCGAAGGCGGCGGACAGTTCGGCGAAGCCCGCGTCGGGATTTGCCTGGAGCACCTTGGCCAGAACCATGACGGAGGCATAGCCGGAAGCCTCGAAGGACGACGCTGGTGCATCAGGCGTGGCCGTACCGACGTCGCGGAAATAGGGTCCGACCGACAGGTGGCCGCTTCCGGCCGCGCCGATCGCCGGCAGCTCGGCCTCGGTCAGGTTGCAGGACAGGATCGGGCAGCGCTCCGGCCCGAAATGCGGATCGTTGCGCGCAAGCTCAGTGTAGGCGGCAAAGAAGGCGTAGGACGAGGTGCCGATCAGATTGTTGAGGATGAAGGACGGCCTTGTCGCCCTGATCTCCTCGATCAACCTGGAGACGTCGGTCTCGCCGATCGGTAGGTAGCGCTCGCCTGATACCTTGCCGCCGGCGTCCGCGATCAGGTCGCGGGCGACGCGGTTGGTTTCCCAGCCCCAGATGTAGTTGGAGCCGAGCAGGAATCCATCGGCGCCGAAGCGCGGCACGACATGGGCAAGCAGCGGCACCAGATGCTGGTTCGGGCAGGCATGCATGTAGACGACATGCTCATTGGCCTCGAAGCCTTCATAGGGACAGGCATACCAGAGTGCCGCCCCCGACTTCTCCAGAACCGGGATGACCTCCTTGCGGCTCCACGAAGTGACAGCGCCGACGACATGGCGCGCGCCGCTGGTGCGCAGGATCTCGTCGCAGAGCGGGGCGTAGCGGTCGATGTTGCCACAGGGGTCGCGCTCGATGGCAACGAGCTCGATGCCGCTTGCGGGATCGGCATTGATGTCTGATATGGCGCGCATGGTGCCGGCATGGCAGGCGTTGGCAACCAGCTGATAGCTGCCCGAGCGCGAATACAGCACGCCGATTTCGATGCGCGACTTCAAAAATTCCTCCCAAAACAAAAATGCCCCGCAGCCATCGCCGGGAGGCGAGGCATACGGGGCATGTTTGCCACCCGGCAGTCGGGGCCGGTATTTTGACGTCAGCGTAGCCTGTCGCGCCTGCCAGTCAAGGGGGGCCGATGCGAATGCATGGATCGGCGTGATGCCGTTTCAGATCTGGTGACCGACCAACGCCAGGCCGAGCCCGACCAGGATCGAGCCGCAGGCCTTGGGCACGATCCAGCCGGCCTCGCCCGATGCAACGCGGGCAAGGGTGACCGAGGCGATGCCGACGGCGGCGACGTCGGCGATCGAGAAGACCAGGTTGACGAACATGCCGAGAAGCAGGAACTGCAGCCACAGCGGGAAGGCGGCTGCCGGATCGACGAATTGCGGCAGGAAGGTCAGGAAGAACAAGGCGGTCTTCGGATTGAGGATCTCGACGATGATGCTGTCGCGCAGGCTTTGTGAGGCGGGGCTGGCGGCCTTGTCATTGGATTTGCCCCAGCCCATGAACATCGAGAGCCCGAGCCAGACGAGATAGGCAGCACCGGCAAGCTTGATCGCCTGAAAAAGCATCGGCGCCTGCTCGATCAGCGAGGCCAGGCCGATGGCCGCGGCGAAGATGTGGACGTAGCAGCCGATATGGACGCCAAAAGCTGCCATCAGCCCGGCCCGGCGGCCGAGCGCCACCGTCTGTGCCGTCATGTAGAGGATTGCCGGCCCCGGCATGCAGGCGAAGGCCAGCGTTGCAGCGGCAAAGGGAATCCACAGTTCCAGCGACGGCATGTCGGCTCCTCCCCAATGATGCGATCGCTGGGAGGAATAGGCTTGCCGATCAGGCGAAAACATACGGCATGTGGCGTATATCGAGCGCCCGCCGCCTTGGCTAATTTGTTGATGGTTAAGCAGATATTGACGTGATGTCGTGCGCCGGGAAGGCGGTGCGCGGCAGCCTTCAGGCTGTGGGCAAACCCAGGCGAACCGCATAGGCGGTCAGTTCGGCGGCACTGTGGAGATTGAGCTTGCCCATCAGGTTTTCGCGGTGCTTGCGCACCGTCAGCGGGCTGATGCCCAGCCGTTCGGCGATTTCGCGCGCCGTCAGCCCCTGCGCCACCAGAGCGAGGATTTCGCGCTCGCGCCGGGTCAGCGGCACCGGCGACAGGATGTCGGGTACGGCAGGCTGTTTGCCGTTGCCGGGTGCCTCGCCTACGGCGAAACGCACAGTGCGAGCAAGGTAGGTGCCGCCTTTCCTGATTGCCTCGATCGCTTCGCCGAGTTCTTCGGGATCGCCGTCCTTGGTCAGGTAGCCGCTGGCGCCGGCCTCGAGTGCCGCGCGCACCGTCCGCGGCTCGATATTGGCGGTCAGCACGATGATCTTCAGCCTGGGCACGAGCTCTCTGATGTCGGAGATGAACTGGATGCCGGCAACGCCGGGCATGCCGAGGTCGAGGAGCAACAGGTCGGCGCGCGTCCTGGCGACCTGCTCAAGCAAGGCCTCGCCATCCGCTGCTTCCGCCACCACCGACATGTTGTCCATGGTCGAGATCAGCATCTTCAGCCCTTCGCGCACCAGTGCGTGGTCGTCGGCGAGGATGAATGTAAGTGGACGGTTCATCTGGACAGCATAGATGATTCGGTGGTGCCGGAACGTTGGTCGCCAATTTATGGGAAACAAATTGACGGTAGATCAGCCGTCAATGGCCAAGGACAGCCTTGATGATATTCGTCAGGCATTTGGAGGGGCGATGCAGGAAGACAAGATACGCCAGGCTCTGGTCGAGCTTCTCTATCGCAATTCATATGGCGTGGTCATCTCCAACATCGTCATTTCGCTCGCCGCCGTCTACGTCTTGCGCAGCGGCATTTCCACGCCATGGCTGGCGGGCTGGCTCGGCACGCTCTATGCGCTGACGGCGCTGCGCGTCTTTGCCTCCCGCCGCTTCTTCAGCCGGCCGCGCGATCCCCGGACGATCATGCACTGGGCCTGGCTGGCGGCCGCCTTTTCCTGGGTCTCGGGATTGTTGTGGGGCATATTCGGCTGGGTCGGCTTCCTGCCGGAAGCGCCGCTTCTGTTGTCCTTCACCGTGGTGGTGCTGACCGGCCTCGTCTGCGGCACGGTGCCGTCGCTTTCGGCTTTTCCGCCGGCGCTGATCGGCTCGATCCTGGCGACGGTGTTGCCGGTTGCCGCCCGCGTCATCACCAGCGGCAGCGCGATTTCGGCGGGCTTTCTGTTCCTGCTCGTCTCGCTCGTGGCGATCAATTTCTACTATTGCCGCATCACCTACCGCATGTTGCGCGAGACCATCAGCCTGCGCCTGGAAAATGAACGGCTCGTCGAGCATCTGCAGGAAGAGCGCGACCGCGCGCAGACAGCCGACCGCGCCAAGACCCGCTTCCTGGCCGCGGCGAGCCACGACCTGCGCCAGCCGATCCATGCGCTCAGCCTGCTGGTGTCGACGATTGCCGTGCTGGCCAAACGCGGCAACGTGCCGGCCGAGCAGGCGCGCGGTCTCGCCGGCCGGGCCAAATCGATCATCGGCAATCTCAGCGGCCTGCTGAACGCGCTGCTCGACATCTCCAAGCTCGATGCCGGCATCGTCACCGTCACCCGCGAAACCGTGTGCCTGCGCGAACTGTTCCGCGATTTCCGCGAGGAGTTCGCCGCCGAAGCCAAGCAGCGTGGCCTGAAATGGCGGGTGGTCGACAGTAATCTGATGGTCGAAAGCGACCCGATGATGCTGAAGCGGGTGCTGACCAACCTAGTGACCAACGCCTTTCGCTACACTAAAGAGGGCGGCGTCGTGCTTGGCTGCCGCAAGCGGGCCGGTTTCGTCGAGATCCAGATCTGGGATAGCGGCCCCGGCATTCCCGATGACCAGCAGGCCGTGATCTTCGAGGAATTCGTGCAGTTGCAGAACCCGGCGCGCGATCGCACGCAAGGGCTCGGCCTTGGCCTAGCCATCGTGCGTCGCACCGCCGGCTTGCTGAAGCACCCGTTGAGGCTGATATCGACGCCGGGGCGCGGTTCGATGTTTTCGATCACCGTGCCGGAAGTCCGCGCGGCGAAGGCGCCTGTCCCACAGCGCGAGACGCGGACTGAAGCCATAACCGGCGGCATCATCGTCGTCGAGGACGAGAGCGACATTCTCGAGGCGATGGAGCAGCTGCTGACCATCGAGGGGCACAGCGTCTATGCCGGACGGTCGGCGGCGGAGGCCCAGGCGGTGCATGCGGCAGCGGCCCTGCGCGGCCATGCAACGGTCGATCTGATCATCTCGGACTATCGGCTGGCGCATGGCGCTACCGGGCTCGAGGCGATCCGCATGCTGAGCGCCTATCTCGGCCATGTCGTGCCGTCGATCATCATCACCGGCGACACCTCGCCGTCACGGCTGAAGGAGGTGAGCGCCGGGGGCAGCCGCATCCTGCACAAGCCGATCTCGGAAGCCGAGCTCAGCCAGGCGATCCAGGCGGCATGGGCCGGGGCAGGGCGGTGACGGCGGGCGCGCGAGATCGTCTTGTCGTGAGGGTATTGTCTTAGTTTGAAATGCAGGACACGCTACTCCGACCATAACAGCGTATGGTGAAGCGCCACCACGCTTGTCGGCCTTCGCACCATCGCCAGCTTCCTAGCCGTTTGCAATGCGCATGACGCGGATGGCATTGCTCACGTCGGCGGGACGCTTCTGGCCTTTTTGGGGCCGGTGGGCATGTCTATTCGTCAGCCCAATTTATACTGAGGACCACGCCGCCCTTGGCGTCGATGTTGCTGACAAGCAGAGCGTCGCTCGAATGTTCCAACTCTCCTGTTCCTGTCCTAAGCAAGAACCTGAGATTTGAGTTCAGCGTTCCCCCGTTCTTGCCCGTTTTCTTCTCGATTACATCACCATTGCCGTAGGTCCAGATCACACGTTTATCTGCAGGTACGCGATCATAGCGCGGCAACTTGACGGCGAGTTTGATCCACCGCATTAAGTCAGCGCTCGTGGCGAATGTGATACTTTCCATAGCCCCTTCACCCCTGCTTTCCGCTAAGTGTATAGGAGGCCGGGCTGATTTGGGAAACGCCTATTGCGTTCCGTCAACTTGCAAACTGAGACACTGCCGCCCGGAGAGGCGGCCCAAGATTACACCCCAAAACTCTTCAGGGCGCGGTCGGTTCTCGAAGATGGGTTTCGAGAACGCGACCGCGCCCGGCAGGCTCAAGAGGCTATGGCGACAGTTCTGATGCGTGACGACAGCGCCCAGAACAGCAGGAAGCTGCTGGTGACGGTTGCCGGTGCGGAGAGCAGTTCGAGGTTGGGGATGGCGAGCAATATGATGCCGATGGCCACCGCACCGAACCAGGCGACCATTCCGGGCGCGTAATAGGCCGGGAAATCGTCGTCGGAACGGGCGCTTTCCTCGCCGGTGCCGTCATGCTGTCCGCACAATATGTAGGCCAGCGCCACGCCGACCCAGGCGACGACGAAGATGCCCTGATAGGCGAGTGCGACGAGCAGGTACTGGAAGATGTTGGCCAGCATCACGAAATAGACGATGACGCCGACGATGATCGCCCAGACATATTTCGGCATCTCCAGCTTGAACACCAGCCGGAAGAACGCCTGCATGTTGACTGTCGACAGGTAGAAATTGGTGGTGTTGATGCGCGTCTGGCTGATCCAGACGAACAGCAGGCCGAGCGCGCCCATCATCACGATCAGCGCCTTGACCACCGACACTTCCGAGGTGGCACCTTCGAGCGGGATCGTCTGCACCAGGAAGATGCCGACCAGGCCGTTGACGAAATAGGTCAGCGTGTAGAAGGGCAGGCCGAAATTGAAGACGGCGTGGTAGGTCTCGTCCTCCTTCTTGCCGAAGCGGGCGAAGTCGAAGGTGCACATCATCATCCACCAGACGCCCATGAAGGCGATGAAGACGTTGATCCAGCCATAGGGCGGGGCGCCGCCTTCCGGCGTCATGGTCAGCCAGGCGTTGGAATAGCCGTAATGCGAGATGGCGTAGACCACCGTGCCCATCAGGCCGACAAGATAGAGCGGCAGGAGATAGCCGTTGAACTTGTCGAGCCAGTGCTGGACGCTGCCGAGGATCAGCGGCACGCTGTAGATGCAGACGATCAGGGCTGCGACAGCGAAGGTCAGGCCTTCGAAGTAGTAGGTCGCCGCGGTAGCGATGACCGAGCCTTCGAACACGGCGTAATAGATGCTTGAGACCGCATAGATGAAGGTGGCGATCGCCGATCCGTAGCGGCCGAACAAAAGCCTTGAGAATAGCGACACCGACAGGCCGGTCCTGATCGCGTAGCGGGTGATGACGGCATTGATGGCGGAGTAGGAGATCACGGTCAGTATCAGGCCGATGATCGTATTGGCGGTGCCATAGATCTCGGCGAGCGTCGCCGAGATGATGAGAAAGAACATGGCGCTGCAGATCGCCCAGAAGGCCATCGTCAGATTGAGCTTGGGCATGCGGCCACTAGGTGG
The DNA here is from genome assembly GCF_964252895.1 of Aminobacter sp. LjRoot7. Taxonomy (NCBI): domain Bacteria; kingdom Pseudomonadati; phylum Pseudomonadota; class Alphaproteobacteria; order Hyphomicrobiales; family Phyllobacteriaceae; genus Aminobacter; species Aminobacter sp. LjRoot7. The sequence goes on from NZ_CAXUPX020000002.1 coordinate 622,881, forward strand.
GACCGGCCGTTGCGAATAGTCCAATTCCCCTGCGACATCGAGACTTCCGGACATGGTTCATCTCCGAGTTTTTGTTTTTTGGCAGATTCTTGATTATGCAAACCCCGTTGGCGAAGAAGGCAGCAAGCCTGCGAGAGCCTGCTGCCTTCCCTTGATCAGGCGACCTTCAGGGTCGCGTTGGCGGCCTGGCCCGATGCCGTCCAGTAAGGAACCGTCCGCCGCTTCAGCATCTCGCGGAACTCGGCGGTGGTCTTGGGAAGAAGCTCGCCCGAGCCCCAGTCGACGATGACGCCGTACTGGCGGATCAGGTCGAGCATGTTGAGCTTTTTGTCGCGATAAAGGGCGGCGATCTTCTCGGCGTCCTCGTTGAGCCAGTCCTTGCGGTGGCTGGCGATGCGCGCCCGTTCGGCGAGCGTGGCGTTCTCGTCGATCTTGTATTCGTCGAGATCGAGATCGACGACATGGACGACGACGCCATAGTCCTTCTTCGCCCGCTCCACGGAGACGTAGCCTTCGACCACGTCGCTGAGCACGCTTTGGATATCGCGCTTGAGCGGATCGCCAAGGCCGCCGCCGCCGGCCGAGGGCCGTTGCACAGTGTCGCCCTGCTGCAGCGGCACGCCTGAGAACAGCGAGCCGAGATAACGCTCCTTTTCCTGGCCGGGATTGACCCAGACGCCGTGGGGAATCGACGGCAATCCGCCCCACAGGCCCCAGGTGATCGAGCGCTCGCGGTCGCAGCAATAAGACACCACGGTGCGTTCGCAGGCGTAAAGCGTGCCGCCCTTCTGGACGCCGAGGCCGCCGCGGAATTCGCCGGGGCCGCCTGAATCGACCATCAGCTCGTGGCAGGTGGTGAGCACCGGTGACAGGCGTTCCTGGCCTTCGAAAGGCTGGGTTCCAAGCTGGACGCCGAACACCGGTCCGGTGGCCGCCCAGCCGTCACGGCCGTTGCGCGCGCCCCAGCCGCCGACCATCCAGTCGTACCACATGAAGTAGGGCTTGCCTTCGTGACGGGTGTCGCGGCCGCCGATCAGCAGGTAGTCGAGGTTGAAGGTGCAGGCCATGGCGCGCTCCGGCAGAACCTCCGCCCACAGCTCGAAGACCGCGTTCATGATCTTCTCGAAGGGACCTGAGGCAAAGCCGGCGACCGGCGTCGGCCATTCGGCATTGACCACCGAGCCGAGCGGGCCAGCATCGACCGTCACCACCCGGTAGAAGCCGGAGTTCATCGGAATGTCGGGCGACTGCATCTTGGTGCCGGCAACGACGGCCGCAAACGCGCCGCCATAGCAGCAGTTGAGGAACGAGCCGACCGTCTTGGGGTGCGAACCGGTCAGGTCGTAATGGACCCGGTCGCCGTCGATGGTCATCTTGACCTTGATCGGCACCAGCCCTTCGCCCTCATCGGGGTCAACGTCGATGTAATCGATGGTCTCCCAGGTGCCGTCGGGCAAATCGGAGATGCGCTGGCGCGTCATATCCTCGACGTAGTCCTGGACCTCGTTGAACGACTTCTTGATCGTGTCGACGCCATACTTGTCGCACAAGCGCTGCACCTCGCGTTCGGCAAGACGGCAAGCTTCCGCCTGCGCCTGGAGGTCGCCGATGATGTCGCTGGGCGCACGTGTGTTGTGGGCGATCAGCTCGGCGACGTCGGAGAGGTACACGCCCTTGCTGTAGACGCGGACTGGCGTGATGCGCAGGCCTTCGGCCATGTGATCGAGCGCATTCACGTTGAACGAGCCTGGAACGGCACCGCCGACATCTGCCCAATGGCCGTTGGCCTGAGCGTAGCCAAGCAGTTCTCCCTTGTAGAACATCGGCGCGAACAGGCGGGTGTCGTTGAAGTGGGTTCCGCCCTGGTAGACGTCGTTGATGACGAATACGTCGCCCGGATGAACGTCGTTGCCGAACTTCTTGATCACCGCCTTGGCGGTCAGGTGCAGCGTTCCAACGTGAGCGGCGATATCGCCGCTGCCTTGCATGATCGTGTCCCCGGTTGGGTCGCACAGTGCCGAGGAGAAGTCGCGGGAGTAGATGACGAACGAGTAGCAGGTGCGCAGGATCTGCTCCGCCATTTGGTCGACGATGTTGACATAGGCGTTCTTCAGGACCTCGAAGGTAACCGGATCGAGCGTACGGCGATCTTTTTTCGGTGCCATTTCCAATCTCCAATTCAGAATTTGCGTGGGGCTTTGGCTCAGTCGTTCAGGACTGCTGCGGGACGTGCATCCTGATGATCAGGTACTCGTCCACCTCGGCCTTGATCCCGGGCGGCACGACGATGGTGCTGTCGAGCTGGTCGATGATGGCGGGGCCGACGACGACGGCGCCCGCATGCAGGGTCGAGCGGTCATAGACCGGGGTCTTGATGCGCTCCGGCGCTTCGTCGAAGCGGACCAGGCGTTCGCCGACGGGGGCGGGCAAAGGCGCCTTGCGCAGTTCGTGCTTGGCCAGCTCCGCCTTGCGGTTGAGGCCGGTGGCCTTGACTTGGATGCGGCACACCTCGACCGGGGCGTCGGGCCTCGAATAGTTGTGCTCGCGGCCATGTTCCTCATGGAACTGCCGGACCGCCTCGTCGAGATTGGTGATGTCGGCGCTGACCGGGATCGACATCGAGCGCCACTGGCCGAGATAACGCATGTCGATGTAGCGCTGGAACAGCATCTGTTCGGGCGAGATATCCTCGCTCAGCAGGCGGTCGTGGCCGTCTTCTTCGAGCACGCGGAAGGCGCTGTTGAGCTCGGCCATGTCGATGTCGCTGACCGTGTCGGTGTACATCTGGGTGATGTCATGGGTGATGTCGACGAGCAGGCAGCCCATGGCCGAGGTGACGCCGGGATTTGGCGGGATCAGCACGACAGGGATGTAGAGGTCGCGGGCCAGCGCCACGCCGTGCAGCGCACCGGCACCGCCGAAGGCCACCAACGCGAAGTCGCGCGGATCGTAGCCCTTGCGCAGCGACACCAGGCGCACGGCGTCCGCCATGTTGGCGTTGGCGACCTTCAGGATCGACAGTGCCGCCTGTTCCGCGTCCATGCCGAACGGTTCGGCGATGACGCGGTTGATGGCGTTTTCCGCCAGCTTGACGTCGAGTTCGACCCTGCCGCCGGCGAGCTTGGTGCCGAGCCGGCCGAGATAGACATTGGCGTCGCAATTGGTCGGCTCGGTGCCGCCCTGATTGTAGCACACCGGTCCCGGCGTCGAGCCGGCCGATTGCGGTCCGTTGCGCAAGGCACCGGCCGCGTCGCGCCAGGCCAGCGAGCCGCCGCCGGCGCCGATGGTCAGGACCTCGATGCTGGGGAAGCGGATCGGATAGCCATATTCGACATGCCAGTCATTGGTGACGTGGAGATGGCCGTCGGAGCACAGGCTGATGTCGGTGCTGGTGCCGCCCATGTCGAGGCTGATCGAGTTCTTGTAGCCGGCAAGCTCGGAGATGAAGCGGCTGGCGATGGCGCCGGCGGCGATGCCCGACGCCGCTAGACGCGCGGCAAATTTGGTGGCGCCCTTGGCGGTCATGACACCGCCGCCGGAATGCAGCAAAAGCACGTCGCCGGCATAACCGCCGTCCTGCATGCGGCTTTCGAGCTCGGCGCCATACTGGCCGGCGACCGGTCCGAGCACGGTGTTGGCGACGGTCGTGTTGAAGCGTTCATGCTCGAAGATCTCGGGCATGATGTCGCTCGACAGCGAGATCGACACGCCGGGCAATTCCTCGAGCAGGATGTCGCGCATGCGCTGCTCGTTTGCGGGATTGACGAAGGAATTGACGAAGCAGATGGCGACGTTGTTGACGTTGCGCTTCCTGATGACGCGGGCGAGCTCGCGCGCCTCGGCTTCATTGACGCCTTCGATGACTTTGCCCGCGTAGTCGATGCGCTCCGACACCACCAGCCGGTCGCGGCGCGGCAGATAGGGCGGGGCCATTTCCTTGTAGGTGTCCCAGAGATCGTCGCGCGTGCCGCGGCGGATTTCGATGACGTCGCGAAAACCCTTGGTCGTGACCATGATGGCGGGCGGGAAGCGGCGGGTGATCAGCGCATTGGTGGCGAGCGTGGTGCCATGCGAGAACAGGATGATGTCGCGCAGGGCGACGCCGCCTGCCTCGATGCCCTTGAGCACGCCGTCGATCGGGTCCGGCGTCGTCGGCGTCTTGGCGACATGGATCTTGCCGGAAGCCTCGTTCAGGATGCACACATCGGTGAATGTGCCGCCCACATCGCAGGCCACACGCACCGCAGTGCCAAATGTCTCTACCTTGTTCACGTCCAGTTCCTCCTCAGGCTGATGTTTGTTGTCGTGCTTCCGCCGGGCGGAGCCGTTTTGGCAAAGCTCCGCACGTCTGGAATTCCTGCGGAATTCCAGGGAATTTGGGGTGCGAGCGAGGTCAGTCGCTCGAGGCGGCAATGGGTATTGTCAGCGTCGTTGCTGTCTGCGCAGCCGAAGAGATGGGGCGCGCAGCGCACTGGTGGTAAAACGCAAAAAGGCTCCGGCGGAGATGACCCGCGGGAGCCTTTTTGCTCTGGTCTCAGCCCGCAGCGTCGCAGGCCTGATGTCGATGATCATCCGCAACTTCCCGATTTCTGTCAACCGGCATTTCATCTGGTCGGCGCAACGGCAGGCAAAGCAACCTCCTGTGCGGTTTGCCGGCTCGCCTGCGACCGTCGGACAGCCTTTGCCTGAACAGGGCAGTGGCGGAATGTCGTTTGCCCAGGCGCAAGCGAGTTGACGGGCCAGATGGCTTCAGGCAAAGTTTACGTAAGGACAGCGATGTCCCCATCAGTCGAGCAAAGGCGCTTGCTGCGGTTACCCGCGCTGGGCGCTTTTTTTGTGTCGAGTTCGCGGATGAACAATCTGACGGAGTTGGCAATTGATGGCGACAAGAACCGAGGAGCCGATGAAGGTCGGCGTGTTGTTCTCCCAGACCGGCGTCACTTCGGTGATGGAACGCAGCATGCTGAATGCGACGCTGTTTGCCATCCACGAGGTCAATGAAGCAGGCGGCATCAACGGCCGTGAGCTTGTTGCCGTCCATCACGATCCGGGCTGCGATGCGGTTGCCTATCACAGCCTGGCCAACAGGCTGCTTGTCGAGGACGGCGTCAGGATCATCTTCGGCTGCTACATGTCGAGCACGCGCAAGGCCGTGCTGAAGGCGGTCGAGCACCGCAACGGGCTGCTCTGCTATCCCGCCCAGTATGAGGGCTTCGAATATTCGCGCAACGCCATCTATTGCGGTGCTGCCCCCAACCAGAACAGCGTCCAGCTCGGCGAACATCTGCTCAACCATGTAGGCCAGCGCTTTTACATGGTCGGCTCCGACTACATCTGGCCGCGCGAGTCCGACCGCATCATGAACGAGATGCTTGTCAAGCATGGCGGCGAGGTGGCCGGGCGCGGCTATCTCAAGCTCGATGCCAGGCGCTCGGCCTACAAGCCGCTGGTAGCGGACATCAAGCGCAAGCAGCCGGACGTGATCTTCTGCAATTTCGTCGGCGAAAGCATCGTCCATTTCTACCAGGCCTTCGCCGAAGCCGGCCTCGATGCTAGGGCGATGCCGATCGCCAGCCTGACCACCAGCGAGTCCGACATCCAGGCGATGGGCATCGACGTCGGCGCCGGTCACATCACCTCGGCCAGCTATTTCCAGTCGGTCGGGGGCCTGCAGAACGAACGCTGTGTCGAGCGCTACAAGAAGAGGTTCGGCAGCGATGCTGTGACCAACATGTGCTGGGAGGCGGCCTATTTCCAGGTCCATGTCGTGGCCAATGCGCTGCGCAAGACAGGCACGGACGATGTCGAGGCGCTCAGGCCGGCCATCCTCGGTTCGGAATTCGATGCACCGCAAGGACGCATCCGCATCGACCCCGACAATGCCCATACCCATGTCTGGCCGCGGGTGGCGCGGGCGCGCGAGGACGGCCAGTTCGAGATCCTGTCGAAATCGGCAACGGCTGTCAGGCCCGATCCCTATCTCGCCAGCTACAACCCCGAGGAATGGGGGGAGCGCCTAGCCATGCATTCGCTATGACCCCGTGCCGAGGGGCATGGGAACAAGAAACCGAACGACACCATAGGCAAGCGTTGGAACACCGCAACGACATTGCCGCGATGAGGAACAATGGTATCACGTAGCCCCAACGTGGCGCCGCATGACGGATCAGCGCCGATCCAGATCAAGGACATACGCTCGCTGCGTGTGCTGCTGCTGCAGCCTAAGAGCAGCGAAGGCGAGGAGCTTTGGCAGCACCTCAACCGCATCGGCTGCCAGGTTCAGACCAACTGGCCGCCGCCGGCCGAGATTCCCGCCAATATCGACGTGGTGTTCGCCTTCATCCGCCCGCTGGTCGAAGGCGGAATCACCTGGAACTGGAACGCCGACGATCCGCCGGCGGTGCTGATCGCCATCGTCGACTATGAGAACCCGATCATCGTCGAAAAGGTGCTGCGGCTGCGGGCGCAAGCAGTGATCGGCCTGCCGCTCCGAACCTTCGGAATCCTCGCCAACATCCTTCTGAGCGTCAACAACCACCGGCGCGAGGAGCGGCTGCGCATCCGCGTCGAGCGGCTCTCCGCCAAGCTCAAGGCGCATCGCGACATCGACAAGGCCAAGGAGATCCTGATGGCCACCAACAAGGTGTCGGAGCAGGTCGCCTACGAGACCTTGCGCGAGCAGGCGATGAACAAGCGCACCACCATCGAGGCGATCGCGCTTGCCATCATCAATGCCAGCGACGTGCTCAAGCTGCCGGTGAAGGAGGCCGTGGACGTTGCCTAGGCATCTCCGGGGCGCTGCACTGGTCGACCTGACATGCCGGCGGCGCGCGCCTGTGGCGCATCGAATGCCGGCGCGCCGCAGCAGCCTCGACTTGTCCACCCCGAGACTCCCTCCGAGACTCCCTCGGGACGCCCCCAGACTCCCATTGACATGACCCGCTAAATCCCTGACGCTTCACCCCATCACGCCCGCACCGATGCGGGCCGATGGCAGAGCAAAAAAGCTCCCGCGGGTCACCCCCGCCGGGAGCTTTTTGCGTTCTGGACGCAGGAGGCGGGCCGCCTCGCGCCGTCGCGGATTTCCGCAGACGTTTGACGTCGCGCCGACGTCCAAACGGGTGCCGGAATTGGAGAGGCGGATTTCGGTTCGGGCCGTCGCGACCGGTCGTCGTTCAAAGGGGCGGCAGATGCCGGCGACATGGGGGCGACAAAGCCAGCGACATGGGCATTTCAGGAGGTGACGCGCATGACAATATCAGGCCTCGACTTCGGCGAACGCGACATGGCCGACGCAGCTTTGGCACTGAACCAGGACCCGCATGCCTTGCGCGGTGCTGCCGGCAACCAGCTCGAAATGGCGATCGGCCGCGAGGTCAGGGCCTGCAGGCGCAAACATGGCATGACCATCATCGAGCTGGCGCGGGCCGCCGGCCTGTCGCTCGGCATGATGTCGAAGATCGAGAACGGCATCATCTCGGCATCGCTGACCACGCTGCATCAGCTGTCGCGCGCCTTGGCCGTGCCGCTGAGCGTATTGCTGAAGCCGTCCGAGGAGCTGCGCGACGCCAAGTTCGTGAAGGCAGGTTTGCCAACCGAGCGCTGCGGCACGCGCGCCGGTCATCGCCCGCTCGGCTACGTCGTCCCTGATGCCGCCGGTGTCTCGGTCGAACCCTGTCTCGTCACCCTGGCTGATGACGCCGATCGTCCCGCCTTGCGGCAGCATGCCGGCATGGAGTTCATCTATATGCTGGAAGGTGGGATGGTCTGGCGCCATGGCATGGCACTTTACCGCATGGCGCCGGGCGACAGCCTGTTCTTCGACGCTGCCTCGCCGCACGGCCCTGATCAGCTGCTGACGCTGCCGGTCCGGTTCCTCTCGGTCGTATCATGGCGGCCGGCCAGAAAGGTCTGAGCGACGGCCCATGCAGGCCGTTCCATCGCACGCGATTCGCCTGCGCATGACGCGCCGACGCCAGGGTGCGCCAATCAATTGGGCAGATGGGGCAGATCGATGTCGCGGGGAGAAAAATGGTCGGAGTGGAGAGATTCGAACTCCCGACCCTCTGGTCCCAAACCAGATGCGCTACCAGACTGCGCTACACTCCGAAATCACATTTCGACGCCGTGCCTAGTGGCTTCCGCTCGACATGGCAAGGGCAAAAAAGCGGAAACCGGCTTTCGCCTTGCAGCAATGGCGATTGCGCAGTAAATGACGGGCGCATCTGGATGTCCGCGCTCGCTGCGGACTCACGAATGAGGGAATTATGTCCGCGCGAATTTTCAGCCCTGCCAAGACCGCCATGCAGTCGGGCAAAGCCAAGACCGGGCACTGGGTGCTCGAATTCGACGCCGAGAAGCCGAAGAAGATCGACCCGCTGATGGGCTACACCAGCTCCGGCGACATGAAGAGCCAGATCCGGCTGACCTTCGAGACCCGCGAAGAGGCTGTCGCCTACGCCGAAAAGGAAGGCATCGCTTTCCGCGTGCAGGAGCCCAAGGAAGCCAAGCGCCGGCAGATTTCCTACTCCGACAATTTCCGTTATGACCGCAGGACGCCCTGGACGCACTGACATCCCAGCGCACGATCACGCCGGCCCTCACTGCGGCCGGCCAGCGGTCCCGTAGCTCAGCTGGATAGAGCACCGGCCTTCTAAGCCGATGGTCACAGGTTCGAATCCTGTCGGGATCGCCAATAAAATCAAGGACTTGGCCTTGGCCCACACGGTTGGACGCGACCGGTAGATGGACGGTCTAGTTTCTTCTCACTTCCCGTCCCGCGCCGCGCGAACCCGATCCGGCAATCCGTCATGATCGCCGAGCTGGCGCTTTGGTGCGTCGTGCCACCAGTCGTCGCGGATCGCCTTGCGCTCGAGGTTGACGGGATAGACGATCCGGTTCTCGTCCTTGTTGGCTTCGCCGACCACCAGGAGCCGCACTTCGCTGTCGGTGTTGTTGAGGAAGCTGTGCGCCAGTCCGGTGCCGGCGGGGAAGCCGACGGAATCGCCCGGCTTCAGGCGATGCAGCACCCCGTCCAGCCAGACGTCGGGCGCGCCTTCGAGCACGTGGACGAATTCTTCCTCCAGGCTTTCGGCATGCGGAAACGAGGTGCGCCGGCCCGGCGGCAGCCTGACGTGGTGGATGCCGAGCCGCTCGAGGCCGAAATGGACGGCGAGCGGCGCGCCGAGCCCCCGCAGCTCCGATGTGCCAATGAAGGTTTCACCGTCGGGCTTTTCGACCTCGGTCCAGTGGACGATTTCGGAAGGGCGGCCGGATGCGGTCATGTCGATCTCCCCGATGGGCTTGCCAGGTTCGGAAGGCAAACGTCGTGATGGCGACGCTGCCTGTCAATATGAGAAGGCGGGACGAGGTATCGGGGCGGGGATCAGACGGAGCAGCTTTGCCAACTGCCCGCCATGCCTGGCCATCACCCCACCGCGTTCGCCGCCTGCAGGCCGGCCGCGATGTCTTCCTTGAGGTCGGCGACGTCTTCCAGGCCGATCTGCAGCCGGATGATCGGGCCTTCATAAGGACCGTTGGCGATCTGGCGGTCGGCGAGGCTGACCTGCACCGCCAGGCTTTCGTAGCCGCCCCAGGAATAGCCGAGGCCGAAGATCTCGAGCGCGTCGAGGAAGGCGTGCGCCTTTGGCGTGCCGCCGCCGGCAAGCACTACGGAAAAGATGCCGCTCGAACCGGAGAAGTCGCGCTTGAAGAGCTGGTGGTCGGGATGGCTTTCGAGGCCGGGGTGCAGCACGCGGGCGACGCCCGGCTTGCCTTCGAGCCAGCGCGCGATCTCGAGCGTGCTCTTCTGATGATGGGCGAGCCGGACTCCCATCGTGCGCAGGCCGCGCAGCACCTGGTAGACGTCGTCGGGGCCGGCGCAGCAGCCGAGCGTGACGAAGGCGTCGTGCAGCTTCGGCCAGCAGGCGGCATTGGCCGACACGGTGCCGCTCAGCACGTCCGAGTGGCCGGCCGGGTACTTGGTCGCGGCGTGGATGGTCACGTCGACGCCGAAGTCGAGCGCCTTGAAATAGAGCGGCGTCGCCCAGGTGTTGTCCATCATGACGATGGCGCCCGCGGCGTGCGCAGCCTTCGATATCGCCGGAATGTCCTGGATCTCGAAGGTGTTGGACGCAGGCGATTCGGTGAACACCACCTTGGTGTTCGGCTTGATAAGTGCGGCGATGCCTGCGCCGACATGCGGATCGTAATAGTCGACGTCGACGCCGAGGCGCTTGAGCATGGTGTCGGCGAAATGGCGGGTCGGGAAATAGACGGAATCGGTGATCAGGATGTGATCGCCCGACGACAGGAAGCCGAGCAGGGGAATCGTCACCGCGGCCAGGCCCGAGGGCACGGCGATGGTGCCGGCCGAACCTTCGAGCTCGTCGATGGCGTGGCACAGGGCGTCGCTTGTGGGCGTTCCGCGGGTGCCATATGTGTATTTTTGAGCACGCGCGGCCATCGTCGCAGCGTTGGGGAACAGAACTGTCGAGGCGTGCACGACCGGCGGATTGACAAAGCCATGAAAGCCGTGTGGATCGTGCCCGGAGTGCGTCAGCCGCGTGTTGACGCCTTTGATCCTGCCATTGTCTCGAGTCATGAATCCGCACCCTTTCAGTGAAGACGCCAGCCATAGTGCGACGGCACGACCCGTGCAACCGCCGCAGGGCCCCGTTCGGCTGGGCCAGATCTGGCCGGTGGGTTTTGCCGGGCGGCTTATGGAGACGGTGGCGTTTTCCTCGCGCCGCATCCGTCGCCGTCGCATTGGCGCGCCGCAGCCGGTGTGGTCGCGCGGGCTGACATTGCTGCTCTTCTGCGGCGCCGTCGCCGTGGCGCTGTTGTTCACCATCGATTCGGCGGTGATGAACTTCATGCTCAGCAACCGCAACGGCTTCACCGCCTGGCTGGCATGGCTGAGTGATATCGGCAGGTCGGAATGGTATCTCGTGCCGGCCTTGCTCATTTATCTCGCGACCGCGGCCGCCGACTGGCGCGGCGTCGGTTATGGCCTCAAGGCCCGGCTGGTGACGCTGTTTGGCCAGGCCGCCTTCGTCTTTGGCCTGGTCGCCTTCACCGGCATTGCTGTCAACATCGTCAAGCTGTTCTTCGGCCGCGCACGGCCAGCCTTCTATGGCGAATATGGTGCTTACCATTTCGATCCGTTCGTGGTGACGCGCTACTCCTCGAGCTTTCCGTCCGGCCATGCGACGACCATCGGCACGGTGGCGGCCATCCTGATGATCTGGTTCCCGCGCCATTGGCTGCCGATCGGCATCGTCGGTCTGGCACTGTCCGCGCTCAGGATTCCGGCTGCAGCACATTATCCATCCGACGTCACTGCCGGCTTCCTGTTCGGGCTGATCGTGACGATCGTTGCCGCGCGCTTCTTTGCCGCGCGCAGGGTTGGCTTCAGGGTCGTGCCGGGAAAGCTATTGCCCGCAGCAGTCGGTTTTGGCAGACGAAAACGCGCCGCCGGCTAACGTCTTCGAAGTGAAGACGACATAGGCCGCAGCAATCGTTCCTCCCGATTTCTAATACTAAAGGCGCAGCCGGCGGCAGCGGGCCTTTATTGCTTGACCTAATAAGAATTATCGCCTTCGATGCATCCGTGAACCGGACTGCAGCAAAGCGCGCCGGACAGGACGCGCAATCCGGATTTGGGCCGGATAGGGGATGCTGAGTTCACAATTCAAAAAGACAGGCAAAAGCCTGTAAAAAACAGAAGGGTTCGTGGGTCATGAAGTACATCATTTCAGGCATTCTCGGGGCAGCCACGCTCGGCATGGTGGCGACCGCCGCATCTGCCGGCACCCTTGAGGACGTCAAGGCAAAGGGCTTTTTGCAATGCGGCGTCAGCACCGGCCTGGCCGGTTTCTCATCGCCCAACGACAAGGGCGACTGGGAAGGTCTGGACGCAGATTTCTGCCGCGCGGTGGCCGCTGCGGTTTTCGGTGACGTCACCAAGGTGAAGTTCACGCCGCTCTCCGCCAAGGAGCGCTTCACCGCACTTCAGTCGGGCGAAATCGATCTTCTGTCGCGCAACACCACCTGGACGATCAATCGCGACACGGCACTTGGCCTGAACTTTGTCGGGGCCACCTACTATGACGGCCAGGGCTTCATGATCAACGCCAAGAAACTGCCCGGCGTGAATTCCGCCCTGCAGCTTTCGGGCGCCGCCGTCTGCGTGCAGACTGGCACGACCACCGAACTCAATCTCGCCGACTACTTCAAGGCGAACAAGATGGAGTACAACCCGGTCGTCTTCGAGAAGCTGGAAGAGGTCAATGCTGCCTATGACGCTGGCCGCTGCGACGTCTACACCACCGACCAGTCGGGTCTCTATGGCATCCGCCTGACGCTGGGCGCGCCGGACGATCACGTCGTCCTGCCCGAGATCATCTCCAAGGAACCGCTCGGACCTGCCGTGCGCCAGGGCGACGACAAGTGGTACCATATCGTCAAGTGGACCTACTTCGCGCTGCTGACCGCCGAAGAACTCGGCATCACCCAGGCGAATGTCGAAGAGATGAAGGCGTCGGGTAACCCCGAGGTCAAGCGCGTGCTTGGCACCGAGGCTGACACCAAGATCGGCACCGATCTTGGTCTCAACAACGACTGGGTCGTCAACATCGTCAAGGCTGTGGGCAACTACGGCGAAGTCTTTGAACGCAACGTCGGCCAGGGCAGCAAGCTGAAGATCGCCCGCGGCATCAATGCGCAATGGACCAAGGGCGGCCTGCAGTACGCACCGCCGATCCGCTGATCCGAAGTCTCACCCGGAGGGCGGCGCTGCCGCCTTCCGGTTCCTCTTTTGAAGGGACTTCCGATGGCTACGCAGGACATTCCCCAAGACGTAGGGGGCGGCCGCGCGTCGCTACTCTACGACCCGAAGGTGCGCGGCATCTTCTTCCAGATCCTGGTGGTCGTTGCGCTGACAGCGTTCGTCTACTGGATCATTGGCAACACGATCGAAAACCTCAAGCGCGCCAACATCGCCTCAGGTTTCGCCTTTCTCAACGGCCGCGCCGGTTTCGACGTCAGTGACACGCTGATCGCCTTCGATTCCGATTCGACCTACAAGCGCGCCTTGCTGGTCGGCCTGATCAACACAGTGGTCGTGGCCGCGGCCGGCATCATCACGGCGTCGATTCTCGGCTTCCTGATCGGTATCGGACGGCTGTCCAACAACTGGCTGATCCGCAAGATCTGCACGGTTTATGTCGAGCTGTTCCGCAACATCCCGCCGCTTCTGGTCATCTTCTTCTGGTATTTCGGCGTGCTTTCAGTGCTGCCCTTGCCGAAGGAGAGCATCGAGCTGCCGTTCGGCTCCTATCTCAACAGCCGCGGCTTCTATTTCCCCAAGGCAGTCTGGGGTGAGGGGGCTTGGCTGATCGGTGTGGCGCTGTTGCTCGGCATCGCGATGTCGTGGTTCGTCGCCCGGCAGGCAAGGCAGCGGCAGATGGCAACGGGCGCGACATTCCCGGTGCTCTGGACCTCGCTCGCCTTGATCATCGGTTTGCCGCTGCTGGCGCTTGTCGTCACGGGCTTTCCGCTGAGCTTCAACTTCCCGCAGAAGTCGACCTTCAACCTGACCGGCGGCCTGCAGATCAAGCCTGAGTTCCTGTCGCTCTATCTGGCGCTGTCGTTCTACACCGCGGCCTTCATCGCCGAGATCGTCCGCGCGGGTATCCGCGGGGTCAACAAGGGACAGACCGAGGCATCATCGGCGCTCGGCCTCCGCTCGGGCCAGGCGCTCAGGCTGGTGGTTGTGCCGCAGGCGATGCGCATCGTCATCCCGCCTCTGACCAGCCAGTTCCTCAACCTGACCAAGAACTCGTCGCTGGCGATCGCCATTGGCTATCCGGACCTTGTCGCAGTGGGTGGAACGGTGCTCAACCAGACCGGGCAGGCTATCGAGATCGTGGTGATCTGGATGGTCGTCTATCTCGGCCTGAGCCTGATCACCTCTGCCTTCATGAACTGGTTCAATGCCAAGATGGCATTGGTGGAAAGGTAGGAGGCGGAGATGTCACTCAATGACGTTGGTTACGTCCGCACCGAGATGGCGCAGCCACAGCCGGCTCCGGCTCGCGAGCGTGGGCCGGTGGCCTGGATTCGCAAGAACCTGTTCGCCAACCCGTTCGATTCGGTGCTGTCGATCATCGGCATGATCATCGTTGCGATGATCGTGCCGCCATTGATCAACTGGGCACTGATCCAGGCACAATGGACTGGCACCGATCGCACCTTCTGCGCCACTGTGGCGCAGGGCGGCATCCAGCCGGAAGGCTGGTCCGGCGCATGCTGGGCATTCGTCAACGCCAAGTTCGGCCAATTCATGGTTGGCCGCTATCCGTTCGACGAGCGCTGGCGGGTCATTCTCGTGGCGATCATGTTTGTGGCGCTTCTGGTGCCGCTGCTGACACCGCGTGCGCCCTACAAGGGACTGAATGCATTCCTGTTCCTGGTGGCGTTCCCGATCGTAGCCGCGATCCTTCTGATCGGCGGCATGCTGGGACTGCCGCATGTCGAGACCCCGCTTTGGGGCGGACTTCTGGTGACGCTGACCTTGTCATATGTCGGCATCGTCGTGTCGCTGCCGCTCGGTATCTTGCTGGCGCTCGGACGGCGCTCCAAGATGCCGGTGGTGAAGATGCTGAGCGTCATCTTCATCGAGACGGTGCGCGGCGTGCCGCTGATCACGGTGCTGTTCATGGCGAGCGTGATGCTGCCGCTGTTCCTGCCGGCGGGCGTGAGCTTCGACAAGTTCCTGCGGGCGCTTATCGGCGTATCGCTGTTCGCCTCGGCCTACATGGCCGAAGTGGTGCGCGGCGGCCTGCAGGCAATCCCCAAGGGCCAGTATGAAGGGGCCGATTCGCTCGGCCTCAGCTACTGGCAGAAGACCGGGCTTATCATCCTTCCGCAGGCGCTGAAGCTGGTTATCCCGGGCATCGTCAACACCTTCATCGGCCTGTTCAAGGACACGAGCCTGGTCTACATCATCTCGATGTTCGATCTGCTCGGCGTTGTCAGGCAGAACTTCTCGGATGCGGCCTGGGCTTCACCCCAGACCCCGGCGTCAGGGCTCGTCTTTGCGGCGCTGGTGTTCTGGATGTTCTGCTTTGGAATGTCGCGATATTCCATTTATATGGAGCATCGCCTCGACACCGGGCACAAGCGATAACGAACAACAAAAGGGAACGGCCCATGGCCATAGAAAACGCAGTCAGCGCCGACGAGATCAAGGTCGATCGGGCAAAGATGCACATCTCGGATACCGACGTCGCCATCGACATTGTCGGCATGCACAAGTGGTATGGCGAGTTCAACGTGCTCAAGGACATCAACCTCAAGGTGATGCGCGGCGAGCGCATCGTCATCTGCGGTCCGTCCGGGTCGGGCAAGTCGACAATGATCCGCTGCATCAACCGGCTGGAAGAGCACCAGAAGGGCAAGATCATCGTCGACGGCAAGGAACTGACCAACGATCTCAAGAAGATCGACGAGGTCCGCCGCGAAGTCGGCATGGTGTTCCAGCACTTCAACCTGTTCCCGCATCTGACGATCCTGGAGAACTGCACGCTGGCGCCAATCTGGGTGCGCAAGACGCCGAAGAAGCAGGCCGAGGAGCAGGCGATGCACTTCCTGCGTCGCGTCAAGATCCCGGAGCAGGCCAACAAGTACCCGGGCCAGTTGTCGGGCGGCCAGCAGCAGCGCGTGGCAATCGCGCGCTCGCTGTGCATGAACCCGCGCATCATGCTGTTCGATGAGCCGACTTCGGCGCTCGATCCGGAAATGATCAAGGAAGTGCTGGAGACGATGGTCGGCCTCGCCGAAGAGGGCATGACCATGCTGTGCGTGACCCACGAGATGGGCTTCGCCCGCAAGGTCGCCAACCGCGTCATCTTCATGGATCAGGGGCAGATCGTCGAAGAGAACACGCCGAGCGAGTTCTTCGACCATCCGCGCCACGAGCGCACCAAGCTGTTCCTCAGCCAGATCCTTCACTAGGGATCAGCTCCCAAAAATCAGAAAGCCCGGTCGTAATACGGCCGGGCTTTTTTGTTGGAACAGGCGCAGCGGAAGCGGGGATGGGGACGGTTGAGAAGAATTCTACGTCTGCTGGGCGCTGTCGTGCTTGTGGCCGTGGCCGCAGTGGTCTTAGGCACGCTGGTGCCGCGGCCGCTGTTCGGGCGCGCGGCAGGTGAGGCCGCACCCCGCCATATCCTCGTCTTCACCAACCCGATCCACACCGACATCGCCGTGCCGATCGACGATGCGGTGCTGCAGAAGTTCGGCTTCCTTCTCGATGCGGGCATCGCGGCCGATCTTCCGGCGGCGCGCTACCTGGTGTTCGGGTGGGGCAGCAAGGCCTTCTATATCGGCACGCCGACATGGTCGGAGCTCAAGCCCGGCCCGGTGTTTGCGGCGCTGACGCTCGACGACTCGGTCATGCATGTCGATCTCGCCGGCGACGTCGCCCTGCCGCAGCCAGCCGTCCAGCGCTTCGAGATCGGCGAGGCGGGTTTCGCGGCCATGCTCGATTTCATCGACCGCAGCTTCGTGCGGGGAACGGCCGGCGTCCAGCGCATTCCCGAGGTCGCCTATGGCGCCTATGACGGCTTCTTCGATGCCCACGGCAAGTTCAACGCACTGGCCGGCTGCAACACCTGGACGGCGGCAGCGCTGAGGGAAGCTGGGCTGACGACCGGCTGGTGGAACCCGCTGCCGGCGACGCTGAACTGGTCGCTCGGCCTCTATAACCGGCGGTCGGACCAGCCCGACGGCGTCCAGCCATAGAGCCAGTCCAGGTCGGCTGCCAGGCTCGCCGGCGACTTGAGCCGGAGGAACAGGTTGCGGGCGAGCGCCACCGGTCCCGCGGCATGCCAGGCGAAATGGTTGAGAGCGCCGCGTCGCGCCACCTTGGCGACGCGGATCTTGCGTGCCGCCTCCCATTGCGAAAGCGCGTCCGCCATGTCCGACGCCGCAGTGACGGCGTCGGCCAGCGTCCAGGCATCCTCGATCGCCATGGTGGCACCCTGGGCGGCAAATGGCGTCATGGCGTGCGCCGCATCGCCGATCAGCACGATGCCGGATGCCGAGGTCCAGGGACGGGAGGCGTCGACTGTGTGCAGCGGCCACACCGTCCACGGCCCGGCCTCTTGGACAAGCCTGGAGAGCGCAGGGGCGGTGCCATGCATGGCGCGCCGCAACGCATCGGCATCGGTTTCGCCGGACCATTGCTCTGCGATCGCGGTGCCTGGGGTGAAGGCGACGAGATTGACCGCGTGGCCGGCGCGGATCGGATAGGCGACGAGATGGAAGCCCGGATGCAGGAAGGTCGTGACCGTCGCAAGCGAGGTCAGTCCGGCGAACTGCCGGCCGAGCTCGCTGTCGCCCGGGATCGTCGTGCGCCAGGCGAGTTCGCCCGAGAACCGGCTCTTTCCATGCGGGCCGACAAGGCGTCGGCTGGCCGACCAGACGCCGTCGGCGGCAACGAACAGGCTGGCTTGTTCATGGGAGACGATGCCGCCTTGCATCACCGACACATTTAGGCCGTTCGCCTGCGGCTCGACTGTGTCGACCGTCGCTCCCGTGGTGATCTCGATCAGCGGGCTTTCGCTGACGCGCGCCAGCAGCGCCGACTGCAGATCTGCGCGGTGGGCGACGAGGTAAGGGGCTTTCCAGCGTCGTTCGGCCGCAGCACCAAGCGGCACGCGGGCGCGCTCAACAAGCGTCGCCGCGTCGCGCAGGACCACCGCTTCGGGCCGCACGGCAGACGCGCTGACGAGGTCGAGCACACCGAGGCGGTCGAGGATGCGGGTGGCGTTGGGGGAAAGCTGGAGGCCGGCGCCGACCTCTTCGAGCACCGGCGAGCGTTCATGGATGCGAACGCTGACGCCATGCCGGGCAAAGGCAAGCGCAGCCGTAAGCCCGGCGATACCGGCGCCTGCAATGACGACCGGCCGCGACTGCATGATCGTGCTGGGGTCTTAGGCTGCGCGGTCGATGACGTAGAGGCTGCCTGCCGGCAGGGTCTCGGTGGCCTTCAGCTTGGACGAATAGCGGTACAGCGTCGAGCAGTAGGGGCAGACCTTCTCGGAATCGGCGCCCATGTCGAGGAACACATGCGGATGGTCGAAGGGAGCCTTGGCGCCCACGCACATGAACTCCTTCACGCCGATCTCGATCACGGCATGTCCAGCGTCGTTCTGGAAGTGGGGGATGGAGCCACCGGCCATGGTATTTTCCCTTCTAAGGAACCTTATTGGAGAGCGTTTGTATCATAAGCGGCGGGTTTGCAAGATGCTGAAATGAAACTGTCGCAATTGCCTGTCAGAGGATAAGTTGAGCCGGATAAGCGGCGGAATGCGGCAGTGGGGAAGGGTTGTTTATGAATCAGTTGAAGCCGGTCCATACCGATTTCGTCAACGACAAGTCGCCGACCGGAGCCATCGACGGCAATCCGGATCGCTTCGTCAACCGCGAGTTCTCCTGGTTGCAGTTCAACCGGCGTGTGCTCGAGCAATCGCAGAACCCCAACCATCCGCTGCTCGAACGCGTCCGCTTCCTGTCGATCTCGGCCGGCAATCTCGACGAGTTCTTCATGGTCCGCGTCGCCGGTCTCGCCGGGCAGGTGCGCGAGGGCATCACCATCCGCAGCGCCGACGGCCGCACGCCAGAGCAGCAGCTCGACCAGTTGCTGCACGAGGTCGAGCGGCTGCAGGAGGACCAGCAGAAAAGCCTCGCCAGCCTGCTCGAACTGCTCAAGCTCGAAGGCATCGAGACCATCGCTTCGGCTGACCTGACCAAGGAAGAGCGGAAGTGGCTCGAAGATCACTTCATGGAGCAGGTCTTCCCTGTGCTGACGCCGTTGTCGATCGACCCGGCGCATCCGTTCCCCTTCATCCCCAATCTCGGCTTCTCGATCGCTTTGCAGCTGCGCCACCGCAAGAGCGGCGAGGAAATGACGGCGCTGCTGCGCCTGCCGGTCGCGCTCAAGCGCTACATCCGCTTGCCCGACCGCAAGCGCTCGGTGCGCTTCATCCCGATCGAGGAAACGGTCAACCTGTTCATCGGTAAGCTCTTTCCCGGCTATGAGGTCAAGGGCTCGGGCACGTTCCAGATCATTCGCGACAGCGATATCGAGGTCGAGGAAGAGTCGGAGGATCTTGTTCGGCTGTTCGAGACCGCGCTCAAGCGTCGCCGCCGCGGCTCGGTGATCCGCGTCGAATTCGACAGCCTGATGCCAGCGGAGCTGCGCGAATTCGTTGCCAGCGAGTTGGGCGTCGCCTCCAACCGCGTCAGCGTGCTGAGCGGGCCGCTGGCAATCAACCAGATCTCGGAGATCGTCTCGATCGCCCGCGATGATCTGAAGTTCCCGCCCTTCAACCCGCGCTTTCCCGAACGCATCCGCGACCATCGCGGCGACTGCTTCGCGGCAATCCGCGAGAAGGACTTCGTCGTCCACCACCCTTACGAATCCTTCGACGTGGTCGTGCAGTTCCTGCGCCAGGCCGCGATCGACCCGGAAGTTGTGGCGATCAAGCAGACGCTCTACCGCACATCCAATGACAGCCCGATCGTGCGCGCGCTCGTCGACGCCGCCGAGGCCGGCAAGTCGGTGACCGCACTCGTCGAACTCAAGGCGCGTTTCGACGAGGAAGCCAACATCCGCTGGGCCCGCGACCTCGAGCGCGCCGGTGTGCAGGTGGTGTTCGGTTTCCTCGAACTCAAGACCCACTCCAAGATGTCGCTGGTGGTGCGCCGCGAGGACGGCCGCCTGCGCAACTACGTCCATCTCGGCACCGGCAACTACCACCCGATCACCGCGCGCATCTATACCGACCTGTCGTTCTTCACCACCGATTCGGCGATCGCGCGTGACGTGGCGCATATCTTCAACTTCATCACCGGCTATGCCGAGCCGGCCGACGAGATGTGCATCGCGCTGTCGCCCTACACGCTGCGCAGCCGCATCCTCAAGCACGTCGCCGACGAGGTCGAGCATGCCCGTGCCGGCCGGCCGGCGCAGATCTGGATGAAGATGAACTCGCTTGTCGATCCCGACGTGATCGACGCGCTTTATGACGCCAGCCGCAGCGGCGTCGAGATCGATCTGGTGGTGCGCGGCATCTGCTGCCTCAGGCCACAGGTTCCCGGCCTGTCGGAGAACATCCGCGTCAAGTCGATCGTCGGCCGCTTCCTCGAGCACAGCCGCATCTATTGCTTCGGTAATGGCCACGGCCTGCCCTCGGACGAGGCCATCGTCTACATCAGTTCGGCCGATCTGATGCCGCGCAACCTCGACCGCCGCGTTGAAACCATGGTGCCGATCGCCAAACATTCGACCGTGCACGAGCAGGTGCTGGGTCAGGTCATGCTGGGAAATATCATGGACAACCAGCAAAGTTTCGAAGTATTGGCGGATGGAACCTCGCGGCGGATAACGCTTGACGAGGGCGAAGAGCCGTTCAATGCGCAGGAATATTTCATGACCAATCCGAGCCTCTCCGGACGGGGTGACGCGCTGAAGTCTCACGCGCCCAAACGTATTGCCCAGTTCAAGCGCCGCAAGAAGGCGGAGGCGGCGGCCACCTGATGGCGCAGCTTTCGCAGGGCCGGCTCAAGGACCGCCGACCGCTGTCGATTATCGATATCGGCTCGAACTCCATCCGTCTCGTCGTCTATGAAGGGTTGGCGCGTTCGCCGACCCTTCTGTTCAACGAGAAGATGCTCGCCGGCCTCGGCCGCGGCATCGTCTCCACCGGCAAGCTCGACCCCGAGGGCGTGACGCGCTCGATGGAGGAATTCCGGCGCTTCCGCGCACTGTCCGAACAGGCCGGCGCCGAGAAGATGTATGTGCTGGCAACCGCCGCCGCCCGCGAAGCCATCAACGGACCCGATTTCATTCAGCGCGCCGAGGATGTGCTGGGCACCAAGATCCAGGTGCTGACCGGCCGCGAGGAAGCTTATTATTCGGCGCTCGGCGTCATCTCGGGCTTCCATCCCGCCGATGGCATCGCCGGCGATCTCGGCGGCGGCAGCCTCGAGCTTGTCGACGTCAGGGGCGAAGCCATCGGCGACGGCATCACTTTGCCATTGGGCGGCCTCAGGCTGCAGGACATGGCCAAGGGCTCGCCTGTTACGGCGGCCAAGATCGCGCATGCCGAACTCGCCCGCGCCAAGCTGCTCAAGGGCGGGCAGGGCAGGACTTTCTATGCGGTTGGCGGCACCTGGCGAAACCTCGCCCGGCTGCACATGAACACCTCAAATTATCCGCTGGAGGTGATGCACCACTACCAGATGGACCCGGTCACGCTTGTGCCGTTCCTGCGCCAGGTGGCGCGCGGCGAAGTCGAGAAGATCAAGGGCATCGAAGGCGTGTCCAAGAACCGCCGTTCGCTTTTGCCTTATGGCGCCTTGGTGCTGCAGGAGATCATCACGGCGATGAAGCCGGAGAAGATCGTCGTGTCGGCGCTCGGCGTGCGCGAGGGTTTTCTGTTTTCGCTGCTCGAAGAGCAGGAACAGCGCGCCGATCCGCTGATTTCGGCGGCCGAGGAACTGGCCCTGCTGCGCGCACGTTCGGTGCAGCATGCCCAGGAGCTGACCGAGTGGACCAAGCAGTCCTTCGCGGCATTCGGCATCGAAGAGACCGAGGAGGAGGCGCGTTATCGCCACGCTGCCTGCCTGCTCGCCGACATCGGCTGGCGCGCCCATCCGGAGTATCGCGGGCGCCAATCACTCAACATCATCGCGCACGCCTCGTTCATCGGCGTCGATCATCCCGGCCGCGCTTTCCTGGCGCTGGCCAATCTGTTCCGCCATGACGGTGTCTTCAACGACAGCTTCGCCCCGGAGCTGAAGGAACTGGCGACGCCGCGCTATCTTGAGCGTGCCCGCATTCTGGGTGCGATGATGCGGGTGGTCTATCTGCTGTCGGCCTCGATGCCGGGGGTGATGCCCAGGCTGCGCTGGGAAGACCGGGGCAACGGCGTGTTGGCGCTGGTCATCCCGTCGGAGTTCGGCCAGCTCTATGGCGAGCGGCCCGCTGGACGCCTTGCCCAACTTGCCAAGGTCACCGGCCGCAAGCTGGTGCTGGCGGTCGAGGACGGCCCGAGCATCGCGGTCAAATAGGCTGGCGCAGCAGCATCCGGTCGAGCGAGAGCGCGCCTGCACCCGCCACAGATAGCGCCAGCAAGCCGCCTGCGGTGGCAATGTCCTTCATCAGTGCCTGCTGGTGCATGAAGGCCATGGCCGCGTCGTCGCCACTCTGGCCGTAGTGTCCGATAAAGCCCGCAGCCAAGGCGAAGGCGGCCAGCAGCACCGGCACGATGCGGGACTGGAAGCCGACAAGCACCAGAAAACCGCCAATCAGTTCGAACAGTCCGACACCCAGCGCGACGATCGTCGGCAGGGGAAAGCCGAGCCCGGCGAAATAGCCGGCGGTCCCTGAGATGTTGGACAGCGTGCTGATGCCCGCCGGCACGAACAGCGCCGCGATCAGAATTCTGGCGACAAGCAACAACAGGCTGTTGAGCATCGGTATGTCCTCGCAGCCGCAGGATGCACCCGTGCACCTTTGCTGTCACCACCAACTCGAACCTGTGGGTTGGTCAGGGCACAAAAAAGCCCGGGACGAGCCCGGGCCATTTCTTGGGAGGAATTTCTGTAGTTTAGCGGCGGCGGCCGTCGATCGACAGGGCGCCGGCACCGAAGGCGGCGAGCACGAACAGGCCGCCAGCGATCGCGAGGTTCTTCTGCAGGAACATGATCTGGTTCGGATCGGCGAAGTCGGTGTGGGCGATGGCGGTGGCCGCCAGGGTGAAGAGGCCGAGCACGATCGCGGCGATGCGGGTCTGGAAACCGACCAGGATGGCGATGCCGCCAACCAGTTCAACCAGGCCGACGACGACGGTCGTTACGGTCGGCAGCGGCAGGCCGATGCTGGCAAACCAGCCGGCGGTGCCGGAAATGGCGGTCAGCTTGGCAAAGCCGGCGAGAATGAAGATGGCCGACAAAAGCACGCGGCCGGCGAGGGTAAGGGCCGAGGCGTTGGTGCTGAGGCCGGACTTTGCGGTGGCAATGGAAGCGTTGGACATGGGCGTGGGGCTCCGTTGAAATTTGATGCCCAACACCTAGTGGATTTCGACTGTTCACTAAAGGTGCGAATATGTCGACAGATCGTTCACAGAAGAAGCGATTTGCTCGAAACCATGCGCCCGGCGACGCGGTGCGCCGCAAAAGCAGACGGCGCGGCAGGTGAGTGCCGCGCCGTGACGATGGGATCAGCCTGAAAGGCGGTCAGCCCGGACGGGTCATGTCCTCGGGACGGACAATGCGATCGTAATCCTCGGCGCTGACCAGCCCGGTCGCCAGCGCTTCGTCGCGCAGCGTGGTGCCGTTCTTGTGCGCGGTCTTGGCGATCTTGGCGGCGTTGTCGTAGCCGATGGTCGGCGCCAGCGCCGTCACCAGCATCAGCGAGCGGTCGAGCGCTGCCTTGATGTTGTCTTCGCGCGCCTCGATGCCGACGACGCAATTGTCGGTGAAGGAGATCGCAGCGTCGGCCATCAGCTGCACCGACTGCAGGAAGTTGTAGGCCATGACGGGGTTGTAGACGTTGAGCTCGAAATGACCCTGGCTGCCGGCGAAGGTCAGCGCTGCGTTGTTGCCGAACACCTGGACGCAGACCTGGGTCAGCGCTTCGCACTGGGTCGGATTGACCTTGCCCGGCATGATCGACGAGCCCGGCTCGTTCTCGGGCAGCGACAGCTCGCCGAGGCCTGAACGCGGGCCCGAGCCGAGGAAGCGGATGTCGTTAGCGATCTTGAACAGGGCAGCGGCGGCCGCGTTGATGGCGCCGTGCGAGAAGACCATCGAATCGTGGGCGGCAAGTGCCTCGAACTTGTTCGGCGCGGTGACGAAGGCGATGCCGGTGATGGCGGCAATGCTCTCGGCGACCTTTTCGGCAAAGCCGACCGGCGCGTTGAGGCCGGTGCCGACGGCGGTGCCGCCCTGGGCCAGTTCCTGCAGGCCGGGCAGGGTCAGCTCGATGCGCTTGATCGACGAGGCGACCTGCGCGGCGTAGCCTCCGAATTCCTGGCCCAGCGTCAACGGCGTCGCGTCCTGGGTGTGGGTGCGGCCGATCTTGATGATGTGGTCGAATTCGCGCGCCTTCTTGTCGAGGGCGGCATGCAGGTGCTTCAGCGCCGGCAGCAGGTCGTGGACGATGCGCTCGGCGCAGGCGATGTGCATGGCCGTCGGATAGGTGTCGTTCGACGACTGGCTCATATTGACGTGGTCGTTGGGGTGGACCGGCTTCTTCGAGCCCATCTCGCCGCCCAGCATCTCGATGGCGCGGTTGGAGATCACTTCATTGGCGTTCATGTTCGACTGCGTGCCCGAGCCGGTCTGCCAGACCACCAGCGGGAAGTGGTCGTTGAGCTTGCCGTCGATCACTTCCTGGGCAGCAGCGACCACTGTGTTGCCGATCTTGGGGTCGAGGCGGCCGAGCGCCATGTTGGCTTCGGCGGCGGCGCGCTTGACGATGCCGAGCGCACGCACGACCGAAAGCGGCTGCTTTTCCCAGCCGATCTTGAAATTGCCCAGCGAGCGCTGCGCCTGCGCACCCCAATAGCGGTCGGAAGCGACCTCGATCGGTCCGAAGGTGTCTGTCTCGGTTCTGGTCTTCTGGGCTGTCACGATCAGGTCTCCGAAAAATCTCGTTGCGGGCATCGGCCTATCGCGTTGCACACACGGCTTCAAGCGGAGATTGGGGCGCGCCGGAATCCTAATCGGTTCAACTGGGATGTCGCTTGAGGATCGGCGCCTGGGACAGGAAACGGGACATGAAAAAAGGCGGCCGAAGCCGCCTTGCTGGTTACGAGATCAGGGGGTCAAAGCGCCTTCTTGATCTTTTCCTTGGTGTCGCCATAGGCCTTCTGCACCTTGCCGGCGATCTTCTCGGCCGTGCCCTTGGCCTGGGTCGTCTTGTTGCCGGTGGCCTTGCCGGCCGCTTCCTTGACGGAGCCGGCAACCTGCTTGGCAACGCCCTTGACCTGATCCTTGTTCACCATTTCGCATCTCCTGTGGGTGGTGGCGCTGGTCAACGTTTTGGATGCGTTACGGTTCCGGCGCCCAGGTTGCTGCGATGTTTCAATGTCGCTAGGCTCAGCCGGATCTTGTCGGCATCGGGGGATGGGATGCGATTGGCAATTCGCGCGGCGTTGGCTGTGATGGCAGGGTTGTCGGCAGCCGGCTGCGTCGCCAGCGACGTCGGCCCGATCAACACCCTCACCGCACATGTCGGCCAGGCCTCGCCAGAATTCATCCCCGATATCGGCGATGACGGCTCGACCGTGGTGGGGTTGAGTTTTTCCGGTGGCGGCACGCGGGCGGCGGCTTTCGCCTTTGGCGTGTTGCGCGAACTCGACGACACCATCATCGACGAGTATCCGGTGACGCGCAGCCTCGTCGACGATATCCGCATGATCTCTGGCGCTTCGGGCGGGGCGGTCGCAGCGTCCTATTTTGGCTACAAGGGACGGGACGACTACCGCGATTTCCGCGAGCGGTTCCTGATCAAGGACGCCGAAGCGTATCTCAGGACGTCGACGCTATCGCCGGTCAACCTGGCGCGCGCGCTCAATGGCGGCGTCAACGACCGCAACGGCCTGGCCAAATGGCTCGAGGACAATCTCTTTAATGGCGCGACCTATGCGAGTTTCAGGCGACCGGATGCCCCGATCGTCTGGATAAACGCCTCTGACATCTACAACCGCACGCCATTCCTGTTCACCTATGACACCTTCGCCGCGCTATGCAGTGATCTCGACAAGGTCAGGCTGTCCGATGCCGTTGCAGCATCAGCTGCGGTTCCCGTCGTCTTTGCGCCGGTCGTCCTGTCGGCAACCATGCCGACATGCGGCTACACCCAGCCTGCGTGGCTGAGCCGCGCGCTTGCCGATCCTGATGCCTCGGTGCGGCTCAAGGCCTATGCCGGCGCCTTGAAGACCTATCAGCATGCGGACCGGCTCGACTATGTGAAGTTGCTCGATGGCGGGCTGACTGACAATCTCGGCATCACCGGTTTCACCATCGAGCGCTCGTCGGCCGGCACGCCCTACGGTCCGCTGTCGCCAGCCGCGGCCGTCAAGTTGCGGACCTTGTTGTTCATCGTTGCCGATGCCGGTCGTGAAGATGATGTCGACTGGGGCGAGACCATACGCGGTCCTGGGCTGGGCGACCTGCTTGAGGCGGTGACCAACACGACCTTCTCAGCCGCGGTTCGTGATCAGCTCGATGCGCTCAAATTTGCCGTGGGGGAGTGGCGCGGCGAACTGATCCGCTATCGCTGCAGCCTGTCGGCTGAAACGGTCAGGCGTTATCGCGGGTCGCTGGCCGGCTGGAATTGCCGCGACGTGCGGCTCGTGCTCGAGCATCTATCATTCCAGGATCTCGATGCTGCGGCCCAGGCGAAGCTGAACCGCGTGCCGACGCGGCTGAAATTGCCGACCGAACAGGTCGACCTGACGATTGCGGCAGGACGCGAGGCGCTTCGGGGCAATGACAGCTTCCAGGAGGCCGTTGCCGACATCCGCCGCCACGCCGGCGTGCTCGACCAGCTGCAGGTTGTATCAGGTGGCGCAAACTGAGCCGCGAAACGCGCATGAAGATGGTCCGCCGAAGGCACAAAAGAGAACGCCTCCCGCACCTTTGAGAGTGCTGGAGGCGTCCTGTTCGTCGTTCGATGTTCCGTCTGAATTGCTTCTTCCGGTACCGACGACATCACCTCAATGCGCGGGCGGCAGAAAGGTTCCACCGGTTTCGAAAAAAATTCGAAGTTTTTTTTGACGTCGTCTCAGGCCATGGCAGGTTTGGCCCGGAACAGACCCCAGGCGAAGCCGGTCCTGACCCTCGCGTGCAACAGCAGCGCCGAGACCACCAGCACCATCAGCAGTTCGGCCATGGGCGAGGCCAGCCAGATGCCGCGTTCGCCCAGCATGTAGGGCAGGCCGACGGTCAGCGGGATGGCGAACAGATAGGTGCGCGCGACGCTGAGCAGCAGGGCACGACGCGCATCGCCGATGGCCTGGAAGTAACCCGACAGCATCATGACAGGTCCGGCCAGGATGTAGAGCGACACCGTCATCGGCAGGATACGGGCGACTTCGCCTTGTGTCGCCGCATCGTCGACGAAGATCGCGCCAAGGCTGCCATGGCTCAGCAGCATCGCGGCCTCGAACAACGCGCAATAGCCCAGCGCCAGCACAAGGCCGAGCTTGAGGCCGGCATCCGACCGCTGCCACAGGCCGGCGCCGAAATTGTTACCGACGATGGTCTGCATCGCCATGTTCAGCCCGAGCATCGGCAGGAAGGCAAAGGTCATGATGCGGGTGATGATGCCGTAGGCGGCAACAGTTGCCGCATAGGCCTCGCCTTCCCAAAATTGCGCTGCCGTGATGACTGATGTGGCGAGCAGCGAGATGCCGATGAAGCTCAGGCTCTGCGGTGCCCCAAGCGACAGCAATTGCCGCCAGGCGGCGGTCCAGCGCATGGACGGAACCAGCGCGTATTGCAGCACGGTACCGGCGCGCAGCCTGTAGACGACGATGAAGGCGACCGCCATCATCTGGGCCAGCACGGTGCCCACCGCCGAACCTGACACACCGTAGTCGAAGCCGACAATGAGCAGGTAGTTCAAGCCGGCATTGGCAACCGACGTCAGCAGATTGGCTGCCGCGACGATGCCGAGGCGGCCTTCGCTGCGCAGCCCGTCGCCATTGAGCGACAGCGCAAACATCAGCGGCGCACCCCAGATCAGGATGGAGATGTAGCTGTAGCCCATGTCGGCAAGCGGCCGGGATCCGTTGGCGAGCCGCAAGGCCAGCTCCTTGCCGCCGAGCAGGAACGCAGCGATGGCCAGCGCGCAGACGAGCAGGGCAAGGCCGTGCGCATCGAGGAATGTCGCCCGCGCCTTGTCGAGGTCGCCGGCGCCGAGCAGGCGGGCAAGCTGGCTCGCCATGCCGCTTGCCACCAGCGTCGACAAGGCAACGAGCAGCATGAAGGCCGGGAACATCAGGGTGACTGCGGCCAGCGCGTCGGGCCCGACATAGGCGCCGAGGAAATAGGCATCGACGATGGCGAGCAGGCCGTTGGTGGCCATGATCAGGATGATGGGCGCCGCCGTCCTGAGGAAAAGGCCGGGCAGGGGTGCGTGCAGAAAGGCATTCGCGCCCTTAGGGTCGAGGGAAGTCATCTCGTCGTCTCCGATATCGCATCAAACGGAGATCAAATGGGGCCCGCATTGCCATTGGTCTGATGCGTCGGTTTCGACTGACATGGCGAAGGCTTTACCGTGCTTGCGCTGCGGGCGGCGGGCCCTTCATGCCCTGGGCGCTCACTAGGCCCGTGGATGCACGCTGTCAATCCGGCTCCGGTGCATCAGGTTATGCCGGGCACTTCGGAGAGGTCGTAATAGACCGCGAGGCCGCGCTCCTTGGCCAGACGCACGTCCTCATCGGCGCCTTTCGACGCCCCGGGCAGCCGCAGGACGGCGTTGCAATGGCGCAGCAGGCGGTCGGCGACCGGGTAGGCGAACTCGTCATAGAGCGGGTCGCCAGCACCCTTCGAGCCGACTTGCCGCCCGAGCGGAAGTGCCACCCATTCGCCGATCACAGGCAGATGGCCGGCGCGAAACAGCGGAACGGCGACGCTTTCGAGGCGGTTCAGGTTTTCTGCCATCTTGATCGGGTCGTCGCCAGTGCCGGAGCGGTAAGGGCCGGCGATCAGGATGAGCAGCGGTTTCCTAGGGTTGTTCATGATATCTCCAGATATTGCGCGAATCTGCACGAAATTATTATAGCCTCATGCATCATCGTGCAATATCGTGTGGCATCACGGAATTGATGGACCCGCAAAGTGCTCACCAGCCAACGCAAGCGTTTGATCCTCGATCTCCTGGCCAGGGATGGGCAGGTCGTTGCCAAGCGGCTCAGCCACCAACTGGATTTGTCGGAAGACACGATCCGGCGCGACCTCAGGGAACTCGCGGCGGAAGGTTTGCTGCTACGCGTGCATGGCGGGGCGATGCCGGTGTCGCCGACAGTGGTTCCGATTGCCGAACGCCGCACCATCTCAACGGACGCCAAGTCGGCGCTCGGCAAGGCGGGTGCTGATTTGATCCACGACGGCATGACTGTCGTGTTTGACGGCGGCACCTCCAATCTGGAGATCATCCGGCATCTGCCTGTTGCGGCTCGTTTCACCGCGATCACCCACAGTCCGACCATTGCAGTGGCGCTAGAGGACAGGCCGAACGTTGACGCCGTTATCATCGGCGGAAAGCTCTTCCGTCACTCGATGGTGGCGGTTGGCGCGCTGGCGGCCGAAGCCATTTCGCGCATTCGCGCCGATCTGTTTTTCCTTGGCGTCACGGGTGTTCATCCGACCGAAGGGCTGACCACGGGCGACATGGAGGAGGCGGCGATCAAGCGGCAACTGATGGCCTGCTCCGCCGAGACGGCGGTGCTTGCGACGAACGACAAGCTTGGTGCGGTGTCGTCATTCCGCATCGGTGGGCCCGGAGACATTGCAACGCTGATTGTCGAAGGCAACGTTGCGGACGAGCGTATCGCCGCCCTTGCCGGCAGCGGCGTTTCAATCCTGCGCGCCGGCTAGGAGAACCCGCTCGACTCAGGCCGATGCCTGGAGCGGGTGATTGTTCAACGAAAAAGGGCGCCCGAGGGCGCCCTTTCCGTAAGCTTGAGCCAGATGGCTGGATTAGAAATCCATGCCGCCCATACCGCCCATGCCGCCGCCGCCCATGCCGCCAGGCATGCCGCCGCCAGCCGAGTCCTTCTTCGGAGCTTCAGCGATCATGGCTTCGGTGGTGACGAGCAGGCCGGCAACCGAGGCCGCGTCCTGCAGAGCCGTACGAACGACCTTGACCGGATCGACGATACCGAAAGCGATCATGTCGCCGTATTCGCCGGTCTGCGCGTTGTAGCCGAAGGTAGCCGTCTTGTTCTCGAGGATCTTGCCGGCAACGATCGAAGCTTCCGCACCAGCGTTCGCAGCGATCTGGCGGGCCGGAGCCTGCAGAGCGCGACGGACGATGTTGATGCCAGCGGCCTGGTCGGAGTTCTCGCCGACAGCCTTGATGGCGAGCGACGAACGCAGCAGGGCAACGCCACCGCCAGGAACGATGCCTTCTTCGACAGCGGCGCGGGTTGCGTTCAGCGCGTCATCGACGCGGTCCTTGCGCTCCTTGACCTCGATCTCGGTCGCACCGCCGACGCGGATGACGGCAACACCGCCTGCCAGCTTGGCGAGACGTTCCTGCAGCTTCTCCTTGTCGTAGTCCGACGTGGTCTCTTCGATCTGCTGCTTGATCTGGGCGACGCGGCCCTGGATCTCGGCCTTCTTGCCGGCGCCGTCGACGATGGTGGTGTTCTCCTTGGAGATCGACACCTTCTTGGCGCGGCCGAGCATGTTGAGGCCGACGTTCTCGAGCTTGATGCCGAGGTCTTCGGAGATGACCTGGCCACCGGTCAGGATGGCGATGTCTTCCAGCATGGCCTTGCGGCGGTCGCCGAAGCCCGGAGCCTTGACGGCAGCGATCTTCAGGCCGCCACGCAGCTTGTTGACGACGAGCGTGGCCAGAGCCTCGCCTTCGACGTCTTCCGAGATGATGAGCAGCGGCTTCGAGGTCTGCACGACGGCCTCGAGGACCGGCAGCATGGCCTGGAGGTTCGACAGCTTCTTCTCGTGGAGCAGGATGTAGGCGTCTTCGAGGTCAGCAACCATCTTGTCGGGGTTGGTGACGAAGTAGGGCGAGAGGTAGCCGCGGTCGAACTGCATGCCTTCGACGACTTCCAGCTCGGTCTCGGCGGTCTTGGCTTCTTCAACCGTGATGACGCCTTCGTTGCCGACCTTCTGCATCGCTTCCGCGATCATCGAGCCGATTTCCTTCTCGCCGTTTGCCGAGATGGTGCCGACCTGAGCGACTTCTTCCGAAGTCTTGATCTTCTTCGAGCTCTTGACGAGGTGGGTGACGACTTCAGCAACAGCGAGGTCGATGCCGCGCTTCAGGTCCATCGGGTTCATGCCGGCGGCAACGGCCTTGTGGCCTTCCTGAACGATGGCCTGGGCCAGAACGGTCGCGGTCGTGGTGCCGTCGCCGGCGATGTCGTTGGTCTTCGAAGCAACTTCGCGGACCATCTGCGCGCCCATGTTCTCGAACTTGTCTTCAAGCTCGATTTCCTTGGCGACGGTGACGCCGTCCTTGGTGATGCGCGGGGCGCCGAACGACTTGTCGATGACGACGTTGCGACCCTTCGGGCCAAGCGTCACCTTCACTGCGTCGGCGAGGATGTTGACACCGCGCAGCATGCGCTCGCGGGCGTCACGGGAGAACTTTACGTCTTTAGCAGCCATTTTAAGCTCCTCGATGGGCCTTTACGGCCCGAATTTCAGATTGGATGGTGCGGATGGGTGGCGATTAGCCGATGATGCCCATGATGTCGGATTCCTTCATGATCAGAAGGTCTTCGCCATTGAGCTTCACTTCGGTGCCCGACCACTTGCCGAACAGCACGCGGTCACCAGCCTTGACGTCCAGCGGGACGAGCTTGCCGGCTTCATCGCGAGCGCCAGAGCCGACGGCGACGATTTCGCCTTCCTGCGGCTTTTCCTTGGCCGTATCGGGGATGATGATCCCGCCGGCGGTCTTGGATTCGGATTCGACCCGGCGAACGACCACGCGGTCATGAAGCGGGCGGAACTTCGACTTTGCCATTTGAACTTCCTCGGTGAACTGTTGAGAACCCTCGGTCCGGTCTGGCCGGACTTGGTTAGCACTCACTTCAGGCGAGTGCTAACGTGCCGCTGAGATAGTCCGACACCCTTCTAGTGTCAAGGGAATGGCAGCTTCGCGACAGCGAGTTTTCTGGGGGGCCTAGGCGCGCGCCTGGGCGATGGCCTTGCGGAAGTCGTCTGATGTCATGCCGCGCTTGTAGAGCGCCTTGCCGATCAGGAAGCCGGGCGTGCCCTGGAGCTGGAAGGCGGTGGCCTGTGCCGCATTGCGTGCAAGCACGCCGACCAGCACGTCCTGCCTGGCATCGAGGTCGCCACGGGCGCGATCGACATCGATGCCGGCCTCGCCAAGCAGGTTGGCGGTGCTGCGGAATGTCAGCCGGTCGCGCGTCGCCATCAGCGTGTGCACGGCATCGGCATAACGGCCCTGGCTGTGCGAGGCCAGGGTCAGCAGGGCGGCATTGCGCGAGATTTCGCCGAAGATCGGCCAGTCGCGCAGCACGAGGCGAATGCCGGCGTCTTCCTTCATCACTTCCGACAGCTGGAGGAAGCTCAGCTTGCAGTAGGGGCACTGGTAGTCGGTGAATTCGACGATGGTGACGTCGCCGTCGGGATTGCCGAGCACGGGAATGTCAGGGTCGAAGGCGACGTCTTCCACCGTCGGCATCGGATTGGCCCACAGCGGCAGCGGCGCCAGCGCGCCAAGGCCAACAACAAGCTTGAGGATATGGCGCCGGTTGGGCGACCGGTCCGGCATGCGATCGATCCTGTTTTTCGTCGCGATCTCCTAGACGATGAGCGCGCATGATTAACAGTCACCTAATCGCCGCGCAGGCACACGATGACGTGAATGCGGGTGTGCAATGCAAAAACGTCGCTTGAATGATAAGCATGCTTATAATATATGCCGCTCATGAAAAACGAAGGCATCGACAGACTGGGCTTCCTGATCCACGACGCGGCAAGGCTGGTGCGGCGCAATTTCGAGCAGCGCGGCAGCGAATTCGGGCTGTCAGCGGCGCAATGGCGTCTGCTGGTCCGGCTGGTCAAGGAAGAGGGCGTGGCGCAGGCGCGCCTTGCCGAGCTTCTCGAAATCGAGCCGATCAGCGTGTCGCGACTGCTGGACCGGATGGAGGAGGGCGGCTGGATCGAGCGCCGCCAGGGCGCCGCCGATAGACGTGTGCGCATGATCTTTCCGACCGACAAGGCGCTGGAGGCTTTCTCCAAGGTCAAGGCGGTGGCCGGTGAAGTGTACGAGAAGGCGTTGGCAGGACTTTCCGATGAAGAGCGCCTCGCCACGGTCCATGGCCTGCGCACCATTGTCGACAACCTTTCCGCTGGCGAACCCACGGATGCGAATTGTTTGAGAGAGACGAAGAAATGAACGCGGTGGCGAAAGTGAACGAGAACAGCGCAAAGGTCGAACTCGATGGCGCGGCAGCGACCCAGCTCCAGCCGGTATTGGCTGCACCTGCACCTGCGCCGAAGAAGCGTGGCCGTCTTCTGTTGATGGCGGCATTGCCCTTGGCTCTGGTGGTCGGCGGCGGTTATTTCTGGGTGACCGGCGGCCGCTACCAGGAAACCGAAAACGCCAATCTGCGCCAGGCCAAGGTCAACATCGCCTCGGAAGCCGCGGGCCGCATCGTCAAGGTCGACGTCGCCGACAACACGACGGTGAAGACAGGCGACGTGCTGTTCGAGGTCGATCCCGAGCCCTACAAGATTGCATTGGCGCAGTCGGACGCAGCCCTTGCTGCAGCCCGCCTCAATGTCGAGCAGCTTCGCGCCGCCTACAGCCAGGCAGTCGCCCAGGAGCGTGTCGCGGCCAGCGGCCTAGACTATGCCCAGGCGCAGTTCGACCGCAGCAACGGCCTGGTCACCAAGGGCGTCAACACCAAGTCGTCGCTCGACGAGGCCCGCATGGATCTCGACAAGGCGCAGGAGCAGCACAGTGCTGCGGTGCAGGGTATCGCCAGTGCCAAGGCGGCGCTTGGCGGCAATCCCGATATCGAGACGGACAAGCACCCGACGGTTCTGTCGGCGCTCGCCGCACGTGACAAGGCAGCCTTCAACCTGGCCCAGACGACTGTCCGCGCGCCCGCCGACGGCGTGGTCTCGCAAGCCGCGTCCTTCAAGGTCGGCCAGTTCGTCGGCACCGGCACCGCGCTGTTCAGCCTGGTCGAGACGGGCGACACCTGGATCGAGGCCAATTTCAAGGAAACGCAGCTGACCCACATGAAGCCAGGCCAGGAAGCCGAGATCGTGCTCGACACCTATCCGGACCGCACCTTCCGCGGCACGGTCGAGGCGATCGGCGCGGGCACCGGCGCCGAGTTCTCGCTGCTGCCGGCCCAGAACGCTACCGGCAACTGGGTCAAGGTCACCCAGCGCATTCCGGTCAGGGTCAAGGTCGATACAGCCGAGGCAGGCCTCGCCATGCGCACCGGCATGAGCGCCACGGTGTCGATCGACACCGGCGTGTCGCGCGGCTTCGGCAGCATCTTCGGTCACGCGGTGGCGGCGGAATAGCCGCCGTCCCCGGGGCGGCGGAGTAAGCGCCGTCCCCGTCTGTGCATATGTGAATTTTCGAAGTGGATCCGGCCGCGCTGATGCGGCCGGCACTCCGGCTTCTGGTCGCCGCTTGACGACCATCGGGTCCCAAGGGTTGGTCGAATGAGCCAGTCAGCTGCAAAATCCCTCACCGAGGTGCCGCATCGCGGCCTGATCACAATTGCCATCATGCTGGCAACCGTGATGCAGGTGCTCGACACCACCATCGCCAATGTCGCGCTGCCCTCGATGGTCGGCGATCTCGGGGCGTCCCAGGACACCATCAACTGGGTTCTGACCTCCTACATCGTCGCCGCCGCCATCATGACGCCGCTGACCGGCTGGATGTCGGACCGTTTCGGCCGCAAGGAGCTGTTCCTTGTCTCGGTCGTCGGCTTCACCATCATGTCGATGCTCTGCGGCGTTGCCTGGAGCCTGGAGACGATGGTGTTGTTCCGCGTCCTCCAGGGCGTGTTCGGCGCGGCCATCGTGCCGCTGAGCCAGACCTTCCTGCTCGACATCAATCCCAAGGAGCGCCACGGCCAGGCCATGGCCTTGTGGGGCGCCGGCATCATGGTCGGCCCGATCATCGGCCCGACGCTTGGTGGCTGGCTGACCGAGAGCTTCAACTGGCGCTGGGTGTTCTTCATCAACCTGCCGGTCGGCATCGTCGCCTTCCTCGGCTCGGCCGCCTATCTGCCTGCTATCGCCAAGCGCCTGCGCGGCTTCGACTTCTTCGGCTTTGCCATGCTGTCGCTTGGCGTCGGCGCGCTGCAGCTGATGCTCGACCGCGGCGGCGAGGTCGACTGGTTCTCGGCCGTCGAGATCTGGATCGAGCTCGGGCTCGCGATCACCGGCTTCTGGGTTTTCGCCGTCCATATGGCGATGTCGCAGAACACCTTCCTCGACCCCAAGATCTTCACCGACCGCAACTTCGTCACCGGGCTGGTGTTCATCTTCGTCATCGGCGTGATCCTGCTGGCCAGCCTTGCGCTGCTGCCGCCGATGCTGGCGCGCATCTATGGCTACCCGACCATCACCACCGGCCTGGTCATGGCGCCGCGCGGTGTCGGCACGATGATCTCGATGCTGCTGGTCGGGCGCCTGGTGCGGATGGTCGACAACCGCTATCTGGTCGTCGCCGGGCTGCTGCTGACCGCGCTGTCGCTCTATTACATGACCGGCTTCACGCCGCAGATGGATGCGTTCCTGATCGTCTCGACCGGCGTCGTGCAGGGGCTGGGGCTCGGCCTCGTCTTCGTGCCGCTGTCGACGGTGGCGTTCGCGACGCTGGCGCCGCAATACCGTACGGATGCCGCGAGCCTGTTCAGCCTGGTCCGCAACATCGGCTCGTCGATCGGCATCTCGATCGTCACGGTGCTTTTGACACGCAATGTCCAGATCAATCATGCCGAGTTGTCGGCCAATGTTACGCCGTTCAACCCGAACCTGATGGCTCTGTCGCCGGGGGCGGTCGCCGGCAACCCGACGGCGCTGTCGCAGGTCGATGGCCTGGTCAACATCCAGTCGCTGATGATTTCCTACATCGACGACTTCAAGCTGATGATGATCGTGTCGCTCTGTGCCATTCCCCTGGCGCTTTTGCTGCGCAAGCCGAAGGTGCAGGTGACAGGCGGTGCTCCGGCGGCGCACATGGACTGACCGGCACATATGGACTGACAAGGAAAAGGCGCCGTCCGCCAGGGTGGCGCCTTTTTCATTTCTTGCCGAGTGCCTATCGTCAGCCGACGATGCGCAGGTTCGACAGCTCGTCGGCGATTTCCTTGAACACCTGCATCAGATTGGCGCCGGTGGCATTCCAGTAGAGCTTCTTGCCGACTGTACTGCGCGAATAGGATGCGCAGTTCTTGAGGGCTGCGATAGCCTTCTTCTCGTCTGAATAGGTTTCGCTCAAATCGAGCGACACCGTCATGACGATGACGTTGTCATTGCCTTCGCCAGTTACCTTGCGGGCGGTGGGGCCTTTGGCGTTGGTGCACACTGTCTGCATATGTTCGTCCATCGCCGCCTGATAGTTGTCGCTAGTGTAGGTGGATTTGCCGACAGCGGAGCTAGTGCCCATGAAGATGCGGCTGGTGCTGCCTCCATCGTAGCCTTTGCCTGCGTAGCCATAGGCTGCGTAGGTCGACTTGTTGCCCGCATCATCGGTGCTGCCAAGGTCGCCATAGGTGTTGGCGCCGTCGGTCAGGACAATGACGACCTTGTCGTTGCCCCTTTCGCCGTCTGCACGGCCATTGGTAAAGGGCGCGACACTGGAAACCACGCGCCAGCCCCATGCGGTGCCCTCAGGAACATTGGTATTGCCAGTGGGGGCCATCGCGTCGATGGCAGCCTTGATTTCATTCTTGCCTTCGAGCTTGCTGACATCGATGAGCGGAGTAATGGGGTTGGTCGAGCAGCCAGCACTGGGGCCGTCGCCCGTTCCCGGACTCGCAGAGCCATAAGGCTTAATACGGAAATACTTGCGCATGTCCCGCTGGCGGTTGCCTGCGGTGGAATTGTCCCAGTCGGCCCACCAGCTGTTCGAATAGCCGAAGCTGGCCGAGTTCAAGTCGCTGCTGCTGTCATCAATGTCGCCATCGCCGTCGATGTCGAGCCGCCAAAGATGCCTGGCCTCGTCTGGCGCGAACATTGGCACGAACAATGTCGCGGGATTAGTTGTCACAGCCGGAGCGTCGTTGTCGTTGTAAGGTGAGGGTCTCGCCTCAACGCATCCTTGCCAGCTGGAGAACTGGCTGTAAGTATAAGTGTAGTCGTACTCATAGGCACCGGAGTCGCACTTGTCGCTGTTCGGCTTCTTCTTGTAGCAGACGTAGTGCCTGCTGCCTTCGACGCGTTCGCGGTCGGACTGGACAGTCATGTCTTGATAGAGGCTGAAACGTGTTAGAGGCAGGTCTTTGGTGTCACCCCAGCCGGCGCCGCGTTTCCGCCAGATGCCACCGGATAGCTCGGCATATCTGTTGCCGATCGACGGCGCATTTGCTGCGGTCATTTGGGACCAGTCGAAGTTTTCGTGGTGAACCGGCGATAGGCCGTTCAAGTCCATCCATGGCTCGTCGTCATTTTTCGGGCCGACGTTGACTGAAGCCGAAAATGGCACGAGTCCGAACTGTACTGGCTTGTCGATTTGCTTCATCTGCGCGGCCTGTGCCGCAAGTGTGTCGACGAGCTGCTTTGACGCGGACTTCAAAAGATCGATGCGTTTCTGACCGGTGCCTGAACCGTATTCGCTCATCGATCCCGAATTATCGAGCACGAGCGCCACTTCGAGTGTGTTCTTGAGGCGTATCTCGGACGTTACGGAAAAATCCATCTGGTTCGAGCTGCTGCCCTTGCCGAGCAGCGCGGCCGCAGCTGGAACGAAGTATGGATCGTATTTGAGATTTGCTTCCAGTTTCAGCGTGCCGCCGCCCGAATTGTTGTTGGGCAACGTAACCGTGAGGATCGTGTTCGCCGGATTCACCGGCCCGAGATTGGCCTTGAAGAA
Source organism: Aminobacter sp. LjRoot7 (assembly GCF_964252895.1). Lineage (NCBI taxonomy): Bacteria > Pseudomonadati > Pseudomonadota > Alphaproteobacteria > Hyphomicrobiales > Phyllobacteriaceae > Aminobacter > Aminobacter sp. LjRoot7. The sequence goes on from NZ_CAXUPX020000002.1 coordinate 660,760, forward strand.
GTCGTCCGCATAGGCCTTGAGCTGGTCGTCGGTGGCGCCTTCGATGAGGCGCCTGGCTGTGGCTATGCCGGCGGCATCGAGTGCGTTGCGTGTGATCTCGCGCTGGCGCGACATCTCCGAATAGTCGATGGCGAGCGCCAAGCCTCCCATGATGGGGACCATTGCCGCGACGGTGAGGATTGCATAGCTGCCGCGCCTGTCGCGCAAGAAATTGCGGATCATGGAAGGGTGTCCCCGAGCTCAACGAGCCAAAGTCGCACACAACCGTTAAATTTGCGGGTCCTAATCTGTTGTGAAATCGCAGCTTCGGATTAGGCAAGCATTTACCAAGCCGGCACCGGCCCGCGCCAGCGACGACGGCGTCGCGGCCGTTGGCATAGCTGCCATCAGATCAAAGCTGGTGACAGGGCGAGCAGGTTCGGATAATTCCGGGCTGCTTGGCCGTTCAGCCAAAGTCTCCCGTTGGGATCGATCGAAGGACAGACAATGGCAGGCTTGCCGCAATCAATCGCGTCGCTCGAAGCGCTTACCGGCTGCTATTCGGCTTTGCTCTGCGACGTCTGGGGTGTCATCCACAACGGTGTCGATGCCTTCCCCGAAGCCGCGGCCGCGCTCAAGGCCGCACGCGAGAAGGGCGTCGCTGTCGTGCTGATCACCAATGCGCCGCGTCCGCGTGCCGGTGTCATTGCGCAGTTGGCGAACCTTGGCGTGCCTGAAACCGCCTGGGACAAGGTCGTGACCTCGGGCGACGTGACACGCGAACTGATCCGTTCGGGTCCGCGCCGCGTCTTCCACATTGGTCCCGATCGCGATTTTCCGATCTACGACGGCCTCGATGTCGATCTTGTCGAGGAGTTCGAGGCCTCTGTCGTAGTCTGCACCGGGCTTTTCGACGACGAGACCGAAACACCCGACGATTATGCCGAGGTGTTGCGCCGCCTGCGTGCGCGCAACCTGCCGTTCATCTGCGCCAACCCCGACATCGTCGTCGAGCGCGGCCACGAGCTGATCTGGTGCGCCGGCGCCCTGGCCCGTGACTACGGCCAGCTTGGCGGCCGCACGCTGGTGTCGGGCAAGCCGCATAGGCCGATCTATGAGGCGGCCTTGGCTGCGGCGGGCGAGGTGCTCGGTCGCGAAGTCAAGCTGGCCGACGCGCTGGCGATCGGCGACGGCATGTTCACCGACGTCAAGGGCGCGGCCGACAACGGCATCGACGTGCTCTACGTCTCGGGCGGCATCCATGCTCGCGACTATGGCGAGGCGCACGCACCCGACCCCGAAATGCTGGCGGCGTTCCTCGACAAGCATGGCTATTCGCCGGTGGCGACCATTCCAAGGCTGCGGTAAGCGCCAAGATGAAACAGAGCTTTCTTCGCATTTCGGGGGAAGAGCCGGTGCCGCCATCGCTGCGCGGCAGCGTCGTTGCCATCGGCAATTTCGACGGCATCCATCGCGGCCACCAGGCGGTGCTCGAGCGCGCGCTCGAAGAGGCGCGCCGGCGCGGTGTGGCCGCACTCGTGCTGACCTTCGAGCCGCATCCGCGAAAGGTGTTCAGGCCCGACGTTCCGCTGTTCGTGCTGACGCCGCCACCGGTCAAGGCGCGGCTGGTCGAGGCGCTCGGCTTTGCCGGCGTCGTCGAGACGCCGTTCACGCGCGAATTCGCCAGCCTGTCGGCCGAGGATTTTGTGACCTCCATCCTGGAACACCGGCTAGGCATCAGCCACGTCGTCACCGGGTTCGATTTCCACTTCGGCAAGAACCGCCAGGGCGGACCCGCCTTCCTGATGGAAGCCGGCGAGCGTCATGGCTTCGGCGTAACCCTTGTCGACGCCTTCCGCGACGAGGGCGCCGAGATCATCTCGTCGAGCCGCATCCGCGAATCGCTGTCACAGGGCGAGGCGGCGGAAGCGGCGGGTCTGCTCGGCTATCGCTACACCGTCGAGGCAGAGGTCGTCGGCGGCGCGCAGCTTGGCCGAACCCTTGGGTTCCCGACCGCCAACATGCGGTTGTCGCCGGAGGCCGGCTTGAAGGAAGGCATCTATGCCGTCCGCTTCCGCCGCGCCGACGGCTCGTTGCATGACGGCGTCGCAAGCTTCGGCCGGCGCCCGACAGTGGGTGACAATCTCGCGCCTTTGCTCGAAACCTTCGTCTTCGACTTTTCCGGCGACCTCTATGGCGAGGTCGCTTCAGTGTCGCTGTTCGGCTACCTCAGGGGCGAGGTGAAGTTCGAGGGCCTCGACGCGCTCGTCGTCCAGATGAAGCAGGACGAGGCCGAGGCGAGGGCGCTGCTCCAAGGCGTTCGCGCTCTCTCCGAACTCGATCAGACGATGGCCTTTTAGCGCAATTCCAGGAAAAGTGTGACGCGGTTTTCCGTCCGGAATTGTGCAAAAACAAAGCTCTATCCGTTGGCGCTCTTCACGCCTAAGCCGAAGGCGATGTAGCTGATGCCCTGGAAGATCAGGTCGATCGCCAGGAAGGCGCCCAGCACGATCAGGCTGTTCACCGGCCAGCCGATGGCGATGACGATGCCGGCGAGCAACGTCACCACGCCGGCGGCGACGATCCAACCCCAGCTCGAGAGCAGGCCTCTTCCCTTGATGCCCATCCAGATGCGCATCAGGCCCGAGGCGACGAGGCTGGCGGCCAGGAACAATGTTAGGATGGCCGACGCCAAGAGCGGGTTGCTGAAGGCCAGGAAGCCGGCAACGATGTAGAGCACGCCGCCGAGCAGCCAGAGCAGGAAGCCGCCCCAGTTCTTCACGCCAAAGGCGTGGATGATTTCGAAGACGCCGGCCAGGATCATCAACCAGCCCACGAAATAGACCGAAGCGACGGTCGCGACCATCAGATTGCCGGCAGCAACGATTCCCAGAACGGTGAGCGCCACGCCGAGCAGCACGAACCAGCTCCATTTGGAGCGCAGCGCGGCGATGTCGCCTTGCGGCAGTTGATCGGAAATTGCCATCGAACCCGTCTCCTTGATTTGAACAAGTCTCAATAACGGTGGCACTGCGCATGACATGGAGGCTAGTCTTGGCAGGCGAGTCGGTCCAGTGGCGGGCAACCGGAGAGGGAAATAAACGTCAGTGCGAACGATCGAATTTAATTCAAATTTTACGTTGTTTGCGTCAAACCGAATGGTCCTGGCGATTGGGTTCGTAGCGTACGCGGGGTTGTGATGAGGTCTTTCGGTCGTATTTCCGCAGCGGTTTCCGCTCTTGCGTTGGTCAGTGGACCGGCGATGGCAGGCGAAGGCGCTTTCGGCTTTCTCTCCGGCGACTGGTATCTGACGCTCGGCGCCACCGGCATGGTCGCGCCCCGCTTCGAGGGTTCCAAGAAATACCTGTTCAGCGCCCAGCCGATCATCTCGCTCGGCAAGGCCGGCAATGACGTGCGCTTTTCCTCGCGCAACGACAACATCTCGCTGGCGCTGATCGACGATGGCGGCGTCCGCGCCGGCCTGAACGGCAAGATTATTTTCGGCCGCGACGCCGAACACGAGCTGCAAGGCCTGCACGACGTGCGCTGGGGCGGCGAAATCGGCGGCTTCTTCGAATTCTATCCGACCGACTGGATGCGCGCCCGCGCCGAGGTTCGCCACGGCATTCGCGCCCATAGCGGCATCGTTGCCGATATCGCTGTCGATGCCTTCCACGACGTCACGCCCGAGATCAGGGTTTCAGGCGGCCCGCGCGTCTCATTCGCTTCCGACGACTATTTCGACACCTATTACGGCGTCAGCGCCCAGGAAGCGGCGGCCTCCGGCATCAGCCAGTATGATCCAAGCGGCGGCATGCGCGCGGCCGGCGTCGGCGGCGCGATCACCTGGAAGGCGACCGACAACGTCACCGCGAGCCTGTTTGGCGAGTATTCGCGCTTGATGGGATCGGCGGCGGATTCGACGATCGTCAGGGAGCGCGGTTCGCGCGACCAACTGACGATCGGCGTGTCGACCAGCTACCGCTTCGACTTCAAGCTTTGATAGCAAGCGAATTAGGCGCTTTATTCCGCGCTCCGGCTCCGCTAAAAGCGCGGCCATGAGATTTTTCGCGCCCGTCTTCGCGACTGCGATACGAATTACGGGCCCGGCCTTCCGGGTGGCCTGAGGCTGTCCGCAAGTCCGGGACTTTTTGCCTGCGCGCTCACCAGCGCCTTTTCCAGATCATGACAGTTGAACGCCCGTGGCAGCTTTGCCGGGCAAGATGGCAAGACAAATGACCGATACGTTCGAAAAGATCGACTATTCCAAGACCCTTTATCTGCCGCAGACGGAATTTCCGATGCGCGCCGGCCTGCCCGAGAAGGAGCCGGTGACGGTTGCGCGCTGGCAGAAGATGGACCTCTACAAGCGCCTGCGCGAAAGTGCCACCGGCCGCGAGAAATACGTGCTGCACGACGGACCGCCCTACGCCAACGGCAACATCCATATCGGCCACGCGCTGAACAAGATCCTCAAGGACGTCATCACCCGCTCGTTCCAGATGCGCGGCTATGACTCCAACTACGTGCCAGGCTGGGACTGCCACGGCCTGCCGATCGAATGGAAGATCGAGGAGAAGTACCGCGCTGCCGGCAAGAACAAGGACGAGGTCGAGATCAACGAGTTCCGCAAGGAATGCCGTGAATTCGCCGCCGGCTGGATCGGGGTCCAGGCCGAGGAGTTTCAGCGTCTCGGCGTCGTCGGTGATTTCAAAAACCCGTACACGACCATGAACTTCCACGCCGAGGCTCGCATCGCCGGCGAGTTGTTGAAGTTCGCCATGTCGGGCCAGCTCTATCGTGGCTCCAAGCCAGTGATGTGGTCGGTGGTCGAGCGCACAGCACTTGCCGAGGCTGAGGTCGAGTACCAGGATTATGAGAGCGACACGATCTGGGTGAAATTCCCGGTGGCTTCCGGTTCGGATGCCCTGGCCGGCGCTTCTGTCGTCATCTGGACGACCACGCCCTGGACCATCCCCGGCAACCGCGCCGTCAGCTATTCGCCGCGCATCGGCTATGGTCTCTATGAGGTCACGGCAGCCGAAAACGATTTCGGCCCGCAGCCGGGTGAGAAGCTGATCTTTGCCTCGGCATTGGCCGAAGAAGCTGCGGCAAAGGCGAAGGTGACGTTGAATCAGATCCGCAGCGTTTCGGGTGAAGAGCTTGGAAAGCTTGTGCTTTCGCATCCACTCAAGGGCTTGGGCGGCGGCTATGAGTTCGCCGTGCCGATGCTCGCCGGCGACCATGTCACCGACGACGCCGGCACCGGTTTCGTGCACACGGCACCGGGCCACGGCCGCGAGGACTTTGACGCCTGGATGGATGCGGCGAAGCACCTCCGCGAACGCGGCATCGACCCGGCGATCCCTTTTACCGTCGACGACGCCGGTTTCCTGACCAAGGACGCGCCGGGCTTCGGTCCCGACCGCGAGGGTGGGGCGGCGCGCGTCATCGACGACAACGGCAAGAAGGGCGATGCCAACAAGGCTGTCATCGAAGAGCTGATCAAGGCCAGCGCACTGTTTGCGCGCGGTAGACTCAAGCACAGCTACCCGCACAGCTGGCGCTCGAAGAAGCCGGTCATCTTCCGCAACACGCCGCAGTGGTTTGTCTATATGGACAAGCAGCTCGGCGATGGCACGACGCTGCGCAGCCGCGCGCTGAGCGCGATTGAGGAAACCCGTTTCGTGCCGGCCGCTGGCCAGACCCGCCTGCGCGCCATGATCGCGGAGCGCCCCGACTGGGTGCTGTCGCGCCAGCGTGCCTGGGGCGTGCCGATCGCCATCTTTGCGGACGCCGACGGCAATGTGCTGAAGGACGAGTCTGTCAACGCCCGCATCGTCGAGGCCTTCGAAGCTGAGGGTGCCGACGCCTGGTTCGCCGAGGGTGCGCGCGAGCGTTTCCTGGGGGCGCGCGCCAACGAGGCGTGGACGCAGGTGATGGACATCCTCGACGTCTGGTTCGATTCGGGCTCGACCCATGTCTTCACGCTGGAGGATCGCCCCGACCTGAAATGGCCGGCCGATGTCTATCTCGAAGGCTCGGACCAGCATCGCGGCTGGTTCCACTCGTCGCTGCTCGAAAGCTGCGGCACGCGCGGCCGCGCGCCCTACAACACGGTCGTCACCCATGGTTTCACCATGGACGAGGAAGGCCGCAAGATGTCGAAGTCGCTCGGCAACACCGTCGTGCCACAGGACGTCATGAAGCAGTCGGGCGCCGACATCCTGCGTCTGTGGGTGATGACGACTGACTATTGGGAAGACCAGCGCCTCGGCAAGAACGTGCTGCAGACCAACATCGACGCCTACCGTAAGTTGCGGAACACCATCCGCTGGATGCTGGGCACGCTCGCCCATGACGATGGCGAGGAAGTGGCGCTGGCCGAGATGCCGGAGCTGGAGCGGCTGATGCTGCACCGGCTGTCGGAGCTCGATGCTTTGGTGCGGAAGGGCTATGACGAGTTCGAGTTCAAGCGCATCACCCGCGGGCTGATCGATTTCATGGTCGTCGAGCTGTCGGCCTTCTACTTCGACATCCGCAAGGACGTGCTCTACTGCGATGCGCCGTCGAGCACCCGCCGCAAGGCGGCCGTCCATGTCGTGCGCGAGCTGTTCAACTGCCTGGTCAAGTGGTTGGCGCCAATGCTGCCCTTCACCACCGAAGAGGCATGGCTCGAACGCAACCCCGAGGCTGTCTCGGTTCATCTCGAGCAGTTCCCCGAGGTGCCGGCTGCCTGGCGCGATGAAGCGCTGGCCGAAAAGTGGCGCAAGGTCCGCCAGGTGCGCAGCGTGGTCACCGGCGCGCTGGAGCTGGAGCGGGCGAAGAAGACCATCGGCTCGTCACTGGAGGCGGTTCCGGTCGTCTACATGAACGATGCAGTGCTGGAGGAGGCCCTGTCGGGCATCGACCTGGCCGAGATCAGCATCACCAGCGATCTCGTCATCTCGCATGGCGCTGCTCCTGCCGATTCCTTCGTCCTTCGCGAAGTTCCCGGCGTCGCCGTCGTCGTCGAGAAGGCGGAAGACCGCGGACTGGTCAAGTGCGCGCGCTCGTGGCGCTACACCGGTGACGTTGGTTCGGACGCGGCCTTTGCCGACGTGTCGGCTCGCGATGCCGCCGCACTGCACGAACTGCAGGCACTTGGCCGGTTCTAACAGATGCTGAAATGCAACGACCGGTAGACATCTGTGGCCGGTCGTTGCCCTTGACGGCCCATTAAGGTAAAAGCGCGAAACTCCGGCAGACAAATTGTCGCCGGAATTCCGTCGGATGAGCATACGGACCGGGACCCGGCTCAAGGCCGGCATCTAGCGAGAGGCGTTCGAGTGAAAATTACTGGCATGACGGACCGCATCAGCGCGCGCGGAGCTTTGCTTGCGTCGCTCGCCGTTTCCGGCCTGGCGCTCACGGGCTGCATGAGCGCCCCCACCTACGGCACCGACAAGTCGGCGACGACCCAGCTCGCGTCCGACCTGACCAACATCATGTCGTTGAAGCCGAAGACCAACAGCATCGAATACAAGCCGCGTCCCGATCTGGTGAAGCCAAAGACCGGCCAGGTGGCAGCGCTGCCGGCGCCGCAGGACAACATCGTCACCACGGCAAGCGCCGACTGGCCCGAATCGCCCGAGGCGCGCCGCGCCCGTATCCGCGACGACGCCACCAAGAATCGCGACAATCCGAACTTCGAGCCTCAGGTCGTCAACGACATGGCGTCGCTGAACGGCCCCGACATGAGCAAGTGGACGCCGGCCCAGCGCAAGATCGAGATCGAGCGCCGCCTGCGCGAGAACAAGCAGGGCAGCACCACGAGCCGCAAGTATCTGAGCGAACCGCCGCTGGCCTATCGTCAGGCCGCCGCGACCGCAGCGCAGGACGAGCTCGGCGAAGACGAGATCAAGAAGGAACGCCGCAAGAAGAAGCTCTCCAAGAAGAGCACCAGCTGGTGGCCGTTCTGATCCAGGCCACATTTGCAGACTGACCGGGCGCCCTGACTGGTTCAGGGCGTTTTCGTTTTCTGGAAGACCTAGTCCTCGCGCCGGTCCTTGAAGAAGCTCTTGAGCATCTCGGCGGCGCGTGTTTCGCCAATGCCGGCATAGACATCGGGCGCATGATGGCAGGTGGGGGAGGCGTAGAAGCGGACGCCGCTGACCACAGCGCCGCCCTTGTCGTCGGCGGCGCCGAAATAGAGCCGGCGCAGGCGGGCAAACGAGATCGCGGCGGCGCACATGGTGCAGGGTTCGAGCGTCACGTAGAGGTCGAGCCCGGTGAGGCGCTCCTGGCCGAGCTGCTCGGAGGCTTCGCGGATCGCCAGTATTTCGGCATGCGCCGTGGCATCGTTGAGTTCGCGGGTGCGGTTGCCGGCCCGGGCGACGATTTCGTTGCCCTGGACGATGACCGCGCCGATCGGCACTTCGCCGCGCGCCGCTGCCGCTTCGGCCTCGTCGAAGGCCAATGCCATGTAATCGGGCCGTTTCACGCCTCAACCATCCTGTTACCCCTCGCTAACCCCCGAGCTTCCTGTTATCTAGCCGCCGAAAAGGGCAAAGGCCACCATGGACGACGATCGTAAGAAATTCCCCCGCAAGGGCGGGTCAAAACCGGCTGGAGCAGGCGGCCGTGACGGCGGTGCGAAGAAATTCGGCAAGCCGCGCACCGAAGGCGGTGCAAAGCCTTTTGCCAAGAAGCCGTATGCACCGCGTCCTGCTGGTGCAGGCGGTGGCGATCGTCCTGATCGTCCCAAGCGTGACTTCGGTCCGCGCGACGGCGAAGCGCGTCCTGCAAGCGGCGAGCGTACCTTCAACAAGGGACCGCGCCCCGAGGGCAAGCCCTATGAGAAGCGCGAAGGCAAGCCGTTCGGCGACAAACCCTATGCCAAGAAGCCATTTGTGAAGCGCGCCGAAGGTGCCGAAGGCGGCGAACGCCCCAAGCGCGATTTCGCGCCGCGTGATGGCGCAGCACGGGCCGAGCGCCCGTTCCACAAGGGCCCGCGCCCTGAGGGCAAGCCTTACGAAAAGCGCGAAGGCGGCCGCTCGTTTGGCGGCGGCAAGCCTTATGGCGACAAGCCTTACCGGGCGCGTCCGGCCGAAGGTGCCGAGGGCGCTGAGCGTCCGCGCCGCGAGTTCAACCGCGATGATCGCCCGCGCGATGGCGAAGGCCGCTCCGAGCGTCCGTTCCACAAGGGTCCGCGCCCCGAGGGCAAGCCTTACGAAAAGCGCGAAGGCGGCCGTTCGTTCGGCGGCGACAAGCCTTATGGCGACAAGCCTTACCGGGCACGTCCGGCCGAAGGCGGCGATCGCTCGTTCCGGCCGCGTGCCGAGGGCGGCAAGCCCTTCGAGAAGCGCGGCGAGGGCTTCAAGCCGCGCCCGCGTGCTTCCGAGGATGCACCGGAGCCGGGCGAGCGCATCGCCAAGCGCCTGGCACGTGCCGGCCTGGCCTCGCGCCGCGACGCCGAGGAGCTGATTGCCGCCGGCCGCGTCAAGGTCAACAACAAGATCCTGGCGTCGCCGGCGGTCAACGTCATGCCGGATGACATCATCCATCTCGACGGCATGGAAATCCCGCCGATCGAGCGCACCCGCCTGTTCCTGTTCCACAAGCCGGCGGGCGTGGTCACCACCAACCGCGACCCTGAAGGCCGCAAGACCGTCTTTGACGTGCTGCCGCAAGAGCTGCCGCGCCTGATGACCATCGGCCGCCTCGACATCAACACCGAAGGCCTGTTGTTGCTGACCAATGACGGCGGCCTGTCGCGTGTGCTCGAACTGCCGGCGACCGGCTGGCTGCGCCGCTACCGCGTGCGTGTCCATGGCAAGGTCGAGCAGAAGACGCTGGACGGTCTCAAGGACGGCATCGCCGTCGAGGGCGTGTTCTACGGCTCGATCGAAGCGACGCTCGACCGCGAGCAGGGCAGCAATGCCTGGATCACCATCGGCCTGCGTGAAGGCAAGAACCGCGAGGTCAAGAACATCCTCGGCGCGCTCGGCCTCGAGGTGAACCGCCTGATCCGCATCTCCTATGGCCCGTTCCAGCTCGGCGAGCTGCCCGAGGGCCATGTCCAGGAGATCAAGGGCAAGATGCTGCGCGACCAGCTCGGCGAGCGGCTGATCGAGGAGTCGGGTGCCAATTTCGACGCCGACATCGTCAAGCCGTTCTCCAACAAGCCGACCTTCCGCCGCGAGGAACGTCGCGAGGAAGAGGCCCCGCGCGCGCCGCGTGCCGCCCGCCTCGACATCGGCGAAGGCGGCCTGATCAAGAACCGCAAGCGCGATCGCGAGCGTCATCGTGAGGACGTGCTGGGTCGCCTGTCGACCGAACGCCCTGCCGGCTTCGGTGACAAGCCGAGCTATGGCGACAAGCCGAAATTTGGTGACAAGCCGCGCTTTGGCGACAAGCCTAAGTTCGGTGACAAGCCCAGGTTTGGCGACAAGCCGAAATTCGGCGGCAAGAAGGGTGACGAGCGCGAGAAGAAGCCGTTCGAAACGCCGGGCGCCCGCAAGGCCAATGTCTGGATGGCTCCGGGTGCGCGTCCGCAGAGCGAAAAGGCCAAGGCCGATGCCGCTTCCAAGCCGCGTGGCAGGCCTGACTTCGACAAGCCGCGCTCGGACAAGCCACGCTTCGACAAGCCTCGTTCTGACGGGCCGCGTTCCGACAAGCCACGTTCCGACAGGCCGCGTTCCGACAGGCCAAGCGGCGACGGTCCGCGCGGCGGACGCCCCGGCGGTCCGCGCCGGGATCGCGGCTGATGCGGGTTGTCGGTGGTGACTTGCGCGGCAGGCCTCTGGCCACGCCGCGCGACAACGCCATTCGCCCGACAACGGATCGCACGCGCGAAGCGGTGTTCAACATGCTTGCCCACCGCTTCGGCGGCAGGCTGGACGGCGCACGCGTGCTCGATCTTTTCGCTGGCACCGGTGCGCTCGGCATCGAGGCGTTGTCGCGCGGCGCTGCCTATTGCGTCTTCATCGAGGAATCGGCGGAAGGCCGCGGGCTTGTCCGAACCAATGTCGAAAGCTTCGGCCTGACCGGCCGGACCAAGATCTTCCGCCGTGACGCGACCGGTCTGGGCGACGCCGGCACGCTCGGGCCCTTCGGCCTGGTCTTTGCCGATCCGCCCTATGGCAAGGGCCTGGGCGAACGCGCCTTGCGTTCGGCCCGCGCCGGCGGCTGGCTCGCGCCCGGCGCGCTCTGCGTCGTCGAGGAAGCGGCTGCCGCTGCCTTCGAGCCGGGTCCCGGCTTTTCCATCGTCGACGAACGCTCCTATGGCGAGACGGTGATCCGCTTCATCGAAGCGGAATAGCTGCGGCGCCCGACTTCGGCCTCTTTCGGACCGGAAGATTACGAACAATTCACTTCCCGCCGCTTTGTGCCGAAGCCTATAAGACGGGCACGTCCACATTCAGAGGCAGTTGATGATCTTGAGATTCTTGCGGGCGAAAGCCTCGCTGCCAATTCTATTGGCCTTGGGCCTCGCCTCGACGGCGCCGGCTCTCGCCGAAGCGCCGCGCAGCGACTGGAAGGTCACCAGCTTCACGCTCGACAATGGCATGCAGGTCGTGGTCATTCCCGACCATCGTGCGCCGATCGCAACGCACATGGTCTGGTACAAGGTCGGCAGCGCCGACGAGATGCCCGGCAAGTCGGGCATCGCCCATTTCTTCGAACATCTGATGTTCAAGGGCACCAGCAACCACAAGGCCGGTGAGTTCGGCCAGAAGATCGCCGAGATCGGCGGCAGCGAGAACGCCTTCACCACCTATGACTACACCGCCTACCACCAGACGGTGACACCCGCAGCACTCGAAACGATGATGAGCTTCGAGGCCGACCGGATGCGCAATTTGGTGCTGACCGATGGGGTGATCGGGCCAGAGCGCGACGTCATCCTGGAAGAGCGCCGCTCGCGGGTCGAAAACAATCCGGGCGCGCTGCTCAACGAGGAAGTCGATGCGACGCTGTACCAGAACCAGCCCTATCGTATTCCCGTCATCGGCTGGATGCATGAGATCGAGAAGCTCAACCGGGTCGACGCGACGGCGTTCTACAACCAGTATTACGCCCCCAACAACGCGATCCTGATCGTTGCCGGTGACGTCGAGCCTGAGACGGTCAAGGCACTGGCCGAAAAGACCTACGGCAAGGTGGCGCGCGGCCCGGAGCTTCCGCCACGCATCCGCCCGGTCGAGCCGGAGCAGAACACCAAGCGCACCGTCGAGCTCACCGACGAGCGTGTCAGCGTGCCGAGCTTCTCCAAGGCCTGGGTGGTGCCGTCCTACCAGACGGCCGAGCCGGGCGAAGCCGAAGCGCTCGACCTTCTCTCGGAGATCCTTGGCGGCGGCAGCCGCAGCCGGCTCTACCAGGGCCTGGTGGTCAAGGACGGCATTGCCTCGTCCGCCGGCGCCTTCTTCCAAGGCACGATGGTCGACGACACCAGCTTCACCGTTTATGGCGCGCCGCGTGGCGAAGCCGGGCTGCAGCAGGTGGAAGCCGCCGTTGACGTCGAGATTCGCCGCATCATCAAGGATGGCGTGACCGCTGACGAGCTCGAGAAGGCCAAGGACCGTTTCGTCCGCTCGATGATCTTTGCCCGCGACAACCAGGCAAGCATGGCCAACATCTATGGCAGCACACTGGCGACCGGCGGCACCGTTGCCGACATCGAACAGTGGCCGGACAGGATTCGCGCTGTGACCACCGACCAGATCAAGGCGGTTGCCGCCAAATACCTCAATCCCGACCATTCGGTTGCCGGCTATCTGCTGCCGGCGAAATCAGTCGAGAAGTGATTTGATGACCACGCTCATGGCAATGCGTTTCAAGGCCTATGCATCAGCGGTGACGCTGATGCTGGCGCTGGCTTTCCTGGTCCTGCCCGCCATGGTCGCGCGCGCCGAGGTCCGCATCCAGGAGGTCAAGTCCGACAAGGGCATCACCGCCTGGCTGGTCGAGGACTATTCGGTGCCGATCATCGCAATCAAATTCCTGTTCGATGGCGGCAGCACGCAGGATCCTGTCGGTAAGGAAGGCCTCGCCAACCTGATGACCGGGCTTTTCGACGAGGGCGCCGGCGATCTTGACAGCGACGCCTTCCAGATCAAGCTCGACGAGGCCGGCGCGGAGATGGGCTTCAACGAAGGCAATGACGCCGTCGGCGGCGGTATGCGCATGCTGGCCGATCGCCAGAACGATGCCTTCGAACTGCTCAAGCTTGCGGTCGAGAAGCCGCGCTTCGACCAGGCACCGCTCGACCGCGTCCGCTCGCAGATCGTCAACGGCATCGTTGCCAATGCGCGTGACCCCGAGACACAGGCGGCGCGCAAATGGGCCGAGGCGATCTACGGCACGCATCCTTATGCGCGGCCCGACATGGGCACCGAGGCATCGCTTGCCACGATCACCGCGGATGACCTGCGCGCCTTTCACAAGGCCAATTTCGCTCGCGAAAACATCCATGTCGCCGTCGTCGGCGCGATCGATGCCGAAACGCTGAAGACGCGGCTCGACGAGGTTTTCGGCGAGTTGCCTGAGAAGGCCGAGTTGCGGCCGGTCGAACGCGTCGAGCCCAGGCTTGGCCAGACCATGCATATCGAATACCCGTTGCCGCAGACCTCGCTGCAGCTGGTCTATCCCGGCGTGCCACGCGAAGCGCCCGATTTCCTCGCAGCAGCGCTGATGGAGCACATTCTGGGCGGCGGTACATTCTCGTCGCGGCTCTTCGACGAGGTGCGCGAAAAGCGCGGGCTGGCCTACAGCGTAAGCTCCGCGCTGATCAACCAGGAGCATTCGTCGTCGCTGATCATCGGCACGGCGACACGGTCGGACCGGGCAGCCGAGACGCTCGGCGTCATCCGCGAGGTGATCCGCAAGATGGCGGAGGAGGGGCCCACCGAGGCCGAACTAGACGCGGCCAAGAAATACATGCTTGGCGCCTATGCCATCAACAATCTCGATTCCTCGGGCGCGATCGCCGGCACGCTTGTCGACCTGCAGACCGACAAGCTCGGCATCGACTACATGCAGAGGCGCATAGACCTGATCAACGCCGTCAAGCTCGACGACGTCAAGGCGGCGGCGCGCAAGCTGTTGTCGGTCGAACCGGCGATCATGATCCTCGGTCCTAAATTCGGAGAGAGCAAGGGATGAGCGCCACCTTCGCGCTGGCACTTGGCGGCGGCGGGGCGCGCGGCCTCGCTCATATCCATGTCATCGAGGCGCTCGACGAGCTCGGCATCAAGCCGGTGGCGATCGCAGGATCCTCCATCGGCGCGGTGATGGGGGCAGGCATGGCTGCCGGCCTGACCGGCAAGGAAATTCACGAGCACTCCCGGGCTGTCCTTGGCCGGCCGGCGGAGGTTGCAAGCCGCATGTGGCGGGCTCGGCCGGGTACGCTGTCGGAGATGGTCGAGACCGGCATCAGGGTCACCCAGTTCAATGTCGAGCGCATCCTCAAGTCGTTCCTGCCCGAGGGTGTGCCGGCAACTTTCGAGGAGCTGAAGCTGCCCTTGAAGGTGACGGCCACCGACTATTACGGCCATTGCCTGAAGGTGTTCGAGGAGGGCGAGCTGTTTTCGGCCCTTGCCGCGTCGGCGGCGATCCCGGCGGTGTTCAAGCCGGTGACGCGCGGCAACACGCTCTACATAGATGGCGGCATCTACAATCCAGTGCCGTTCGACCTGCTCGAGGGCCTGGCCGACCACGTCATTGCCATCGATGTCGTCGGTGCGCCGTTCGAGAACGGACGCAAGCCGCCCAATTCGATCGACCTGATGTTCGGCGCCAGCCAGCTGATGATGCAGTCGATCATCGCCAACAAGCTCGGCCAGAACCCGCCCGACATCTTCCTGAGGCCACCGGTGTCGCGCTTCAAGGCGCTCGACTTCCTCAAGATCGACCAGGTGATGGCCGAGACGGCGGCGATCAAGGACGAACTCAAGCACGCCCTCGACGAGATCCTTAGCTAAACCGGTCGAAGCCTGTAGGCCGCCCTATTGCAGGGTGGATGCCTTGCCGGTGGAGAAGGGCGACTGTGCCGCCGGTGGCGGCGCCAGCACCAGCTCGTCCTGGTGCTGCGGTTCGCGCGCGATCGCATTGACGACGCGGAAGCAGACGAACATCGACACCACGCCGAACACCACGGCGCCCAGGCCCCAGCCGGCGATGACGCCGATGGCGCCCCAGTAGTGCGCGCCGATCCAGACGAAGGGGATGACGCCGAGTGTCGAGCGACCCCAGTTGAACACGGTCGAATAGGTCGGGTAGCCGAGATTGTTGAAGGCAGCGCTCGACACGAAGATCGCGCCGTTGAACAGGAAGCTGCCGGCGGCGAAATGGCAGAAGAACACGATCAGCTCGCGAGCGATGCCGTCGGCGCCGAAGGCGCTGGCGATCGGGTTGGCGAAGATCGCCAGCAACGCCCAGACACTCAGCACATAGACGATGGTGAACAGCAGGCTGTCGCGCATCGTCGTGGTCAGGCGCTCGAACTTGCGGGCGCCGTAGTTCTGCCCGAGGATCGGCCCGACGGCCCCCGACAGCGCGAAGATGACGCCGAAGGCGACCGGCACCAGACGGCCGATGATCGCCCAGCCGGCCACCGCCTGGTCGCCGAAGGCAGCCATTTCGATGGTGACATAGGCGTTGCCGACAGGGGTCGCGACCTGGGTCAGCATGGCCGGCACGCCGATGGCGAAGAATGGCCTGACGGCCTCGCGCAGTCCGCTCAAATCGGGGAGCTTGATCAGCCTGTGCACGACATGGGCACCGTGCAGGCCGATGGCCAGCATGACGAAGCGGGTCAGTACCGTCGAGATGGCGGCGCCATCGAGGCCGAGGTCGAAGCCGAAGATCAGGATCGGGTCGAGAATGGCCGCCGCAATGCCGCTGCCCAGTGTCACATACATCGCCCGTCGCGCATCGCCGACGCCACGCAATATGCCTGTCGTGCACATGCCGAGCGCCATAACAGGGAATGACGGCAGCACGATCTGCAGGAATCGCGTCGACAGGTCGAGCGTGGCGCCGGTGGCGCCGAGCAGGGAGAGCAGTGGCCGCAGGAACGGCAAGGCAGCAAGCGTCATCACAAGCGTGGCGACACCCATGAACACCATCGAGGCGCCGCCCATGCGCCGGGCTTCCTCGCGCTGGCCGCGGCCGAGGCAGCGCGCCACGAGCGCGCCGCAGGCGATGGTGAAGCCGATCGAGATCGAAAGCGTGAAGAACAGCAGCGTCGAGGCAAAGCCGATGGCTGCCGCCAGTTCCTCGATGCCGAGCAGGGAAATATAGAACAGGTTGAGCGCGTCGACGATGAAGATGGCGATCAGGCCGACCGATCCGGTGCCGGTCATGACCACGACATGGCGCATGGTCGAACCGGTGGTGAATTTGGCCGGTGCCGCCGCCGGGGCCTGTGTGGACATGCTATTCCCCTGGAGATTTCGGCGGCGAAGCGCCGCATCAGGGTCGTTTGACCATGCACCCGCCCATTGCACAAGCGGGTTGGGGACAATAGATGGGGTGGTACGGGCCGCGACCAACGGGCGGCAAGCAATCGGAACATGCCAAATGAACGATACCAACGACGCCGCGAAACTGGCCGACCGGGTGGCGAACCTCGTCGAGGCGGCAAAGAAGGCCGGCGCTGACGCAGCCGACGCGGTTGCGGTGCGCGGCCGCTCGACAAGCGTTTCGGTGCGCCTCGGCAAGGTCGAGGCGACAGAGGCTTCCGAAAGCGAGGACATGTCGCTTCGGGTGTTCGTCGGCCAGCGCGTCGCCAGCGTTTCGGCGACGGCCGCCTCCGACCCCAGGGTTCTGGCCGAGCGCGCCGTAGCAATGGCCAGGGTTTCGCCTGAGGATCCCTATCAGGGCCTGGCGGATGCATCGTTGCTGACGCAAACGCCGCGCGACCTCGATCTGTTCGACGACACCGTCGTATCGGCCGAACGGCTGAAAGAAGACGCGCTCGCCGCCGAGGAGGCCGCACTCGCCGTCAAGGGCGTGACCAATTCATCCGGCGCCGGTGCTGCCGCCGGTCTCGGCGGGCTGGTGCTCGCGACATCGCACGGCTTCGTCGGCCACTATGTCGGCTCACGCTTCTCGCGCTCGGCCAGCGTGATCGCCGGCGAGGGCACGTCGATGGAGCGCGACTACGATTACTCCTCGCGCATCCACTTCGCCGATCTCGATGCAGCCGCCGATATCGGCCGCAACGCCGGCGAACGTGCGGTCAAGCGGCTCAACGCGCGCAAGGCGGCAACCGGACCCGTCGACGTCGTCTTCGATCCGCGCGTCGCGCGTGGCATTGCAGGACACCTCGCCGGCGCCATCAATGGCGCATCCGTGGCCCGCAAGACCAGCTTCCTGCGCGACATGATGGGCAAGCAGGTGGCATCGGCCGCCATCACCGCCATCGACGAGCCGTTGAAGCTGCGTGGACAGGCCTCGCGGCCGTTCGACGGCGAAGGCATCGAGGGTGCCACGCTGAAGATGGTCGACAAGGGCGTGCTCAACCATTGGTTCCTGTCGACATCGGCGGCACGCGAGCTTGGCCTCGTCACCAATGGCCGTGGCGCGCGTGGCGGCTCTTCGGTGTCGCCGTCGTCGACCAATTTCAGCATCGAGCCGGGCGATCGCTCGCCCGAGGACATCATCCGTTCGCTCAAGCGTGGGTTCTACGTCACCGAAGTGTTCGGCCAGGGCGTCGACATGGTGACGGGTGAATACAGCCGCGGCGCTTCGGGTTTCTGGATCGAGAATGGCGAGATCACCTGGGCGGTGTCGGAGGTGACGATCGCCTCCAACCTCAAGGACATGTTCCTGCGCATGGTGCCGGCAAGCGACCTCGACCGCAATTTCGGCACTGCCGCGCCGACGCTTCTGATCGAAGGCATGACCCTTGCAGGTGACTGACAACATCGACAATCCCGACCTCAAGGCCGAGCTCGACCTGCTGCGCAAGGCTGCCACCGAGGCCGGGCGGATCGCCATGGGCTTTTTCCGGCAGAGCCCGGAAGTCTGGTTCAAGGGCGGCAATTCGCCGGTCAGCGAGGCCGATTACGCCGCCGACCACTATCTGCGCGAAACCTTGACGGCGGCACGGCCTGACTATGGCTGGCTGTCGGAGGAAACCGCCGACAATCCCGACCGGCTCGGCGCGCGCCGCACCTTCGTCGTCGATCCCATCGATGGCACGCGCGGCTTCGTCGAAGGGCGCACGGCATGGTGCGTCAGCGTTGCCGTGGTCGAAGATGGCCGCTCGCTCGCCGGCGTGCTCGAATGCCCGGCACGCAACGAGACCTACTGGGCGGTCAAAGGCGGTGGCGCCTTTCTCAACGGCCAACCCTTGAAGGTGCGCGAACCGGGCGAACGCATGCGTATCGCTGGTCCCAAGCCGATGATCGACAGGATGCCGGCGGATTGGCAGGAGCGGCTTGATCGGGAGGCCTACATACCTTCGCTGGCCTATCGCGTGGCGATGATCGCCAACGGGGTGCTCGACGCGACTTTCGTCAAGCCGAATGCCCATGATTGGGACATTGCCGCTGCCGAGCTGATCTTGACCGAGGCGGGCGGTAAGCTGCTCGACAGGCATGGCAGCAGGCTCGCTTTTGCCGGCAGCGACATCGTTCACGGCGCGCTGATGGCCGGCAACGGGACGCTGCTCGACGTCATGGCCGGAGTGCTTGCCAGCCACGACGGTTGATGATTTTACCGAGTGTTCCAAAACGGCTCGCTTTGGTCTAGATCAGGCGAGCCCTGAGATGATGAATCAAGGAAACAGATGTCCGAAGAAAACGGAAAAAAGCAGCTCCTGCATCTGGTGTTTGGCGGCGAGCTGACCAAGCTCGGCGGAACCGAGTTCCGCGATCTCGACGCGCTCGACATGGTTGGCATCTATCCCGACTACAAGTCGGCCGAGCTGGCCTGGAAGGCAAAGGCGCAGGCAAGTGTGGATAACGCCCACATGCGCTATTTCGTCGTCCACCTGCATCGGTTGCTGGAGCCCGACACAAAGGCTGCCGGTCAGAACTGATGGAGCAACCCCGCATGGCGTCGCCGGCCGTGAGGCCCGTGGCGAAGAAGAAGCGCGTCAAGCAGCCGGCGTCGAAGACGTTCTGGCGCCGCATCCGCGAGCCGCTTGCCAAGTCGCGCTTTGCCAAGGGTGCGGTGGCGAGCCTGTTTGCCGGTGCGATGCGCTTCATCAGGCTGACCAATCCGCTGGTCGAGGGCTCTTATGAGCTTGCCGGCGGCAGCCATGCCGACAACGAGCCGCTGATCGTCGGATTGTGGCACGGCCAGCACCTGCTGGCGCCGGCGCTCTATCCGAGCAAGCGCGGCCTGGTGGCGATGGTGTCGCGCAGTGCCGATGCCGAGCTCAATGCGCTTGTCATCAACAAGTTCGGCATCGAGGCGGTGCGCGGCTCCGGCGGGCGCGAAACCAGGCGCAAGCACGAAAAAGGTGGTGCAACCGCGCTGATTGCCCTCAAAAAGGCGCTCGATACCGGCAAGAACGTCTGCATGATCGCTGACATTCCGCATGGCACGCCGCGTGACGCGGGCATGGGCATCGTGCTCCTGGCACGGCTTTCGGGGCGCCCGATCGCGCCTGCGGCGATTGCCACCAGCCGCCGCAAGGTGCTGGAAGGCACCTGGGACAAGACCACGATCAATCTGCCGTTCGGCCGTTGCGCGATCTTCGTCGCCCCGCTGATCGAGGTTCCGGCCGACGCCGACGACGCCGAGATGGAGCGCAAGCGCCAGGAGCTGACCGCGGCTATCGACCATGCCACCGAGCAGGCCTATCGCCTGGTCGATGGTGGCAAAGTGGCCAGTGGCAAAGTGGATAGCGGCAAATGAGCGAACGCTGGGCTCGCGCCTTCCTCAGAGCCTATCGTTACGCAGGTGCCGCTGCCTATCCGATGGTTGGCGGTTATGTCGCCTGGCGGGCCTCCAAGGGCAAGGAAGACCACAACCGCCGGCGTGAGCGCTACGGTGTGCCGAGCCGGGAGCGGCCTGACGGGCCGCTGGTCTGGTTCCATGCGGCGAGCGTCGGCGAGACCATTGCGGTCGTGCCGCTGATCGAATCCATCCTTGGTTATGGCATCCATGTCGTGCTGACGACGGGCACGGTCACCTCAGCGCAGGTCGCGGAGGAACGGCTGGGTGGCCGCATCATCCATCAATATGTGCCGCTCGACCTCAAGCCGGCGGTGAGCCGCTTCCTCGATCACTGGCACCCCGATCTGGCGATCATCGCCGAATCGGAAATCTGGCCGATGACGATCCTCGAACTCGGCGCGCGCCGCGTGCCGCAGATCCTGGTTAACGGGCGCCTGTCCGACCGTTCGTTCAAGTCGTGGAAAAAGCGCGCCTACATCGCCGAGGCGCTGTTCGAGAACATGGCCCATGTGGTGGCGCAGTCGGAGGTCGACGGCGAGCGTTTTCGCGCACTTGGCGCACGCCCCGTCACCGTGTCGGGCAACCTCAAGGTCGATACCGCGCCGCCGCCGGCCGACGAAGGCGCCTTGTATGCCATCCAGCGCCAGATCGGCCGCCGCCCGACCTGGGCCGCCGTGTCGACCCATGACGGCGAAGAGGTGATGGCTGCCGAAGTGCACGCCATGCTGCGCAGCCGCCATCGGAGCCTTCTGACCATCATCGTGCCGCGCCATCCCGATCGTGCCGAGGCACTGGTGGCGGAGCTGACCACCATGGGCCTGAATGTCGCCCGCCGCAGCACCGGCGACCGCATCACCCCCGACACCGACATCCTGCTGGGCGACACCATCGGCGAGATGGGGCTTTATCTGCGCCTGACCGAGATCGCCTTCGTCGGCCGTTCGATGACAGCGCAGGGCGGCCAGAACCCGCTCGAACCGGCGATGCTCGACACTGCTGTTCTTGCCGGGCGCAACGTCCAGAACTTCCGCGACACCTACCAGCGTCTCATCGACAAGGGCGGCGCCAAGATCGTGCGCGACCGCGACATGCTCGCGGGTGCGGTCAATTTCCTGCTCGGCAACGAAATCGCCCGCCACGACATGATGTCGGCAGGTGCCGCCACCGTCGAGGAAATGCGCGGCGCGTTGGCCCGGACGCTGAAAGCGCTCGAACCCTACATCCACCCGCTGATCGTGCAGTCGCGCCTCAAGGGCGCGGGCGGGAGGTAGGTCTGGCCAGCGAAGCGCCTCCTTTCTGGTGGGAAAAGCCGGATTGGCGCGCTTACGCGCTCTATCCGGTGTCGGCGCTTTATGCCCTGGTGGCGGGCCGGCGCATGAAGGCGGCCAGGCGCGAAAAGATCGACGCACCGGTGCTGTGCGTCGGCAATTTCACCGTTGGTGGCACCGGCAAGACACCTATCGCCATCGCGCTAGCCAAGCAGGCCAAGCGCATGCATCTGGTGCCCGGCTTCCTGTCGCGCGGGCATGGCGGCAGTTTTTCCGAACCGCACATCGTCGATCCCCATCACGACAGCGCCAAGCATGTCGGCGACGAGCCGCTGCTTCTGGCCGAGCATGCGCTGGTCGCGGTGTCGGCCAACCGGGCCGCCGGCGCGCGCATGCTGATCGAGCGCGGCTGCAATTTCCTGATCATGGATGACGGCTTCCAGAGCGCGCGCATCCACATCGACTATGCGCTGATCGTCGTCGACGCCCGCTTCGGCCTGGGCAACGGCCACGTCATCCCCGGCGGGCCGATGCGGGCGCGGCTGATCGACCAGCTCAGATTCGCCGATGCCGTGCTCAAGATGGGCGAGGGCGAGCGGGCGGATGCAGTGGTGCGCCGGGCGGCTCGCGCCGGCAAGCCGGTCTTTTCAGCGCTGGCGCGTCCACGCGGCAAGAAGGCCTTTGCCGGCCGCCGCTTCCTGGCTTTCGCCGGCATCGGCCACCCCGAGAAGTTCTTCGCCACGCTGGCCAAGGCAGGGGCAACCGTGGTGCTGGCGCATCCCTTCGCCGACCATCATTTCTACCTGCCCGACGAGCTCGAGGACCTGACCACCGCTGCCGGCGCCGGCGAGCTCGAGCTGGTCACTACGTCCAAGGACGCGGCCAGGCTGCGCCATGGTGCGGCGTCGCCGGAATTCCTGGAAAACCTGAACGTGCTGGAGATAGACGCGGTCTTCGACATCGAGAACGCGCCCGAGCGCATCATCGGCGAGGCGCTCGAAGCCTGGCGGCGCCGGAAGATATCAGGCTGAAGATCGCTGGCTGACGGGCGCTACTTGCGCTTGCGCAGGTCCGGGTTCATGTCGATTTCACGCGACAGCGAGACCGCGGCGTCGCGGTAAGGTTCTTGGCGGGCGACGCTCCAGTATTTTAGCTCGTCCAGCGGGATCGATTCACCCGTCACCGCGCAGCGCACGAAGGAGCCGGGGCTGGTCACCTGGAAATCGCCGTCGAGATAGCGGATGCGGGCTTCGCGCGCGCCGGGGCCTTCGAAACGGTTCATCATGGGCTTTCGCTCAATCTCCTTGGTGCCGGTCGGCGGCGACATCGTCTGGATGCCAAATCTACAGTTTCTTTGGCCCGCAAAGAAGGGCGTGCCGTGCGTTGCCCGGCTTTTACGGTCACAAAATGTCCTGGGTCAAGCTACCTGTCCTCGGACAGGAAGCGTTCGACCGTCTCGGGTGCCAGCCCGGCATGGTGGCCGATGCGCCGGGCAAGCTCGGCCGCGGCACTTCGCGGCCGTCCCGTCGGGCGGTCGAGCCAGTAGGAGACCGGGTTCAGCGCGCGGTGTTCGTCGACCATGACGAGATGGCCTGCCTTGAGCTGGTTTTCGGTCAGCGGCGGCCGCGCCAAAGCGATGCCGAGGCCATGGCTCGCCGCCGACAGCACCAGATTGTAGTCCTCGAAGCGCCGGTCCTGTGGCCGCGGGCGGTAGTCGAGGCCATGCGTGCTGAACCAGGACCGCCAGCTCGAGGCGTCGGAATCATGGATCAGCGGAAACTCCAGCAGCCTTGCGGCGTCGCCGCTGCCGATGCGGGCGGCAAGTGCGGGTGCTGCGATGGGAAAGCAATGCTCCTCGAACAATTGCGTCGAGATCCGCCCCGGGATCTTGCCGCGGCCGCAGCGGATGGACAGGTCGATGCCTTCGTCGGCGAGATCGGCCTGGCGGATGTCGATGTCGAGCACCACGCGCAGCTTTGGGGTGCCGGCTTCGAGTTCCGACAGGCGCGGCATCAGCCACAGGCTGGCGATGGAGGGAATAGAGGTCAGCCGCACGACAGCCGCACCGCGCGGCTCGATCCAGCGGTCGGTGGTGTCAGATATCAGCGAGAACGCCTCACTGGCGCGCAGATGCAGGCGCTGGCCTTCGAGCGTCAGCGTCACTCCGCGCGCGCCGCGCTCGAACAGCCTGAGGCCGAGCCAGTCCTCGAGCTTGGCGACCTGCCGGCTGATCGCGCCATGGGTCATGTTGAGCTTTTCGGCCGCCGCCGAGAAGCTGCCGCTGCGCGCCGCCGCCTGGAAGGCACGCAAGGTTTCGAGAGGGAGCATCTGTTCTGAGCTGTGATCCATGCTCACAGCTGAGCCTCGATTTATTCGTTTGTCAATCAGCTCCGTGTCGGCGACATCTGGATCGCAGACCCAAACTGACGAGGCCCAGCCATGACCGCCCAGACCACCACCCAGACCGGCAATCCGACACAGGCGTCTTCCGCCGTGACCGTGCTTGCGGTGGTCGTGACGATCGTCGGCTGGGCCTCGTCCTTTCCGGCCATCCGCGCCGGGCTGGGCGCCATCGATCCGATCGAGCTCGGCGCGCTGCGCTTCGCCATCGCGGCGGTGCCGTCGGCGATCTACCTGATGATCCTGCGCCCGGCCTTGCCGGCGCTGAACGAGCTCTGGCGCTTTGCCTTTGGCGGTGCGGTCTTCATCGCGCTCTACACGGTGCTGCTCAACTATGGCGAGATGACTGTCTCGGCGGGGGCGGCGAGCTTCATCATCAACGTCAACCCGATCATCACGGCGGTGCTGGCGATGATCCTGCTCGGCGAGCGTTTTCCGGTGCTTGCCTGGGCAGGTACCTTCCTGTCTTTTGCCGGCATCGGCATCATTGCGCTCGGCGAAGGGCAGGGGCTGACCTTCAACACCGGCGCCTTGCTGATCCTCGGCTCGGCGCTGTGCACCTCGCTGAGCAGCATCGTCCAGAAGCGCCTGTACAGCCGTCACCGGCCGCTGACGGTCTCGGCCTGGAACATGATCCTCGGCGCGCTGTTCCTGGCCCCGGCGCTGCCCAACGGCCTTGCCCAGATGTCGGTCGCCGCATCCGAACCGTTCTGGTCGGTCATCTATCTCGGCATCGTGCCCAGCCTGATCGCCTATGGCAGCTGGTCGGTGGCGC
Organism: Aminobacter sp. LjRoot7; assembly: GCF_964252895.1. Taxonomy (NCBI): domain Bacteria; kingdom Pseudomonadati; phylum Pseudomonadota; class Alphaproteobacteria; order Hyphomicrobiales; family Phyllobacteriaceae; genus Aminobacter; species Aminobacter sp. LjRoot7. The sequence continues at coordinate 685,078 of NZ_CAXUPX020000002.1, forward strand.
TGTCGCGGCTGCCGGCGTCGCGTGCCTCCAACTTCATGTATTGCGTGCCGCCGGTGGCGGTGGTCATCGGCTTTGTCTGGCTCGGGGAGACCCCCGGCCTGTTCGGCATAACAGGCGGCGCGCTAGCGCTGGCCGGCGTGGTGCTGGTCAATCTCAAGCGCTGAGGCGGCTCAAGTGCTGCGGCGGCCTGAGGCGCTGAGATCGGACCGCCCCCGACATTGCGGTGTCTGCCTTCATGGCGCCAGGTGCTACCGCCATCAGCCGTCGAGAAGCAAGTCGACGAAAAGTGTGAAGCGGTTTTCCCAGGAGTTGCGCAAAAACAAGGAGATAGCGTGTTTCCTTGAATCAATGACAAGCGCAACGCTCTGGCGCAATTCCAGCAAGACTGTGCAGCGCCTTTCCGTGCGGAATTGCGCAAAAACAAGGAGATAGAGCGGTTTCGCGATTCGAAGAAAAGCAGAACCGCTCTATCGGCGGCCGAAAAGCTTTTCGATGTCGGCGAGCTTGAGCTCGATATAGGTCGGGCGGCCGTGGTTGCAGGTGCCCGATCCCGGCGTCGCCTCCATCTGGCGCAGCAGCGCATTCATCTCCTCGGGCCGCAGCCGGCGGCCCGACCGCACCGAGCCGTGGCAGGCCATGGTGGCGGCGATCGCATGCAGCCGCTCCTTCAGCGTATCCGCCGTGTCGCTGTCGGCGATCTCGTCGGCGAGGTCGCGCACCAGCTGGGTGACATCGGTTTCGCCAAGCATCGCAGGTGTTTCCCGCACCGCCACCGCTCCGGGGCCGAAACGTTCGACGCCGAGGCCGAAGCGGGCCAATGTTTCCGAATGCAGCGCCAGCCGCTCGGCGTCTTCTTCGGGCATGTCGACGATCTCGGGCAGCAGCAGCATCTGCGAGGGAATCGGGCGCGAATGCAGCGCGTTTTTCAGCGCCTCATAGACGAGCCGTTCATGGGCTGCGTGCTGGTCGACGATGACGAGCGAGTCGCTGGTCTGGGCGACGATGTAGTTTTCATGCACCTGCGCCCGGGCAGCACCCAGTTCGGTCCGCAGCAGCGCTTCGACCATTTCAGCCTGGCCTGCGCGGGCATCGGCACTATGCAGCGGTCCCGCGTCGAAGCTCGCCTGCGCTGCCTCGGCAAAGCCCGCGTCAAGCGGCCGGAACGGCGAGCGCTGCGGCTCGTAATTGGCCGAGGTGGCGGCACGGAAATCCGGATTGTAGGCGCGATGGCCGTTGGCCGGGCCGGGGTGGCCGTAGCTGGTCGGTCCCGGCCGGAACGCCCCCATCATCGCCTGCGTGCCTGTTGTCGCCGGCCGGATGCCGGCATTGGCCAGTGCCTGGCGGATCGCGCCGACGATCAGGCCGCGCACCAGCCCGGGATCGCGAAAGCGCACGTCGGCCTTGGCCGGATGCACGTTGACGTCGACGACGGCCGGGTCGAGCGTCAGGAACAGCACCGTCACCGCATGGCGGTCGCGCGGCAGAACATCGGCATAGGCGCCGCGTATCGCCGAGGCGACCAGCTTGTCGCGCACCGGCCGGCCGTTGACATAGGCATATTGCTGCAGCGCATTGCCCCTGGTGTAGGACGGGATCGAGACATGGCCTTCGAGCCGCACGCTTTCCCGGGCGGCATCGATGGCGATCGAATTGTCGGGAAAATCCGTGCCCATCACCTGGGCGATGCGGGCAAGCCGGCCCTCGACCTCATCCGAGGTCGCCGACAATTCCAGCGTCGAGCGGTCGGTGCCCGACAGCGTGAAGCGCACGGCCGGGAAGGCGATGGCGATGCGCTTGACCGTGTCGGCGATGGCCATTGCCTCGGCGCGCTCGGTCTTCATGAATTTGAGCCGGGCAGGCGTTGCATAGAACAGGTCGCGCACCTCGACAGTGGTGCCACGGTTGCTCGGCGCCGGACGCACGCCCGACACCCGGCCGCCCTCGACAGTGATCTCGGCGCCGCTGTCGGCTGATCTGGTGCGCGAGCGGATGGCGAGCTTCGACACCGAGCCGATCGACGGCAAGGCCTCGCCGCGGAAGCCGAGCGAGCGTATGTCGAGGATGTCGTCACCGAGCTTCGAGGTGCAATGGCGCGAGATCGCCAGCGCAAGTTCGTCCTCGGGCATGCCCGAACCGTCGTCGACGACGCGGATCAGGTTGAGCCCGCCGCCTGCTGTCGCCACCTCGATGCGCGCCGCACCTGCGTCGAGCGCATTCTCGACAAGTTCCTTGACCACGCTGGCCGGCCGCTCCACGACCTCGCCGGCGGCGATCTGGTTGATCATTGTCTCGGAAAGCTGGCGAATGGGCATGACAGGACTATAGCGGGATTCGGCTGCGCCGGGACAGGTGCATTGCCGGGTGCAGGGCCATCCACAGCGGATTGCTGGACCTGTATACTGACGGTCAGTTGCCTTGCCGGTCAGGTCCGCGCGCGTTCCGACAGGCGGCGGCACGACACGCAGCGCCTCACGCCTGCGCCGCCAGCCAGTCGCGCACCTTCTCGGCGCTTTCGCTCAGCACGCAATTCCTGGGCCAGGCGACATGGAAACCCTTGTTCGTCGTCATGACGTGGTCGGACAGCCGGACCAAAAGCCCCGCCGCGATCAGCCGGTCGGTGAGGTGACGCCAGCCGAGGGCAATGCCCTGGCCTTCCATCACAGCCTGGATGACCAGCACATAGTCGTTGATGACCAGTCCGCGCTTGGCGACGGCACCGTTGAGACCGGCCGACTGGAACCATTCGTTCCAGGTTGCAGCAGGGCGATAGGGCTCTTCGAGATGGATAAGATGGTGCAGGGTCATCTCAGCCGGTGTCCTCGGCGTGCCGGCGCGCGCGAGATAGGCCGGCCCGGCGACGGGATAGACCTCTTCGTCGGCGATCTGCAACAGCTCGTAGTCGGGCCAGTCGGCGGCGTCGCCGCCGCGTATGCCGAGCGGAATGCCCTCGGCGATCAAGTCGAGGTCGCGGTCGGCGGTCTGGATGCGCAGGTCGATGCCGGGCAGGTCGTCACGGAACTTCTGCAGCCGCGGCATCATCCAGAACGAGGCAAAGGCTGTCGAGGCCGACAGCGTCACATGCATGCCGCCGGCCCGTGCCCTGAGTTCCTCCGCCGACTTGCGGATATGCGACAGGCCGAGCGTGACATCGGCATGGAACCGCTCGCCGGCCTCGGTCAAAAGCACCTGGCGGTGGCGGCGCTGGAACAGCTTGGCGCCGAACTGATCCTCCAGTCCGCGGATGGCGTAGGACACCGCGGCCTGGGTCATGCCGAGCTCGCGGCCCGCAGCGGTGAAGCTCGCCAAACGTCCAGCGGCTTCGAAGACGATCAGGCTGCCGGCCGAGGGCAACAGGTGGCGCAAGCTTTGCATAAGCCAGACTTATGCAAGTGATGAGGATTTTCAAGCGTCACAGCACCGAATCCAAAGGCTAGCTTCATGCTGGAACGATTTGGAGCCTGACATGAGCGTCGCAACCGCCGAAGCCCCGAGCGAGCCCGCCAAACGCCGCGAGCGTGGCGGCCGCAACGCCCGCCGCGAGCAGCGCTCGCACGGCCCCGAGGCACATGGCCGGCCTTACATCGTCAGGAACATCCCGACCTATGACATTCTCTCCGAGGACAACCTTGTCCGCATCGAAGCGACCGCCGACAGGATTCTTGCCGAGATCGGCATCGAGTTCCGCGACGACCCTGAAGCACTGGATCACTGGAAACGGGCAGGGGCCAAGGTCGAGGGTGTGCTGGTCAAGTTCGAGCCCGGCCTGCTACGCGAGGTGCTGAAGACCGCACCGGCAAGCTTCACCCAGCACGCGCGCAACCCGCAACGTTCGGTCGACATCGGCGGCAAGAGCGTGGTGTTTTCGCCGGCCTATGGCTCGCCCTTCGTCATGGATCTCGACAAGGGCCGCCGCTACGGCACCATTGAGGATTTCCGCAATTTCGTGAAGCTGGCGCAGTCCTCGCCCTGGCTGCACCATTCCGGCGGCACCATCTGCGAGCCGGTCGACGTGCCGGTCAACAAGCGCCATCTCGACATGGTCTACAGCCACATCCGCTACTCCGACCGCGCCTTCATGGGCTCGGTGACTTCGGAAGGCCGCGCCGAAGATTCCATCGACATGGCGCGCATCGTCTTCGGCGAGGCGTTCACCGACCAGAACTGCGTCATCCTCGGCAACGTCAACGTCAATTCGCCGCTGGTCTGGGACGCCACCATGACCACCGCTTTGCGCGCCTATGCCCGCGCCAACCAGGCGGCTGTCATCGTGCCTTTCATCCTCGGCGGCGCCATGGGGCCGGTGACCAATGCCGGCGCCATCGCCCAGTCGCTGGCCGAGACCATGGCCGGCTGTGCGCTGACCCAGCTCGAACGGCCCGGCGCGCCCGTCATCTTCGGCAATTTCCTGTCTTCCATGTCGCTGCGCTCGGGTTCGCCGACCTTCGGCACGCCTGAACCGGCGATCGGCTCGATGGTCATCGGGCAACTGGCCCGGCGGCTCAACCTGCCGCTGCGCTGCTCCGGCAATTTCACCACCTCCAAGCTGCCCGACGCCCACGCCATGAACGAAGGCACCATGTCGATGCTGGCGGCTGTGCATTGCGGCGCCAACTTCATCCTGCACTCGGCCGGTTTCCTCGACGGGCTGTTGTCGATGTCCTACGAGAAGTTCGTCATGGACGCCGATTTCTGCGGCGCGCTGCACACCTATCTCGACGGCGTGAAGATCGACGACAACCAGCTGGCGCTCGACGCCTTCCGCGAGGTCGGCCCCGGCAGCCATTTCTTCGGCTGTGCCCACACCATGGCCAACTACGAGACGGCCTTCTGGGATTCCGCCATCGCCGACAACGAGCCCTATGAGAAGTGGGAGGCTGCAGGCTCGGCCGATGCGGCCACCCGCGCCAACAAGCGCTGGAAGACGATGCTCGCCGAATACGAGGCGCCGCCGCTCGATGAAAGCATCGATGAGGCGCTGCAGGACTTCATGACGCGCCGGAAGGCGTCGATGGAAGACGCTTGGTATTGAGAGCCGCAGCCTATGCAGGAGACCGCCTTCGATCCCGTCGCAGCTCTGAAAACCTACCACGCGGCAATCGACGTGCTCGACTTCGCGGCCATCGAAGCCTGCTTCACGCCTGATGCCGAGTATGTCTCCGATGGCGTCGGTGCCATCTCTGTCGGCCGCGATGCGATCCTCAAGGCATTTCGCGGCTATTTCGCCTGCTATGGCGACCAGGTCTCCAAAGACGAGCAGGTGGCGGCATTGTCGCCGCGCTCCGCCTGGTCGCGCTGGCGGCTCGAGGCGACGCATGTCGTGAGCGGCGCACGGCTCGTCAGGTCGGGCGAGGAGACGGTGACGTTCGATGCCGACGGCAGGATCATGCGCGTCGAGGTGAAGGATGACGTTAGCGCGCAAGGCACCGGCCGATGACGCGTGCTATTGAGGGCCATCACGCCAACGCCGAGGCCGCCATGAAAGCCGCTTTTGCAACTGCCATCCTGCCCTTGCTGGTCACCCCGGCACTTGCCGGCACCGCCGTCGAGGCGATCAAGCCGTTCTACGACCATGTCGGGCTCGAACTCGATCCAGCCGAGCGCGGACGTTTCGTCGACCCGGCCAAGGCGGTGCTCGACGCCCGCGACCAGCTCGAGAAATCGGAGCAGGGCGATTGCCTCGATACCAACATGCCGCTTGACAGCGTCACCTATGACAAGGCCGAACTCGACAAGAGCCTGAAGATCATCGGCTCGGAAACCGGCGACACGGCGATCGTGGTCGCCGCCTTCACGGCTGCGGGCGAGCCGCACCGCATGCAGTGGAGGCTGAAGAAGGTCGATGGCGAGTGGAAGGTCGCCGACCTGTTGTCGGTGACCAATGAATGGGCGCTCAGCCAGTATCAATGCCAGTGAGTGCCGATATCCCTTCGATGCGCTCAGCCGCGGCCGCGATAGGGCGCAACACCCGTGTCGGGCAGCCACACGCCCTCCGGCGGCTTGCCGGTCTGCCAGAACACGTCGATCGGGATGCCGCCGCGCGGATACCAGTAGCCGGCGATGCGCAGCCACAAGGGCTTGGTCGCCGCAACGACGCGGCGGCCGATCATCACGGTGCAATCCTCGTGGAAGGCGCCGTGGTTGCGGAACGAGACCATGAACAGCTTCAGCGACTTGGACTCGACCAGCAGCCGGTCCGGGGCATAGTCGATGACGATGTGGGCGAAGTCAGGCTGGCCGGTAACCGGGCACAGCGAGGTGAACTCGGGGCAGGTGAAGCGCACGATGGCGGGTGGGCCGCCAACGCGGTCGTAAGGCACGGTTTCGAGCACAGCTGCTTCGGGCGAGGCCGGCGTCTGCACATGGGTGCCAAGCTGGGTGAGGGTGTCGGTGATGGTCATTGGGCGGCTCTTCTGAATGGGCCTGGCTCAATGCTCGAAAGGCGGCATGCGCCAGACTGCACGGGCCAGATTTTCAAGTGGCGTGTATTAGCGCCTGACAATGCAGGAAGGCAATGACCAGCAACGATCCGCTCCTCCAGCCATACCAGCTCAAGCATCTGCGGCTCAAGAACCGCATCATGTCGACGAGCCATGAGCCGGCCTATTCCGAGGACGGCATGCCCAAGGAGCGCTACCGGCTCTATCATGCCGAGAAGGCGAAGGGCGGCATGGCGCTGACCATGACGGCGGGCTCGGCCATCGTTTCGCGCGACAGCCCGGCCGCCTTCGGCAACCTGCACGCTTATGACGACGCCATCGTGCCGTGGATGGCCGAGCTTGCGGATGCCTGTCACGAGCATGACTGCAAGGTGATGATCCAGCTCACCCATCTCGGCCGGCGCACCGCCTGGAACAAGGCCGACTGGCTGCCGGTGCTCAGTGCCTCGCCGGTGCGCGAGGCCGCCCACCGCACCTTTCCCAAGACCGCCGAGGACTGGGACCTCGACCGCATCGTTGGCGACTATGCCTCGGCCGCCCAGCGCATGCAGGCGGCGGGGCTCGACGGCATCGAGTTCGAGGCCTACGGCCATCTGCTCGACGGTTTCTGGTCGCCTGCCACCAACCATCGCGACGATTTACATGGCGGTTCGCTCGACAACCGCCTGCGCTTCACCTGGCGGGTGATCGATGCGGTGCGCGCGGCTGTCGGACCGGATTTTCTTGTCGGCATCCGCATGGTCGCCGACGAGGATTTTGAAAAGGGCCTGTCGAAACAGGAGGGCATCGAGATCGCCCAGCGCTTGGCGTCGTCTGGCAAGTTCGATTTCCTCAACATCATCCGCGGCCATATCGATACCGATGCCGCACTGACCGGCGTCATCCCCATTCACGGCATGCCGTCCTCGCCACATCTCGATTTTGCCGGCGAAATCAGGGCCGCGACCAAGTTCCCCACCTTCCATGCCGCGCGTATTTCCGACGTCGCCACCGCCCGCCATGCGATCGCAGCCGGCAAGCTCGACATGGTCGGCATGACACGCGCCCACATTGCCGATCCGCACATCACCAAAAGGGTGATGGCGGGCGAGGAGCACCGGATCAGGCCCTGCGTCGGCGCCACCTACTGTCTCGACCGCATCTATGAAGGCGGCGGCGCGCTCTGCATCCACAATGCCGCCACCGGCCGCGAGGCGACGATCCCGCATGTCATTTCCCGCACCGAAGGGCCGCTGCGCAAGATCGTCGTGGTCGGCGCCGGTGCCGCCGGGCTGGAGGCGGCACGTGTGCTTGCCGAGCGCGGGCACAAGGTGACCGTTCTGGAGGCAGCGAGCCAGGCCGGCGGCCAGATCAGGCTGGCCGCCCAGAACCCGCGCCGGCGCGAGCTGATCGGCATCGTCGACTGGCGGCTGGCCGAGCTGGAGCGCCTCGGCGTCGAGATCCGCTACGACATCTGGGCCGGCTTGGACAACGTGCTGGCGCTCGACCCGGACGCCGTGGTGATCGCCACCGGCGGTCTGCCGCAGAACCCGCCGCTCGACGGCGGTGACGGTCTTGTGACGTCGAGCTGGGACATCATCGCAGGTGCCGTGAAGCCGGCCGAAAACGTGATGCTCTACGACGACAATGGCGGTCACCAGGGCATGACCGCGGCTGAACTGATCGGCAAGGCCGGCAGCAAGCTCGAGCTTCTGACGCCGGAGCGTTTCTTTGCCCCCGAGATCGGCGGCATGAACCACGTACCCTACATGGAGGCATTCCATCGCCATGGCGTGAAGATCACCATCAACACGCGGTTGCAGCAGGTGCGGCGCGATGGCAACCAACTGGTGGCGACGCTTGTTTCGGATTTCGCCAAGGGCTGGAGCGAGGAGCGCCGCGTCGACCAGGTGGTGGTCGAGCATGGCACGCTGCCGCTCGACGAGCTCTATCTCGAGCTCAAGCCGCTGTCGAAGAACGCTGGCGCCATCGACTATGAGCGCCTCATCCATGGCGGCGACATCTTCCCGGACAAGAACCCGGACGGCCGTTTCCTGCTGCTGCGCATCGGCGACGCGGTTCAGGCGCGCAACATCCACGCCGCCATCTATGACGGCATCCGCTTCGGCCTCAGGATCTGACGGCCTCCGCCGTCAGCCAGCGGACGAATTCGCGCAGGCCCGGCCGGTCCTCGCTGCCGGGGCGGAAGGCGAGCCGGTAAGGCGCTTCGCCGGCGATGCGGTTGGGCGAGGCCATGACCAGCCGGCCGGTGCCGAGTTCGCGCTCGGCCAGCACCTCAGGCACAAGCGCCACGCCGAGGCCGGCGACCGCTGCCTCGACCACCATCGAGAACTGTTCGAAGCGATGGCCGCGCAAGGTGGTGCGCGGGTCGATGCCCGCGGCCTGGAACCACTGCAGCCACAGCGTCGGCCGTGTCGACTGTTGCAGCAGCGGCAGCGCGGCGAGTTCGGCATCGTCAAGCGCGGCGCGCCCGTCGAGCAGGGCAGGCGAGGCGACCACGACGAGGACCTCGTCGAACAGCCTGACGACGCCGAGCTGTCCCGTCCAGGCCGGACCGCGCTGGATCGCGGCATCGAAAGCTTCGGTTTCGAAATCGACGGTTTCCAGCCGCACTGCGAGGTCGATGGCGACATGCGGGTGGGCGGCATGGAAGCTGGCGAGCCTGGGGATCAACCAGCGGTCGGCCAATGTCGGCAGCACCGCGATGCTGAGCACGTCGGACTGGCCGCCAAAAGCCATGGTGCGCACTGCCGCCTCATGCAGGCTGTCGAGGATGGCCTCGGCATCACGGGCAAAACGCCGGCCGGCATCCGACAGCGCCAGCCGCTGCCGGACTCGGTGGAACAGCGCCACGCCGAGCCGGTCCTCCAGTTGCCCGATCGAGCGGCTGACCGAGCTCTGCGTCAGGCCAAGCTGATCGGCGGCGCGAATTGTCGTGCCGAGGCTGGCGCAGGCGCGAAACGCCTCAAGCTCTGCAATCGTTGGGACATAGCTGCGGCGCATCGCCTGGCCTCTGACCGAGTTGATCGAATTTACGCATAAACTATGCGAGATTACTTGTTAGCGAAAAGTGCCGAAGCGGTCTAGGATGGCGACGAATTCACCCATTCTCCGGAGGAACCATGAGCGCATCCACACCGGCCGGCGGCGGCAGCTTTGTCTGGGCCGACCCGTTCCTGATCGAAGACCAGCTGACCGAGGACGAGCGCATGGTGCGCGATGGCGCCGCGGCCTTTGCCGCCGACAAGCTCGCGCCGCGCATCGAGGAAGCCTATCTCGACGAGAAGACCGATCCGGCGATCTTCCGCGAAATGGGCGAGGCCGGCCTGCTCGGCATCACCGTTCCCGAGGAATATGGCGGCCTTGGCGCCGGCTACGTCACCTATGGTCTGGTGGCGCGCGAGGTCGAGCGTATCGATTCCGGCTATCGCTCGATGATGTCGGTGCAGTCGTCGTTGGTGATGTATCCGATCTATGCCTATGGTTCCGAGGAGCAGCGCAAGAAGTACCTGCCCAAGCTTGCATCGGGTGAGTGGATCGGCTGCTTCGGCCTGACCGAGCCGGACGCAGGCTCCGATCCGGGCGGCATGAAGACCCGCGCCGAAAAGACCGCCGATGGCTACAAGATCTCCGGCTCGAAGATGTGGATTTCGAACGCGCCGATCGCCGACGTCTTCGTCGTCTGGGCCAAATCATCAGCCCATGACAACCAAATCCGCGGCTTCGTGCTCGAAAAGGGCATGAAGGGCCTGTCGGCGCCGAAGATCGGCGGCAAGCTGTCGCTGCGCGCCTCGATCACCGGCGAGATCGTCATGGAAGGCGTGGAGGTCGGCGAAGATGCGCTGCTGCCCAACGTTTCGGGCCTCAAGGGGCCGTTCGGCTGCCTCAACCGCGCCCGTTACGGCATTTCCTGGGGCGTCATGGGTGCGGCTGAGGATTGCTGGCACCGTGCCCGCCAGTATGGCCTCGACCGCAAGCAGTTCAACAAGCCGCTGGCCGGCATGCAGCTCTACCAGAAGAAGCTGGCCGACATGCAGACCGAGATCGCGCTCGGCCTTCAGGGTTCGTTGCGCGTCGGCCGCCTGATGGACGAGCACAAGTTCGCGCCCGAGATGATCAGCCTCGTCAAGCGCAACAATTGCGGCAAGGCCCTCGACATCGCCCGCGTTGCCCGCGATATGCATGGCGGCAACGGCATCCAGATCGGTTACCACGTCATGCGCCACGCGCAGAACCTGGAGACGGTCAACACCTATGAAGGCACGCATGACGTGCATGCGCTGATCCTGGGCCGCGCCCAAACCGGCCTGCAGGCCTTCTTCTAGGCCTCGGCCACAACTCGAAATCGATTTAGGCGGCCGCGAAGCACTGCTTCGCGGCCGCTTTCTTTTGGGCCTTTGCTAGCCATGAAGCTGGACTTTCACACGGAATGGCTTTCGCTTTTAGGTTTAGGTGTTGCGAATATATTTCGACTTTCGCGCGAATTGTTTCATTGATCTGAAACAGTAACGGCGGCTGCCAACCTCAAACGGTTACATCGCGTCGATAACTCCCGAACTGGCCGGCTGATTTCGCCGGGTTGCGGGGAGAATAATCTGTGAGCGCTCAGACCAGGGCTGAAAACGCCAACCAGATTTTGTGGTTCGGCGACAACCTCATGACCATCCGCGTGCCGGCGAGCGCCGGCGACGACCAGATCAGCGTCATCGAATGCCGCATGCCGCAGGGCGAAACGACGCCGCTGCACATCACGCTCAGCGGCGACGAAGTCATTCACATGCTCGAAGGCACGATGCAGTTTTTCGTCGACGGCAAGGATTTCCCTGTCCATGTCGGCCAGACGGTGATGGCGCCCCGGGGGCTGCCGCACGATTTCAGGATCGAATCCACCGACGGCGCGACCTGCCTGATCGTCACCCAGGGTGGCGCATTCGAGCAGATGGTTCGCCAGATGAGCCTGCCGGTGACGGCGGACAGCCTGCCGCCCCGGGCGGAGCGTACGCCTGAAGCAACGCAGCGTTTCTTCGACACCTGCGCACAACACAACATCGAGGTCGTCGGCGCTCCGCTACCATAGCGCCGACATCCGGCTGGACGGGTGCGGGGGCGTGTCCGTCCATCCATCTCCTTCAGGCGCCGCAGGCAAACAGCGGTTCGCCGAACATGTCAGGGTCGACGTCGAGGCCGAGACCCGGTCCACCGGGCAGCACCATCATGCCGCCTGAGATGGCAAACTCGCCACGGGCATTTGCCACCGTCACCCAGTTGTGGAAGTCGACCGTGTGCTGCCTGAGATGCTCGGGCGTCGACAACAGCAGGCCCGAATAGGCCGCCGTGTCGATCTGGGCGCCGCCGGTGTCCTCGATCGTGACCTTTAGGTTTTTGGATATGGCGATGTCGCGCAGAAGCTTGGCCTTGGTCAGGCCGCCGACGCGCGCGAGCTTGATGGTGATGCCGTCGACCAGCCCGTCGCCGATCGCCCGGATGAGCACATCGGCGCCGTCGATGGTCTCGTCAAGCACCAGCGGCCGGTCCGTGGCGCGGCGGATGGCGAGGTTTTCCTCGTAACTCGCACAAGGCTGCTCCAGCGTGTAGTCAAGATTGCGCGTCGCCATCAGGAAACGCCTTGTCTCCGCTGTGCCCCAACTCGCATTGGCGTCGCAGAACAGCACCGTATCAGTGGGCACCGATGCCCGCACCGCTTCCAGCCTTGCGATGTCCTCGTTGACGTCGAGCCCGACCTTGACCTGCAGCCGACGGTAGCCTTCGGCGATGTATTTCACCGCCCGGGCGGCCATCGCGTCAGGCGCCTGCTGGGCGATGGAGCGGTAGAGCGCAAGGTGTTCTCCCTCGGCGCCGCCTGACAGCGCGGCCAGCGACAGGCCGGCGCGCTTGCCGGCCAGGTCCCAGAGCGCCATGTCGATGGCCGACTTGGCGTAAGGGTGCCCCTTGAGCAAAAGCTCCATGCGCCGGTTGAGCGCCTCGATGCCTGATGCCGCGCAGCCGAGCAGCTGCGGCGCCAGTTCCTTCATCGCTTCGCGGGCGCCTGAAGCGAAGGCCGGGTCGTAGAAGCTGCCGAGCGGCGCCATCTCGCCATAGCCTCTGGCGCCGTCGCGGCTGGTGATCTCGACGATGGTCGAATCGAAGCCCTCGGCGCTGCGCCCGCCCGAGCAGCGATAGGTGCCATCGCGAAACGGCTGCCATTGCCGGAAGATGCGGATGCCTGAAATGCTCGCGTCGGCCATGTTGTCCCCTGGGCGCAGACTGATTTCGGCCAAGGATAAACCGGGGGATCGACCATCGCGGCGAAGGAAACGGCGCTTGTCCGCGTCGTTTTCCTGACAGGCCCGGCTCTGGCCCGACGGGTTCCTTTGCTTTCGTATGCGGTGCGAATTGTTTCAGGTTTCAGATACAGCCTTCGGTTTCGCTGAATTCGAACGGATACGGTCGCCGCTTAGATCGGGGCACCGCGGCTTTTCAGACCGCGCTGCTCGAAAGGACGAACAATGACCATGCATGCGAAGACTGACAGTGACGGCGAATTGCTGTGGTTCGCCGGCTCTCTGGCAACCATCAAGGTATCCGGTCAGGCGGGAGCCGACACGATCAGCGTCATCGAACATCTGATGCCCTACGGCTCGTCGCCGCCGCTCCACGTCCACGTCAATGAGGACGAGGTGTTCCATATCCTCGAAGGCGTGATGCGCTTCAATGTCGGCGGCAAGGAGCTCTACGGCCGCGCCGGCCAGACCATGATGGCACCGAAGGGTGTTCCGCACAGCTACCGCGTCGAATCCGCCGAAGGCGCCCGTTGCCTGACCGTCACCACGCGCGGCGACTTCGAGCGCCTGGTGCGGGAAATCGGCGTCCCGACCGACAAGGCGGAGTTTCCGCCTCAGATCGCGCCGACGCCTGAGGCCATCAAGGCGCTCACCGAGGCCTGTGCCCGCAACGGCATCGACATCATCGGCGCGCCTTTGTCCTGACTAGTCTTGAAGGGCTGGCCGCCCGGCCGGCCCCTCGCGTCGTGAAACGTGCCCGTTGCAAGGCGGCCCGGCTTGGCCGCATCCTGTGCCATGGATGATCGACCTCTCGGGTCGGATTTCCTGTAGTATCGGCCAGGTCTTGCCGCCATATCAGGCCAACGAACGGGACGTGACGCGATGACAAGTGCTTTCCTCTCCCATCTCCAGACGGAACTGTCCGGTCTCAGATCCGCCGGCCTCTACAAGTCAGAGCGCGTCATCACCTCGACGCAGGGTGCCGAGATCGAAGTCGGCGGCGAAAAGGTGCTGAATTTCTGCGCCAACAACTATCTCGGCCTCGCCGACAGCCACGAACTGCGCGACGCAGCCAAGACGGCGCTCGACCGTTATGGCTACGGCATGGCCTCGGTGCGCTTCATCTGCGGCACCCAGGAAGAGCACAAGGAACTGGAGGCCAGGCTCTCCGGCTTCCTGGGCATGGAGGACACGATCCTCTATTCCTCCTGTTTCGACGCCAATGCCGGGCTGTTCGAGACGTTGCTCGGCGAAGAAGACGCCATCATCTCCGACGCGCTTAACCATGCCTCGATCATCGATGGCGTCAGGCTCTCCAAGGCCCGGCGTTTTCGCTATGCCAACAACGACATGGCGGCGCTCGAGGAAGAACTGAAGAAGGCCGAGGGCAGCCGCTTCAAGCTGATCGCTACCGACGGCGTGTTCTCGATGGACGGCATCATCGCCAATCTCAAAGGCGTCTGCGACCTTGCCGAAAAATACGGGGCGATGGTGATGGTCGACGACAGCCATGCCGTCGGTTTCGTCGGCCACAACGGGCGCGGCACCCCTGAGCATTGCGGCGTCGAGGGCCGGGTCGACATCATCACCGGCACGCTCGGCAAGGCGCTGGGCGGCGCCTCAGGCGGCTACACCTCGGCCAGGCGCGAGGTCGTCGACTGGCTGCGCCAGCGCTCGCGGCCCTATCTCTTCTCCAACACGCTTGCCCCTTCCATCGCGGGCGCCTCGATCAGGGTGCTGGAGCTGATCGCCGAAGGCGCGGACCTGCGCCAAAAACTCTATGCCAATGCCGAGCGGTTCCGCGCCGGCATGGGCAAGCTCGGCTTCAAGCTCGCCGGCGCCGACCACCCGATCATCCCGGTCATGCTCGGAGATGCCACGGTGGCCCAGGAGATGGCGGCGCGCATGCTGAAGCGCGGCATCTACGTCATCGGCTTTTCGTTCCCGGTCGTGCCCAAGGGGCAGGCGCGCATTCGCACGCAGATGTCGGCGGCGCATTCTTCAGCCGATATCGACCGCGCGATCGCGGCCTTCGCCGAGGTCGGGCGCGAGCTCGAGGTGATCTGGTAACACTGCCGGGATTGCGAAAAGCGATTCCGGATCAAGCGATTCCGAGGACAAGACAATGTCGAACATGATGCGCGCACTGGTAAAGGCGAAGGCGGAACCGGGGATCTGGATGGAAGAGGTGCCGGTGCCGGAGGTCGGCCCCAACGACGTGCTGATCAAGGTCAGGAAGTCGGCGATCTGCGGCACCGACGTGCACATCTACAATTGGGACCAGTGGGCGCAGAAAACCGTGCCGGTGCCGATGGTGACGGGACACGAATTCGTTGGCACCGTCGCCGATTTTGGCGCCGGGGTGAAGGACTACAAGGTCGGACAGCGTGTCTCCGGCGAAGGCCACATCGTCTGCGGCCATTGCCGCAACTGCCGGGCGGGACGGGGACATCTCTGCCGCAATACGCTCGGGGTCGGCGTCAACCGGCCGGGCTCGTTCGCCGAATATGTCGCCATTCCCCAGCACAATGTCGTGCCGATCCCCGACGACGTCTCCGACGAGATCGCCGCGATCTTCGACCCGCTCGGCAATGCGGTGCACACCGCGCTGTCCTTCGATCTCGTCGGCGAGGACGTGCTGGTCACCGGCGCCGGGCCGATCGGCATCATGGGCGCGCTGGTCGCACAATGTGTCGGCGCCCGGAAGGTCGTCATCACCGACATCAACCCGACCCGGCTGGCGCTGGCGCGCAAGATGGGCATCCACCACGTCGTCGACGCCTCGAAAGAGAAGCTGCGCGACGTGATGCGCGAGGAAGGCATGACCGAGGGTTTTGACATCGGCTTGGAAATGTCGGGCTCGGCGGTTGCCTTCCGCGACATGATCGACACCATGAACAATGGCGGCAAGATCGCCATCCTCGGCATTGCGCCGACCGGTTTCGAGATCGACTGGAACAAGGTCATCTTCAAGATGCTGCATCTCAAGGGCATCTATGGCCGCGAGATGTTCGAGACCTGGTACAAGATGATCGCGCTGGTGCAGGGGCCGCTCGACGTCAGCGGGCTGATCACCCACCGCATCGGCATCGACGACTATCAGGCCGGGTTCGACGCCATGCGCAGCGGCAATTCCGGCAAGGTCGTGATGGATTGGTAGGGGGATTGGCAGGGCGCATTTCTATGGAAAGTTTTTTCACTGTGAGGTGAAAAATTCGAACAAAGCGACGTTGCCAGCCGAAGCCCTGATTTGCTATTGAAGCGGGCCCTTCGGCCTGGAACCAACGATGCGCCGTCACATACGCACCCTTACTGCCCGGCATGAGCCGAAAGGCCAGATGCTCTCGCACGTCAAGTCGGGATCGGGTGCGATCGTCGGCCTGGCGGCTGTCGGCGGCCTGGCATCGGTTACCGGCCTGCCGATGCTGATTGCGCCGCTGGGCGCAACAGCGGTTCTGCTGTTCGGCCAGCCGGCCAGCCCGCTGGCGCAGCCCATCAACATATTCGCCGGTTATTTCATCGCCACGCTGATCGGCGTCGCCGCGGCGATGGCTTTCCCCGGCCTGTGGGAAGTCTCGGCCGTTGCGGTCGGCGTTTCGATCGCCCTGATGCTGATGTTCCGCGTCACCCATCCGCCGGCGGGCGCCATCCCGCTGGTGGCGACAGCCACGCCCTATCAGGGCAGCACATTGTTCATCGTCGTGCTGCTGAGCTGCATCAGCCTGCTTGTGCTGGCGCTTGTCCATCACTGGATCCCGCCGCGCGCCCAATATCCGCGCCGCGTCGATTGACGCTTTGACCTTGCCTCGGTTGCTTCAGCCGCTCTAGCTTGGGCGCAGGCATGAAGAGGTATGACATGAAAGCTGAGACGCAGATCGCAGCTGTTCGCACGGGCAGGGGCGCATGAGCGGCCGTCTCGTCCTGCTCGGCACCAAGGGCGGGCCGGCGATCAGGCCGGGCGGCCCATGGCCGACATCGACGCTGCTCGAGCTCGGCGGCCGCACTGTTGTGATCGATTGCGGGCTCGGCGTGACGCGCGGCGTGACCGATGCCGGTCTCAGCCTCAAGGCGCTCGACCTCGTTTTCATCACCCATCTCCATTCCGACCACGTGCTCGAGCTCGGGCCGTTGCTGCACACTGCCTGGACGGCAGGGCTCGCCACACCGGTCACACTTTTCGGCCCGGTCGGATTGAATCGATACTGGCAGAGTTTCGTGCAAGCGCTTGAATTCGACATCGAAATCCGCATCGTCGACGAAGGCCGCCCGGATCTGCGCGAGATGGTCGAGGTCGTCGAGTTCGGCGAGGGCGAGGTGCTGCGCGACGGCACCCTGTCGGTCGCCGCCCTGCGTGTCGACCACCCGCCTGTCACCGAGTGTTTCGCCCTGCGCTTCGAGCACCAGGGCACGTCGATCGTCTTTTCCGCCGACACGGCTTTTTTCCCGCCTTTGGCGGATTTTGCCCGTGGCGCCGATATCCTGCTGCATGAGGCGATGCTGGAGGAGGGCGTCGAGCGGCTGGTGGCGCGCACCGGCAATGGCGCACGGTTGCGCGAACATCTGATGGCGAGCCACAGCCTGGCCGGCGAGGCGGGCACCATCGCGGCGCGTGCCGGCGTCGGCCGGCTTGTGCTCAACCACCTCATTCCGGCCGACGATCCCGACATCGGCGAGGCCGATTGGGTCGAAGCTGTCAGGAAAACATGGAATGGTCCCTTGACGATTGGCCGCGACGGGCTTGTTGTGACGGCTAAGGGCGAAGACGCCCCCTAACCGGGAGGACGTGCATGAAACTGGCGACGCTGAAGAACGGTTCGCGTGACGGGAAACTGGTCATCGTCTCGCGCGACCTGACGCGATACACCGATGCCTCGTTCCTGGCACCCAACCTGCAGGCGGCGCTCGACGACTGGCGCCGCATTTCTCCGCATCTCGCGGCTTTGGCCGGCTCGCTCGAAATCGGCGCGGTGCCGTCGTCGCGCTTCCACGAGCATGACGCCCATTCGCCCTTGCCGCGCGCCTACCAGCGGCTTGGCGGCGGCGACGCCTTTGCCGGTCCGCGCGATCCGATCGAACTGCCCGGCAAGATCCGCGACGCCAAGATCGAAGCCGCGGTCGCGGTGATCGTGTCCGACGTCGCCATGGCGGCGACCGAAGAGGCGGCGAAGGAGGCGGTGGCGCTGATCGTGCTCTCCACCGACACGACCCTCGATGGTGGCCAGGCCGGCACTTCGGCGCTGTCGCCTGTCGCCGTCACCCCCGATGAGCTGGGCGATGGCTGGGACGGGGCCGTGCACCTGCCGCTGATTGCCGGCGGGCGCAACGTCACCTCGGTCTGGACCAGCTTTCCCAAGCTGATTGCGGATGCCGCTGCCACCCGTGCGCTCGGCACCGGCGCCATCGTCAGGGGCGCTGTCGAAACGCTGTCGGTGTCGCTCGGCGACACGCTGCGCGTCGAAATGAAGGACAAGGCCGGCCACTCGATCTTCGGTGCCATCGAACGCCAGGTCGGCAGGTTCGAGCCGGCCTGAGCGGCCGGATGGAGTTGACCAGCCATTTCAGCCGCATGGCGCGGAACAATCTGTGGTCCAACGACCGCATCTACCGCGCCGTGCTGGCCTTGCAGCCGGGTGAGTTCGAGGCCGAACGGACAAGCTTTTTCCCCTCGCTCCAGGACACGCTGAACCACATATTGGAAGTCGACCTGTTCTATCTCGACATGATCGAGGAAGCCGGCGAGGGGCAGAAGCTGTTCGATCGCTACGTTGCCTTCGACACGGCGCAAAGCCTTGCCGCGGCGCAGGCCAGTTTCGACCGGCGGCTGGTCGCCTGCTGCGACGGTCTGGGTGCTGCCGATCTCGACAGGCGGGTGCTGTCGGATCGCGGCGAGGCCGGCCAGATCCCCGAACGCATCGGCGACCTCTTGGCCCATCTGTTCATCCACCAGATCCATCATCGCGGCCAGGTCCATGCGATGCTGTCGGGCACCTCGGCCGCGCCGCCGCAGCTCGACGAGTTTTTCCTCGACTACGACCTGCGCTTCAGGGGCGAAGAGGTCGAACGACTGGGGATTTAGCAGGGCAAGACACGTGTCGGTGGCCGCGTCTTGCCGCTTGGCCGATCAGCCCTTGTTCTGCTGGATCGCCATGTAGAGATTGGTGCAGCGTGTGCCCGAACGGCAATAGGCGAAAACAGGGCCGTCCATCTCGTCGAGCGCGTCGGCCATGTCGGCAACATTGTCGCCGGTCATGGCGCCGCTGATGACGGGGATGTAGCGGAAGGCGAGGCCGGCGGCTTCGACGGCGGCCTTGACGCTGTCGGCGGAGGGCTGGCCGGGCTGTTCGTCGTCGGGCCGGTTGCAGATGACGCTCTTGAAGCCGGCGGCCTTGATGGCGGCAACTTCGTCGGGGGTGATCTGGCCTGAAACCGAGTAGTCGTCGGTGATCTGACGGTATTCCATGTTAGTCCTCACAGTTTGTTGGCCGCCGCGGCGGCGCGTCGGCGCCAGTCTTGCCACTGCTGGCGCCGCGGGGCAACTGCTGTTGGAGGGCGTCAGGCCGCCGGGCGTTGCCAGGACGGAAAGGGATCGGCGAGATCGCGCCATTTGCCTGGGGTAAATGACGAGGCGTCGACAAGACAGTGGTCGAGTTCGGCGCGGATACGCGCCTCGTTCATCGGATCGCAGCCGATGAAGACGATCTCCTGGCGGCGGTCGCCCCAGACCGGGTCGAGATAGGGCTTCATCGCCTCGTGCCATTCCGGGTGGTCGGGCCATTGCCCGCGCGGCACCGCCGACCACCACAGGCCACGCTTGCCGGTCCGCACCAGCGCGCCGGCCTGGCTGATCTCGCCGACGAACTCGGACCGTGTGGCGAGCCAGAAGAAGCCCTTGGCGCGGACGACACCGGGCCACTGGTGGTTGATGAAGCCGTGCAGTTTCTCAGGGTCGAACGGCCGCCGCTCGCGATAGACGAAGGAGCGGATGCCATATTCCTCGGTTTCGGGGACATGATCGCCAAATCCGTTCAACTCCTTGAACCACAAGGGGTGCTGTTCGGCCTTGTCGAAATCGAACAGGCCGGTGCCGAGGACGGCGTCTGTCGGCGCGCGGCCGAAATCGGTCTCGACCAGCCGGGCATCCGGGTTGAGGGCGCGGACGATCTTGCGCGCCGCGTCGCGGTCGGCAGCACTGGCCGACGACGCCTTGTTGAGCACGACGACATCGGCAAATTCGATCTGCTCGACAAGCAGGTCGACCAAGGCGCGATCGTCGCCGGGGCCGGCCTGTTCGCCGCGATCGCTGAGGAAATCCGATGAGCCATAGTCCTTGAGCAGGTTGGCGGCGTCGACGACAGTCACCATCGTGTCGAGGCGGGCGACGTCGGACAGGCTTTGGCCGTTCTCGTCGCGGAACTGGAAGGTCGAGGCGACGGGCAGGGGTTCGGAAATGCCTGTCGATTCGATCAACAGGTAGTCGAAGCGGTTCTGCCCGGCGAGCGCGCGCACCTCCTTGAGCAGGTCGTCGCGCAAGGTGCAGCAGATGCAGCCATTGGTCATTTCGACAAGTTGCTCGTCGGTGCGCGAAAGGTCGGCGCCCCCGTCACGGACGAGAGCTGCGTCGATGTTGACCTCGCTCATGTCGTTGACGATGACGGCGACGCGAAGGCCGTCGCGGTTGTTCAATATGTGGTTGAGAAGCGTGGTCTTTCCTGCACCGAGGAAACCGGAGAGCACTGTCACGGGCAGTCGTGCCGGCTTGTTTGGGACGGGCATTGGTCACTCCCTTCGATGTGGGTAGCCGGCGACGGATGCCGCCGGCTAGGACGTGGGTGGAATTTGCCCGGCGGCGGACGCCGCCGGGCGGATCTGGGTGGAATGGTCCGGCCTGGATGCCGGAACAGGGTCGCTCAGTGCGTTTCGCCGGAGCCGCCGACGGCAACGAGGTTGAAGGGCTTGCCTTCGAGCGGGATGTCGTCGCCCTTGGTGAAGCTTTCGGCATCGACGACGTGCAGCGCGCTCTTGAGCGGGTCGGAGACGACGATGCGGTTGCCGGCAACGGCGATGCGCGGGCGCGGATCGCTCCAGTGGCCGTCCATCGAGTAGGGCTCGGTCAGCTTGAGCGAGCCGTCGATCTTGCCCGCGACCACGTCGATGCGGTGCAACTGGCCGTCCTCGGTGAAGATATAGGCGAATTTCGCCCGCACCGGATCGACAGTGAAATGCACCCGGCGCGTCGGCAGGTCGATCAGCCGGAAGGCCTCTTCGGACTTGGGATCGATCAGCACGACAGCGCTTGGGCCATAATTGCCGAGGAAATATTGCAGGCCGCGACCGCCGACGAGCGTCGTCGATTTGCCTTCCGGCAGGGCCTTGTCATAAGGCAGCAACTCGATCTTGCCGTCCCCGCTGGTGACCAGAAGGCCTTCGGCGCAGGCAATGGCCAGCAGGTTGCCTGATGATGCCTCGCCATGCAGGTCAGGGCAGCTATGGACGTCGCCGACGGTCGCACCGGTGCGATCGACGACACGAATGCCGACAGGCAATTCGTCCGGCTTGTCCTTGTTCGGCTCGGAGATCAGCACATCGTCGCCAAGGGCGACGGCAACACCATGGTGCGGGGCATCGGTCGCCACTTCGCGGATGGCAGGCTTGCCTTCCAGAATGTCGGCCTCGCGGGTGATCCGCGCCTTGCCTTCGCCATCGAAGAACAGGGCGATGTCGCCGTTATGATCGACGAAGTGTGACGGCTTCTTGCCCTCGAAGCTGACGTCGAGCAGCCTGGGGGCCTCGACCTTGATGTCGCCGTGGTCGCCATGGTCGCCGAAGGAGATGCCGCTCGACAGCACCGAAACCACGTCGCTCGTGCCTTGCACGGCAAAGATGCTGCGGCCGCTGTCGGTGCTGTAAAGCCGGGCTGGTGTCTTGACGCTGAAGGTCTCGATCGTCTGGCCGGTCTCCATGTCGAGGGCATGGACGACGGGTGCTGCATGGTCGGAGACGAACAGCCGCCATGCTGTCTTTTCTTCGGCGAGCGCAGGCGCCGCAGCGACGCCAAGCAGGACGGCGAGCGCGGATGTGGTGGCGAGCAGACGTTTCATCTTGTCCTCATATAATGTTATTACGTAACAAATTGAGCCCAGGAAAAAAGGCGAGGTTTTAGGCCCCGCCTTCATTCAGGCTGGTCGGGTCGTGCAGCAGCCCGATCGCTCGGGCCGCCGGTGCTTCGGGCGGGCAGGCCTAGCTGCCGAGGATCGCGCCCTTGATGGTGGCGATGTTGGATTTCATCATGTCGATATAGGTCGGAGCCGGGCCGTCGGCCTTGGACAAGGCGTCGGAGTAGAGCGTGCCGCCGACCTTCACCCCGGTTTCGGCCGAAATCTGCTCGACAAGGCGCGGATTGGTGATGTTTTCGACAAAGATCGCCGACGCCTTGTCGCCGCGCACCTGCGAGATCAGGGCCGCCACGTCGGCGGCTGACGCTTCCGCCTCGGTCGAAATACCCTCGGGCGCCAGGAAAGTCAGGCCATAGGCATTTTCGAAATAGCCGAAGGCGTCATGCGAGGTGATGATGGTGCGCTTGGCCTGGGGAATGGCGGCCACCGCCTCCTTGACCTCGGTCTCGGCAGCCGTCAGCTTGGCGGTATAGGCATCGGCGTTGCTCTTGTAGGCGTCGCAGCCGGTGGTATCGGCCGCGCAGAAGGCGTCGGCGATGTTCTTCACATAGATCTTGGCATTGGCGATCGACTGGAAGGCATGCGGGTCGAGATCGCCGTGATGGTGGTGATCACCGCCTGCCTCAGCGGCGTGCTCATGGTCTTCCTTCATCTTGATCGGCTCGACGCCCTTGGTCAGCTCGACGACCGACGCCTTGGTGGCGCTGGCCTCGACAAGGCGCTGCAGGAAGCCTTCGAACTGCAGGCCGTTGACGAGCACGACATCGGCCTTCGACATCGTCACTGCGTCGGCTGGCGAGGGCTCGTAGACATGGGCGTCGCCGTCAGGGCCGACCAGCGTCGTCAGTTCGATGCGGTCGCCGCCGACATTTTTGGCGAAATCGCCGATGATCGAGAAGCTCGCCACGACTTTCAGCGGCTCGGCTGTGGCCGAAGTCGCAGTCAGCGAAGTTAATGTTATAACGCTCATCAGCGAGGCGAAGCCAATTGTCCTGAGCATATGTCTCTCCATGTTGAAGCGGATCAGGCGGTGCGGTGGCGGTGGCGGCGAAGCTTGGTGTTGAAGACGCCGCGGGTGCCAAAAAGGATCGATGCGAGGTAGATCGCGCCGGAAGACAGGATGATGGCCGGGCCCGAGGGCAGGGAGGCGTGATAGGACACCAGCAGCCCGGCGACGCATGAGATGGCGCCGAAGCCGAAGGCGAGTGCGCACATCGGCTCGACGCGCGCCGTCCAGAAGCGCGCCGCCGCCGCCGGCAGCATCATAAGGCCGACCGAAAGCAAAGTGCCGAGCGCCTGGAAGCCGCCGACGAGGTTGAGCACGACAAGGCCTAGGAAGATGAAATGAACCGGCGTGCCGAGGCGGCTGACCGAACGCAGGAACAGCGGGTCGAGGCATTCGGCGACGAGTGCGCGCCAGAAGATGGCGAGCGTCAGAAGCGTGATGCCGGAGATCAGCGCGATCAGCGTCAGGGCGTCGTCATTGAGCGCCAGCACGGTGCCGAACAGCACATGCATCAGGTCGACGCTCGAGCCGCGCAGCGACACGATCAGCACGCCGAGCGCCAGCGAGATCAGGTAAAACGCCGCCATCGAGGCGTCTTCGCGCTGCACGGTGAAGCGCGACACCGCACCCGCGCCGAGCGCCACGATGACGCCGGCGATCAGCCCGCCAATGGTCATCGGCACGATCTGCAGGCCATAAAGCAGGAAGCCGGCGGCAGCACCGGGCAGGATGGCGTGCGCCATGGCGTCGCCGGTCAGGCTCATGCGCCGAAGCATCAGG
This sequence comes from Aminobacter sp. LjRoot7, assembly GCF_964252895.1. Classification (NCBI taxonomy): domain Bacteria; kingdom Pseudomonadati; phylum Pseudomonadota; class Alphaproteobacteria; order Hyphomicrobiales; family Phyllobacteriaceae; genus Aminobacter; species Aminobacter sp. LjRoot7. The sequence goes on from NZ_CAXUPX020000002.1 coordinate 708,755, forward strand.
AAGACGCCGACCGGGCAGGCGCCCAGCGCCAGCATCAGCGAGCCGGCGAGCGCGCGCTGCATGAAGCCGAATTCGACGAAGGGGGCGATCAGGAAATCATACATGGCGAAGGTCACGCTGCCCGGGGACCGGATTCGTGGTCGGGATGATCGTGGACTTCGCCGTGATCATGATGGTGATGCTCGTCATGCCCATGCCCATGCCCATGCCCATGCCCATGGTCATGGTCATGTCCATCTGTGTGGGGATGCGCGTGCCCGTGCGCATGACCGTCGTCCGGCTCGCACCAAGGCGCATCGTCATGCCAGGCCTCGTCGAAACGACGCGCCTTGAGCAGGTTTTCCGGACGCAGCACCTCGCGCGTTTCGCCCCAGGCGACCGGCCGGCGGGCTAGAAGCAGCGTGTGTGGGAAATGTGCGCGCACCAGTTCGAGATCATGGGCGACGACCATCACCGTGCGGCTTTCGCCGTGCCAGCGCTGGATCAACCGGATCAGGTCGCCGACGGTCTTGGCGTCGACCGCATTGAACGGCTCGTCGAGCAGGATCAGGTCGGCATCCTGCACCAGCACGCGGGCGAACAGGGCACGTTGGAGCTGGCCGCCCGACAGCGTGTCGATGGCGCGTTTTTCGAAACCTTCGAGGCCGACCGCCATCAGAGCCTTTGAGACGGAATCGCGGTCGTCCCTGGAATAGCGGCCAAGCAGGCCACGCCTCGGCCAGAGACCAAGCGAGACGAGGTCGACGACACGGGCCGGGAAGCTGCGGTCGAGCTCGGATTGCTGCGGCAGGTAGGCGACGCGCTTGCCTGGCGTGACCGTGCAAATGCCGGCCATCGGCTTCAACACGCCGACGATGCCCTTCATAAGGGTGGACTTGCCCGAGCCATTGGCGCCGACGACGGCGGTCAGCGATCCCGAGCTGATCGATCCGTTGAGGTGGTGCACCGCCGGATGGCTGTTGTAGCCAAGCGTCAGGTCCTTGAATGTCAGGCAGGCGTCGGTCATCGGCTTCATGCTTTGCGGCAGCGAACTAGTCATTGGATATGTGATGTTATTACATTAGTCAACGAGGCCAGCCGATTTGTCCGGTGGATTTGGGACGCAATGCGGGTGAGCCGGGCGCTGGTCCATGGAATTCGACCATTGCGGCCTTGCGCCGAGGGGGTGGCAAAATCTAAGAAGGCGCCACCTATAACGGAAGGAGACCACCCATGAGCGTTCGTCGTATCGATGTCGGCCCCCGCATGAGCCAGATCGTGATCCACAACAACACCGTTTACCTGGCTGGCCAAGTTGGCGCCCCGGGCGAAAGCGTTGCCGCGCAGACCAAGGCCATCCTGGCCGAGATCGACGCGCTGCTGGCCAAGGCCGGCACCGACAAGACCAAGATCCTGCAGGCGATCATCTGGCTCGACGACATGTCGACCTTCGCCGAGATGAACTCGGTCTGGGACGGCTGGGTGCCCCAGGGCAACACGCCGGCGCGCGCCACCGGCGAAGCCAAGCTGGCTGCCCCTGAGTACAAGGTCGAGATCATCGTCACCGCCGCTGCATAAGCGACGGCCTTCGGCTTGAAGCCAACAAGGAACGCCGCGTATCCCAGGGATGCGCGGCGTTTTTCTTTTTTCTGGATCTAGCTGTCTGACGGGGTGAAGCGGGCGACCACGGCGTGCGCGTTGGCCGGATAGGTGAACCGCACATGGGTGACGGGACGCTCGGCGCTCCATGTCCGCCTTTCGATGATCAGACAGGGCGCACCGCTGGCGAGGCCAAGGTCGGCGGCCGTCTCGCTGTCGGCGGAGGCGGCGCGAATGACGTGTTCGGCGGCACTCCATGGCACCTGCCCGATCAGCCACGGCCCGGGCGCCGATTTGCGAAACTCCTGATCGGCGGCTTCGGGCACGGCAGCGAGGCTGATCAGCCGGTCCTCGACGCAGAACGGCCTGACGCCGGCATAATGCAGGCACTGCAATGCCAGGACCTGGCCTGCGGTCGACGGGCTGGGGCCGAGCCTGTCGCGGTCGACGGTCGTGGCGCGCCGCTTGGTCTGGGCCATCAGCTCGTAGCGATAGGGCAGGCCGAGCGCTTCGACCTCGACGCGGATGTCGTGGATCTCCAGCACCGCGGCCTGCGATTGCGGCCGCCGCACGAAGCTGCCGGAGCGGCGGCGCCTTTCGATCAGCCCGGCCTTGGCGAGCTGCGACAGCGCCTTGTTGACGGTCATGCGCGAGCAGCCATATTCGGCGGTCAGCTCGTGTTCGAACGGGATGCGGTAGCCGGGCTCCCACTCGCCCGAGACGATGCGGTCCCTGATGTCGTTGAGGATGCGCTGGTAGAGCGATGTCGAGGCATCGCCGCCAACCGTCTCTTCAAGCATCTCCGCCGTCGAATCGGGCACCCCAGTCACTCCATGTTACGTCGCTGTCAGTTCCATCATCACGTTACGAAACCTGGCCGCAATAGCGTCGCGACGGAAATGTGCGCCATCGGCCACGACTTTGCGGCCATTTGCCCAGACACAGTCGACTTTGCCGCCTCCGGCAAAGATCCAGGCATCGACAATGGCATCTTCCGATTTGCCGGTGAGCGTCGGGTGGTTGGGATCAAGCGAGATGAAATCCGCCGAGGAACCCTCTGCAAGTCCTGCCGGACCGGCGCCAAGAGCCTGAGCGCCACCGTCGAGCGCTGCATCGAACAATGCGCGGCCAGTCGATTGGCCTGACGTCGCGAGCACATTGCGGGCGCGATGGGCGAGGCGCTGCGAATATTCGAGCATCCGCAACTCGCCGCCGACGCCGATCTCGACATTCGAATCCGAGCCGACGCCATATTTGCCGCCATGCTCGACGAACAGCGGCGCCGCAAAGACGCCGTCGCCGAGATTGGCCTCGGTGATCGGGCACAGGCCGGCGACTGCTCCCGACTTGGCCATGGCGATCGTCTCGGCCTCGGTCATGTGGGTGGCGTGGATCAGGCACCATCGGTTGTCGACATCGGCGTGGCGCAGCAGCCATTCGACCGGCCGGGCGCCGGACCAGGCGACGCAGTCTTCGACTTCCTTGACCTGTTCGGCGATGTGGATGTGAACAGGGCCTGACGTCAGCGCGGTGACAATGGCCAACTCGTCAGGCGTTGCGGCGCGCAGGCTGTGCGGCGCCAGGCCGAGCACCGCGCCGTCGATGCCCTTCAGCACTTCGCCGCACTTCTCAAAAAGCCTTGCGAAGCGATTCGTATCATTAATGAATCGGCGCTGGCCGTCATTGGCGGGTGTGCCGCCGAAGCCGGAATGCGCATAGAACACCGGCAGCAATGTCAGCCCGATGCCGGTGTCCAGAGAGGCCGCGGCTATGCGTTCGGCCATCTCGGCGATGTTGGCATAGGGGCTGCCATCGCGGTCGTGATGGAGATAGTGGAACTCGCCGACGCGGGAAAAACCCGCCTCCAGCATTTCGACATAGAGCTGGGCGGCGACCGCCTCGACCTGCTCGGGCGTCATCGACAGCGCAAAGCGGTACATGACCTCACGCCAGGACCAGAAGCTGTCAGACGAAGGCCCGCGGATTTCGGCGAGGCCGGCCATGCCGCGCTGGAAGGCATGGCTGTGCAGATTGGGCATGCCGGGCAGGACAATCGCGTGGCGCTCGTCGCCGGGCTGTGCGGCCGCGCCTGTTTCCACTGTGCCGATGCGGCCGCCGGCCAATGTCATCCGCACGTTGCGTTGCCAGCCGTCGGCCAGCAGCGCCTGTTCCGCAAAGATCGTCGCCACCAGAATCTCCTCACCTTTCATATGCACGATAGCACTTGCATCGTCCTTCTAATATGTATATACATAATCGCAGTTGGAGGAAACGAAAAAGATGATGGCTGGCGAGCAATCGGCGACATCGGCAAGAATCTGGCGCAATGCGCGGCTGGCGACGCTGGCTGAAGGTGCCGCCGGTCTTGGCATTGTTGAAAATGGCGCGATTGCTGCTCGTGACGGCAGCATCGTCTTTGCCGGCCCAGAAGTCGACATGCCCCAGGCTCTGCGCGATGGCGCCGAGGTCATCGACTGTGACGGCCGCTGGATCACGCCGGGCCTGATCGACTGCCACACCCATCTGGTCCATGCTGGCAACCGTGCCAACGAGTTCGAGATGCGGCTGGCGGGCGCGACTTACGAAGAGGTGGCGCGGGCAGGGGGCGGCATCGTCTCTTCGGTCAAGGCGCTGCGTGCGGCGAGCCAGGCCGATCTGGTGGCTCAGACCTTGCCACGCCTCGATGCGCTGATCGCCGAAGGTGTGACGACGGTCGAGGTCAAGTCGGGCTACGGCCTCGACCTCGACAACGAAGCCAAGTCGCTGCGCGCCGCCAGGCAACTGGCCGAACTACGGCCGGTGACTGTCCGCACCACCTTCCTCGGGGCGCACGCGCTGCCGCCGGAAGCAGGTGGCGACAAGGACGCCTATATCGATCTCGTTGCCGGCCCGATGCTCGACAGGATCGCAGCCGAAGGCCTTGCCGACGCCGTCGACGGCTTCTGCGAGGGCATCGCCTTTTCGACCGGGCAGATGACGCGTGTCTTCGACGCCGCCCGCGCCAAGGGTCTGCCGGTCAAGCTTCATGCCGACCAGCTCTCCAATCTCGGCGGTGCAACCCTTGCCGCACATTATGGCGCGCTGTCGGCCGACCATCTCGAATACACCGACGACGCTGGTGCCGCCGCCATGGCGGGGGCGGACTCGGTCGCCGTCATCCTGCCCGGCGCCTTCTATTTCATCCGCGAAACCAAAAAGCCGCCAGTCGAGCTGTTCCGCCGTCACGGCGTGAAAATGGCTGTCGCCACCGACAATAACCCCGGCACTTCGCCGCTGACCTCGCTGCTTTTGACCATGAACATGGCAGCGACCCTGTTTGCCATGACCGTAGAGGAATGCCTTGCCGGCACCACCCGCGAGGCCGCCCGCGCGCTCGGGCTGCTGACCGAGACCGGCACGCTCGAAACAGGAAAATGGGCCGATCTCGCCATCTGGGACATCGAAAGCCCGGCCGAACTTGTCTATCGCATGGGGTTCAACCCGCTCCATGCCCGTATCTGGAGAGGGAAATGACCATACTTGTGTTGAACCCGGGCAATGCCACGCTTGCCGATTGGCGCGCTATCTATCGCGGCGCTGTTCCCGAACTCGATCCAGCCTGCCGTCCCAAGATCAAGGCCAGCGCCGAAACGGTGGCGCGGATCGTCGCCAAGGGCGAACCGGTCTACGGCATCAACACCGGTTTCGGTAAGCTTGCCAGCGTCCGCATCCCGGCTGCCGATCTCGAGACGCTCCAGCGCAACATCGTGCTCAGCCACGCCGCTGGCGTCGGCGAGCCGATGCATGTTGCGGTCACCCGCCTGATGATGGCGCTCAAGCTTGCCAGCCTGGCGCAGGGCGCCTCCGGTGTGCGCGAACAGACGATCGACCTGTTGCAGGCGATGCTCGCCAAGGGCGTCATCCCGGTCGTTCCGGCGCAAGGGTCCGTCGGCGCATCGGGCGATCTGGCACCGCTGTCGCACATGACCGCGACGATGATCGGCGTTGGCGACTGCCATACCCCGCATGGCATCGTTCCCGCAAAGGTCGCTTTCGTCACCCACGAACTCGAGCCGATCACCCTTGGTGCCAAGGAAGGCCTGGCGCTGCTCAACGGCACCCAATTCTCCACCGCTTATGCGCTGGCCGCATTGTTTGAAGCGGAAAACCTCTATCATTCGGCGCTGGTTACCGGTGCGCTGTCGACCGACGCGGCCAAGGGCTCGGATGCGCCGTTCGATCCGCGCATCCATGTCCTGCGCAAGCATCGCGGCCAGATCGAAACGGCTGAGACGCTGCGCAATCTGATGGCCGGCAGCGCCATTCGTGAAAGCCACCGCGTCGGCGACGAGCGTGTGCAGGATCCTTACTGCCTGCGCTGCCAGCCGCAGGTCATGGGTGCTGCCCTGACCTTGCTGCGCCAGGCCGCCGACACGCTCGGCACCGAGGCCAATGGCGTCACCGACAACCCGCTGATCTTCACCGAGGACGACACCGCGCTGTCGGGCGGCAACTTCCACGCCGAGCCGGTGGCCTTTGCCGCCGACATGATCGCGCTTGCCGTCTGCGAGATCGGCTCGCTGTCCGAGCGCCGCATCGCCATGCTGGTTGATCCGGCGTTGTCCGGCATGCCGGCGTTCCTGACGCCGAAGCCGGGTCTCAATTCCGGCTTCATGATCCCGCAGGTCACGGCTGCGGCACTGGTGTCTGAAAACAAGCAGAAAGCCTATCCGGCGAGCGTCGACTCGATCCCGACTTCGGCCAACCAGGAAGACCACGTGTCCATGGCCGCCCATGGCGCCCGCCGGCTGCTTGGCATGATCGAAAACGCCAATGGCGTGCTCGGCATCGAGCTGCTTGCCGCAGCCCAAGGCTGCGACTTCCATGCGCCGCTGGCCTCCAGTGGAGCGCTCGAAGCCGTGCGCAAGCTTGTCCGCGCGCAGGTTCCGCATCTCGATGACGACCGCCACTTCCACCCCGACATGGAAAAGGCCATCGCACTTGTCCGTACCGGGGCGATCGTCCAGGCAATCGCAGGCGTTGGCCTGCCTGAGATCTCGGGTGGTGAGAGATGAGCGGCACCCCCTGGCTGACGGTCCAGCGCGGCGACGCCCCGCTGCTCGTCAGCATTCCCCACACCGGAACCGACCTTGCCGGGCTCGACGATCGTTTCGTTACGCCCTGGTTGGCCCGGCGCGACACCGATTGGTGGATCGAGCAGCTCTATGATTTTGCCGCCGGCTTCGGCGCCACAGTGGTGCGCACCACGGTTTCGCGCTCGATCATCGACGTCAATCGCGATCCCTCCGGCGCCTCGCTCTATCCCGGCCAGGCGACGACCGAACTTTGCCCGACCACGACCTTCGACGGCGAGGCGCTCTATAAGGAAGGGCACGAGCCCGACGAGGCTGAAATCGCCAGGCGCCGCGAGACCTATTACGATCCTTATCACGCGGCACTGGAAGGCGAGATCGTCCGCCTCAAGGCCCTGCACCCCGAGATCGTTGTCTACGACTGCCATTCGATCCGCTCGGTCATCCCGCGCCTGTTCGACGGCAAGCTGCCGCTGTTCAACCTTGGCACCAATTCCGGCAAGAGTGCCGATCCCGCCTTGCAGGAACAGGTCGCAGCCCTGATGGCCGCGAGCGGCAGGCCCTGGGTGGTCAATGGCCGCTTCAAGGGTGGCTGGATCACCCGCCGGCACGGCCAGCCGGAGCAGGGCGTCCACGCCTTGCAGATGGAACTGTCCTGCCGCGGCTACATGCTCGAGCCGACAGGCAAGGTCGAGCCGGCCAACTGGCCGACCCGCTACGACCCCGAATTCGCCGCGCCGATGCGCGCGACGCTCACCAAGATCCTCGAAACCGCGCTCGCCTGGGCGGGCAGCCGACACTCCTAGGAGGTTTTCGCATGACCCAACATTCCCGCATCGATAATGCCCGCGTCATCCGCGCCGCCACCGGCACCGAGCTCACCGCCAAGAGCTGGCTCACCGAAGCGCCGCTGCGCATGCTGATGAACAATCTCGACCCGATGGTCGCGGAAAAGCCGGGAGAGCTCGTCGTCTATGGCGGCATCGGCCGTGCCGCCCGCGACTGGGACAGCTACGACCGCATCGTTGCCGCCCTGCGCAAGCTCGAAGGCGACGAGACGCTGCTGATCCAGTCTGGCAAGCCGGTCGGCGTGTTCCGCACCCACAAGGATGCGCCGCGCGTGCTGCTCGCCAACTCCAACCTGGTGCCGCACTGGGCCAACTGGGACCACTTCAACGCCCTCGATAAGAAGGGCCTGATGATGTACGGCCAGATGACCGCCGGCTCGTGGATCTATATCGGCAGCCAGGGCATCGTTCAGGGCACCTACGAGACCTTCGTCGAAATGGGCCGCCAGCATTTCGGCGGCGACCTCGGCGGCCGCTGGATCCTGACCGCCGGTCTCGGCGGCATGGGCGGCGCCCAGCCGCTGGCCGCGACAATGGCCGGTGCTGCCTGCCTCGCCATCGAATGCCAGGCAAGCCGCATCGAGATGCGCCTCAAGACAGGTTATGTCGACGTCCAGGCCAAGGATCTCGACGATGCGCTCGCCATCATCGACAGGGCCTGCAAGGATAAGAAGGCGATTTCGGTCGCACTTCTCGGCAATGCCGCCGAAATCCTGCCCGAACTCGTCAAGCGCGGCGTCAAGCCGGATGCGGTGACCGACCAGACCTCGGCGCATGACCCCGTCAACGGCTACCTGCCGATCGGCTGGACCGTTGCCGAATGGGAAGAAAAGCGCGAGCGCGACCCCAAGGCGGTCGAAAAGGCCGCGCGTGCCTCGATGGCCGTGCACGTCAAGGCGATGCTCGACTTCCACAAGATGGGCATCCCGACCGTCGACTACGGCAACAACATCCGCCAGGTCGCCAAGGAAGAGGGCGTCGAGAACGCCTTCGACTTCCCCGGCTTCGTGCCGGCCTATATCCGCCCGCTGTTCTGCCGCGGCATCGGACCGTTCCGCTGGGCAGCGCTTTCGGGTGACCCTGAGGACATCTACAAGACCGACGCCAAGGTCAAGGAGCTCACCCCCGGCAACACCCACCTGCACAACTGGCTCGACATGGCGGCCAAGCGCATCCACTTCCAGGGCGTGCCGGCGCGCATCTGCTGGGTCGGCCTCGGCGATCGCCACCGCCTCGGCCTTGCCTTCAACGAGATGGTCGCCAAGGGTGAACTCAAGGCGCCCGTCGTCATCGGCCGCGATCATCTCGACTCCGGCTCGGTCGCTTCGCCGAACCGCGAGACCGAGGCGATGAAGGACGGCTCGGACGCCGTCTCCGACTGGCCGCTGCTGAACGCGCTGCTCAACACCGCCTCGGGCGCCACCTGGGTGTCGCTGCACCACGGCGGCGGTGTCGGCATGGGCTTCTCGCAGCATTCGGGCGTGGTCATCTGCGCCGACGGCACCGAGGATGCCGCGCGCCGTCTGGAGCGCGTGTTGTGGAACGACCCGGCGACCGGCGTCATGCGCCATGCCGACGCCGGCTACGACATCGCGCTCGACTGCGCCAGGGACAAGGGCCTCAACCTGCCCGGAATCCTGGGCTAAGGGTTGGTCTTGGGAATCCTGGGCTGATCATGCGCATAATCCGTCACGCTGACTGCCGCCCCATGCCGTGGAAGAACGGAGGCGGCGTGACGACCGAAATCATCGCCTGGCCGCCCGCGGCCGGGCTCGACGCCTTCGACTGGCGTGTCTCGATGGCGCAGGTGGCCAGCGGCGGGCCGTTCTCGGTCTTTGCCGGCATCGACCGGACGCTGACCGTCCTGTCCGGCACAATGCGGTTAACAGCAGGCGATGCCGAGCCCGTCGCGCTTTCTCCGCAATCACAGCCTTACGCTTTTGCAGGTGATGTCGGCACCGAGGCAACGCTCATCGATGGGCCGGTCCTCGACTTCAATGTCATGACCCGGCGCGGCCGTGTCAGCCATGCCGTCGAACGGCTGGCATTTTCGGAGCCGACCGAAATTGTCCTGGGGGAGGGCATCAGCCTAGCCTTCGTCGCCTCCGGGGCGGCGCGCATGGGCAGCGAGCCGGTAGCGGCATTCGACACGCTCTATCAGGACGACGGCACGGCCACGTTGAAGGTCGAGCCGACCGAGCCTCTGTCGCTGTTGCTGGTCTCCATTCGCCTGACTTAACAGGGCAATCTCCAAAATCGTCGTGACATCGGCGCTGAACTGGCAAACACTCCCCTGGGGGACGGGTAGGTCAGGCCGGCGATCGATATCGCCAGGCGAAGTGGAGAATGTGCCATGGACACCTACAAGGTCGGCTATTTTGTCGGCAGCCTTGCCGCCGGTTCGATCAACCGCAAGCTCGCCAAGGCGCTGGTCAGGCTCGCGCCCAAGCATCTCGAAATGGAAGAGATCCCATTTCGGGACCTGCCGCTCTACAGTTATGACTATGACGCCGACTTTCCGCCGCCGGCGCGTGCCTTCAAGAAGGTGCTGGCCAGCGTCGATGCCGTGCTGTTCGTGACGCCCGAATACAACCGCTCGATCCCCGGCGGCCTCAAGAACGCCATCGACTGGGCGAGCCGACCCTATGGCACCAATTCCTTCACCCGCAAGCCTTCCGCCGTCATCGGTACGTCGCCCGGCGCGATCGGCACCGCTGTCGCCCAGCAAAGCCTGCGCAGCGTGTTGAGCTTCTGCAATTCGCCGCAGATGAACGCACCTGAAGCCTACATCCAGTTCAAGCCGGGGCTGATCACCGACGAGGGCGAGGTGACCAACGAGGGCACCGCCGAATTCCTCAAGAATTACATGGCCGAGTTCCATGCTTTCGTCGCCAGGGTCTACACCGTGTTGCCCCGGGGCGGCTGAGTGGCGCCGAGCGGTTCGACGCATGTTTGGGCGTCATGGGGAGCGAAATCAGGGAGAAGAAATGCCGGCATTGCGATGGTTGACGCGCACGGCCTGAAATATGGCAAAGATTCAACATGCGAACACGAAAAAGCCCCAATCCTTGCGTTCCGCTCGTCGCCCTGCACTGCTATGAGGCGCGGAGGGAGATTGGCGGCGCCGCCGCCACATTTTCACTCAATCGCGGTGCAAGAGCGCTCAATCGACCTGTTGGTTGCATGCAACCAATTCTTGTTTGAAACGGTTTATGTGGCAGGTCCGCGACGCCGGCAGGCGCTGCGGACTTTCTGTCAAACGGAAATGCTGTAGATGAATATTCAGACCGACCCGCGCCGGATCAAAGACGTAGTGCCGAGTTTTCCGGCCGTGGCCGAACAGCCCATCAGGGCGACGGTCCTGCATGAGGACCGGCTGCGCGCGACGGGCGAAAGCATGGCCCGCAAGGAGCTGCGCTCCTATTTCGGTCTCGAAGCCTTCGACTTCCACGCCCGCATCCGCGAGAGCGCCAAGAAGATCCTGCAGGTCTATCGCGACACCAACGCCGCGCAGGGCAGGGGCGAGCCGATCACGCCGGCCGCACAATGGCTGCTCGACAACAATTACCTGGTCGAAGAGACCATCTACCAGGTCAAGCGCGATCTGCCCAAGCGCTTCTACCGCGAGCTGCCGACGATCGATCTCGGCAACGGCCAGTCGGTGCCGCGGGCGCTCGCCATCGCCTGGGTCTATGTCGCTCATTCCGACAGCACCGTTTCGGCGCATATGTTCAAGGCGATCGTCGAGGGCTACCAGTCCGTCGAGCCGCTGCATATCGGCGAGTTGTGGGCGCTGCCGTCCTTGCTGCGTTTCGTTCTGGTCGAGAACCTGCGCCGCATCGCCGTCCGGGTGAACCGCGCCCGCGAAATGCGGGCAATCGCCAACGACGTCGCCGACCGCCTGCAGAGCGTGCAGGAGCAGGACGACGGCCTTGCCCTGCTCAGGGCCTACGCCGCCCATGCCCGCGACACGACCTTTGCGACGCAGCTGCTCTATCGCTTGCGCGACGGTTCGCAGAACGCCGGCAAGGCGTTGATCTGGCTCGAGAACGAGCTCGAGAAGTCGGGCAGCGACGCCGAAGAGATCATCATCGGCGAGCACCACACGCTGTCCTCCGGCAACGTCACGACCGGCAACATCATCCGTGGCCTGCGCCTGATCAACGACCAGGACTGGACGGTCTGGTTCGAGGATGTCAGCCGCGTCGACACGCTGTTGCGCGAGCGCACCAATTTTGCCGAGCTCGACTTCGCCTCGCGCGACCAGTATCGCACCGCGATCGAGGAACTGGCGCGTCACTCCAAGCTGTCGGAATTCCAGGTCGCCGAACAGGCGACCGACTTCGCGCTCAAAGAAGCGCCTGCTTCAGCCGAGGATCCTTCGGGTCTGCAGAAGGAACGCTCCGACGTCGGTTTCTTCCTCGTCGGTCCGCGCCGGCAGGAGCTGGAACAGTCGATCGGCTATCGTCCGACCATCGGGCGCATCGCCAACCGCGCCTTCCGCAAGACCAACTGGATCGGCATCGCCCTTCCGGTCTTTGCGTTGACCGTGCTGCTGCTGTTCCTTGCCGGCAACGCCTTGGCGGCACTTGGCCTGCCGACGGCGGCCGTCGTTGTGATGCTGGTGCTGTTTTCGGTTCCGGCCAGTGAAGGTGCGCTCGCCTTCTTCAACACCATCGTGCTGAAGTTCCTCGAGCCGACCCGCCTCATCGGTTACGAATTCAAGGACGGCGTTCCGGCCGAAGCCCGGACGCTGGTCGTGGTGCCGTCGCTGATCGGCTCGCGCGATGATGTCGAGGAGAACATCCGCAACATCGAGATTCATCACCTCGCCAACATGTCGGGCGAGATCCATTTCGCCGTGCTCTCGGATTGGCCCGACAGCCAGGCCGAGATTTCAGTCGGCGACCGCGAAATCTATGATTACGCCCGCCGCGAAATCGCCAGGCTCAACCAGCGTTATCCAAGCGAAGGCGCGGCGCGTTTCTACCTGCTGCACCGGCGCCGGCTGTTCAACCCGTCGCAGGGCTGCTGGATGGGCTGGGAGCGCAAGCGTGGCAAGCTGCACGAGCTGAACCTTTTGCTGCGCGGCGACGGCGACACCACCTTCCTGCCGACCGACACGGCGCTGCCTGACAACATCGTCCACGTCATGACGCTCGACGCCGACACGCGCATGACGCGCGGCGTGGTCACCAAGCTGGTCGGCAAGATGTGCCACCCGCTCAACCGGCCGGAGTTCGACGCAGAGAAACGCATGGTGACGTCAGGCTACGCCATCCTGCAGCCGCGCGTCACGCCATCGCTGACGACGGGCGACGAAGCCTCGTTCTTCCAGCGCGTGTTTTCGGCCCATCGCGGCCTCGACCCTTACGTCTTTGCCGTGTCCGACCTCTATCAGGACGTCTTCGGCGAAGGCACCTTCACCGGCAAGGGTCTCTACCATGTCGACGCGATGGAAGCCGCGCTCAAGGGGCGCATCGCCGAGAATACCATCCTGTCCCACGACCTGCTCGAAGGCGCGCTTGCCCGCTCGGCGCTGGTCACTGACGTCGAAGTGGTCGAGGACTATCCGACCCGCTACTCAGTCGACGCTTCGCGCCAGCATCGCTGGGCGCGTGGCGACTGGCAGCTGCTCGGCTACATCTTCGACCCGAAGTCGGGCGTACCGGCGCTTTCGCGCTGGAAGATGGTCGACAACCTGCGCCGTTCGCTGACGCCGATCTTCTGGGTCATGGCGGCGATTGCCGGCTGGACGCTGCTGCCGTTCACCCAGGCCGCGCAATGGCAGGCGCTGCTGATCCTCAGCCTGTTCATGGCGCCGACATTCGACATCATCGACGCCATACTGCCCAAGAACCGCGAAGCGACCCCGCGCGGCCATTTCAGCGCGCTCGGCCGCGACCTTGCCTTCGGCACCGCGATGGTGGCGCTCAAGGTCGTCTTGATGGCGCATCTGGCCTGGATGATGGGCGATGCGATCATCCGCACGCTCTATCGCCTGTTCGTCAGCCGCGAGAACCTTTTGGAATGGCGCACCGCCTCGCAGGCGCACAAGTCCGGCGGCAACGACCTGGCTGCCTATTACCGCATGATGTATGGCGCGGTGATCATCGCCGCTGTCGGCCTGGTCCTGCCTGTGATGACGGATTCGACCGGCGCCTTCGTCGCCTTTGCCTTCGCCATCTTCTGGGCCGGCTCGCCGGCTTTCGCCTGGCTGATCAGCCGCTCCGCTGAAACAGAAGATAGGCTGCATGTCGCGTCCTGGGACGTCCACACCCTGCGCACGGTGGCACGCCGCACCTGGCACTATTTCGAGACCTTCGTCACGCCGGAACAGAACTTCCTGCCACCTGACAATTTCCAGGAAAACCCGACCGGCGTGATCGCCACGCGCACCTCGCCGACCAACATCGGCGTGTATTTGCTGTCGGTCGTCTCGGCTCGCGACTTCGGCTGGATCAGCCTTGCCGATGCGGTGTCGCGCATCGACGCCACCGTCTCGACCATCGAAAAGATGGAGCGCTACCGGGGCCATCTCTACAACTGGTACGACACCACGAACCTCAGGCCGCTCTATCCGCTCTATGTCTCGAGCGTCGACAGCGGCAATCTTGCCGGCCATCTCGTGGCGGTTGCCGCCGCCTGTTCCGAATGGGCGGAAGCCCCCTCGGTGCATCTCCAGGGCGACTTCGAGGGCATTCTCGACATCGTTTCGATCATCGAGGAGAGCGTCGCCGACCTGCCTGACGATCGCCGACAGCTGCGGCCACTGCGCCAGCGCCTCATCGACCGCATCGACGGCATGCGCCGGGCCGTGGAAACCATCAAGTCGCAGCCGGAAATGGCGTCGATCCGCACCATCAACCTTGCCGTTTTGTCGGGCGAAATCCGCAAGCTGGCCGGCGCGATCCACACCGAGGCGGCCTCGACCAAGAGCGATGTCCTTGCCGATTGGGCGAGGACACTCGAAATCACCTGCGAGGCGCATGTGCATGATGCGCACAGCGATGACCAGGCGGTCGCGGCCCTGCGCAGCAAGCTGATGGAACTGCGCGAACGCACCCGCAAGTTCGCCTTCGAGATGAACTTCTCTTTCCTGATGCGCAACGAGCGCAAGCTGTTGTCCATCGGCTACCGCGTCGAAGAGCATCAGCTCGACGAAAGCTGCTACGACCTGCTTGCCTCCGAAGCGCGGCTGACCAGCCTGTTCGGCATCGCCAAGGGCGACATCTCGACCGAACATTGGTTCCGCCTCGGCCGTCCGATCGTCGAGATCGGCTTCCAGGGCGCGTTGATGTCGTGGTCGGGCTCGATGTTCGAGTATCTGATGCCGCCGCTGGTAATGAAGGAGCCGCAGGGCGGCATCCTCAACCAGACCAACAAGCTGATCGTCCACCGGCAGATCCAGTATGGCCGGTCGAAAGGTATTCCGTGGGGCATTTCGGAAGCCGCCTATAACGGCCGCGACCGCGAACTGACTTACCAGTACACCAACTTCGGCGTGCCGGGGCTTGGCCTCAAACGCGGTCTTGGCCAGAACACCGTCATTGCACCTTATGCGACGGTGCTGGCGGCACAGTTCCTGCCAAGCGAAGCGACGGCCAACCTCCGGCGTTTGCGCAAGCTCGGCGCCCTTGGCCGCTACGGCTATTACGACGCCGTCGACTACACACCGCAGCGCGTGCCCGAAGGCACCGACCACGCCGTCGTCTACAACTACATGGCCCATCACCAGGGCATGTCGATCGTGGCGATTGCCAATGCGATCTTTGAAGGCCGCATGCGCGACCGCTTCCACAGCGATCCGGTGATCGAGGCGGCTGAACTGCTGCTTCAGGAAAAGGCGCCGCGCGACATTCCTGTCGCCACCGTCCGCACCGAGGTGGCCGAACACACCAAGGACGAGACCGCCGACCACAGCGCCGATACGCGCCTCGTGCTCAATCCGATGCGCGCCTTGCGTTCGACGAACCTGATGTCAAATGGCCGCTACTCGGTCATGGTCACAGCAACCGGCTCGGGCTACAGCCGCTGGAACGACATGGCGATCACGCGCTGGCAGCCGGATCCGACCGAAGATCGGCTTGGCACCTATCTGTTCCTGCGCGACACCGAAACAGGCGACTGGTGGTCGGCGACATCGGAGCCGAAGCGCGCTACCGGCGAGCAGACCCAGACCCTGTTCTGCGACGACAAGGCGAGCTTCATCAAGACTGTCGGCACGCTGCGCAGCGAGGTCGAATGCATCGTCGTCTCCGAAGGCAATGGCGAGGCCCGCAAGGTCACGATCTGGAACGACGCGGCCGTCGACCGCCACATCGAGGTGACGTCGTTCGCCGAGCTGGTGCTTGCGCCGGAGGCCAATGACAACGCCCATCCGGCGTTCTCCAAGATGTTCGTCGAGACCGAGATCACCCACAATGGCAGCGCCATCCTGGCGACGCGGCGCACCCGTGCCGCCAACGAGCCGTCGGTCGTTGCGGCGCATTTCGTCACCGACCAGTCGGGCTTCGTGCGCGACACCGAGGCCGAGACCGACCGCCGCGCCTTCATCGGCCGCGGCCGCACCATCGCCGATCCGGCGGCGTTTGATCCGGGCGCAAAGCTTTCGGGCAGCGCCGGCTTCACCCTCGATCCTGTCGCGGCGCTGCGTCGCCGCGTCCGCGTGCCGGCCAACAAGAAGGTCACACTGACCTATTGGACGATCGTCGGCTCGACGCGCGAAGAGGTCGAGGAAACTGTTGCCAAGCTCGATCACCCCGAAGGCTTCCAGCGCCAGGCCATGTTGTCGTGGACCCGTTCGCAGGTGCAGACGCGTCACCTCGGCCTCAACCTGGCCGATGCGGCAAACGTCCAGAAACTGGCGCGCTTCCTGATCTATCCCGATCCGTTCCTGCGCCTCTCGGCAGATGCCATCGCCTCCGGCCTCGGCCGGCAGTCGGCGCTGTGGCCGATGGCGATCTCGGGCGATTTCCCGATCCTGG
Source organism: Aminobacter sp. LjRoot7 (assembly GCF_964252895.1). Taxonomy (NCBI): domain Bacteria; kingdom Pseudomonadati; phylum Pseudomonadota; class Alphaproteobacteria; order Hyphomicrobiales; family Phyllobacteriaceae; genus Aminobacter; species Aminobacter sp. LjRoot7. Next base: position 725,240 of record NZ_CAXUPX020000002.1, read on the forward strand.
CGATCAGGATCGGCGATGTCGCCGACATCGAGATCGTCGCCCAGGCGCTCAGGTTCCAGGAATACATGCGCGCGCGCGGCCTCGTCGCCGATCTCGTCATCGTCAACGAGCAGGCCTCGTCCTATGTCCAGGACCTGCAGCAGGCGATCGAGCATCTGTGCGAGAACAGCCGCCTGCGCGGCAAGGAACTCGGACCGCGCCAGCATATCTTCGCCGTCCGCCGCGACCTGATGGACGAAGGCTCCTACCGCACGCTTCTGGCTGTCGCACGTGTCTGCCTGCACACCCGCAACGGCACGATCTTCGACCAGATCGAGCGTGCCGAAGCGGCAGCGCTTGCCGCCCGCGATGCCCTTGCAGCCGCTCAGGCGACCGACCGGCCGGAAACCTCCGCGCTGCAGACGTCGCCGTCGCGCAGCGCCCGCAAGAGCGGCGGCGACGGCCTGTCCTACTGGAACGGTTTCGGCGGCTTCGACGCCAATGGCCGCGACTATGTCGTGCGCCTCAATGGTGCGCGTTCGACGCCGCAGCCCTGGATCAACGTCATCGCCAATGCCGGCTTCGGCTTCCACGCTTCGGCCGAAGGTGCTGCCTTCACCTGGAGCCGCAACAGCCGCGACTACCAGCTGACGCCCTGGTCGAACGATCCCGTCACCAACCGTCCGGGCGAGGCGATATACATCTTCGATCGCGCCAGCGGCAGGACCTATTCGCCGATCGCAGCTGTCGCGCGTGAAGCGGGCGCAAGCTACGAAGCCCGCCACGGTCAGGGTTTCTCGACCTTCCGCTCGAAGCGCGGCACGCTGGCCACCGAACTGACGCATCTCGTCGATCCGAACGATCCGGTTCGCATTTCGCGGCTGAAGATCGAAAATTCGGGCGCAGTGCCGGCCAAGCTCAAGGTCTACAGCTACGCCGAGTGGGTGCTGGGCAACAGCCGGGCCCGGACGGCCCCCAACATCGTGCCTTCCCTTGACGAGGCGACAGGCGCGCTTTTTGCCCGCAATACCTACGGTCTCGACTTCGGCGAGCGCGTCGCCTTCATGGCGATGGACGGCAAGGCCAATTCGGTCACCTCGGACCGTCACGAGTTCATCGGCATGGGTGGCACCGTCGAGGCGCCGCGCGCCGTGACCATCGGAGCCGAACTGACCGGACGCGTCGAGGCGGGTGTCGATCCTTGCGCGGCGATATCGAGGGATGTCGAGGTGCCCGCAGGCGGCTCGATTTCCCTGCTCTGGCTGCTCGGCGATGCCGGCTCGGATGAGGAAGCGAGTGCGCTGGTGACCCGTCATCTCAAGGTCGATTTCGACCAGAGGTTGGCGGAAAACGAGCGCAACTGGCGTTCGTTCCTCGGCACCATCGAGGTCGAGACGCCCGACAAGGCGCTCGACGCCATGGTCAACAACTGGCTGCCTTACCAGAGCCTGGCCTGCCGCATTCGTGCGCGCTCGGCCTTCTACCAGGCAAGCGGCGCCTTCGGCTTCCGCGACCAGCTGCAGGACACGCTGGCGCTGTTGATGCACGACGCCAGCCTTGCCCGTGCCCAGATCCTGAACGCCGCCGGCCGGCAGTTTGCCGAAGGCGACGTGCAGCATTGGTGGTTGCCGCGCACCGGCGCCGGCGTGCGCACCATGATCTCCGACGACGTCGTCTGGCTGGCGAGTGCCACCGCGCGCTACGTCACGGTGACCGGCGACGCGGCGATCCTCAATGAGCAACTGCCCTTCATCGAAGGCCAGCAGCTCAACCCAGGCGAACACGACGCGTTCTTCACGCCGGAGCAGTCCAAGAAGAAGGCTTCGCTCTACGAGCACTGCGCGCGTGCGCTCGACCTCGCCATCAAGCGGACCGCCAAGAACGGCCTGCCGCTGATCCTCGGCGGCGACTGGAACGACGGCATGAACCGCGTCGGTGAGGAGGGCAAGGGCGACAGCGTCTGGCTCGGCTGGTTCCTGCTGCGGACGCTGGGCGAGTTTGCGCCGCTGGCCAAGGCCGAAGGTGATTCAAAACGCGCCAACGCCTGGGACAAGCATGCCACGGCATTGAAGCGGGCCCTGGAGAATGCGGCCTGGGATGGCGAATGGTACCGCCGTGGCAGCTTCGACGACGGCACGCCGCTCGGCTCGCGCAACTCCGACGAATGCAAGATCGACTCGATCGCGCAGTCGTGGAGCGTCATTTCGGGCGAGGGCGATCCGGCACGTTCGCGCACCGCCATGGCGCAGGCTACCAAAATGCTGGTCGACGACGAGCTGAAGCTGATCAAGCTGTTCACCCCGCCATTCTCCGAAACCGACAAGGAGCCGGGCTACATCAAGTCCTATCCGCCTGGCGTGCGCGAAAATGGCGGCCAGTACACCCATGCCGCGACGTGGTTTGTCATTGCCTTGGCGGAAATGGGGCAGGTCGACGAGGCCTATCGCTGCTTCTCGATGCTCAACCCGGTCAACCATGCGCTCGACGAGGCCGCGGCAGAGACCTACAGGGTCGAACCCTATGTGGTTGCAGCCGACGTCTATGCCGACGCGTCCAAAGCAGGGCGCGGCGGTTGGACCTGGTACACCGGTTCGGCAGGCTGGCTCTATCGCGCGGCGGTCGAGAGCATCCTCGGTATTAGCCAGCGCGGCAACAAGCTGGTCGTCGCACCAGCCATTCCCAAGCACTGGGAAGGTTATTCGGCAACGCTCCGTTTGGGCGGTGCCGTCTACAGGTTGCGTGTGGTGAGGGACAAAGCCGCTAAAGCTGCGAAAGCAGAGGTCGATGGCGTGAAGGGCAAGGACGCATCCTTTGCCATGCGCGACAGCGGCGAAGTCGACGTTGTGATCCGCATCCCGGCCTAGCCGGGATGCCCCTGCGTCAACTTGGCTGCCTGCTTTGTCATCATTTTGCCGCAACGATGCCTTTTTTCGTTAAATCTCAATTCCTTATCGGATCACAGCAGATTACCGGTCGTAGCCATGTGTTGTTCGATTTTTTTGAACGGAGCGGCTATCTGCGCATTGTCTTGCGGACCCATGACCGCTATTTGTCGGCTATGGTGCAGTGCACAATAAAGGGACGAACGGGACTCAAGGGGTACCAAAGTGTCGTTGCTTGAAGTTTATTGGAGAGCCCTCCGCTATCTTGCCGCCGACGGCAAGAAGGTCGGGCTGATTTGCGCAGCCAACATCGTGTTGGCAATCGTGACAATTGCAGAACCGATTCTGTTCGGGCGTATCATCGATGCAATCGCCGGAAAGACGGAAGTCGTTCCGACAATGGCGCTGTGGGCCGGCCTTGGCGCGTTCAACATCGTGGCCTTCGTTCTGGTCGCACGCGGCGCCGACCGCCTGGCGCATGCGCGTCGCGGCGAGGTGCTGTGCCAGTCGTTCGAGCGTGTCATCACCATGCCGCTGTCGTGGCACCAGCAGCGTGGCACGTCGCACTCGCTGCACACCTTGCTGCGCGCGGTCGAAGCGCTGTTCAGCCTGTGGCTCGAATTCATGCGCACCCACCTGTCGACAGCGGTGGCGCTGGCGCTGCTGATCCCGACGGCATTTTCGCTCGACGTCCGCATGTCGCTGGTGCTGATCGTGCTCGGCGGGCTTTATCTCGCCATCGGTCGGCTGGTCATGCGCAAGACCAAGGAAGGCCAGGCCTCCGTCGAGCGCCACTATCACAAGGTTTTCTCCCACGTCTCGGATTCGGTCAGCAACGTTGCCGTGCTGCAGAGCTACAACCGCGTCGGCCAGGAAACTGAATCGCTTCGTGCTTATGTGAAGGCACTGATCACCACGCAGAACCCGGTCCTCGACTGGTGGGCGCTGGCATCCGCCATGCACCGCCTGGCGTCGACGATCTCGATGATGGTCGTGCTTCTGATCGGCGCCTATCTCGTCAGCAAGGGCGAGTTGCGCATCGGTGACATCGTTGCCTTCACCGGCTTCGCTGCCCTTTTGATCAGCCGTCTCGACCAGGTTTCGAACTTCGCCAACCAGATCTTCGACGCCCGTGCGAAGCTCGAGGAGTTCTATCGCCTCGAGGACGCCGCCGGCGACAACCGCGAGCCGGAAGGCCTGCGCGAGCTGGACAACGTCACCGGCCATGTCCGCTTCGAAAACGTCAGCTTCGAGTTCCCGAACTCGGGACAGGGCGTCACCGACGTCTCCTTCGAGGTAAGTGCCGGCCAGACCATCGCCATCGTCGGCCCGACCGGTGCCGGCAAGACGACGCTGATCAACCTGTTGCAGCGCGTCCACACGCCGCAGAATGGCCGCATCCTGATCGACGGCATCGACACGCGCACGGTGACCAAGAAGTCGCTGCGCCATTCGATCGCCACCGTCTTCCAGGACGCCGGCCTGCTCAACCGCTCGATCGAGGACAACATCCGCGTCGGCCGCGCTGGCGCGAGCTACGAGGAAGTGCACGCTGCCGCGACCGCGGCTGCGGCGCAGGACTTCATCTTGTCCAAGAGCGAAGGCTACGACACCAATGTCGGCGAGCGTGGCGGCCAGCTGTCCGGTGGCGAGCGCCAGCGTATCGCTATTGCCCGCGCCATCCTAAAGAGCGCGCCGATCCTGGTGCTCGACGAGGCGACGAGCGCGCTCGACGTCGAGACCGAGAACCGGGTCAAGGACGCCATCGACATGCTGCGCGACGGTCGCACGACCTTCATCATCGCGCACCGGCTGAGCACGGTTCGCGACGCCGACCTGGTGGTGTTCATGGATCACGGCCATGTCGTCGAGATGGGCGGCTTCAATGAGCTGTCGACCCGCAACGGCCGCTTTGCTTCGCTGCTGCGCGCCGGCGGTCTGCTCAATGATGAGGAAGTCCGCCGCGTCACCCATGTCGAGGCTGCGGCCTGACACTTCACCTCAATTCGCATATGAACGGGGCGCCTTGGCGCCCCGTCTGCGTTTGACCGCGACGCTGGAACTGATTGCGAAGACGAGCGCCCAAGGCTATTTAGCGTCCATGACACAGACGACCTCGCAGGCTTGGCGTTTCAGCGACCTGGCCAATCCAACGCGTTTCATCTCGCTGGTCGACAAGATCGTGCCCTGGCTTGGCGGCGCTTCGGCATTGGTATTGGCGATCGGGCTCTATCTGGCCTTTGCCGCACCGGCCGATTTCCAGCAGGGCATCACCGTCCGCATCATGTACATCCACGTGCCTTTCGCCTGGCTCGCCATGATGTGCTACTCGGTCATGGCGGTTTCGGCGCTGGGAACGCTGGTCTGGCGTCATCCGCTCGCCGACGTCGCCCTGAAGTCGGCGGCACCGGTCGGCGCCGTGTTCACGGCACTTGCGCTGCTTACCGGCTCGATCTGGGGCAAGCCGATGTGGGGCACCTGGTGGGTCTGGGATGCCCGGCTGACCTCGGTGTTCGTGCTTTTCCTGATGTATCTCGGCATCATCGCGCTGACCCGCGCGCTCGACGATCCCGCGCGTTCGGCGCGTGCCGCCGCCGTCATCGCGCTTGTCGGCTTCATCAACATCCCGATCATCAAGTTCTCGGTCGAATGGTGGAACACGCTGCACCAGCCGGCCTCGGTGTTCCGCATGGACGGCCCGACCATCGATCCGAGCATGCTCTGGCCCCTCATGACCATGGCGCTTGGCTTTACCCTTCTGTTCTTCACTCTGCATCTAATGGCGATGCGCACCGAGATCTGGCGTCGCCGCGTCGTCGCCATGCGTCAGATTGCTGCCCGGAGGGCCGAGCGCCAGCAGGCCTGACGGCCCTTGAAGAAAGGAAGACATGATGTGGCCCGATCGTCGAATTCTTGATCTCCTGGGCCTTGAGCTTCCGATCTTCCAGGCGCCGATGGCCGGGCCCGTCGATTCCGAAATGGTGATCGCGGTCTCGGAGGCTGGTGGCCTCGGCGGCCTGCCTTGTGCGCTGATGACGCCTGACAAGGCGCGGACAGAACTCGGCATCATCAGGCAGCGCACGTCCAAGCCGATCAACGTCAATTTCTTCTGCCACAAGCCGCCGCAAGAGGACCCTGTGCGCGAAGCCGCGTGGAAACAGCGGCTCGAGCCCTATTACATCGAGCTCGGCCTCGACCCCAAGGCGCCGGCGCCGCGCTCAGGGCGCGCACCCTTCGATGACGAGTTCTGCGCCATCGTCGAGGAGTTCCGGCCGGAGGTGGTGAGTTTTCATTTTGGCCTGCCGGATGCGGCCCTGCTCGATCGCGTCAAGGCGACGGGCGCCAAGGTGCTGTCGTCGGCGACGACAGCAGATGAGGCGGTGTGGCTCGAGGCGAGGGGGTGCGATGCGATCATCGCGCAAGGTGCCGAGGCCGGCGGCCATCGCGGCATCTTCCTGACCGACGACGTCGCCAACCAGCCCGGCACCTTCGCCCTGGTGCCGCAGGTGGCCGACGCGGTCAAAGTACCTGTCATTGCCGCAGGCGGCATTGCCGATGCACGCGGCATCGTTGCTGCCTTTGCCCTCGGCGCTTCGGCGGTGCAGCTCGGCACGGCCTATCTGTTCTGCCCGGAGGCCAACGTGGCGGCGCCGCATAAGGCGGCGCTGCGCTCGGCCAAGGACGACCATACCGCACTGACCAATCTGTTCACCGGCCGGCCGGCGCGCGGCATCGTCAACCGCATCATGCGCGAGGTCGGCCCGCTGTCGAAGGACGCACCGGCATTCCCGCTGGCAGGCGGGGCTTTGGCACCGCTGAGGGCGGCGTCGGAACCGAAAGGTTCGGGCGACTTCATGTCCTTGTGGTCGGGACAGGCGGCGCGGCTTGGCCGCGACATGCCGGCGGCCGATCTGACGCGCGCCCTTGCCACGGAAACGCAGGCCTTGCTGGCCAGCTTCGGCCGTTAGGCTGCCGTCGAGGGAAGCTGCTATTTCGGTGTCAGCGTTCGGCGCACGGCGTCGTGCCAGCCTTTCAGCTTGGCGTTGCGCAAGGCCGGTTCCATCGCCGGCTTGAACTGGCGGTCGAGCGCCCAGGCCTTGGAAAACGCCTTGGCCTTCGGCCAGACGCCGGCACGCGAGCCGGCGAGCCAGGCAGCGCCAAGCGCCGTGGTTTCGAGCACTGTCGGCCTGTCGACCGGGGCGTCGAGGATGTCAGCCAGGCGCTGCATGGTCCAGTCGGAGGCCACCATGCCGCCGTCGACACGCAGCACGGTCTTGCCGTTGCCGGTCTTCCAGTCCTTCTTCATCGCGTCGAGCAGGTCGCGGGTCTGATAGGCGACGGATTCGAGCGCTGCACGGGCAAATTCCGCCGGCCCGGTGTTGCGGGTGAGGCCGTAAATGGCGCCGCGCGCCTCGGCATCCCAATGCGGCGCGCCGAGCCCGACAAAGGCCGGCACCAGATAGACGTCCTGGGTGTCGTCGGCGTCAGCCGCCAGCTTGCCGCTTTGCTCGGCCTTGCCGATCACCTTGATGCCGTCGCGCAGCCACTGCACGGCAGCGCCGGCAACGAAGATCGAGCCTTCCAGCGCATAGGTTGTCTTGCCCTCGAGGCGGTAGGCGATCGTCGTCAGCAGCCGGTTCTTAGAGCGCACGATGTCGCTGCCGGTGTTGAGGATGGCAAAGCAGCCGGTGCCATAGGTCGATTTCATCATGCCGGGCTCGAAGCAGGCCTGGCCGATGGTCGCCGCCTGCTGGTCGCCGGCAACGCCGAGGATCGGGATCTCAGCGCCGAACAGCGATTTCTCGGTCACGCCGAAATCCGCGGCGCAATCCTTCACTTCGGGAAGCATGACGGCAGGGATTTTCAGGATGTCGAGCAACTCGGCATCCCAGCTGTTCTTCTCGATGTTGTAGACCAGCGTACGCGAGGCGTTCGTCGCGTCGGTCGCATGCACCTGGCCGCCGGTCAGGCGCCAGATCAGGAAACTGTCGATGGTGCCGGCAAGCAGCTCGCCTCGCTCGGCCCGCTTGCGCGCGCCCTTCACCTTGTCGAGCAGCCAGGCGATCTTGGTGCCGGAGAAATAGGGATCGAGCAAAAGCCCGGTCTTGCGGGTGAACTTCGGCTCCAGCCCCTGCTTCTTCAGCCTGGCACAGAGGGGGGCGGTGCGTCGGTCCTGCCAGACGATGGCGTTGTGGATCGGCTTGCCGGTGGCCTTGTCCCAGATGACGACGGTTTCACGCTGGTTGGTGATACCGATCGCCGAAATGTCGGCGGCGTCCCGGCCCGCCTTCTTCAACGCTGTCTTGCAGGTCGAAACCACGCTGTCCCAGATTTCCTCCGGATCGTGCTCGACCCAGCCGGAAGCTGGAAAATTCTGGGTAAATTCCTTCTGGCCAATACCGACCGGCTTCATCGCCGCGTCGAAGACGATGGCACGGCTGGATGTCGTGCCTTGGTCGATCGCCAGAATGAAGCCGCTCATCTTGCCCTCCGCAGTCACTTGCATGAATAGGGGAGACGGCGCTGCGCCGTCTCCCCAGGCAGGCGGATGCTCCGCCTGAACGCTTACTTGCTCCAGCTCTTCACCAGCTCATCGTAGTTGATGGTGACAGGCTTTTCCTTCTCGTTTTCGATCTTCAGCTGCGGCGCGAGATTGCCTGCCTTGACCGCTTCGGCATTCCAGTAGGCGAGATCGTGCTCTTCCGCCATCTTCGGGCCGATGTCGCCCTGGATGCCGGCGCGTTCGAGGCGTTCGAGCACCTTTTCCTGCTCGGCGCACAGCGAATCCATGGCTTCCTGGGCCGTCTTGGCGCCCGAGGAAGCATCACCGATCGCCTGCCACCACAGCTGAGCCAGCTTCGGATAGTCAGGCACGTTGGTGCCCGTCGGCGACCACTGAACGCGGGCCGGCGAACGGTAGAACTCGATCAGGCCACCGAGCTGCGGGGCACGGTCGGTGAAGCTCTTGTGGTCGAGCGTCGACTGGCGGATGAAGGTCAAGCCGACATGGCTCTTCTTCACATCGACAGTCTTCGAGGTCACGAACTGCGCATAAAGCCATGCGGCCTTGGCGCGGTCGTCAGGCGTCGACTTCAGGATCGTCCACGAACCGACGTCCTGATAGCCGAGCTTCATGCCGTCCTTCCAGTAGACGCCGTGCGGCGAGGGCGCCATGCGCCACTTCGGCGTGCCGTCCTCGTTCATCACTGGCAGGCCGGGCTTGACCATGTCGGCGGTGAACGCGGTGTACCAGAAGATCTGCTGGGCAATCGCACCCTGGGCCGGCACCGGGCCGGATTCGGAGAAGGTCATGCCCTGGGCTTCCGGCGGCGCGTAGGCCTTCAGCCAGTCGAGATACTTGACGATCGAGTAGACCGAAGCCGGGCCGTTGGTGTCGCCGCCGCGTGCGACGCAGGAGCCGACGGGCTGCGACTTTTCGTTGACCTTGATGCCCCATTCGTCGACCGGCAGACCGTTGGGCAGGCCCTTGTCGCCGTTGCCGGCCATCGACAGCCAGGCGTCGGTGAAGCGCCAGCCGAGCGAGGGGTCCTTCTTGCCATAGTCCATGTGGCCATAGACCTTCTGGCCGTTGACGTCGCGGCCGGTGAAGAACTCGGCAATGTCCTCATAGGCCGACCAGTTGACCGGAACGCCGAGGTCGTAGCCGTACTTCGCCTTGAAGTCGGCCTTGTTCTTCTCGTCGTTGAACCAGTCGTAGCGGAACCAGTAGAGGTTGGCGAACTGCTGGTCGGGAAGCTGGTAGAGCTTACCATCCGGCGCTGTCGTGAACTTTGTGCCGATGAAGTCGGCGATATCGAGGTTGGGGTTGGTGACGTCCTTGCCCTCATTGGCCATCCAATCGGTCAGGCTGCGGGCCTGCAGATAGCGCCAGTGGGTGCCGATAAGGTCGGAATCGTTGACATAGGCGTCATAGATGTTTTCGCCGGACTGCATCTGCGTCTGCAGCTTTTCGATGACGTCGCCTTCACCGATCAGGTCGTGCGTGATCTTGATGCCGGTGATGTCAGTGAACGCCTTGGCAAGCGTCTTCGATTCATATTCGTGCGTGGTGATGGTTTCCGAAACGACCTTGATCTCCATGCCGGCGAAAGGCTTCGCGGCATCGACGAACCATTGCATTTCTGCTTCCTGGCCGGCGCGGTCGAGCGCCGACTGATCCTTGATCTCGGTATCGAGGAAGGCTTTCGCCTCGTCCATGCCGGCAAAGGCACTGCTTGATCCCAAGAGCAGGGCGATCACGCTTGTTGATGCTAGAATATGGCGTCGCATTAATTTCCTCCCAAACAAGGTTGCATTGCCATTTGGCTCCGCCGCGGGCTTGCGGCGGCCCAACATTTCCCCCTCTAGACGAAGCGGAATACGCCGATCGCGTAGACCACTGCGAGAGCGAGAGCCCACCACAGGTTGGGACCGATCAGGCCCAGCCATGCGAGATGAATGAAGGCGCTGCCGAGCAGCGAAACGAAAAGCCTGTCGCCCCGGGTCGTTTCGAAGCGGAGGATGCCGACGCGTGGATTGCCGCCCGGCGAGAAGTACTCCCACACGCCCATGCCTACGAGCATCAGGAAGATGGTGATGAAGAACGCCGCCGTCGGCAGCGTCCAGGCCATCCATGAAAGGTCCATCACAAACGCTCCCTCAGACGCGGCCCAGGGCAAAGCCCTTGGCGATGTAGTTGCGGACGAACCAGATGACGAGCGCACCCGGGATGATGGTCAGCACGCCGGCTGCGGCGAGCACGCCCCAGTCCATGCCCGAGGCCGAGACGGTGCGCGTCATGATGGCGGCGATCGGCTTGGCGTCGGTGGTGGTCAGCGTTCGGGCGATCAGCAGTTCAACCCACGAGAACATGAAACAGAAGAAGGCTGCCACCCCGATGCCACTGGCGATCAGCGGAACGAAGATCTTCACGAAAAAGCGCGGGAACGAGTAGCCGTCGATATAGGCGGTCTCGTCGATCTCTTTCGGCACGCCCGACATGAAGCCTTCGAGGATCCATACTGCCAGCGGCACGTTGAACAGGCAGTGCGCGAGCGCAACCGCGATATGCGTGTCGATCAGGCCGAAGGCCGAGTAGAGCTGGAAGAACGGCAAGGCAAACACCGCCGGTGGCGCCATGCGGTTGGTGAGCAGCCAGAAAAACAGATGCTTGTCGCCGAGGAAGCGGTAGCGCGAAAAGGCGTAAGCCGCGGGCAGGGCTACGGCGATCGAAATCACCGTGTTCATCACCACATAGATGATCGAGTTGATGTAGCCCTTGTACCAGGACGGGTCAGTGAAGATCACACCATAGTTGCGCAGCGTCGGGTTTTGCGGCCAGAGCGAAAAGGTGCCCAGGATTTCCTGGTTCGACTTGAAGCTCATATTGATGAGCCAATAGATCGGCAGCATCAGGAAGATGATGTAGATCGTCGGCACCACCCACCAGAAGCGCGATTCCTCGCCGCGCCGCCGCATCCTGCGCGCCAGAGCCTCGTCTGGAGCACCGCCATGGACAACGCCCGTCGTGGTCGCGGCATTGCGCATCATCTTGTCCTTGTCGGCGTCCGCGACTGCATCCCGTGTCCCCGCCATCTCACTTCTCCACGTCGTAATTTGTCATGACGGTGTAGAAGACCCATGACAGCAGCAGCACGATCAGGAAGTAGATGATCGACATCGCCGCCGCCGGGCCGAGGTCGAACTGGCCGACAGCCATCTTGACGAGGTCGATCGACAGGAAGGTCGTCGAATTGCCGGGGCCGCCTCCGGTGACGACGAAGGGCTCGGTGTAGATCATGAAACTGTCCATGAAGCGCAGCAGCACGGCGATCAAAAGCACGCGCTGCATCTTCGGCAGCTGGATGTAGCGGAACACCGCCCAGCGCGAGGCGCCGTCGATCTTGGCCGCCTGGTAGAAGGCATCGGGGATCGACACTAGGCCGGCGTAGCAGAGCAGCACGACGAGGCTGGTCCAGTGCCAGACGTCCATGATGATGACGGTCACCCAGGCGTCGAACGGGTCGTTGACGTAGTTGTAGTCGAAGCCGAGCGCGTGCAGCGTATAGCCGAGCAGGCCGATGTCGATGCGCCCGAAGACCTGCCAGATCGTGCCGACGACATTCCACGGGATGAGCAGAGGCAGCGCCATCAAGACCAGGCAAACCGGCACGCCCCAGCCTTTCCTCGGCATGTTGAGGGCGATGAAGATGCCAAGCGGGATCTGGATCGCCAGGATGATCGCCGAGAAGATCAGGTTGCGGCCCATCGCCGCCCAGAACCGGTCGGAGTGCAGCATCTCCTCGAACCATTCGGCGCCGGCCCAGAAGAACTGGTTGCCGCCGAAGGTGTCCTGCACCGAATAGTTCACGACGGTCATCAGGGGGATGACCGCCGAGAAAGCCACCAGCACGAGCACCGGCAGCACCATGAACCAGGCTTTGTTATTCCAGGTCTTTTCCATGGTCAGGCTCCCATCTCGACGCGCCAGGACTTATCGTAGAGGTTGATGCCGGCAGGATCGAAGGTGACGTGCGGATCGGCCGGGACGTGATCGTCCTCGCCCAGGATCGCCGCGATCTCGCGGCCCTCGAGGCTGGCGCGCACCACCTTGTGGCGGCCGATGTCCTCGACCTTACGCACCGTGACGGGCATGCCCTTGGCGCCGAGCCTGACATATTCGGGCCGGATGCCGAGTTCGATGCCGCCGCCTTCGGCCTTGGGCGTGCCGGGCAGGTCGATTGTCTGGCCGCCGAGCCTGGCGCGCCTGCCTTCGACCGCCACCGGCATGACGTTCATGCCGGGCGAGCCGATGAAATAGCCGACGAAGGTGTGCTTGGGGCGCTCGAACAGCTCGGCCGGAGTGCCGATCTGGACGATCTCGCCGTCATACATCACCACCACCTTCTCGGCGAAGGTCAGCGCCTCGGTCTGGTCGTGGGTGACGTAGATCATGGTGTAGCCGAAGCGGCGGTGAAGCTGCTTGAGCTGCGAGCGCAGCACCCATTTCATATGCGGGTCGATGACGGTCAGCGGCTCGTCGAACAGGATCGCGTTGACGTCGGAGCGGACGAGGCCGCGGCCGAGCGAGATCTTCTGCTTTTGGTCGGCGGTGAGCCCGCGCGCCTTACGTTTGGCCCAGTCGGCGAGGTCGATCATGTCGAGCGTCTCGCGCACCTTGCGGTCGACATCGGCTTCGGCCACGCCGCGGTTTCGCAGCGGGAAGGCGAGATTGTCGTAGACCGTCATGGTGTCGTAGATGACCGGGAACTGGAACACCTGAGCGATGTTGCGCTCCTGCGTCGACAGCCGCGTCACGTCCTTGCCGTCGAACAAAAGCTGGCCGTGCGAGGCGTGCAGCAGGCCCGAGATGATGTTGAGCAGAGTGGTCTTGCCGCAGCCGGAGGGGCCGAGCAATGCATAGGCGCCACCGTCCTCGAAGCCGTAATGGACTTCGCGCAACGCATAGTCCTTGTCGGATTTCGGGTTTGCGCCGTAGGCGTGGCGGATGTGGTTCAGGTCGATGCGTGCCATCTCGCCCTCCTATGCAGCCAGTTGCGATGGCGAAGCGGCCGAGCGGCCATTCGCGTCAAAAACCATGACGTGGCGCGGATCGATGAAGACCTCGATGACCTCGTCCGGTTCGAACTGGCGGATGCCGTGGGCGAGCATCACCCAGCGCGCGTCTGCGTAGTTGAGATGAACGAAGCTTTCCGAGCCGGTGATTTCGGTCACCGAGACCTTGGCCTTCACGCCCACCGCGTCCGCGGTGCGCTTCTCAAAAGAAAGATGGTGGGGCTGGAAGCCGATCGTATAGCTGGCGTCGGCAATGCCGGCGAGTTCCACCGGCACCGGGAGGTCCACCCCACCATCAAGCTGGAAACTGCGGCCGCTCTTCTTCAACACGATGGTGTTGAGCGGCGGGTCGGCAAAGGTCCGTGCCGTGATCAGGTCGTTCGGCTTGCGGAACACCTCGATCGTCGGGCCGAACTGGGTGATGCGGCCTTCCGACAGCGTCGCGACATTGCCGCCGAGCAAAAGCGCTTCATGCGGCTCGGTCGTGGCATAGACGAAGATCGCGCCGGTTTCGGCGAAGATCTTCGGCAACTCGGCGCGCAATTCCTCGCGCAGCTTGTAGTCGAGATTGGCGAGCGGTTCGTCGAGCAGCACAAGCCGGGCATTCTTGACGATGGCGCGGGCAAGTGCGGTGCGCTGCTGCTGGCCGCCCGACAGGTTGAGCGGGGTGCGGTCCAGATAGGGCGTCAGCTTGAGCAGGTCTGCGGCGCGCTTGACCTCCTGCTCGATCCTGGCCTTGTCGGCGCCGGCAACACGCAGCGGCGAGGCTATGTTCTCGTAGACCGTCATCGCCGGATAGTTGATGAACTGCTGGTAGACCATGGCGATGTTGCGCCTCTGAACCGGCACGCCGGTAACATCGGTGCCGTCGAACCAGACCGAGCCAGAGGTCGGCTTGTCGAGCCCGGCCATCAGCCGCATCAGGCTGGTCTTGCCCGACAGGGTCGGCCCAAGCAGGACATTGAGGCTAGCGTGCTGAAGCGTCAGCGAGACGTCGCGGATATGATCCGTGCCGGCCACCGTCTTGGTAACGTTGCGCAGTTCGAGCATAAATCCTCCTCCCAGAGGCAGATGCAGGCGGGTAGGCCTATTCTGCCGCGGCGTTGTGCACGCCTGGGCTCATTCCTTGCAGAAATTCGTCGAGCGTCGCGGCCTGCTCCTTGCTGAGCTTCAGGCCCCGCTTGGTACGCCGCCACAAAACGTCTTCGCCGCTCACCGCCCATTCATGGGCGACGAGATAGCGGACCTCGGCCTCGTAGAGATCGGCGCCGAAATTGCGCCCCAGATCGGCTTCGGACTTCGCGAGGCCAAGCAGGCCCCTGGCACGCGTGCCGTAGAGCCTGGTCAAGCGACGGGCGAGGCGCATGTCGAGGAACGGGTAGGCAGCCTTGAGCTTCACCACTTCGGCATCGAAGCCCGTCGCTTCGAACTCGCCGCCGGGCAGGGCGGCCGTCGCCGTCCAGGGCTTGCCCTTCTTGCCGAGCTGCTTTTCGATGATCTCGAGCATGGATTCGGCAAGGCGGCGATAAGTGGTGATCTTGCCGCCGAAGATGTTGACGATCGGCGCGCGGCCTTCGCTGGCATCGGCCTTCAGCACATAGTCGCGCGTCGCTTCCTGAGCCTTGCTGGCGCCGTCGTCATAGAGCGGGCGAACGCCTGAATAGGTCCAGACGATGTCGTCGGGGCGCACCGGCTCGGCGAAATATTCGCTTGCCGCGTCGCAGAGATAGGTGATTTCGGCCTGGCTGATCCTGGCGGTGTGGGGATCGCCTTCATAATCCTGGTCGGTGGTGCCGATCAGGGTGAAGTCTTCCTCGTAAGGAATGGCGAAGATGATGCGCCCGTCCTTGTTCTGGAAGAAATAGGCGCGCGGATCGTCGAACTTCTTTGCCACCACGATATGGCTGCCCTGGACGAGGCGCACATTGTGGACGTTGTTCTGCCCGACGGTCTCGGTCAGCACGTGGTCGATCCAGGGGCCGGCGGCATTGACGATGAGCCGCGCTTTGACCTCCTCGACCTGGCCGCTGCGCAGGTCCTCGACGCGGATGTTCCAATGGCCGTTGTCGCGGCGCGCGCTCGTCACCTTGGCGCGGGTGCGGATGACGGCACCCTTGTCGGCTGCGTCGCGGGCATTGAGCACGACCAGCCGCGCATCGTTGACCCAGCCGTCGGAATATTCGAAGGCACGCGAAAACATCGGCTTGAGCGGCTTGCCGGCGACGTCGCTGCGCATGTCGAGCGTGCGTGTCGGCGGCAGCAGCTTGCGGCCGCCAATGTGGTCATAGAGGAACAGGCCGAGCCGGATCAGCCATGCCGGGCGCAGGCCCTTGGCGTAAGGCAGCACGAAGCGCATCGGCCAGATGATGTGCGGCGCGTTCTTCCACAGCACCTCGCGCTCCATCAGCGCTTCGCGCACCAGGCGGAACTCGTAGTGTTCGAGATAGCGCAGCCCGCCATGGATGAGCTTGGTCGAATAGGACGACGTGCCGGAGGCGAGGTCGTTCATTTCGGCGAGGTAGACCGAATAGCCGCGGCCGACCGCGTCACGTGCGATTCCGCAGCCATTGATGCCGCCGCCGATAACGAAGATGTCGTGTATTTCGGGTCTGCTCACGCCTTCGCCGCCTTTTCGCACTGCAGCAATTTAGGTAATTTTCGAAACTAGATTTGGATTATTTCGAACTGAAAGTGAATGTCAAACGAAATATAAAGCTGCTCTCCAGCTTTGGGGTGATGTTGTGTCAGAGGCCTGGGTTTCAGCGCACATCCGCCAATTTAGACGGCTAAATGCCCGCAAACAGCTGAAATCTTCTATTTTTCGGCCAGCGAAATGTGGTCGGCCTCGGGTAATGCTGGGCAATTCCTGGTTGCGATCTTCGTTTCCGACTTTCGTCGACCAAAACGAAAGCGGAATTCCTAGCGCATGTCACGGCCGTGGGAAGCGCCTTCGCGGACAACAAAAAGCCGGGGCCGCGTGGGCGGCCCCGGCTTAAGATGGGTTCGGAAAAGTCAGTGGGCGAAGAAGGCGAAGCGGATGATGAACAGTGCCGCCACAAGCCACGTCGCTGCATGAACCTCGCCGGGACGACCGGTCAGCAGCTTGAGTGCTGCGTAGCTGACGAAGCCAAAGGCCAGGCCGTTGGCGATCGAGTAGGTGAAGGGCATCATCAGCGCGGTCAGCGCAGCGGGCGCTGCCTCGGTGATGTCGGCCCATTCGACCTCGACAAGCTCGCGCATCATCAGGCAGGCGACATAAAGCAGGGCAGGTGCGGTCGCATAGGCCGGCACCGAGCCTGCCAGCGGCGAGAAGAACAGCGCGGCAAGAAACAGCACGCCGATGACCAGGGCGGTGAGGCCGGTACGGCCGCCGGCCTGCACGCCCGAGGCGCTTTCGACATAGGCGGTGGTACTGGAGGTGCCCAGCAGCGAGCCGGCGACGATGGCCGTGCTGTCGGCGAGAAGCGCACGTCCGAGGCGGTTGGGCTTGCCCGGCTCGATCAGCCCGGCGCGCTTGGCGACGCCGATCAGTGTGCCGGTGGCGTCGAAGACCTCGACCAGCACGAACACCAGGATGACGTGCACCAGGCCGGCATGCAGCGCGCCCACAACGTCGAGCTGCAGGAAGGTCGGCAGGATGGATGGCGGCATCGAGACGATGCCGTTGAACTGGCTGACGCCGAGCGCCATCGAGGCGATGGTGATCACCAGGATGCCGATCAGGATCGCACCGCGCACCTTGAGCGCGTCGAGTGCAGCTATGATGAAGAAGCCGGCAATGGCGAGCAGCGTTCCGGTCTGGCTGAGGTCGCCGAGCGTCACCAGGGTTGCGGGGCTGGCCACGACGATGCCCGAGCTTTTCAGCGCGATGATGCCGAGAAACAGGCCGATACCGGCGGCAATCGCGCTACGCATCGAATGCGGGATGCCGGCAATCAGCCAGCTGCGCACGCCGCTGATGGTCAAAAGCAGGAAGATGACGCCCGAAATGAAGACGGCACCCAGCGCCTGCTGCCAGGAAAAGCCCATGGCGCCGACGACGGTGAAGGCGAAGAAGGCGTTCAGGCCCATGCCTGGCGCCATGCCGATCGGCCATTTGGCCACCAGGCCCATGATGAGCGAGCCTATTGCCGCGGCGAGACAGGTGGCGACGAACACGGCATTGCGGTCCATGCCCGTCGACGACAGGATCTCCGGGTTGACGAAGATGATGTAGGCCATCGTCAGGAAGGTCGTGACGCCGGCGATCACTTCGGTCCGGACCGACGTGCCTTGTTCCTTCAGGTTGAAATACTTCTCGAGCACTCTTTGCTTCCTCCCAGACGGTTAGGGGGCAGCCTGGTCCTGGCGCAGGCTCGCCGACGCACCCATGCTTCCCCGCATGGCCGCCAGCGATTTTCCTGCCGAACTCCTGCTACCCTCTCGTGCCGACCCAGGACGCTTCTTGCGTCTCCACCCCGGGCCGGCTTCCGCCAACAAATGGCGCAAGGCACGATTGCCTGCGCAAACATGGCCTAAATTCTGCCCGTTGCTCTCATCGCACAAGTGGCAGTTGCTTTAAGCAGTTTCGCGTTTTTGTTGATGGATCAGGCCCGTTCGGACGATGCCTCAGGCGAGCAGCGCCTGGCCGGTCGCGGGGTCGAACAGGTGCAGCGCGTCGTCGTCGACGGCAAATGCCGCAACGTCACCCTGGCTGACCCTGGCTCGTGGCGCAAGACATGCGGTGAGCTTTTGCTGGCCGAGGCGGGCGGTGGTGACAAGCTCCGGGCCGGTCAGCTCGACCACCTCGATTCGCGCCGACAAGGCATAGCCGCCCGTCTGATCGGCGTACGCCAGCCGCAGCGCCTCCGGCCTGATGCCGAGTGCAAGCCGCGCCTTGTCGCGGACAACTGTCCTGAAGCGGTCGGGCAGGGGCAAACAAATGTCGGATCCGATAATTGCCAGCGCGCCATTGTCGACCTCGACGTCGAGGATGTTCATCGGCGGGGCGCCGACGAAGCCGGCGACATAGAGCGTGGCGGGCTGGTTGTAGATTTCTTCCGGCGTGCCGAGCTGCTCGATGCGCCCGTCTTTCATCACCGCGACGCGTGTTGCCAGCGTCATCGCCTCGATCTGGTCGTGGGTGACATAGACGACGGTGGTCTTCAGCATCTGGTGCAGGCGCTTGAGCTCGGTACGCATTTCAAGCCGCAGCTTGGCGTCGAGGTTGGACAGCGGCTCGTCGAACAGGAACACCTGCGGCTTGCGCACCAGCGCCCGTCCGATAGCGACCCGCTGGCGCTGGCCGCCCGAGAGCTGGCTCGGCTTGCGGTCGAGCAGCGGCTCGATCTGCAGCAGGCGCGACGCTTCCTCGACTGCCTTTTCGCGTTCGACAAGCGGCACCTTGCGCATCTCGAGGCCGAAGCCGATGTTTCGGCGCACGCTGAGATTGGGGTAGAGCGCATAGGACTGGAACACCATGGCGATGTCGCGGTCCTTGGGATGGACGCCGAGAATGGACCTGCCGGCAATCCGGATGTCGCCGCTGGTGGCCTCCGCGAGGCCGGCGATGATGTTGAGCAGCGTCGATTTCCCGCAACCCGACGAGCCGAGCAGCACCAGGAACTCGCCGCTCTGCAAGGCGATGTCGATGCCTTTCAGCGTCTCGACCGCGCCGTAGCTCTTGCGGATGTTCTGGATGTCGAGCGCACTCATGCAACGTCGTCCCTGATCTCAGGCAACCCGCCATAGCTGCGGGGCAAGGTGGAAATGGCACGCGACGCGACCTGGACGCCCGCAGCGAGGCAGGCGTCGAGCGGCTGGTCGTCGGCGAGAGCTGCCAGGAAGGCGGCATTAAAGACGTCGCCGGCACCGATCGTGTCGATGACTGTGACAACAGGCGCTGCCACCGACACCAGCTCGCCGTCGGGACCGATCGCGATGGCGCCGTCCGGGCCGCATTTGACGACCAGGATCGCGCCCTTGGGCATGCTCGGCCACAAGGCGGCGGCAGCTGCGGCAGGGCTGTCGAGGCCTGCGAGCGTCGTCGCCTCGACCTCGTTCAGCAGCGCGCAGTCGCAATGCGAGAGCCACATGCGTGCCAAGGCGCAGTTCTCTTCCGTCCAGCCATCGGGCGGCCAGCCGGTGTCGAGAACGACCGAGATGCCATGGCCATGCGCCCAGTCGAAGAAGGCGTCGTAGTCGCGCGTGAGGTCGGTGGTCAGGAACGAACCGCACAGTAAGGCATAGCCGTCGGCAAGGCGCTCGCCATCGAGCACCGAAAGCACATCGGCCAGGCTGAACCGGGGCAGGTGGCCATGGGTGGTGAAGAAGGTGCGCTCGCCGTCGGGGTGAGTGATGCCAACGGAAAGCGTCGTGCGCTCCTGGCTGACCGGCCATTTGGCCGCCCGATCGCCGAAGGCATCGCGCAGCCACAGGCCGAACTGGTCGTTGCCGACATTGGCCGCGATCTCGAAGTCGACGCCGAGCGCCTCCCAGCCAAGCGCGCTGTTGCCCGCCTGGCCGCCAACGCGCAACTCGTCGTGGTCGACGATGATCTCGGTGCCTGCCCTCGGCCAGGGTGCCGTCGGGCCCAGGATGAGGTCGACATTGACGTTGCCGATCACAGCAAGCGGCCGCATTCATTCGCTCCGTGTGATCTTGGTCGAACGCACCGGCGTGCCGGCGTCTGCGACGCGGGCATCGGCAAAGGCGATCATCAGGCGCTGTGCCGTGGGCAGCATGGCAAAAATGGCGTCCATGCCGGTTGCCGGCTTGAAAGCGAGGGTCGTCGCGCCCGCCACCGGCGTCTCATCAGAGGAATCGAAGATCACCACCGGTGCGCCGGTCTCCACAGCCGAGATAGCCATGGCAGTGACGAGTGCCGCCGTCGGGTCCTTGCCACGGAACAGCACGACCCCGATCCTGGGTCCCAGCATTTCCATCGGCCCGTGCCGCAGTTGTCCGCCTTCGAGCGAAAAGCATGGGCGTCGCGACAGCTCGGTCAGGCCGAGCGCCAGTGCTTCGGCAACGCCCTGCAGGCGCCGCCCCGAGGTGACGACGGTGTCGACATCAGCCAGAGCCTTGAGTGCTGCGCCGACATCGACGATCTCAGGCATCTGCAGGGCGACCAGCGCGCCGCCCGGGTGCTCGCCAAGGGCGGCGAGGATGGCGAGGTGAAGCGAAAGTGTCACCGTCAGGCTGCGGGTAGCGGCAAAAGCGAGCTCGGTGCCGCCGACGCCGACCAGCGAAGGCGCTGTCCGGGCGAGGAACGAGCCGGCCTCCAGCGTCAGCCCGAAAGTCTCGGCATTGCCGCCCGTCTCGGTGAACCAGCGCACCACCTCTGCGCTTTCGCCCGATTGCGACGTCATGATCACCGTGCGGCCATCGAGCGAAAGCCCCTGGCCGAGCTGCTCGGACAGGGGCAGGGCGATGGCATCAATGCCGAGCGCGCGATAGAGCGGCTCGACGGCGCGGCCGACGGCGTGCGAGCCGCCCATTCCGAGCAGCAGCAACTGGCCGGTCTTTGCCAGGGAAGCGGCGACCCTGGCTGCCATCCCGGTGTTTTCGGCGAAGGACGCCAGTGCGTCGCCATGCTGGCGCGCCATTTCGCGGTCGATTGCCAAGAGACCGGCAGGTCTGGGCTTTGGTGTAGTCATGGACATTATCCTTTCACGCCGCCGCTGGTCAGGCCCGAAATCAGGGCACGTTGCATGACGAGCCCGATCAGCACCGGCGGCAAGGCTGCCAGCACGCCTGCGGTGGCAATCAGACCGTAATCCGAGACGCGGCCACCGGCGAGATCGGCGATGGCGACAGTCAGCGTCTTGGCGCGCAGGTCGGAGGTAAACAAAAGCGCGTAGAAGAACTCGTCCCAGGCAAGCAGCAGCGCAAACAGGGCCGAGGTGGCGACAACCGGTGCTGCCAGCGGCAAGGTGATGATGCGCAGCGTCTGGAACAGGCTGGCGCCGTCGATCATCGCGGCTGCTTCGATCTCGCGCGGGATCGCATCGAAACCCGACTTCATCAGCCAGGTGGTGAAAGGGGCGAGGATGGTGAGATAGACCAGCGCCAGGCCGAAGATGTTGTTGAGCATGCCGAAATAGGCCAGGCCCATATAAAGCGGCACGGCCAGCGCCACCGGCGGCAGCATGTAGGTGGCGATCACCACGGACAGCGACCAGCCGACGGCGGGCGTGCGCGACACTGCCCAGCCGGCCGGGATGGCAAGTGCTATCGCCGCAATCGTCGCCATGCCGGCGATCCTCAGGCTGTTCCAGAGGGAGGCGACGAAAGCGGCGCCGGCGCTGTTTTCGACGGTCGAAAGCAGCAAAGCGTAGCGGGAGAAGTCGACCTGTTGCGGCCACCAGCGCAACGGCTTGGCCGACAGGTCGGCCGCGGGCGAGATGCTCATGACGAACAGCCACAGCACCGGCGCCAGGATGACGATCGCCAGCAGCAGCGCCGAGGCATAGATGAAGATGGTGAAAGGCAGGCTCCTGCGTTCCATCAGCTCGTACTCCCCGCGGCTTTCCTGACAAGGGCCGCATAAGCGACGGCCAGCACGGTGACCAGCAAGGTGACGATCAGCGCCAGCGACGCGCCCGAGCCGGCGCGCTGGAACGAGAAGGCTTCCTGGTAGACGAGGATCGACAGCGTTCTGGTCGAATTGGCCGGCCCGCCGCGCGTCATCACCCAGATGATGTCGAACACCTTGAATGCCTCGATGGTGCGCAGCACCAGCGCCACGAGAAGCGGGCCGACGAGATAAGGCAGGATGACGAAGCGAAACCGCGCGATCGGCCCGGCACCGTCGACCATCGATGCCGCGGTGATGTCGCGCGGCACGGCCTGCAAGGCTGCGAGGGCAATGAGTGCGACAAGCGGAAAGTTCTTCCAACAGTCGGCGACGATCAGCGCTGCCAGCGCGGTGTTGGGCTCGCCAAGCCATGAGCGGTAGGCGTCTAGCAGGCCGACCTGCGTCAGCGCTGCGTTCAATGCGCCATATTCGGGATTGTAGATCAGCCGCCACAGCGTGGCGTTGACCACGGTCGGCAGCGCCCAGGGCAGGATCATCAGCGCGCGCAGGACTGTGCGGCCGTAAAACTGCTGGTTCAGCAGCAGAGCCGCAAGCACGCCGAGCACCATCTCCGCCGCCACCGAAACGACCGCGAACCATGTCGTGGTGACGAGCGTGCGCTGGAAGTTCGAGCCGGACAGCATCTTGGCGTAGTTGTCGAGGCCGACGAAGCTGCCCTCGGTGCCGACGAGCTTGGCGTCGGTGAAGGACAGGCGAACCGTGTCGACGAGGGGCCAGCCGATGACTGATATCATGACCACGAGCAGCGGCAGCATCAGCAGCCATGCTCGGGTCGTCATCCATGGGCCCGACATGAGGCGACTCTTTTCACTTGAAACGAAAGGGCCGGGCGGCCGGAGCCGCCCGGAAGTTTGGGGCAGTAAACCTTAGAGGCCGCTGTTTTCGGCAGCACCCTTGAGCGCGTCTTCGGGTTTTGCCTGGCCGAGCAGCGATTCCTGGATCGCCTGCTGTAGCGCCGTCGACAGCTCCTGATACTTGGGCGTCGTCGGGCGCGGATACATCGCGGCAAGGCCGAGCTTGGCCGCGGCGATCAGCTCTTCCTGGCCCTTGGTGACGGCCGGATCGTCATAGGACGAGGCCCAGATCGGCAGACTCAGCTTGGCATACTGGTTCTGCGTTTCCTGCGAGGTCATGAAGGTGATGAACTTCCAGGCTTCCTCGGGATGCTTGCTGGCAGTGGTGACGCCGAGGCCCATCGAGCCGTTGACCGCCGAGACCTCGCTCTTGCCCGCAACACCCGGTGCCGGCACGACGCCGACCTTGCCCGCGACCTTGCTGTCCTTGGGGTCGTTGGCCATGTTGTACATGTAGGTCCAGTTGAGCGCGAAGGCGGCTTCGCCGTTCTGAAACACCTTGCGCACGTCTTCCTCGAGGAACTCCTTGGAGTTCGGGTTGGTCAGGCCCGAGCTGTAGCTCGTCACCATGTAATTCAGCGCGTCGAGACCGCCGCCGCTCTGGAAGGCCGGCTTGCCGTCCTTGATGAAATCGCCGCCATAGGCGCTGACCAAAGTGGTGTAGTCGCAGATTGCGGCTTCCGCTTGCGACCAGCTCCACGAGATCGGCGTTGCCAGCAGGCCCTTGTCCTTGATGATCTTGGCCTGCTCGGCCAGTTCGTCCCAGGTCTTGGGCGGGTTCTTGATGCCGGCCTTCTCAAGGATTTCCTTGTTGTAGAACAGGTACTTGGTGTCGAGAATCCAAGGCATGCCGTAAGACTTGCCGTCATAGTTGACGGTGGTCCAGGCGCCGGGAAGCACACCCTTCTTCATGTCGTCAGTGATGCGCGAGGAGACGTCGACGAGCACGTTGTTGGACGCATATTCGGCCGGCCAGATGACGTCGAACAGCACCACGTCGTAGCCGCCCGAACCCTGCGCCAGCACGGTCTTGTCATGCAGGCCTTCGTAGGGCACGAATTCGAGGTTCACCTTGATGTCGGGATTGGCCTTGGTGAAGGCCTCGGCCATCGCCCGCACGTCGGCTTCGCTATAGGCGGCCTGGGCCATGAACAGCGCGTTGATCGAGGTTTCGGCGAAGGCATGGGGCATGAAGGCGCCGCTAACGAAAGCCGCGCCGAGCAGTGTCCTGCTAAAAGATTTCAACATTTGATCCTCCATTTTTGACTTATGCAAATCCGTTCGACGGCGCGCGTCACGCTTGCCGTCTCGCTTGGGAACGGCGCTGGGCTTCGGCCTCGCGGTCTGTCTCAAGCGGCTGTCCTGGTCGAAAGGCGCGGCGGCTCCAGCCGCCATTCATTCCCCGGAACTCTCGCGGTTCCTTTATTAAGTCAACTGACTTGACTTATTACTTCTGCAATTATCTATTGGAGTCAAGAGGGGAAAGAGAATTGAGCGACAGCAGTCCGATCCGCGCCACCAGCGGCACCAACCAGGAGGGCACGAGCGCCCACAATCGCCGTGTCATGATGGACGCGTTGCGGCTCAACGGGGCGCTGTCGCGGGCCGATCTGGCGCGGGCGACGCAACTGACCAAGCAGGCCGTCTCCAACATCATCGAGGAGCTGGAGCGTGATGGCTTCGTCGTCTCGCTCGACGCGGTGAGAAAGGGCAGGGGCCAGCCCTCAACGCCCTACAGACTGGTTTCCGAAGGGGCGTTTGCCATCGGCCTGCAGATCGACCGCCATCTGACGCGTGCCGTCGCCGTCGACCTCGTCGGCACAGTTCTGGTGCGCGCCGAGGCCAACCTGCCGCCCGACGACCCGCAAGGCGGCGTCAGGATCATTCTAGGGGTGATCGAGGGCATCAGGCGCGACCTCTCCGCGATCTCGGCGCAATCCGAAAGGCGCATCGTCGGCCTGGGTGTCGCCATGCCCGGCCCGTTCGGGCTTGAGGAATTCGGCGACAACAAATGGATGATGCCGGCCTGGCAGAAATACCCGCTCTTGGAGACGCTTGCAGCCGGCACCGGCCTCGACGTCAGCCTGCAGAACGACTCCGCCGCCTGCGCCATCGCCGAGCGCATGGTGGGTGCCGCGCACGGGCTCGACCACGCCGTCTGCCTCTATGTCGGCTACGGCATCGGCGCCGGCCTCATCCTCAACGGCGAGCTCTACCGAGGCGGCAACGGCAACGCCGGCGAAATCGGCATGGCGCTGCTTTCACCGCGCGGCAGCGACGGTGCGGTGCTCGAGCACCGGGCCTCGCTTGCCTCGCTCTACCAGCAGCTGGAGCTCGACCCGTCCGAACCGGGCCTCTACGAACATGTCGAGACGCTGGCTCTCACCGAAGACCCGGCGCTGATCTCTTGGGTCAGGGACGCGGCGATGGACCTGCGCTGGAGCGTCCAGCTCATCGAGACGCTTTTCGACCCGCAGACGGTGATCCTGACCAGCGGCGCGCCCGAGGTGCTGGCGCGGCTGATCCTCAAGGCAATGCTGCCGTTGCCGCTGTCCATCGCCAACCGCCCGCAGCGGACCTTGCCGCGGCTGCAGCTCGGCATCACCGACCCCTGGTCGATCGCCCTAGGTGCTGCCGCCGAGCCCATCGGCCGTGCATTCGATCCCCGCTTTTCGGCAATCCTCAAGACGCGTTCGGGCGCGTCCTGAGGGCTACAAGCTGTTGTCCAGCATAAGCACCGCATTGAGCAGCGTCTGGGCTCCGGCCTGGCACTGCTCCTTGGTCGACGACTCCGCTTCATTGTGGCTGAGGCCGTCGAGGCAGGGGATGAAGATCATCGATGTCGGTGCAACGCGGGCGATGTAGGCGGAGTCGTGGCCGGCGCCGGAATGCAGCCTGAGGCTACTATAGCCGGCGGTCGCCGCGCCCGAGGCAACGGCGTCGATGCACCTGCCGTCGAACTTGACGGCCGGGCTGCGCCAGATCTCGGACAGGCTGCAGGTCAGGCGCCCGTCGAAACGAGCATGGATTTCCCGCCGCAGCGTGGCTTCCATGATTTCGAGCTGGCAGTCCTCGGGATGCCGCAGGTCGACGGTCATGCTGATCTGGCCGGGAACGACGTTACGAGAACTCGGATGGACTGCGAGGCAGCCGACGGTGCCAACCGCTGATGCATGCGACTTGGCGATGCGCTCGACAAGAAGCACGAGTTCGGCAGCGGCGACGAGCGCGTCAAGACGTGCATCCATCGGCGTCGAGCCTGCATGGGCCTCGACGCCTGTTATGACGAGATCGTACCAGCGCATGCTCTGCACGCCTTCGACGATGCCGATGTCCTTGCCGTGCCGCTCCAGCACAGGGCCTTGTTCGATATGCAGTTCGAGCATTGCCGCTATCTTGGTCGACCCTGCCGGCGTCTCGCCGCGGTAGCCGATGGCATCGAGGGCGTCGCCGAATGTCACACCGTCTGCCGCCGTGCGGGCGTCGGCATAGGCGCGGTCGAAGACCCCGGCATGGACGCCTGAGCCGAGCATCGCCGGGCTGAAACGCGCGCCTTCCTCATTGGTCCAGTTGACCAGCATAAGCGGATGCCGTGTCGCGTAGCCGCTTTCGCTCAGGCTGCGCAGGATTTCGAGGCCTGCCAGCACGCCCAGGATGCCGTCGAACTTGCCGCCGGTCGGCTGCGTGTCGAGATGGCTGCCGATGGCGATCGGATCAAGGGCAGGGTCGGTGCCGGGCCGGGTGAAGAACATGTTGCCGACTTCGTCGATCGCCGTCCGGCAGCCGAGCGCCTCGCATTGGCGGACCAACCAGTCGCGGACGGCGCGGTCCTCCTCTGTCAGGGTCAGCCTCTTGATGCCGCCCTTCTGGGTGCCGCCGATCTGGGCCGTCTCCATCAGCGACTGCCACAGGCGGTCGCCGTCGACAGTCAGGTTGGGCATGGTCACGGCGCTATCCATCTCAGCCCTCCGCATCGATGCCGCCGATGCAGGCATATTTGAGTTCGGTGAATTCGAGGATGCCGTGATGCGAGCCCTCGCGCGAATTGCCGCTTTCCTTGACGCCGCCGAAGGGTGCCAGCTCCGTCGAGATCAGCCCGGTGTTGACCCCGACCATGCCGAATTCGAGCCGCTCCATCATGCGGAACACCCGCGCCGAATCACGAGTGAAGAAGTAGGCGGCAAGGCCAGTCTCCGTGGCATTCGCGGCCTGCAGCACCTCGGCCTCCGTCTCAAAGCGGAATACGGGTGCCAGCGGGCCGAAGGTTTCGTCCTGCGCCAGCAGCATGTCGGACGCAGCGCCTGTGATGACTGTCGGTTCGAAGAAGGTGCCGCCAAGCGCGTGGCGCTTGCCGCCGGTTGCGATCTCAGCGCCCTTGCCGAGCGCGTCCTCGATATGCGCTTCCACCTTGGCAACCGCTCGTTCCGAGATCAGCGGTCCCTGGACGACACCGTCGTCGAAGCCGCAGCCGACCCGCAGCTGTTTCACCCGCTCCGTCAGCTTGGCGACAAACACGTCATGGACGGCCGACTGGACGTAGATGCGGTTGGTGCAGACGCAGGTCTGGCCGGAGTTCCTGAATTTTGAGGCCATCGCCCCTTCGACCGCTGCGTCGACATCGGCGTCGTCGAATACGATGAAGGGGGCATTACCGCCAAGCTCGAGCGCGACACGTTTGACCGTGCTCGCCGCCTGCCGCATCAGCAGCTTGCCTGTCGGTGTGGAGCCGGTGAAGCCGACGAGTCGGACAGCCGGATGCGAGGTCAGCACGCCGCCTATGGCAACCGCATCGCCCGTGACGACATTGAACGTGCCGGCGGGAAAGCCGGCGCGGCGCGCCAGTTCGGCCAGGGCAAGTGCGGTCAGTGGCGTCTCGGGTGCCGGCTTGACGACGACGGTGCAGCCTGCGGCGAGCGCGGGGGCAACCTTGCGGGTGATCATCGCGGCCGGAAAATTCCACGGCGTGATCGCAGCTACCACGCCGAGCGGCTGGCGCTGCACCAGGATACGCGCATCGGCGCGGTGCGACGGCAGGATCTCGCCGGCGACGCGCTTGGCCTCCTCGGCATAGAACTCGACATAAGAGGCGGCATAGTCGATCTCACCGAGCGCCTCGGCCAGGGGTTTGCCCTGTTCGCTGGTCAGGATGGTGGCGAGGTCGGTGCGTGCCGCAACGATCAGGTCGAACCAGCGGCGAAGCGTTGCCGAACGCTCCTTGGCCGTCTTGGCTGCCCAGGGTCTGAATGCCCTGGAAGCGGCCTCGACTGCATGGGTTGCCTCCTCCGCGCCAAGGTTGGGGACGTGGGCGATGACGGCGCCGGAGGCCGGATCGGTAACCGGTGTTTCGCCCGATCCAACATAGTTGCCGTCGATGAAGGCCTGCGTCTTGAGCAGGCCATTGTCTTTTAGAGTACGCATGACGGCTCCTAGGCGTTGGCGGAGACGAGCGCGCGTTCGAGGAGGTCCAGTCCTTCCCCAAGCAGCGCATCGGAAATCGTCAGCGGGCAGAGCAGGCGGACGGTGTTGCCGAACACGCCGCAGGACAACAGCACCAGCCCGTGGCCGAGTGCCACCTGCACCACCTTCTTCGTCGTCTCGGCGTCAGGGGTGTTGGTGCCACGCTGGGCGACGATGTCGAAGGCGACCATGGCGCCGGGGCCGCGGATCGACGACATCGGCACCGCGTCGTTGCGCTGCGCGATGCGTTCCAGCGCAGTGCGCATCGTCGCCCCGATCTCATTGGCACGGGCAACGAGGCCTTCGTCCTGGATGATGTCGAGCACAGCGAGGGCTGCGGCACAGGCAACCGGACTGCCGGCATAGGTGCCGCCCAGCCCGCCCGGTTCGGCAGCGTCCATGATCGCCGCGCGCCCGACGACGCCGGCCAGCGGGAAGCCGCCGCCGAGCGCCTTGGCGACGGTGATGATGTCGGGTTCGATGCCGGAATGTTCGATGCCAAACATGCGGCCGGTGCGCGCGAACCCCGTCTGCACCTCGTCGGCGATCAGCACGATGCCATGGGTGTCGCAGATTTCCCTGAGTGCCTTGAGAAGCTCGACAGGGGCGGGCCAGAAGCCGCCTTCGCCCTGAACCGGCTCTATGATGATCGCAGCCACGTCAGACGGCGCGATGTCGGCGCGGAACAGAAGCTGCAGCGCGCGCACGGAATCCGAAACGTCGACATCAAGTGGCGTTGCCGGGAACGGGACATGATAGACGCCGGCAGGCGAAATGCCGAACTTCTGCTTGTAGGGCGCAACCTTGCCGGTCAGCGCCATGGTCATCGCCGTGCGGCCGTGGAAACCGCCGGCAAAGGCGATGATGCCGGGCCGGCCGGTCGCTGCCTTGGCGATCTTGATGGCGTTTTCGACAGCTTCGGCGCCGGTCGAAAACAGGATGGACTTTGCCTCGCCGGAGAAGGGCGCCAGTGCGTTCAGACGCTCGCACAGCGCGACATAGGGCTCGTAGGGCAGCACCTGGAAGGCGGTATGGGTGTAGGCGTCGAGCTGCTCCTTCGCGGCGGCGATCACCCTGGGATGACGGTGGCCGGTGTTGAGCACCGCGATGCCGGCGGCGAAATCGATGTAGCGGCCGCCCTCGACGTCCCAGATCTCGGCGCCTTCCGCCTTGCCGGCAAAGACGGGAAAGGCCGTTGCGACGCCGCGTGCAACTGCCGCCGACCGGCGGGCCAGCAAGGTGGTGTTGGTGGTCATGGGGGAGGTGCTCCGTAAGATTCTGGCGCCAGCGTAGCGGCAATCCTTGGCAAGCAGTGCGCGATTGAATTAGATGCTGTGGTGCTTCCAGTGCACCACAGATTGTCCAGGGGCATTTGCTTGAACACCGAAATTCGAAGACGCCGGTCCGTCGGGAAAAACCAGCCGCATCAGGCCATGCCGCCGCTGCAGATGATCCGCGCCTTCGAGGCCGCGGGGCGCATGGGCTCGATGCGCAAGGCGGCCGAAGACCTCGGCGTCAGCCACTCGGTGGTCAGCCGCCATGTCAAGAACCTCGAATTCTGGATGGCGGTGAAACTCGTCGCATCCAGTCCCCGGGGCCTCAGGCTCACCCGGGAAGGCGAGATCTTCCATGCCGCTATCTCGACGGCGTTCGAGCTGATCGCTGCAACGACGGCCGAACTTCGTCCGCCCTCGCATCGGCGTACGCTGCGGCTGTGGTGCATGCCTGGCCTGGCGACGCGCTGGCTGGGGCCGAGGCTGCCTGAGATACAGCATCTGCTCAGCGACACGGAACTGGTGTTCCGCGCCATCGACCGCCTGCCGGATTTCTCCGTTGGCGAGGCCGATGTGATGGTCGGCTTCGGCGACCCCGACGACCTTCCTGTCGGAGCGACCTTGCTCGTTCATCCCAGGATGTTTCCGGTGGCCAGCCGGCAATGGCTGGATGCGGCAGGTCCCCTGGAGAGCATTGCTGCGCTTGTGCGGGCACCGCTGATCCACGAGGAAAACCGCCAGCAATGGGCCGACTGGTTTCGCAAGGCTGACGTGGCGCATGATGCGCTGCACGGCCCGCGCCTCTGGGACGCCAGCCTTGGCTTCGAAGCGGCTCTGGCCGGGCAGGGCGTGGCGCTGGCGACACGCCTGACGACAGGCGACGAAATCGCCAAGGGCCGCCTCGTCGAGTTGTTCGACACCGACATCCGGCTCGGCGCCTATTATTTCATCGCCGCGCCCGCCCGACGCAAGGACAGGGCGATCCGCAAGCTGCATGAATGGCTGGCCGGCGAACTGACGCGATCCGAGGCTGCCGCAGCGTCTGCAAGCCGATAGGTTGGCAGCAGCTGGAGCTGTCGGCCTTACGTTTGATACCATACCCCGAAAGAGGGACTCCGCAGACCGGTGATGCCGCGCGATGGACGCCGCTTTCGTTGGCGCCTAGCCTGTGGCGCCCATCGTGGAGAACAGCAAATGACATACAGCATCAAGACTGCGGTCGCAGCGATCCTCGCAGGCGGCATGGTCGCGGCGCCCGCTTTGGCGAAGCCGATGGTTCTGACCAATGCCAAGGTTCATACCGTAAGCGCGAAAGCGCCGTCGGCCGAAGCGGTCGCCATCGACGACGACGGCGTGATCATCGCGGTGGGATCGGAAGAAGAGGCGCTGGCCGCAGCTGGCAAGGATGCCGATGTCGTCGACCTCGAGGGCATGATGCTGCTTCCAGGCTTTCAGGATGCCCACATGCATCTGATCGAAGCTGGCGTGAACGAGATCCTCTGCGAGTTCGAGCCATTCGACACGCTCGACGACACGCTCGCCACGGTCAAGGACTGCATGAAATCGAGCAAGACCGAATGGGTGCTGGGCTCGGGCGTCAGCATGACCAACCTGCTCGACCAGAGCGACAATCCGATTGCCCTGCTGGACAAGATTTCGCCTGAAAGGCCGGTGCTGATCCTTGACGACATCGGCCACGGCGCCTGGGCCAATTCGGCCGCTATGCATGCCGCCGGCTATGACACTTTGGCCAGCGATCCGCCCGGCGGCATCATCCTGCGCAATGC
Organism: Aminobacter sp. LjRoot7; assembly: GCF_964252895.1. Lineage (NCBI taxonomy): Bacteria > Pseudomonadati > Pseudomonadota > Alphaproteobacteria > Hyphomicrobiales > Phyllobacteriaceae > Aminobacter > Aminobacter sp. LjRoot7. Next base: position 756,626 of record NZ_CAXUPX020000002.1, read on the forward strand.
CAAGACCGGCAAGCCGAACGGCGTCGTGCTCGAAAACGCCCAGCAGAAGCTGCGCAACCTTGCATTCCCCGATACGCCGGAGAATGTCGAATTCGCTTATGAAAGCCTGTTGCCGACGCTGGAAACGGTGGCCGAAAACGGCATCACCTCGGTCAGCGACGCCGGCGGGTTCTGGCCGCAAGGTCACGTCAAGGTCTGGCAGAAGGCGGTCGCCAACGACACGCTGACCGTGCGTGCCTCGAACGCGCTCTATGTCTATCCGGATTTGCCCTTCGACGAGCAGATGGCGTCGCTGAAGAAGCTCTATTCCAACGATCCCACCAGCCTGCTGCGCTTCAACCAGGCCAAGATCTATGTCGACGGCATTCTCGAACAGCGCACCGGTGCCGTGCTGCAACCCTATCTGAAGGGTGCCGGCATCGACCACGGCTATGACAGCGGCTTTTTGTATTTCGATGTCGACACGCTGGACCGCTACTCGAGCGAACTGTCGAAGGCCGGGTTCCAGTTGCACTATCACGTGACTGGGGATCGCGGCGCACGCCTTGCGCTCGATGCTATCGAACAGTCCGATCCCAAGCCCGGCCCGCACCGCCTGACCCATCTCTATCTGCTCGACAAGGCCGACTTCCCCCGCTTCAAGCAGTTGGGCGTGGTGGCGGATTTCCAGCTCGCGCCCAGTTCACTCGATCCTGAATACAACAAGTTCATCCGCCAGTTCATCGGCGACCGTGCCGACCACATGATGCCGGCAGGCACGCTGGCCGCGCAGGGCGCTGACGTGGTGATGAGCAGCGATTTCGACGCCGACGAACTGTCGCCGCTGGTCAAGATCCAGGCCGCCGTCGCACGCAAGGCCGACGGCGCGCCTGACGTTGCCACCGCCATCGAGTGGATGACAATCAATCCGGCACGGCTGCTGCACCAGGACAAGACCACCGGTTCGATTGAGGTCGGCAAGTTCGCCGATCTCGTCGTCGTCGACCGCGACATCACGGAAATTCCGGTCAAGCAGATCGGCAAAGCCAAAGTGGTGGCAACGCTGCTGCAGGGCGAGGCGGTCTACGATCCGGACAAGATGTTCGAGGAATGAGCTGAGAGCCGGAGCGGAGGCGGCAACGCTTCTGCTCCGGTCAGACATGCCGGGCGATACCATCTTTGGGGGACTTTGCAGCGAGCGTTCCGGCAGTCTCTGTGGCGGCCGAACAATCCTGCGAGGCTTCCCCCAATGTCCACCACTGACGCCGCCTATTGGCGCACCATTGCCGCATCCATCGTCCCCGAGGCCCGGCTGCTGATCGACGGCAGCTTCTGTGATGCCGCCGATATGGGGCGGATGGCTTCCACCAACCCGGCAAACGGCAAGCCCGTCGCCGAGCTCGCCTGCGGCACCGCTGATGATGTCGAGCGCGCCGCCGACATCGCCGAGCGCCGCTTCCGGCAAGGCGTCTGGTCGCGCATGGCCCTGCGCGACCGCATGGCGGTGATGTTTCGCCTCGCCGATCTGGTCGAGGCCCATGCCGCAACCTTTGCCGTGCTCGACACGCTTGAGATGGGCAAGCCGATCAGCGAGATGCTGACGGTCGACGTGCCAGGCAGCGTGCTGGCGATCCGTTATCTCGCCGAGTGTATCGACAAGATTGGCGGCTCATGCCCGACCACCAATTCGGATGCGCTGCATTACATGCAGCGCCAGCCGCTCGGCGTCGTCGGCTGCATCACGCCATGGAACTATCCGCTGATGATGGCGGCATGGAAGGTCGCGCCGGCATTGGCCGCCGGCAACAGCGTCGTGCTCAAGCCGGCGGAAGATGCCTCGCTGAGCGCCATCCTACTCGGCAAGCTGTTCCTCGAGGCGGGCGGCCCCGACGGCGTCTTCAACGTCGTGCCGGGCAGGGGCGCCGTCGCCGGCAAGGCGTTGGCGCTGTCCTCCAAGGTTCACAAGATCGCGTTCACCGGTTCAACCGGCGTCGGCCGGCTGATGTACAGATACTCGGCCGATTCCAACCTCAAAAAGGTCTCGGTCGAACTCGGCGGCAAGTCGCCCCAGATCATCCTCGACGATGCGGGCGACCTGCAGAAAGTGGCTGATTGGGTTGTCGACGGCATCTACGGCAACCAGGGCGAGGTCTGCAGCGCCGGCTCGCGCATCCTCGTCGGCAAGGCCCGCCACGACGATTTCGTCGACCTGTTCAGGGAGACGGCAATGCGGAAATTCCTGCCCGGCAATCCGCTCGATCCGGCAACGACGATGGGGCCGCTGGTCAACCGGGCGCATCAGCAGAAGGTGCTGGGTTTCATCGACGGCGCGGGTGCTGAAGGCGCAACAAGAGCTCTCGGCGGCGAGGCGCATCTGGAGCGGCCTGAAGGCTGCTTCGTTTCGCCGACGCTGTTCACTTCGGTCCGCCACGAGATGACCATCGCCAGCCAGGAGGTGTTCGGGCCGGTGGCGGCGGTGATCTGCCATGACGGGCCGGCGAATGCCGTGGCGATTGCCAACGACACGCCCTATGGCCTGGCGGCTGGCATCTGGACCAATGACCTGACCAGCGCGCACAGCATCGCGCGCGACCTGGAATGCGGCATGGTCTGGGTCAATGGCTACATGAACGGCGACATGAGCCAGCCCTGGGGTGGTTGGAAGGCGTCGGGACAAGGCCGCGACAAGGCGATCGAGGCGCTGCTCGAGAACACGCAGATGAAGTCCGTCTGGGTCACGTTGAGCCGCTAGCTCCACGGTTCATCGCCGGAGGCGCGTCGTCGGCATCATGTCATCTGCGGCCGCACCGGCCCGGCCGCTAACCCTTAAAGGTGATTTGCGAGCGGGTCGGAGTCCGACAAGGTCGAGCTGGACCGGGCCTGGGCCGACCTGTCGAACGGGTTGGCAAAGTCCCCTGTGCCGTCGCCGCAGCACAGCCACTCTGACTTATGTTCAACCAAGGTATCGCAAATGACCGTTCTCGAAAGTGCCAGCGCCTGGACGATGGACCGCGCCCATGTGCTCCATCCCTATACGGATTTTTCCACCTTCGCCGAGGAGGGGAGCCAGATCATCGAAAAGGCCAGTGGCATGTACGTCGCCGATTCCGATGGCCGTCGCATCCTCGACGGCATCGCAGGTCTCTGGTGTGTCAACATCGGCCACGGGCGTGAGGAAATGGCCGAGGCGATCGCGCGCCAGGTCATGGACATGGACTACTACAATCCGTTCGGCCATAGCTCGAACGTGCCGGCGGCCAAGCTCGCGCACTGGCTGGCCACGAACTCTCCCGGCAATCTCAGCCACGTCTATTACAGCTGCGGCGGCTCGACCGCCAACGATGCTGCTGTCCGCCTCGTGCACTACTATTTCAGCATGAAGGGCCAACATCGGAAGAAGAAGATCATCTCCCGGGTCAACGGTTATCACGGTGCGACCTATGTCGCGGCCAGCCTGACCGGCATCCATGGCACCAAGATCGGCTTCGACCGGATCGGCGAGGATTTCATCCACCACGTCTCGGCTGCCGATCTCTATTCCAGGCCGCGCGACATGAGCGAGGAAGATTACTGCGATTTCCTCGTCAACGAGTTCGAAAACCGCATCCAGCAGCTCGGCCCCGACAATGTCGCGGCCTTCATTGCCGAGCCGATCATGGGCGCCGGTGGCGTGCTGGTCGCGCCTGAAGGCTACCATCGCCGCATGTACGAGGTCTGCAAACGCTACGGCATGCTCTACATCGCCGACGAGGTGGTGACCGCCTTCGGTCGCCTCGGCGAGTGGTTCGCGTCCGAGAAGCTGTTTGGCTACACGCCCGATATCCTGGTCTGCGCCAAGGGCATCACCTCTGGTTACATCCCGCTCGGCGCGACACTGATCTCGTCTGAAATCCACGAGGTGATCAGCCGCCCGCAATGCGAGGGCGGCTTGTTCTCGATGGGGCTGACCTATTTCGGCCATCCGGTCGCCTGTGCGGCGGCGCTGAAGAGCATCGAGATCATGGAGCGCGAGAACCTGCTCGCCAACGCCCGCACGGTCGGTGCCCACCTGCAGGCAGCGGCGGCTTCGCTGATCAACCTGCCGGTCGTCGGCGACGTCAGGGGCAGCCACCTCATGCTGGGCATCGAGCTGGTCGCGGACAAGGCAACCAGGGCGCCGTTGCCGAACGCAGCCGAGATCGCCCGGTCGTGCCTGGAGCGTGGTGTCATGGTTCGTCCGATCGGCAACAAGATCGTCGTCTCGCCGCCAATCGTCATCGACAAGGATCAGTGCGACACGATCATCGCGGCGATCAACGACAGCATTCTCGAATTCGCGGCCAGCCGCTGAGCAAAGGGAGGGTACGATGCGGAAACTGACCGTTGCTGCGACGCAAATGGCGTGCAGCTGGGATATCGACGAAAACATCGACAAGGCGGAGGCGTTGGTGCGCCGCGCCGCTGGGGACGGTGCCCAGATCGTTCTGCTGCAGGAGCTGTTCCATACCCCGTATTTCTGCCTGGAGCAGAAGATCGCGCATTACGGCCTGGCCCGGAGGATGGAAGAAGACCGCGCTGTTGCGCATTTTCGAAGCGTGGCGGCCAAGCTCAAGGTCGTGCTGCCGATCTCCTATTTCGAAGCAGCAGGTGCTGCGAAATACAATTCGCTTGCCATCATCGATGCCGACGGCACGATCCTGACCAACTATCGCAAGACCCACATTCCGCAGGCGCCCGGCTACGAGGAGAAGTTCTACTTCTCCCCTGGAGATACCGGCTTCAAGGTCGTCCAGACCCGATATGGCCGACTTGGCTGCGGCATCTGCTGGGACCAGTGGTTCCCGGAAACGGCGCGTTCGCTGTCGCTGCTTGGCGCTGAGGTTCTGATGTTCCCGACGGCAATCGGCGGTGAGAAGGTCAATCCGGCGCACGATTCCAGCGGCCACTGGCGCCGTACCATGCAGGGGCACGCTGCGGCCAACATCATCCCTGTCGTGGCCTCCAACCGCGTCGGCGCCGAGGCCGACGGCACCACCACCTCGACCTTCTACGGTACGTCGTTTATCGCCGACCACACCGGCGCCATCGTCGCGGATGCCAACCGCACGGATGAGACCGTTGTTGTTGCCTCCTTCGACCTCGACGAGATTGAGCATTTCCGCCAGGCATGGGGTATCTACCGCGACCGTCGCCCGGAAACATACGGGGCGCTGCGGACACTGGACGGTCGCACCGTGATGCCCGACTGAACCATCTCTTTGCCCGCGACCTCCCAGGGCACGGCGTGACTGCTTGCGGTCACGCCGTTTTCTTTTGCCGCTGTCGGTAACTGCCTCTTTGGCAGCAGCGACTAGCGACGCCCTCAGGCTGCTCAGCCGACCAGCCCGAAGGCAAAGAAAAACCGGGCCGCCTGGGCCCGGTTTTATGGATGTGTCGAGCGTATCTGCAGATGGATCAGACGCCGGTTTCGTTCGCTCCCAGCGACGGGTCGAGATAGTCGCGCAGGCTGTCGCCGAGCAGGTTGAAGCCGACCGCCACCAGCGCGATCGCGGCGCCGGGAAAGACGCCGAGCCACCATGCGCGCGGCTGCTGCGCCAGGGAATCGAAGATCATCGCGCCCCATTCCGGTGCCGGCGGCTGCGCGCCGAGGCCGAGGAAGGACAGGCCTGATGAGGCCAGCATGACGAAACCGACGTCGCTTGTCAGCTGCACCAGAACCAGCGGCCAGACCATCGGCAATAGCGTCACGAAGATGAGATAGGTCCTGCTTGCACCGAGCGCGCGGGCGGCGGAGACGAACTCCTGCTCCTTCAGCGACAGCACTCGGCTACGGATGACGCGCGCATACCAGGGCCAGAAGACGGCGGCGAGCGCTGTCATCGTCGGCCCCATGCCGCCGCCGAAGGTGGCGGCGATGGCAGCAGCCAGGATGAGAGCGGGGAAGGCCAGGAACAGGTCGGTCACCCGCATCAGGATTTCGTCGATCAGGCCGCCGAAGAAGCCGGCAACGAGCCCGACAGTGGTTCCGATGACGGCGGCGACCGCAAGTACCACCACCGAGATCGACATGGTGATCCAGGCGCCACCGAGGATGCGCGCCAGCGTGTCGCGGCCGATCTTGTCGGTGCCCATCCAGTGGTCGAACGACGGCGCCTTTAGCGATGCCGCGATGTTCATCTTGATCGGGTTGTAGTTGGTGAGGCTGAAGCCGAACACATGGGCTGCAAACGAGGCGAGCGACATCACCACGACCAAACCGACGATCATGACGGCGATCATGCTCTGCGGCGAGGATTTGGCGAAAGCGGTAGTGCCCCTGATGGCGGATCCCAGCAAACGGAAGCTCCCGAAGGCGACGACAGGGTCGGTACTGGTCATTACTGTCATTTCAATTCCACCCGGGGATCGAGGAACACGTAGCTGAGGTCGACGATCAGGTTGATGAGGATGTAGGCGGCCGACACGACAAGCGTGATCGCCATGATCGCGTTGTAGTCGGAGCCGGCGATGGCGTCGGCGGTGTAGCGGCCGAGGCCGGGCAGGTTGAAGATCAGTTCGACCAGCACAGCACCGGAGATCATCAGCCCCATGTTGAGTCCGAACACCGTGACGATCGGCAGCAGGCTGTTGGCGAGCGCGTGGCGCAGATAGACCTTGAGAGGGGCGATGCCCTTGGCCCTGGCGGTGCGGATGTAGTCGGCCGAGAGTACTTCCAGCATCGTCGTTCGCACGACCCGGATGATGATGGCCGTCGAGGGAATGGCGAGCACGAAGACCGGCAGGATCATATGGTGCAGCGCATCTGCAAACAGATCGGGCCGGCCGGCCAGCAGGCTGTCGACCGTGACGAAGCCGGTGACCTGGGGCGGCATCGCCACGCCGGTCGACAGGCGTCCACCGAAGGGCAGGATGCCGAGCACGGAAAAGAACAGCAGCTGGCAGATCAGTCCGGTCCAGAAATCGGGTACCGATAGCCCGAAAACCGAGACGGCGCGCACCGAGGCGTCGGCCTTGCCGCCCGATTTCGCGGCAGCCAGCACGCCAAGAGCGACGCCGCCGACGAGGCTGAGCAGCGACGCCAGGATCACCAGTTCGACGGTCGCCGGAAAGAAGGTCAGGATGTCGGTCGAGATCGCGCGCCTGGTGATGATCGACTTGCCGAAGTCGCCTTCCAAAATGCCGGAGACGTACTGGATGAACTGCTGGGTCAGCGGCAGGTCCAGCCCGAGCTGGGCCCGGACCGCCACCACGGCCTCCGGGCCGGCGCGGGCGCCGGCGACGAGGCGAGCCGGATCGCCGGGCAGGATGCGGGCCAGCGCGAAGGTCATCACCAGCACACCAGTGAGAAGAAAGGCTGTCGAGACAAAACGTCTGATAGCGAAACGCAGCATCGGTTCGCCTCCGCGTCAGGCGGAGCGCGAGAGATTGTACATGTCGAGCGTGGCGACATAGATCGGGTTGTTGACTATGCCCTGGATGTCCCGGCGCGAGATGAACTGCGTCCGTTCCTGCTGGATTGGCAGCCATGCCGGATCGTCTGATGTCAGTATCTGCGCCAGTTTCCGGATCTTGGTCGCCTGTTCGTCATCGATGATCTTCTGTCGCAGTTCGCCGATCAGCTTGGTTGCGTCATCATTGGCGTAGCGGCCGGCATTGCCGTTGGCAGCCTTGGTTTCGCCGCTGAACAGGCTCCAGGCGTAGCTGTAGGGATGGTTCACGTTTGGCCACCAGGAGAAATAGAACAGGTCGGCGCGCTGGTCGGCCGGGGCGTCGCCGAAGAAGTCGTCGAGGAAGGCGCTGAACGATTTCTCCTGGAGATGCAGCGTAATGCCGAGCTCGCTCAGCCAGCCCTGGAGCAACTGGCATTCGGTGTCGCCAAAACCGGCATAGTAGGTGATGGTCAGCTCGCTGCCGGCGGGAAAATTTGCCTCCTCCAGCAGCGCCTTCGCCTTTTCGAGGTCGAAGGGGAGGAGATAGGAGGTGTCGTCAAGACCTTGCATCTGCATGGGAAAGACCGAGCGCGGCTTGTCGGCGGTGCCGAGCACCACATCGCGCAGATAGGCGTCATGGTCGAAGGCATGGCAGATCGCCTGGCGGATCCGCTTGTCGGCCAATTTGCCGTCGGTCGTGAAGACCACATATTGCAGGGTCGCGGTTAGCGTATCGCTGACGACGAAGCGCGGATCATTCTTGAGGTCGACGATGTCCTGCGGCTCCATGCGCAGGGCGATGTCGGCTTCGCCCGCCTCGAGCAGTTGTCGGCGCGTCGCCGAGACGGGAACGGTCTTTGTGATGATCCGTTCGAAATGCGGATGGTCCCAGCCGCCATGGAAGTCTTCGGACCTGACATAGGTGACGTCCTGGCCCGGGTTGAACGTTTCGATCCTGTAGGGGCCGGAGCCGACCGGATGCGACTGCAGGAACTCCGTGCCCATGTCGTCAGGCCCCTTGGAGTTCTTCTCGGCCGCCGTCGGACTGGCGATCCAGAAGCCATATTGCGACGACACTTCGACATCGAAGAAGGGCCGTGCTTCGGTGAAGTTGAACTCGAGCGTGCGGGCATCCTTGGCGCTGATCTGCTTGTCCGGGTCTGCGATCTGCCAGGCGACGCCAAGGCCGCTCGGATGCTTGATCGTGCGTGTGATCGCTGCCTTGACCGCTGCTGCGTCGCAGGCGGTGCCGTCATGGAACTTGACGCCCTCGGCAAGTGCGAAGGTCCACGTCATCTTGTCGTCTGAGGAGGTGACCGAGTTTGCCAGCGAGCCTTTCACCTTGCGGGTATCGGCGCCGTCGAGGACGGTCAGCGTCTCGTAGACCGGCCTCAGGCCATAGGCCCATTCGACATTGGTTGCCGGGTCGAGATTCTCCACCGTCGCATCGACGACGACGACCAGGCTCCTGGGGTCGCGGTTGCCGATGGGAAGATCGGTTGCGGCGGCCAGCGACATCGGCACGCGCCCGACCGTAGCGAGGCCGAAGGCGGCAGCGCCAGCGAGGAAATGCCGCCTGTGCAACCTGTACTGCAATTCGTTGGACGCGCCGCCCTGCTTGATGCCGTCGTCGGTCATGTCTGTGGCTCCCATTGATGCTGTTTTTGATGATTGCGCCGGCTGCGGACGCTATTCGTTCCCGTCGCATCCTTTTTGCAGGACGCCTCCTTGTCGATACCCCGAAAGGGGCACTACGCCCGCCTGCGCAACTGTACGAACCTCCTGATATCGAAGCCCAAGAGGCGGTTCCGGACTGGGTCTGGAACAGCTCCAGTAGATCGTGAGGTGCCCGTCCTTTGACTCTGCTCGATGTGCAAGATCTGTCGGTCAGCGTGGGCGGTTCGAAGACCGCCGCCGCGATCGTCGAGAATCTCAACCTGTCGCTCGACAAGGGCCACTCCCTTGGCATCGTTGGCGAAAGCGGCTCCGGCAAGAGCACGGCTGCCTTGTCGATCATGGGACTGCTGCGCGACAACCGGCAGATCAGGACATCGGGCGACGTCCTCTTCCAGGGCCGCAACCTGCTGGAACTGAGCAGCAGCGAGCTGCGCTCGGTTCAGGGGTCAAAGGTCGCGATGATCTTCCAGGACCCGGCAAGCAGCCTCAATCCGGTGATCCGTGTCGGCGACCAGATCGCCGAATGCATCCGCACCCACAGCCGGTTGTCAGGCAAGGAGGTGCAGGAGCAGGTCATCGACGCCTTGCGCCGCGTCGGCATGCCCGATCCGGCGGCGACGATGCGGCGTTATCCGCACCAGCTCAGCGGTGGCCAGCGCCAGCGCATCCTGATTGCCATGGCGATCGCCTTGCGGCCGCAACTGATCATCGCCGACGAGCCGACAACCGCGCTCGACCTGACGATCCAAGCGCAGATCCTGCGGCTGTTGAAGCAGCTGACGGCTGAGATGGGCACCTCGCTGCTTCTGATCACCCATGATTTCGGCGTCGTTTCCGAGATGACCGAAAAGCTGATCGTGCTTTATGCCGGCCGCGTCGTCGAGGCTGGCGAGACCAGGCAGGTGCTGCGGCAGCCGGCACATCCCTACACGCGGGCGTTGCTCAAGGCGCACCCGTCGCTCGACGACAAGGTCGCCGAGCTCGAGCCGATCCCCGGTGCGCCGCCCAGCATCCGGCAGCGGCCGAGCGGCTGCGCATTCAGGTTGCGCTGTGCGCTGGCGAGCGACATTTGCGCCAGCGCCCAGCCGGCGCTGACTGCCCTCGATGGCGGCAGCCATAGCGCCGCCTGTCACAAGCTTGATGCGGGAAGGGGCCTGTCGTGAACAACATCGCTACTGTGCTAACGTCATCCCCCGCCAATGCAGCCCTTCTGGAGGTCGAGCAGCTGTGCGTCGAGTTCAGGAGTTCCGCACCGCAAAAGCTGTTCGGCAAGCCGGCGACGTTCCGCGCCCTCGACGGCATCGACCTCACCTTGCATCGGGGCGAGACGCTGGGCCTGATCGGTGAATCGGGCAGCGGCAAGTCGACGCTCGGTCGCGCCATCATGGGGCTGACGCGCAGCTCGTCGGGCGCAATCCGCTTCCAGGGTGACGACATCGCGCAGCTTTCGCCGACGGCGCGCAAACCCTATTTGCGTAATCTGCAGATGGTCTTCCAGGATCCTTATTCGTCACTGCATCCGCGCCAGACCGTCGGGCGTTCGCTGGAGGAGCCGCTGCGGATCCAGGGCACCGTCGCAAAGGCGAAGCGCCGGGATCGTGTGCTCGAACTGCTTCACAAGGTCGGCCTGCAGCGCACGCATGCCGAGCTCTACCCGCTCAACCTCAGTGGCGGCCAGCGCCAGCGCGTCGCCATTGCGCGCGCCATCGCCAATGAACCCGAGCTGATTATCGCCGACGAGCCGGTCAGCGCGCTCGATGTCTCGATCCAGGCGCAGATTCTGAACCTGTTGCGCGACCTGCAGCGCGAAAGCGGCATGACCATGTTGTTCATCTCGCACGATCTGTCGGTGGTGCGTCATCTCTGCGATCGCATCGCGGTGATGTATCTCGGCCGGGTCGTCGAAGTCGGGCCGACCGAAGAGATCATCGCCCGGCCGAAGCATCCCTACACCGCTGCGTTGCTTTCGGCGGCACCGCGCGTCCACCGCGACGAAGGGGAGGAGGCGAAAGCTTGCATCCAGCTTGAAGGCGACATTCCGAGCCATGCGCGCATGCCCACAGGATGCGCCTTCCATACGCGCTGCTGGCTCTACAACCAGCTTGGCAAGCCCGCGTCTTGCCGCGAAAACGCACCAGCCCTGAGTTCGGACGTCGACGGGCATCAGGTTCGTTGCGCCTATTCCGACCGTGTCTCGGACGGCGTTTCTACAGGCTGACCTGCCGAAGAATCCTGATCTGCCTCGCGCACCAGCCAGTCCCACAGCGCCATGATCTCGGGCCGGCGCAGGTGGCGTGGATGCGCGACCAGCATGAAGGGTTTGGCAGCAGGCATGCCGCGGTCGCCGACGAGCACCAACTCGCCCCTGGCAAGGCGCTCTTTGGCCAAGCTGAGGCTGCCGAGGCAGACGCCGAAACCACGCGCGGCGGCGTCCAGCATCAGGCCGGAATCCGAAAAGTTCAGCCCCTTGACCAGGTCGCTGCGGACCAGCCCACCGGCAAGGAACCATTTCTGCCAGTCGTCTTCGCTTTCGTCATGCAGCATCGGCCATTCGAGCAATGTGCCGGCGTCGACGACTGAAGGCATCTGCTGGCGCAGCGACGGCGAACACATCGGCCACACCATATCGGTGAACAGCGCCACTGACACCATGCCTTCCCAATTGCCTCGCCCGCGCGTCACCATGATGTCGATCTCGGCCTCGGCAAGGTTCATGTCGCGCTCGGTCGTGAAAAGCCACGGCTCCATTTCGGGGTGGTCGGCTTTCAGCCTGGCAAGACGCGGCATGTACCAGCCGGCGGCAAAGGACGGCGGCATGGCCAGCACGATCGATCCTGGCTTGGTGTAGAAGCCGAGCCTGCGCACGCCGAGGCGCAACGTCTCGAGCGCATTGGCCACCGTCGTCTGGAAATCGTGCCCCGCATCGGTCAGCTCGACGCGCCGGTTCAGGCGCTTGAACAGCGGCTGTCCTAGATGCTCCTCCAGCGCCCGCACCTGATGGCTGATCGCCGATTGGGTCATGTTCAGCTCGTCCGCCGCCAGCGAAAAACTCTCCAGCCGGGCAGCCGCCTCGAAGCCCGCCAATGCCGCCATGGGCGGCAGGTTTCTGTATGGGTTCACATGAGGATTGCTCATCTAAAACCTGAAGGATTCGCGTTTGTGCCGGCCAAATCGGCATCGTACCTATCATTGTATCTCATCTCACTGGTCTTGCGAGGTCAATCGATGAGCAAAATTAATTCATGAAGAAGAGGCAGATGATGCGTGTTTCCGACAAGACAACGAGCCCGAAGGCGTCAGGTTTCCGGATGCCGGCAGAATGGGAGCGGCATGAACGCAGCTGGATGATGTGGCCAACCCGGGCCGACTTCTGGAACGACATGGCGGCCACCAAACGTGACTATGTCGCCGTTGCGCACGCGATCCGTGAGTTCGAGCCGGTGACGATGGCCGTCCGGCCGGAAGACGCAGCCGAAGCCCGTTCGATGCTGGGCCGCGACATCACTCTGGCAATCACCCCCATTGATGATTCCTGGGCCCGCGACGCTGGTCCGTGCTTCCTCGTCGACGGTCGCGGCGGCCGGGCCGGCGTCGATTTCAGGTTCAACGCCTGGGGCGGCAAGTACCACCCGCATGACAGTGACGACGCCTTCGCAGCCTTTGCGATCGAGCAGGCCAACGCCCGCGCCTTCAGCTCAAAGCTGATCGCCGAAGGCGGCGGCGTCTCGGTCGACGGCGAGGGCACCATCCTGACCACGGAAACCTGCTTTCCAAACTCCAACCGCAACCCCGACTGGTCGCGCGACGAGATCGAGCAAGAGCTGATGTTGATGCTTGGCGGCGACAAGGTGATCTGGCTTCCGGGCAACAAGGAAGAAACCGAGACGGACGGCCACGTCGACGGTATTGCCACCTTCGTGGCTCCCGGCGTCGTGCTGATCGAAGGCGCTGACGACGCGGAATCGCCGTGGCGAGATATCAATCTGGCCAACATCCAGGCACTTGAAGGTCAGACCGACGCCAAAGGCCGGCGCCTCAAGTTGATCACCATTCCCGAGGCCATTGAAGCCGAGGCTGTCGGCGACCGGTTCTGCCGCTCCTACGTCAACTCCTACTTCGTCAACGGTGGCGTGGTCATGCCCAAATATGGCGTCCGCAGCGACGACGTGGTGCGCGAGACCTTCGAAGCGATCTTCCCGGATCGCCGGGTGCTGCAGGTTCCGATCGACAACATCGCCGTCGGCGGCGGCGGCATTCACTGCATCACCCAGCAGGAGCCTGCGGCATGATCGGAGCTCTCGGGACATCAGTCGAACTCGACGCCCTGTTCGCAATGGGCAAGACCCCCGGCGAACTCGGCTTCGTCATGCCGATCGAGACAGCGGAGCACGCCTGCTGCTGGATGGCGTGGCCGCATGACGACCACGCGGACGCATGGGGGCGGATGCTGCCGGCCGCGCAGCGAGCCTTCGTCCGCGTGGCCACCGCCATCAGCCGGTTCGAGCCGGTCAGGGTGGTCGCGCATCCGGAAGTGGCTGCCGATGCCCGCCGGGCGCTGCCGCCGCCGATCGAAGTCCTTGATATCCCCCAGGACGACGTCTGGTTCCGCGATACTGGTCCGCTGTTCGTCAAGAACGGCGACAACCAACTCGTGGCGAGCAAGCTCGTCTTCAACAGCTGGGGCGGCAAGTTCGAGCACACCGAATTCGACGTGACCGTCGGTGCCGCCTTGGCCCGGCGCCTGTCGGTGCCGCTCTATTCATCGCCGCTGTGCGGCGAGGGCGGCGGCATCCATGTCGATGGCGAGGGCACGGCAATCACCACCGAGACCTGCCTGCTCAACGCCAATCGCAATGCCGGCATGACGCGGCAGGATGTCGAGAAGGAGCTGTTCCACGCGCTCGGCGTGCGCAAGGTGATCTGGCTGCCCGGCGACGAGGACGAATGGATCACCGATGGCCACATCGACGGCATTCTGACCTATTGCACGCCGGGCAAGGTGATCTTCGAGAACAATCCCGATCCGGCAAATCCGCGCCAAAAAGTTTGCGCGGAAAATCTTCGCGCGCTTCGCGGCCAGACCGACGCCATGGGCAGGGAGATTGAGGTGGGGCTTATCAACGAAGCCTATATGGTCGAGGCTGCCAACGACCACACCGCGCTGTCTTACGTCAACGCCTACATCGCCAATGGCGGCATAGTCATACCAGGCTTTGACACGCCGACAGATGAGGCGGCCCGGCAGGTGTTTGCCAAGGGCTTTCCCGGTCGCGAGATCGTGCAGGTCGACATCAGGGACATCTGCCCCGGAGGTGGCGGAATTCATTGCATCACCCAGCAGCAGCCGGCATAAATGACAATGGCCAGCAAGCTTCTTCAGACGCCTGAAATTGAGCCCCGCAGCGCTGCCCCGCAGGCAGGCGCTGCGGGCGGCGGGCTCTGCGACGCGGAGGCACTGGCCAAGGTCGCCCTGGCGATCGCCGCGGTGGGAACCCAAGCCTTTCCCAAGGCGGTCGCCACCCTGTGTCTGCATGTCTCGCATTTCGAAAGCGCCTTCATTTGCGCCTTCTTCGCCGGAGACAAGCCGCTGCCGCTCTACAGCGACCTCGGCGCCGAGCAGGACCGGCGGGTCGTCATTCCCTATGTCGGCTCGGCCTATCTGCTCGATCCGTTCTATGACCTGTTCAAGCAGGACATCGGTGACCGCGTCGTTGGGCTCAACGAATGCGCGCCCGACGATTTCCGCTCGTCTGACTATTACCGGATGTTCTACGCCGACACCTATCTCAACGACGAGATGGGAGTGTTCGTCAGCCTTGGCGCTGGCACCAGCATCCTGATCTCGCTCGGCGTGCGCGACGACCGGCTCGACCTGTCCGCGCGGTCGAAATCGACTTTGGAGGCGCTGCTCGGCGTCATTGCCAATCTCTGCCGGCAGCATTGGCCGCGGCTTGCGCCGAGCCCGCAGGCCGGCTCCAGCCGCCGCGACAATCACCTCGAAAACGCATTCGAGATGTTCGCCACATCGGTGCTGAGCAATCGCGAAAGCGAGATCGTGCGCCTGATCCTGAAGGGCCATTCGAGCAAGTCGATGGCGAGGGTTTTGGGAAACAGCCCCGAGACCGTCAAGGTCCACCGCAAGCGCATCTACGCCAAGATGGGCATCACCTCGCAGGGCGAGCTGTTCTCCATCTTTCTGCGCGCGCTGTCCTGCATGCCGCCGGAGGGGCAGGACGATCCGCTGTCTTATCTCGAGGATTTTGCGCCCGCGCCGAGATAGCGCGGGCAGGAGAGTTGTCAGCTCTGCGTCGCGTAGCGGTGCCGCGCCAGGGCGCGGACGATGATGACCGCTGCCGTGATGACCACCATCACGACCGAGATCGAGGCCACCACCGGGTCGACATCGAGACGCAGATTGTCCCAGATGCGCTTGGGCAGCGTTACGACCTCGATACCGCTGGTGAACAGGGTTACCGTGCTTTCTTCCCAGGACAGGATGAAGGTCAGGAACCATGCCGACAGCATGCCCGCCTTGAGGTTCGGCAGCACGACCAGGAAGATCGTCTGCAAGGTCGAGGCGCCAAGGTTGCGCGCTGCCATCTCCAGGCTGCGGTCGAGCCTGGCGAAGGCGCTGAGCATGGCGACGACGGCGAACGGCAAGGTCATGATGGCGTGGCCGATGACGAGGCCCAACATCGTGTCGAGCAGCCTGAGCTTGGCGAGCAGAAAGTAGAGGATGATTGCCGACGTCACCGGCGGCACCACCATCGGCAACAGCGCAAAGCCGACAAGCAGGGCACCACCCCGCGGCCGGCGGAACCACAGCCCCAGCCCGAACATCGTGGCGAGAACAGTTGCCAGCAGGCTGGCCGCGAGTGCGATGGAGAGGCTCGTACCGATGCTGGAAAGCCAGACGCCGTCCTCGAACAGCGCGCGGTAGTGGCGCAGCGACCAGTCGCCGTCGGGCATCGACAGGAAACGCTTGGGGGTGAAGGAAACCGGAATGACGGCAATGAGCGGCAACAGCAGGAAAGCTGCCGCGAGATAGGCAAGTGCGCCGCCGAATTTCGAACGTCCGAACATGATTTCCTCCCCTCAGTCGACGAAGCTGCGAACGCCGAGCAGGCGATAGGCGACAGTCACCACCGCCCCGATCAGCGCGAGCAGAACGACGCTCATCGCCGCACCCAGGCCCCAGTTCGTCGTCTGGAACATCTGCACGAAGACGGCTTCGGCCACCATCACCACGCGCCCGCCGCCGAGGATCGCCGGCGTGACGAAGAAGCCGACCGAAAACACCAGGACCATGACGAAGGCGGCAAAGACGCCCGGCAAGGACAGCGGCAGGAAGATCTTGGCGAACACGACAGCCGGGCTGGCGCCGAGGCCGTGGGCGGCGAGCAGGATGCGGCGGTCGATCTTGCGCATCACGGTTGCCATCGGAAACACCGAGAACGGCACCATGAAATGCACCATGCCGACGATGACGGCGAACTCGTTGCGCCCGGTGCCTAGAGGCTCCGAGATCAGATGCGTCGCCATCAGGAAGCCGTTGGCCAGGCCGTTGTCGCGCAGGATGACCAGCCAGCCGAAGGCGCGCACCAGCACCGAGATCCAGAACGGGATGAAGATGCAGATTTCGAGGATCGTCTGCCTGAAGCGCGAGCCCATGACCCAATAATAGCTCAGGCAATAGCCGATCAGCACGGTGGCAACGGTCGAGATCAGCGAGATGCGCAGCGTGCGCAGGAACACGCTTGAGATGTCGCCGCCTTCGACGATGCGCGCGTAGTTACCCAGCCCTGTTACGGGCTGGGTAACGCTCCAGCTGACAACGCCGAGCAGGGGAATGACATAGAATCCCAGCAGCAGGACCGGCAGTGCTCACATCAGGATCTGCGTGATCAGATTGGCACCTGCCGTGCCGGCTGTCCGGGTCGTTGTCATCCTGCCACCATCGCCAGGTAACGCTCGAGCGCCTTGTCGGAATTTGCGGCGTACCATTCGGAGTCCATCGCCACCTGCTGGGCGCGGTTTTCAGGTGAGCTGCAGTCGAGCCGCTTGAACTTGTCGCTTACCATCGCATGGGCCGCCGGATTGGCCGGGCCGCTGCCGAGTGCTTCGAGCAGTGCCACCTGCCGCGCCGGGTCCTGGCAATAGGCGATGAACTGCATGGCAGCATCCTTGCCGGCCGGATTGCCCTTGATCACCGTCCAGCCCGATGCCGCCATGATGCCCTGAGCGTAGGTCCAGGAGACATCGCCGCCGGTGTCTGTTTCAACCAGGTTGGCGCGGGTATGCCACAGAAGCCCCATCGAGGCCTCGCCGTCGCGCATCAGCTGCTGGCTTTCGGCGCCCGAGTCCCAGTAGCTGACGATGTGCGGCTTGAGCTCTTCGAGCTTCTTGAAGGCGCGGTCCATGTCGAGCGGGTAGAGCTTGTCGGCCGGCACGCCGTCGGCCATCAACGCTGCCTCCAGGCAGCCGGACATCCATTTGAACATGGTGCGCTTGCCCGGGTACTTCTTCACGTCCCAGAAATCGGCCCAGCTCTTCGGCGGGTCGCCGGCGAACGCCTTGGCGTCATAGGCGATGACGTAGCTGAAGAAGTAGTTGGCCGGGCTGAACTCGAAGGCGAAGCCGTTCTCGATCTTGGCCTTGTCGACGACAGCGTAGTCAACCTGTTCGATCATGCCCTTCTGGCCGAGTGCCTTGGTCGAACCGGGGTCTGCGTCGCAGACGTCCCAGCGCACCGCGCCGCTTTCGAACTGCGCCCGCATCGCGCCCTTGGTCGGGCCGGAGCCGTCGATCTTGACCGGTTTGCCGGCGCTTTCGCCAAAGCCGTCGGCAAATGCCGACTTGAAGGCTGGCACCGCGTCGCCGCCCCAGTTCGTGACCACGAGTTCGCCGTCGGCCGCCTTTGCGGCATGGGCACCGATGACCGAATAGGCGCCAAGCGCCACGAGGCCCGTCAGGAACGTACGGCGGTCGATTGCGCCCTCGCTCAGCTTGTCCTTGAGGACCAGCAAGCAATCCCGTTTGAAATGATTGTCCATGTCTCCACCCATTTGTTGTTATCAGTTGATCAGTTCTCAGGAATGATGCGGCCGCATGCGCGCGGCCAGGTGACCCAGAGGGTCTCGCCAACCTCCATGTTCGATGGCTGTCCGGCATGCCGGATGGCGGTCAGTTCCGTGCCATTGCCGGCAACCAGCTTCAGCAGCGTGTTGCCGCCCTGGTAGACCTTGTCGCGGACGACGGCCTCGACGCCGTTTTCGTCCGGGTCCGGGCCGATCTTGCGCATGTCGAGGAATTCCGGGCGCACCGAGAGCAGGGGGCTCGTGCCGTGCTCCGGCGCCGGCGCGCCGATCTTTTGGCCGCAGAAGTCGCCGACGATGAAGCCGTCGAGGCGGCGCGGGTTCTGAAGCTCGAAGATGTTGATCGAGCCGAGGAACTCGGCGGTGAACCTGTCGCGCGGCGCCTGATACAGCCGTTCCGGCGTATCCACCTGGACGATGCCGCCATGGTTGAAGATGGCGATGCGGTCGGACAGGGCTAGCGCTTCGTTCTGGTCATGCGTGACGAAGACGAATGTTGTTCCAGTCTTGCGGTGCACCTCCTTGAGTTCGGATTGCAGCTGCTCGCGCATGTTCTTGTCGAGTGCCGACAGCGGCTCGTCGAGCAGCAGCAGTTCGGGTTTGAAAACCAGCGCCCGGGCCAGCGCCACGCGTTGCTGCTGGCCGCCCGACAGGGCCTGCGGCCGCTTGGCCTGATGGTTGGTCAGCCCGACGAGATCGATCATCTCGGACACGCGGGTGTCGCGCTCACGCTTCGGCACGCCCCTGATCTTCAAGGGAAAGGCGATGTTGTCAGCCACGCTCATATGCGGGAACAAGGCATAACCCTGAAACACCATGCCGAAATTCCGGCGATCGGCCGATATGCCTGTGATGTCGGCGCCGTCCTTGGTGACGGTGCCGCTGGTGGGCGTCTCGAAGCCGGCCAGGATCATCAGCAGCGTCGTTTTGCCCGAGCCCGAAGGGCCGAGGAAGGTCAGGAATTCGCCGCGGCGGATGTCCAGGTCGACGCCCTTCAGCGCGTGGAACGCGCCGAAGGTCTTCTGGACGCCGACCATCTCGATATGACTGGTCATTGGATCTCTCAATCCACGCGGTCCCGGATCAGCGGGCAGGTGGAACAATGGATGCCGCCCCCATTGAGCTGCACCTTGTCGTAGTCGATCTCGATGATGTCGACACCGTGGCCTTCGAGTGCTGCCCGCGTCCTGTCCGACAGGCCGCGCGGCATGATCACGCGCCCGGGGCTCACCGCCAGGCCGTTGACCACCCAGCTGTTGTCGTCGGGTGTGATCTCGACGGTCTTGATGTCGAGCTGCTTCAGGCGTTCGAGGAAGGTAAAGGGCAGGCCGCGCGCCGACACCAGCGCGAGATGGGTGTCGACCATCAGGAAATGGCCGTCGATGTGGATGTCGTAGCCGCACAGGTCGACGACGATCAGCTCGACGCCCTGGTGGCGCAGCACATCTGCGATCTGGTCGATGCCCCGGTCGTTGATGCGGATGCTGCGGCCGATGACGGCGGTGCTGCTGTTGAGCCAGGCGAAGCTGCCGCCCTCGGCCATCGACGTGCCGGTCAGCGTGCGCAGGATCGGCATGCCGGCCTTGGCCAGCGTGCGGGTGATCGGCAGCTCCTCGCCATGGCGCATCCGGGGCGCCAGGCGGGTGACGATGGCGCCGCCCTTGACGGCAAAGGACGAGTCTCTAGTGTAGACCGACTTGAAGCGGCCATTGTCGACGCCTTCGACATAGATCACCTCGGCGCCTTCGGCGCGCAGTGCGTCGGCAAGTCCGTCATGCTGTTCCTGCAGTTCCGCGAGCTCGGGGATGCGGTCGCTCTGCCAGTACCAGCCTTTGTCGACATCGCCATAGGTGCCGATGGCGTCGATACGCTTGGAGCGGTCGATGATGCCGAACTCGTCGCCGGGGCGGTGCATCAGCACGGCGCGGATCTGGCCGACGTCATTGTCGCAACCCCAGTTGCGGCCCCACAGCGCGGTCAGCCGTTCAGTGGATTCGAAGGCCGGTTCCGGCTCGGATCCAAACAGCTTGATGGTGTCCGAATAGTGGGTCTTGTTCTTCTGTTCCAACGTCTCTGGTCCTCTCCCAAAGTCCCGGTGGGGCGCGCGTCATCAGACGCCGCCACCTGCCGCAGGAACGTCTGCTGCCTTCATTCCGGGAACATGAGTGGATCGTAGTGTTTGACTTTTTCTCCAGCAAACGAAATGAATTGCAGCTGAAACGGAGAAAAACTCACATGCCATGGATGCCCTTATGAGCGACATGCCGCCGCTCAATGCCTTGCGCGCTTTCGAGGCAGCCGGGCGCAACCTCAGCATCTCGCGCGCGGCGGACGAGCTGTTCGTCACCCATGGCGCCGTCAGCAAGCAGCTGAAATCGCTCGAGCAGCAGCTCGGCCTGGAGCTGTTCGACCGCAAGCGCGGCAACCTCTCGCTGACGTCGGAAGGTCAGGCGCTGCTCGACCAGCTGTCGAAGGCATTCGACAACCTGTCGCTGGCGGTCCGCAATGTCAGGCGTGGCGAGATCGTCGGCCGCGTCAAGGTGATCTGCATGCCGGCCTTCGCCACCTACTGGCTGATCCCGAAGCTGTCGCGCTTCGTCAACCGCTATGCCG
Source organism: Aminobacter sp. LjRoot7 (assembly GCF_964252895.1). Classification (NCBI taxonomy): domain Bacteria; kingdom Pseudomonadati; phylum Pseudomonadota; class Alphaproteobacteria; order Hyphomicrobiales; family Phyllobacteriaceae; genus Aminobacter; species Aminobacter sp. LjRoot7. Next base: position 777,399 of record NZ_CAXUPX020000002.1, read on the forward strand.
ACGTCACGCTGACCATTACGCCGCCGACCGACGACGACCCGTTCCGCGACCCGAGCGTCGATGTCGCCATCATGTTCGGCCGGCCAAGGTGGCCGCATCTCGATGTCCGCCTGTTGAAGCAGATGGAGCTTTTTCCGGTGTGCAGCCCTGTCCTGGTGAGCGGCGAACACAAGATCCGCCGCTCGTCGGACCTGCTTCGCCACGTCCTGCTCGACGACCCTGAACAAACACATTGGATCGAGTGGTTCGCGCTGATCGGCAATGCCAGCGCCAAGGAGGCGCGCCGGCTCTGCTTCACCGACTTCAACCACAATCTGGCGGCCGCGCGCGCCGGCCTCGGGATCACGCTCGGTGACAATCTGACCACCGCCGAGGACCTTGCCAACGGCACGCTGGTCAGGCCGCTCAAGGAGGCGTTGCGCCCGCAAAACAACGCCTACTACATCCTGGCCCCCTCCGGCGGCGTCATGTCCAAGCCGGCCCAGGCCTTTCTGGAGTGGCTGACCGCGGAAACGACGCGAACCGATATGCCGTCCATGACGGCGTGACGGCAGCGTAACCCCAAGGAGTTATTGCGGCCTCCAGGTGAATCCGTTCTGTTCGCGGGGTGATTTGGGTCCGGGCGAGACAACAACAACAAGACGCCCGGCCACTCCGTGGGGATGGATGTGATGACGACTTCGAGGCGCGGCCCGTTTGGCTGGACACTGGCTGCCGTGGTGATGTCGCGTGGCGGTGTCGGCTGCCGGGAAGGGCAAACCTTCGAGCCGTCCTGCTGCAGCAACGATGATGCCGGTTGCGGTCCGTCGATGGTTGCTTCCGGTGATGGCAGCTTGCCGCTTCCGTCGGATGGCAGCCTCCCGCGTGGAGGCGGGACCGCTCACGGACTGGCGCAGCAGAAGCCCACGTAATCCCAGGCAGTAGAAATTCATCCTTCATCGAACCATCGGGCGCCGCGCGGACCCTTTTGCGCGCTGGAGCGACGTCGTGCGCGAGCACATTCGAGAGCTCAGGTGCCGGGCCGGAATAGAAGCAAAAAATGGGGACACCGAAATGATCAGAGTGCTAACGCTCATATCCGCCCTCGGCATGGTCTGGCCGGTCGCGGCGCAGGCCGCCGATCAGGCTGAAACGCTCGCGCCAACAGCGGAAAAATCGCCGTTCGACGTGGCCGTCGGGGTAGCGTTCGTTTCCAACTACATCTCGCGCGGCGCGACGCTGACTGAAGACAAGCCGGCGGTGCAGGCCTATGTCGAGGCGTCCTACGACATGTTCTATGCCGGCACCTGGATCTCGAACATCAGGGCCGAGGATGTGAAAGATGCCGAGATCGATCTCTATGCCGGCATCAGGCCTTCATTCGGCGCCCTGTCGCTCGATTTCGGCTATGTCCATTATTATTACCCGAAGGACCCGAACAATTATGGCGAGCTCTACGCCAAGGGCAGCTACGCCCTGACGGATCAGTTCAGCGCTGGCGCTGCTTATTATCACGACGTCTTTGTCGACACCGACTGGCTCGACCTGACGGCGTCGGTGAACGGACTGCCCTGGGAGACAAGCCTCTCGGGCAAGCTTGGCACCGATTTCGGAAGCTATGGCTTTGACAGCGACAAGGTCGCCTGGGACCTCGGCTTGTCCCGCACCTTCGCCGATGTCGTCACTGTCGACCTGCGTTACCACGACTCGAACTACGATCCCGGCCGGGTGGTGGCCAAATTGTCGTTCGACACCAGCTGGTCGGCGCTACAGGGCGGACAGTAAAGCGTGAAACAATGCCGGCGTCGCCGGCACCGCCTTGGCCGGATCACTCCGCAGGGCAGCTCTGGATTTTGGCGCATTGCGATTGCAGCGCTGCTGCGATCTCGGCGACGCTGTGGGTGTAGCGGCCCTTGTTTTCGCGCGAGCAGATGAATTCGAGATGATCCTCGAAATAGGTGGTCATCGGGCCTTTCCAGGCCGAGTCGGACTCGATCATCTGCTCGGCGGTGTAGAACAGATAGTCGACATAGGCCTCGTAGGCGACGCGCTGGTTTTCATCCGTCATCGCGCAATAGTGCCCGGCGGCGAGCTCCGGCTTCTGCACCGTCAGGTTCAGGAACTCGCGGTAGATCTCGCGCGCGGTCTGGTCGCGCTGGATGAGGTCGGCGGAACTGATCTGCAGCGGAATGACGATCAGCGCCACGAGTGCGGCAAGCGCAGTCGCAATCGCCCCCACCGCCTGCACCTTGTCAGCGTTTCTTCCCAGCCAGTTCCACACGAAGCGCCCCTTTCACCGCGTCGCAGAAGCGAGCGACGTGCCCATCGATGCCATACATCCACGGCTCATGTCACCAGCGTTCGACCAGGCGATGGAGCGAGCGGCGACAGACGAAATCGATCTGGCCGGTCAAAGGAGCAATGGGCTTCCTTCGACCGGTCTATGCGACATGCTGGTCAATCCACGTCGAGGCTCGCCGGGGCGACCTCGCGGTCATCGGCGATGGCGTAGTCGATGCGCAGGATGCGGCCCGAAAAATCCGGACTGGTCTGCCTGTTTGGATCGACCGGTTCGGCGTTGCTGCGTCCGAACATCAGCGGCGACAGCGACAGCCTGAGAAGGGTGCGTTCGAACACATGTTCGCCGGCCGGCTGGCCGTCGACCGTCAGGCGGCCGCGTCCCTTGAGCGTGCCGGTCTTTTCGAACTCGAACACGGCAGTCGTCTTGCCGAGCGGAAGCTCCCGGTCGGAGATGAGGCGGCTGACCTCGAAGCCGGCATAGTTGTAGGTGTAGACCAGTCGGTTCGCGATGATGTCGATCGCGTAGCCACCATGGCAGCTGCCGAAGCAGACGAGTGCGCCGCCCTGGCTCGCATCGCTGCGCTCGATCTCGATCGATATGCGGTGCGAGACGTCCTGCGTCATCGGCGCCGCTTCCGCAGGTATCGACGAGATCGGCGGGAAGTAGCTGTATTCGTTGCGCCAGCGTGGTGCGCCGGGCCTGTAGGGCGGCTTGAACAGCACGTCGCTGTCGTCGAGCGGCATGACGCCGTAGCGGCCGGCCTCCGCCCACCAGCGTTCCTTCATTTCGGCGAGCTTTTCCGGCCTTTCCCCGGAGAGGTCACACAGTTCGGAGAAATCCTCGTCGAGGTGGTAGAGCTCCCAGCGCTCGCTGTCGAAGTCGCTGCCGGCCTTGTGCTGCGTCACAGCCTTCCAGCCGCGGTGCCAGATGCTGCGATGGCCGTACATCTCGAAATATTGCGACTGCTTGGCGGTTGCCGCATCGGGCGCGTCGAAGGAATAGGCGAAGCTCTCGCCATGGATCGGCATCTGCGCCACGCCGTTGATGCTCTCGGGCGCGGTGACGCCGCAGAGCTGCATGATTGTCGGCGTGATGTCGGTGACATGGGTGAACTGGCTGCGCACCTCGCCCTTGTCTGATATGCCTGATGGCCACGAGAAGATCATCGGGTCACGTACGCCACCGCCATGGGTGAAGCTCTTGTAGAGCTTGAGCGGCGTGTTCGATGCCTGCGCCCAGCCCCAGGGATAATTGCCCGAACTGCGCGCCGTGCCGATTTCCGTCAGGCGCTCGCGCGACACGGCATAGTCTTCAGGCAGGCGGTTGAACCAGCGCAGGACATTGGTCGTGCCGTCGGGATCGCAGTCGGTGGACGCGCCATTGTCCGAAATCAGCACGATGATCGTGTTGTCGCGAATGCCGGTACGCTCGAGGAAGTCGAGCAGCCTGCCGAAGGCAGCGTCGGTATGGCCCAGAAGGGCGGCATAGGCCTCCTGCATATGCTCCGACACCTCGCGTTCTTCAGGCGAGAGCTCGGCCCAGGCACGCACGCCGGGATTTGGCGGCGGCAGTTCGGTGCTTTCCGGCACGAGACCCATCGCCTTCTGCCTGGCCAGCCTCTGCACGCGTTCTTCGTCCCAGCCATGGCCGAAGCGGCCGCGATATTTGGCCAGCGTCGATGCGGGCGCCTGGTGCGGGAAATGCCCGGCACCGTAGCAGAGATAGAGGAAGAACGGCTTGTCGGGCCAGATCGCCATCTTGTCGGCGATGTAGCGCACCGCGCGGTCCGAAAGGTCGTCGGACAAATGGTAGCCCTGTTCAGGTGTCGCCGGCGGCGGAACCTGCTGGTTGTCCTGGCAGAGTTCCGGGTGGAACTGGTCGGTGCTGCCATTCATGAAGCCGTAGAAGCGTTCGAAGCCGCGGCCGAGCGGCCACTGGTCGAAGGGGCCGGCGGCATTGGCGTTTTCGGTCGGCGCAAGATGCCACTTGCCGACCGCATAGGTCGCATAACCCTGCAGCTTGAGCATTTCGGCGAGCGTGCCGGCGCGGTGGCTGATCGCGCCGCGACCGGAGGGCCAGCCCATGTCGGCATTGGCCAGGTAGCGCATGCCGACCGAATGATGGTTGCGCCCGGTCAGCAGGCAGGCGCGTGTCGGCGAGCACAGCGTGGTGGTGTGGAAATTGCTGTAGCGCAAGCCGGTATCGGCGAGTGAATCGAAGTTCGGCGTATCGATGGACGAGCCGAAACAGCCGAGGTCGGAGTAGCCGACATCGTCGAGCACGACATAGATGACATTCGGCTTGCCGGCGGGGCCGACGGGAATGTCGGCATAGTCGCGCTCGGATTCATGGTGCGTGCGGCCGATATGGCCGCGAAATTCGGAAGTCATGCTCTACCCCGATCTTGTGAGATGGTCGCCGGGCCGTTTCAGGAGGCCGGCCCGGCCGATGGATCAGTAACCGGTGACGCCGCGCAGATAGCGCTTGAGCAGCGTCCGCCCGAGCAGCCGCCACAGCCGATCAGTGGCAAAGCCGAGAAGGCCGAGCGCGATGATGGCTGCGAACATCCAGTCGACCTGGAAGTAGAGGCGCGAGGTCCAGATGATGTAGCCGAGCCCGGCGTCGGCGGCGAGCATTTCGGCGGCCGCGATGACCAGGAAGGACGAGGCGAGTGCCAGCCGCATGCCGACATAGATCGAGGGCAGGGAGGCCGGGATCATCACCTTGAAGAACACCTGCCGCTCATTGGCGCCGAGGCAGCGCGCGGCGTTCAGCTTGTCCTGCGAGATCGAGGACACGCCGCTGGCCGTGTTGACCATGACGATGAAGGCCGTCGCATAAGCGATCAGGATGATCTTCGACATCTCGCCGACGCCGAACCAGATGATGAACAAGGTCACCAGCGCAATGGCCGGAACGAAGCGGAAGAAGTGGATGAACGGGTCGACCAGGTGACGCGCCACCGGCGAGACGCCGACGGCCAGCCCGATCGGAATGGCAATGGCGCTGCCGAGGAACCAGCCCGAGAGAATGCGCATCATCGAGACGAGGATGGACTGGGTGAGGGTGCCCTCGACCAGCATCTGTCCGGCGCCGTTGAGGACGGCGAGCGGTGCGGGCAGGAACATCGGATCGACCAGCCAGGTCGAGGCCATCTGCCAGAAGATCACGACGATAGCGACGCTGAGCGCCGACCAGGCGTAGGATGGCATCAGTTTTGCTCCCATTGCGAAGCCGCCTCCCTTTCGATGTCGCCCTCGATCGCCTTGACGGCGTCGGCGAAACGGCTGTCGAGGTCATCGCGCGGATAGGGCAGGTCGATGTCGTAGATGCGGGTGATGTTGGCGCGCGGGCCCCGGCTCATCACGGCGACACGCTGGCCAAGCAGCACGGCCTCGCGAATGTCGTGGGTGACATAGACCATGGTGCAGCCGGTCTCGCGCCAGATCCGCGTCAGCTCCTTCTGCAGCACGCGGCGTGTCAGCGCGTCGAGTGCCGCAAACGGTTCGTCGAACAGGATCAGTTCAGGTTCGGCGGCCAGCGTGCGGGCGATCTGCACACGCTGCTTCATGCCGCCGGACAGCTCATGCGGGAATTTCTGCTCGTGGCCGCGCAGGCCGACGAGGTCGACGTAGCGCTGGGCCATTTCAAGGCATTCGGCGCGCGGCTTGCCCGCGACGCTGGGGCCGAAGCCGATGTTTTCGGCGACCGTCAGCCACTGGAACAGCGGCTCCTCGATCGACTGGAACACCATGCCGCGCCGCCGGTCGGGGCCGGCGATCGTCTCACCATTGGCGAGCACGCGGCCTTCGGTCTGTTTCTCGGTTCCGGCGACAATCTTGAGCAAGGTCGACTTGCCCGAGCCGCTGGGGCCGACGAGCACGAAGAACTCGCCTTGCCCGACAGACACGGAGAGGTCGGCCAGGATCAGCTCGCTACCCGCCTTCTGGCCGGGATAGGCCATGCCGACCTTGTCGAAGACGACCGCAGGCATGGCGCCTCCGGGCGCGGCCGCGTTTGTTTGATTGTTTGTCATCGCAGGTCCGCTCAGTTGCTCAGCTTGACCAGGTCGGAGGCGGCTTCTTGAAGAAACTTCGGGTTGACGCCTGTTTCGAAGCTGACCGGCTGGGCTTTCGTCCTGGCGAGGAAGTCGGCGACTTCCTTGAAGCCGGCGCGCTCATAGTCGGTCAGCGCCAGGGCGAATTCGTTGTAGTTGAGCAGGTCGCGCACCGTGTCGCGCGGGGCACGCGTGTTCTTGGCGATCAGGGCTGCCGCCTCGTCCTTGTTGGTTGCGATGAACTGGCTTGCTGCGTTGAGCGCCCGCAGCGTCGCGACAGTCAGTTCCGGGTGCTTTTCGGTGAACTCGGTCTGTGCGGCGATGTAGGCGCTGCTGTTGCGCTTGGCCGCCGCATCGTCGGTCAGCACATAGTGGTTGCCGCCATCGGTCGACTTCTCAGTGCCGTCGGCCCAGACGAAGGCCGCATCGATGCGGCCGGAACGGAGCGAGGCGACGATCTCGAGCAGGCTGGTGAAGCCGACGATCTCGACCTTGTCCTCGGCTATGCCGTTTTCCTCGAGATATTTCATGGTAATCAGGTGCTGGGCGGTGCCGGTGGCAATGCCGATCTTCTTTCCGACCAGATCCTTGGCGTCCTTGATGTCGTTGCTGACCACCAGCTTGTGGAAGCCGGGCTTGGAATGGAAGATGCCGGCAAGGACGGTCAGCTTGCCGCCCTGGATGCGCGAGACGATCGGGAAGTCGAGACCGACCGCCATGTCGGCGCGGCCGATCAGCAGCGCATCGATGGCTTCGACGCCAGTGGCGAAGGTGGTGATCTGAGCGTCAATGCCTTCCTTTTCGAAAAAGCCCTTTTCCTTGGCGACCCAGATCTGGGAGCCGGTGGTGTAGGCATCGACGCCGAAGCGCACAGGCTCCAGGGTCTGTGCCCCGGCCATCCCGGCCGAGAAGAGCATGAGGCCCGATGCGAGGCTCAGGACAATCTTTTTGAAGCGGGTCATTTCGGTTCGTCCTCCGGCGAAAGGGCTGAACTGCCCTGAAAATGAACGGGTGCGAGCGCCATCATCTGATGGCTGGCGAGAAGCTGCGGCACCATCCAAGAGCGCGAGGCCAACGGCACGCTGCCATTGCCCGAGTGCACGAGCGCCGTGCTCCACAAAAGTGCGTCGCCCTCGCTGACCTCGAGCAGCTCGGCGACGTCGGCCGTGGCATTGATCGCCGAGGTGCGGGTCGAGAGTGATGCGCCGTCGATGACGGTGAACGGGGCAATTGCGGCGAGCGCGTCGTGTTCCGTACTCTCGTTGAAGGCGCCGGGCGGTACGCCGCGGGCAAGATAGTGGTCGACGAGAATGCAGGGCTGACCGTTGGCCAAAAACAGCCAGCGCAAACGATGGACTGGCTTCTCGGCTGCCACGCCCAGGATGACAGCGATCTCTTTCGGCGCGATGACCTGGTCGCGCTGAACCTCGCGGAACGATGCCTTCATTCCGGCATTCTCGATCAGGTTCCAGAAGCCCGCTGAGCCGGTCAAGGCGTTGAGGATCGGCGGGTTGGCGATGAAGGTGCCGACGCCATGCTTGTTCTTGAGCAGGCCCTTGGCCATCAGGTCGGCATAGGCCTCGCGCAGTGAATTGCGGCTGAGACCGAGTATCCGGGAAATGTCGATTTCCGCCGGCAAACGGTCGCCGGCGACCAGTTTTTGCTGGCGAATATACTGCATGACACGTTCGGCGGCAGTTCCCGACATCGCTCTCTCCTCCAAGAGGTAGGACGTCCTACCTTTACGCAGGAACATGAAAGAGTCAAACTCGGTTGATCCATTTTTCGACAGGAACGCGCCATGACGTGTTGTTCTCCGGGCCGATCACAGAACGATCATGTCCCCAGGCCGGTGGCGGAGCCCGCATTGCTCGATGCCCGCAGCCAGCCTGAAATGGCGCTGATACCGGCTGGGCGCTGGCTCCTCGGGGAGGATCGCTCGTTCGCCAATCCTGACGACGGCGAAGGACCGGTGCGCCCGGTCGAACTCCCGGCGTTCCTGATCGACAAGACCGCGGTGACCAACCGGGCCTTCGCGGCCTTCGTCGGCGCCACCGGCTATGTGACGGAGGCCGAACGCCTGGGCTGGTCTTTTGTCTTCATGGCCCAGGTTCATCCTGAGGCGGTGATTGCAACCGGCGCCGATGCCAGCGCGCCGGACTGGTGGGCGCCGGTTCGCGGCGCTTGCTGGCAACAACCCGATGGCAGGGGGGCCACCTGGCGTGACCGGCGCGACCATCCGGTTGTCCATGTCTCATGGAACGATGCCGTTGCCTTCGCGAACTTTGCCGGCAAGCGACTGCCGTCGGAAGCCGAATGGGAAGCCGCGGCGCGTGGCGGGCTTGAGCGGGCGATCTATGCCTGGGGCGACGAGCTGCATCCTGGCGGCCGTCATATGTGTAACATCTGGCAGGGGCGCTTTCCGCTCAGCAACAGTGCTGAGGACGGTTATCTCGCAACAGCGCCGGCGCGCAGCTTTCCGCCCAATGGCTTCGGCCTTTACAACATGCTCGGCAATGTCTGGGAATGGACCGCGTCGCCCTGGTCGGGCGAGCCGACCGGATTGATGGCCATGCGTGGCGGCTCCTATCTGTGCCATGCGAGCTACTGCAACCGTTATCGGGTTGCGGCCCGGACCGGCAACCATCATGGCGCGACCTCTAGCCATCTCGGATTTCGCTGTGCCGGCGACCTTGCAGGGCAGCGGCCGACCATGCCCGTTCCGCATGTGGGTCCATAACCACATGGAATGAGTTCGCAGAAGCATGTTATGGTGTGGAGCCGCTGCATGCGGTCTATCCTCATCGCAATTAGGTCGTTGGTCTTGTCTGATTGGAGGATATAGATGGTCAGCCGACGTTCATTTCTGGCAGCAGCCAGCATCATGTCGCTCGCCTCGCTGGGGCTTGGAGACGTGGTTCCCGCCCATGCGCAGCAGAAGCAGATCAAACTGCAACTCGCCTGGCTCTACAACGGAGCCGCCGCTGGCGAAATCGTCGCCTTGAAGAAGGGGTTCTTCGCGGAAAAGGGCCTCGAGGTGGAGATCCTTCCCGGCGGACCGAACTCCAACACGGTGCAGGAGACGCTCTCCGGGGTAGCGCAGATCGCCACCGCCTATGCGCCCGAGATCATGTATGCCGCGAACCAGGGGCTGCCGATCAAAACCTTCGGCGCGGCATTCCAGAAGGCGCCGCTGACCTTCTATTCACTTGGCGAATCCAACATCAAGTCCATTGCAGACTGGAAGGGCAAGCGCATCGGTGCTGGTCAGGGCGCCACCGCCCAGGTCAAGGCCGTACTCGACCACAATGGCCTGAAGTTTGAGGACATCACCTTCATCCAGGCCCAGATTCCCGGCCTTCTGCAGGATCAGGTCGACGTCGTTGCCTCCTGGCCGACCAATGTCGCCCAGAACCAGCCGATCCTGCAGCATCCCAGTGGCTACAACACGCAGAGCATCTGGGACAACGGGCTGCAGTTCCAATCTAACTACTACATCGCCCGGACCGACCTGATCGGCTCCGACAGCGACATGCTGGTGAAGTTCCTGGAGGCCTGCGACAAGGGCTGGGCCTATGCCGCCGACCATCCCGAAGAAGCGATCGACATGGTTGCCTCGATGTCCAGCGCGATCGAAAAGGACAAGGAATTCGCCTCGCTCAAGGTGATCGTGGCCGATTTCATCTATACCGATGAAACGCGCGAGCACGGTTTTGCCAATATCAGCAAGGACCGTTGGGACGCGACGCTGCAGACTTACGCCAAGATCGGCGAGATCAAATCCGAGCTGACTGCGGACGACGTGTTCGACGGCAGCATCCTCGCGGCAGCACAGAGGACGAAGCGGTGAACATGATGGCGACAATGGCCGCCCATCCCGGCGACGTCGGTATCTCCCAGGCCCGCAACGCCATCGAGATCGACAACGTCGCGGTGACGTTTGGCGGCAGTTCGCGAGCTGTGCGAGCCATCGACAACGTCTCGCTGACGGTCCGCGAAGGCGAGTTCGTCTCCCTGATCGGGCATTCCGGCTGCGGCAAATCCACCTTGCTGCGCACCATCGCCGACATCATTGCGCCGACCGAAGGCAAGGTTGCCATATTCGGCGGAACGCCATCGGCAGCGCGTGCCTCGCGCACATTCTCCATGGTCTTCCAGCAATCGGTGTTGATGCCGTGGGCCAAGGTTATCGACAATGTCCGCCTGCCGTTCGAGGTGGGCGGGGCCAATCCGAAGGCTGGCAACTTCATGGACCCGTATGAGGCCCTGAAGCTGGTCGAGCTGGAAGGTTTCGAGGACGCACTGCCGTCGGAACTCTCGGGTGGTATGCGCCAGCGGGTCTCGATCGCGCGCGCTCTCGTCACCCGGCCAAAGGTCCTGCTCATGGACGAACCTTTCGGCGCGCTCGATGAGCTTGTTCGCGACACGCTGAACGTCGAGCTGTTGCGGATCTGGAAACAGAGCGGGATGACGATCGTCTTTGTCACGCACTCGCTGCACGAGGCCGTTTTCCTGTCGCAGCGCGTCGTGGTGATGAGCCGAAGGCCCTCGAGGATCGGGGGAATTCTCGAAGTCGACCTTCCTGAAGAGCGCGGCCTTGCCCTGAAGGACGCCCCGGAACTGGGCCACCACGTCGCCAGGCTGCGCGACATGCTGGGAGCTGGATAAGCCATGAGCGTTGATCGTTCCATCGAAACCGCCGCTCCACTGCCGCGCATCTGGAGCATCCTCCCAAGCCCCGAAGTGATGCGTACGCTCGGCATGGCAGTGCTGGGTCTCTCGCTCACCTTGGTACTGTGGCAGCTCATCGTCACGCTGTTTGGCGTGCCGTCCTATCTGGTGCCCGCGCCGACCGACGTTGCCGGTGCGCTTTCCCGGGATCTGCCGCTGCTTTTGGATGCGGCCGTTCCGACAATCACCGAAGCCTTTCTGGGCTTTCTGCTGGGCAACACCATAGCCCTGCTGGTGGCGGTGTCCTTCGTCTACAACAAGGTCGTCGAGGAGATGTTCTATCCCGTCGCGATCCTGATCAAGACGATCCCGATCGTGGCGATTGCACCGGTGCTCAAGATCATCCTCGGCAACGGCATCGAGCCCAAGATCGTGATCGCGGCGCTGATCTGCTTCTTCCCGACGCTGGTCAATTCGGTCCGTGGTTTCCGCTCGGTCAATCCGCAGCTGCTCGAACTGATGCATGTCCTGTCAGCTTCCAAGACCGAGGTCTTCCTCAGGATCCGCATCTACAGCGCGCTGCCCTACATCTTCTCAGCGCTCAAGATTTCGGTGACGATGTGCGTGCTCGGCGCGATCGTCGGCGAATGGATCGGCTCCAACCAGGGCATCGGCTATCTCCTGCTGCAGAGCATGTTCGACTTCAACGCGCCGCGGCTGTTTGCGACGATCCTGACTGCGTCGGTCATCGCCATCACCGGCTTTGCGATCGTCTCGATGCTCGAGAAGTGGATCATCCGCTGGGATCCCGGCGCGGCGATGTAATCTTCAAAGACCCGGCCTGCCGATGGGCAGGCCGGGTTCCGATCGATGCGGCATGGTCGGTGAGCGAGATGCGGCATCTCCGGTTTATCCGAATTCCGAGGCGCCCCAATGTCCAACGACCACAATCCAGGCCGTATCGGCCGCACCTATCACGAGTCAGACAGCTGGTTTGAAGCCAGGCCCATGCCGGCGTCCGGCAGCCCCAACGTCATCTATGTCATTCTCGACGATGTCGGTTTCGCCGACCTGGGCTGCTTCGGTTCGGAGATCCGCACGCCCAATTTCGACCGGCTTGCCCAGGCGGGGCTGCGCTACAGCAATTTCCACACCACCACCATGTGCTCGCCGACGCGGGCCAGCCTGCTGACCGGGCGCAACCATCACGCCGTGGGCATGCGCTGCCTGGCCAATTTCGATTTCGGCTACCGCAACGGGCGCGGCTCGATCTCGCATCGGGCAGCGACGGTCGCGGAAATGCTCGGCAGTGCCGGCTACGCCAACTTCGCCGTCGGCAAATGGCATGTCGCGCAGACCGACGAGATCACCGCCGTCGGACCGTTCGACCAGTGGCCGCTCGGCCGTGGCTTCCATCGCTTCTACGGCTTCATGAATGGCAGCACCGACCAGTATCATCCCGAGCTCGTCGAGGACAACCACCCGGTTGCCCAGCCGAAGTCAGCCGAAGACGGCTACCACCTGACCGCCGACCTGGTGGACAAGGCGATGGCGATGCTCGGCGCCCATGTCTCGCTGGCGCCGGACACGCCGTTCTTCCTGAACCTGGCCTTTTCGGCCGGCCATTTTCCTCATCAGGTGCCCAGGGCCTACATCGACCGCTATGAGGGCGTCTGGGACTGCGGCTGGGACGTCGTCAGGCAGCAGCGGCTTGAGCGGCAGAAGGCGATGGGCCTGGTGCCTGAAACGACCGAACTGCCGCCCGATGCCCCCGGCGTGGAGAACTGGGACCTGCTCTCGGCCGACCAGAAGAAGGTCGCCGTCAGGCTGCAGCAGGCCTATGCCGGCTTCCTCGAATACACCGACGAGCAGCTGGGCCGGCTGCTCGATTTCCTGGAGACGACAGGCAAGCTGGACGACACGCTGATCGTCGTCATCTCCGACAATGGCGCATCGATCGACTGCGGCCCCGAGGGCACGACCAACGTGCTCAGGCGCTTCAACCAGATCCCGGAATCATTCGAACGCAACTTGGCCGAAATCGACGAGATCGGCGGCCCCAGGAGCAACAGCAACTACCCCTGGGGCTGGGCCCAGGCCAGCAACACGCCGCTGCGCCTGTTCAAATCCTTCACCCATGGCGGCGGCGTGCGTGACCCGATGATCGTGTCGTGGCCCAGGCGCATCGCAGACAAGGGCGCCATCCGTCATCAGTTCCACCACGTCGTCGACATCACGCCGACGGTGCTCGAGGTCTGCGGCGTCACCGCTCCCGACGTCTACAGGGGCGTCGCCCAGATGCCGGTGCACGGCACCAGCTTTGCCTACACATTCGACGCGCCCGACGCAGATACGCGCAAGGATGTGCAGTATTTCGAAATGTTCGGTCACCGCGGCATCTGGCACAAGGGCTGGAAGGCCGTCACCAAGCACAGGCGCGGCGACGATTTCGAGCTCGATGACTGGGAGCTCTACAAGCTCGACGAGGATTTCAACGAGACCCGCGATCTGGCCAGGGAGAATCCCGCCAAGCTCCGCGAGATGACGGAACGCTGGTGGGCGGAAGCCGGCCGGTACGACGTCATGCCTCTCGACGACCGGGAGGTTCGTTTCCGTGCCAAGGCGAAGCCCGACTCCATCCGTTCGCGCAGCCGCTATGTCTTTTATCCGCAGCTCGAATCCATCCCGTCGTCGGCGGCACCGCTGACCCAGGACACGTCGCATCGGATCACCGCCGAGGTGACCATTGATACAGATTCGGAAGGCACGCTTGTCAGCTATGGCAACAATGGCAGCGGCTACGTGCTCTACCTCAAGGACGGCAGGCTCAACTACAGCTACAACCATGTCGGCGAGATCATGCGTCTGGCGTCCGCGCCACTGACCGCATTCGGCTCGATTTCCCTCGGCTTCGAGTACCGCAAATCAGGCCTGCTCAAGGGCATCGGTGCCCTTCTCGTTAACGGCCAGATGCAGGCCGGCGAGCGTGAGCACCAGACACTGCTGCGCATTGCACTGGCGCCGATGTTCATCGGCCGAAGCGGCTTGCCGCCGGTATGCGACGGGATCGAGGGTGAATTCCGCTTCACCGGCAAATTGCACCGGCTGGTGATCGAACTTGGCGATGACCGTGAGATCGTGCCACCCAGCGGCGAAATCGACTGACGCCTCTTTGGAGCGCCGCCTATTCGGCGGCGCTCTGCGCGGTGCGCAGGCCTTTGTTTTCGAACACCTCGACCATCGCCTTCATCAGTCCGCTATGGGCGGGCAGACGGTCCATTCCCTCCCGGAAAACGAAGCCCAGATCGTACTGGAAGATTTCCTTGTCGGTCTTGAGCACCTTCAGGCCGTGTCCGATCGGGCTGCTGGCCACCATCGTCGACTCGAAGAACAGATAGTCGCCCGAGCGCGCCAGCTCGGCGCAGGTGAAGAGCGAGCTGGTCTCAAGCAAATAGCGGGCAGGGGGCGCGCCCCGCTCCTTCAGCCAATCGGACAGCATCTTCAGCACGTCTCTGTTCAGGTTGAACGAGACGAACGGGTATTTGACCAGTTCCATCGGGTCGACCGGGCCCTCCACCTTGGCGAGCGGGTGATGCTCGGCGCACATGATGCCGATCTGTGCCTTGGCGACGCGGCGCGACGTGAAGCCCGGCAGCCTGCTCTTGGCAATCACCGCGCCGGCGAAGATGTCGACCCGCCCAAGCCGCAGATCCTCGATCAGCTGGTCCACGGGTCCGGTCTGCACCGAAAGCCGATGCCTGGGAAAACGCCGGTGAAAACGTGACGCCGCCGGCGGCAGGATCGTCGACGACCAGACCGGGCCCGCCGCGACCCTGATCGTGGCGTCCTGCTCGGACAGGAGATTGCGGATCTCCTGCACCGCATGCTCGTATTCGAGCCCGATGATCTGCGCCCGGTTGAAGAAGGCCTGCCCGGTCGGCGTCAGGTCGGCGCCGCTGGAATGGCGTTCGAACAGGCGCGTGCCGAGCATCTCCTCCAGCCGCTTGACATTCTTGGAGAGCGCCGGCTGCGAGATGCGTAAGCGCTTGGCCGCCTTGGATATTCCCTTGTCTTCGGCGACGGTGACGAAGTGCTTGAGCAGCGTCAGATTGGGGACTTCGAACGACATGCCGGGCGCCTGCCTCATAACCTATTGGAATTACCTTCAAGCCTAAATGTATTGGCCCCTGATGGAGCTTTGTCAAATAATCCTGTTATCGCCCGGAGCTGAAGTCACCAGCTGAAGCTCCTTCTATCACCAGGAAACGCCGCGATGTCGTGTTGTTCACCCGTCCGGGTAAGCGAGCCGCAACTGGCCCCTTCACACGAAGCCAGGCCAGCCGCTCGCAAGGCTGATCTCTCCGGCATGTCGGCTGTCCCCGCCGGCATCTGGCGCATCGGCCATGATGGTCCCGAGGCCTATGCCGAGGACGGCGAGGGGCCCCGGCGGATGGTCGCCAGCCCCGGCTTCCTGATCGACAGGACGGCAGTGACCAACAGCGCCTTCGCCCGTTTCGTGGCTGCGACCAACTATGTCACCGAGGCGGAGCGGATCGGCTGGTCTTTCGTCTTCTACGCCCAACTGCATCCCCGCGCCGAAAAGGACGTGCTCAAGCTTGAGACCGGATCGCCGGAATGGTGGCTGCCGGTGCGCGGCGCGAACTGGTCGAAGCCCGACGGCGCCGGCACCGACTGGCGCGACCGCGACGACCATCCGGTCGTCCACATCTCCTGGAACGACGCCGTAGCCTTTGCTGCTTGGAGCGGCAAGCGGCTGCCAAGCGAGAGCGAGTGGGAGATCGCCGCCAGAGGCGGGCTCGAAGACAGGATCTATCCCTGGGGCAACGAGCTCACGGAGCAGGGCAGGCACCGCTGCAACATCTGGCAGGGACGTTTCCCCCGGGAGAATACGGCCGAGGACGGCTTCCTCTCGACCGCGCCTGCCGATGCCTTCGAGCCCAATGGCTACGGCCTGTTCAACATGGTCGGCAACGTCTGGGAATGGACGTCGGACAGCTGGTCGCAGAGCCAGCCTCAGCTGAAAGCGATGCGCGGCGGCTCCTATCTCTGCCACCGCAGCCACTGCAATCGTTATCGCGTCTCGGCGCGCACATCCAATTCAGTCGATGCCGCCTCGAGCCACCTTGGCTTTCGATGCGTAGCCGACATGCCGGCGCCGTCAGCCGGATCTTTCTGATTTCGAGGAACTGCAATGAAACACGACAAATTTCCGGGCCATGTCGGCCGCACCGTCGCCGAGTCGACGCCCTGGTGGCCGACGAGCCGCAACCACAAGCAACAGAAGCCCAACATCGTGGTTGTCGTGCTTGACGATACCGGCTGGGCCGATTTCGGCTGCTTCGGCTCGGAGATCAATACGCCGACAATCGACCGGCTGGCGGCGCGCGGGCTGCGCTACACCAATTTCCACGTCACGCCGCTCTGCTCGCCGACGCGCACCTGCCTGCTGACTGGGCGCAACCATCATGCCGTCGGCATGCGGTTTCTGTCCGACACCGACACCGGTTTCCCCAATTCGCGCGGCTGCATCGACCGCGACGTGGCGCTTTTGCCGGCGATGCTGCGCGAGCAGGGCTATGGCAGCTATCTCGTCGGCAAGTGGCACCTGACGCCGTCGCATGAGATTTCGCCGGCCGGACCCTATCACAACTGGCCGCTCGGCCGCGGCTTCGACCGGTTTTATGGCTTCCTTCCCGGATGCACCGACCAGATGACGCCCGAGCTGTGCGAGGACAACCACCAGGTCGATCGCGAATTTCCCCAGGATTACCACCTCACCGAGGATCTGGTCGACCGGGCGATCTCCTATGTCCGCGACCACACCGTCTTCCGCGACGAGGAGCCGTTCTTCCTGCAACTGGCCTTCGGCGCCACCCATGCGCCGTTCCAGGCGCCGCGTTCCTTCATCGAACCCTATGTCGATGTCTTCGCCAAGGGCTGGGACGCAACGCGGGAAGACCGCTTGCTGCGCCAGAAGGCGCTTGGCATCGCACCTGAAGAGACCGAACTCGCGCCGCGCAACGAGGAGGTTTCGGCCTGGAACACGCTCTCCGGCGATCAGAAACTGCTCTACACCCATCTTCAGGCGGCCTATGCCGGCTTCCTCGAACACACCGACCTGCATCTCGGCCGCCTGGTCGATGAACTCGAACGGCTTGGCGAACTCGACAACACGCTGATCATCGTGCTCTCCGACAATGGTGCCAGCCGCGAAGGCGGCAAGGATGGTGCCGTCGACACCAACGCGCCCTATAGCGGCCTGCCGCAGAGTGTCGACGAACAGCTCAAGCGACTCGACCAGATCGGCACCCGTCACGGCGGCGCGCATTATCCGCAAGGCTGGGCTATGGCCGGCAACACGCCCTTCCGCCGCTACAAGCAGCATGTCGATCTTGGCGGCGTGCGCTCTCCGATGGTGGTGTCGTGGCCCGGCGGCATAGCCTCGACAGGCGAGGTCAGGACGCAGTTTTCGCATGTCATCGACCTCGCGCCGACAATCATGTCGCTGGCTGGGCTCGATCACCCGTTGCCCTGCGACGGCCGCAGCATCGCATCGACCTTTGCGGCTGCCGATGCACCGGCGCCGCGGGCCACGCAATATTGGGAGAACCTCGGTCATCGCGCGATCTGGCATGAAGGCTGGCGGGCGGTCACCGAGCATCGCCAGGGCGATGCCTATGAAGACGACAACTGGCGGCTCTACGACACCGAGGGCGATTTTTCGGAATCGCAGGATTGCGCCGGACAGGAGCCCGACCTGCTCAAGGAAATGATCGGCCGCTGGTGGCAGGAAGCCGAGGCCAACAACGTGCTGCCGCTCGATGACCGTACGCTGGTGCAACTGCTGCGCGCCCGGCCGCCCATCGGGCTGATGTCACGCAACAGGCTGGTCTTCCGCCCAGGCCAGAGCCATGTGCCGATCAGCAGCATGATCGCGGGTTCGGAACGATCCATGGTCGTCACCGCCTCGTTTCGCGATCGCGCCGCCGGCGAAGACGGCGTGCTGGTCTCGAGCGGCGACGGGCGCGGCGGTTACGTGCTTTATGTCAGGGACGGGCGGCTCACCTTCGAACATGTGCAACTCGGCCACCGTGTCGTCTGTGTCGCCGATGCCGTCCTGCCAACGGGAACCTGCGAGGCCGGATTTGCTCTCCACAACAGGAACGGCCATTCTGCCGAAATCGTCTTGCTGCACGGCCGCCAGAGGGTAGGCTCGGCACGTATTCCCGTGACCGCGACACATCTGTCGTTCTGGGGCATCGATGTCGGCTCGGATGCGGCGGACAGGGTCTCGAGCGCCTATCCCGCCGACTTCGCTTACCAGGCGCGGTCGTTTGAGACCTTGACTATCGATTTCCTCGACCAGCCGCTGATCGAGGACGTAGCTGAAGCAATGGAAAGCACTGAGTGATGGCACATCTCGTCGAAGTTCTGATCGATGTCGATACCGGCGTCGATGACGCGCTGGCGCTGTCATTTGCGGCACTCCACCCGTCAATCAACCTGCGGGCAGTGACCTGCGTTGCCGGCAACGCCTCGCTCGACAACGTCTACCGCAACACCCGTGCCGTCCTTTCCATTGCCGGCGCAGGACACGTTCCCGTCGCCCGCGGCGCCTCGCGTCCGCTGATCGCTGCGTCGCGCGACGCCGCCCATGTCCACGGCCATAACGGTCTTGCGGGGCTGGAACTCGCTGTTCCCGAAGAGGGCGGCACTGACATCCACGCCGTCGAGCTCATGCGCCAACAGATATTGGCAAGCCCGACACCGCCGACGCTGATTGCGCTGGCGCCGCTCACCAATGTGGCGCTACTGGTTCGCATCTATCCTGAGGTGGCCGCCCGGCTCGAGCGGATCGTCTTCATGGGCGGCAGCGCCAGCATAGGCAACGCCACGCCGGTCGCCGAATTCAACAGCTGGGCCGATCCCGAAGCGGTGGCGATCGTCGTCGACAGCGGCATTCCGACGATGATGTACGGGCTCGACGTCTTCTACAGCGCGGCCGTGTCGGAGGATGATGTCGCGGCACTCGAAAGGTCGAGCCGGCCGGTGGCGCAGTTGTGCGCCAAGCTGTTCCGGCACATGGCGGTCAAGGATTCCGACCAGAAACGCATCCCTGCCGGTACCATCGCAGCCCTGGGCGATGCCGGCACGGTCTGCGCCGTTGTCGACCCCGCCGGCCTGACGACGCACAGGTTCCCGGTCAGCGTCTGCACGGATGGATCGCGCTCGCGCGGCCAGACGATCGTCGACCGTCGTTCCCATCGCGGCGAATCCGAGCTGAATGGTGCAAGCCTGGGGCAACCTGTCGATGTCGCACTTGCGGTCGATGGCGAACGTTATGCGCAGCTGTTCCGCCGCACGATCCTGGAAGGCTGACACCGAGATGGTTGGAGATGCTTCTATGTCCGCCATCGTGACCGCCTTGCCGTCACGTCTGGCCGCGAATGCGTCCGACACGCACGCGATTGCGCGCAACCCTGGCATGGCGCTTGATCTGGGCTTTCTGGAATCGATGCGCAGCGTCAACCGTTCGGCGCTGGAGCGGCGCGTCGGCACGCTGACCAAAC